>SIAK01000079.1 GCA_009691805.1 Phycisphaerales bacterium
GACTTGGGACGACGGCACGATGATCCGCGAGTTGCGCTCCAAGAAAGTCGGTACGGAGTGCGGACTCACCGATGGGGATGGCGCAGAAGATGTCCTCGTGGATCACGGGCACACATCGTCAGTTCAAGCCTACGGCGCAAATTGCGATGTTGCTGAACGGATGGGATTTAGGAGGCGCGACGGATCTCAATGGCGACGGCACGACAAATGCCGCTGATCTCTCGATCATGCTGAATGCGTGGGGCACCTGACGCGAGCGCGCACTAGCTCGCGTTCGAATCAGTGACGGTCAGCGTGATCGCGCGTGTTTCGGCGGGCAGGGTGTTCTTTTCCCACGGACGCAGCAACGCGAACTGCAGCAGAGTCGAGCCTGGTTTCACGCCTTTGAAGGTGAACGCGGTGACGGCTTGCGCGCCTGGAAGCGTCGCGTGGAGCGCGCGGGTTGCCGTGTTGGTGAGAGTGACCGAGGCAGTGTCGAATGGGCTGACCTGCCACACGAAACCAGTGCCGCTATTGGCGAGTAGTTCGATCACGACTTGGTCATGGTTCGGAACGACGAGGTCTTGAGGAACTGTTTCACTTGTGAGATTGACGACGCGCGTTGTTCGGTGGCAGCCAGCGCCAGCGACGAGCATCCACACGCAAGTGAGAGAGCACAAGACGGACCGAGTGGGAATCAAAATCATGTTGCCGCGCACAAGTTAGCCGAGTAAGGATTCTGGATCTTCAAGCAGCTTGACGACGGCATTCAAGAATCTCGCGCCTTCTGCGCCATCGACAACGCGATGATCGCACGAGAGCGACAATGGAAGGATGAGTCCCGCGTAGAACTTCCCATCCTTCGTGAGCACGCGCTCCTTCGAGCGACCTGCCGCGAGAATCGCGACTTCGGGATAGTTGATGATCGGCGTTGCAAACATGCCGCCGTAACTGCCGACATTCGAGATCGTGAACGTTCCACCGAGCGATTCTTCGCGGGTGATCGAGCGATCTTTGCACTTGTTTGCGAGCGATTTCACTGCGGCACCAAGTTGCACGGGCGCGAGTTTTTCTGCGTGGCGAATGACAGGAACCATGAGTCCTGCATCCGTATCGACAGCGCATCCAAGATGCACGCCGCTCTTGAGAATCACCTCGCCCTTCGCGTCATCCACAATCGCGTTGAGTGACGGATGCTTCTTCAGCACTCGGCAGACAGCAGTCATCAAGAACGGAAGCATCGAGAGTTTCTCGCCAACCACGCGCGAGTATTCGCGTCGCTTCACCTCGAGCGCGGTGATGTCCGCTTCATCGACAACAGTGAAATGCACGGCGGTTTGCACGCTGCGCGAAAGGGCTTCCGCAATCTTGCGGCGCACACCTCGGAACGGAACGCGTTGCGCGACATCACTCTGATCGATGTACACGCTGCCTGCGGTGATGACCTGCATCCGCGGCACAAACGATGGAGTTTCCGTTGTCGTCGTCTGCACCGAAGTCGAGCCGCCCTCGGCGAAAGATCCAACATCACTTGCGGTGACGCGACCACCACGACCAGAACCCGGAACGCTCTGAATATCCACACCAAACTTGCGCGCAAGTCCACGCACTGCGGGTGTCGCAAGCGCCTTGCCTTCGCGCGCAATCACAACAACTTCGGGCGCCTTGCGCGCGAATCGATCACTCACCGTCAACGTGCCCGTCATCGTGCCAACAACAGTTCCCGCATCCGCTTCTTGCACACCACTCGCGACCTGACTCGACATGCAACTCGCCGCGCCGTTGGATGCAGCAACTGCAACCGGCTTCACTGCTGCGGCAGACTTCGCGCCGTAACGCAGCAACACCGCGCCAACTTTGATCACTTCGCCTTCGCGCGCGCAGAGTTCGCTAATTGTGCCGCCCCACGGTGAAGGCACTTCAACAAGCGCCTTATCCGTTTGCATCTCGGCAATCATCTGTTGCTCTTTGACGGTGTCGCCAACAGAGACCATCCACTTGACGAGTTCAGACTCCGCCAGCCCCTCACCGAGGTCGGGAAGCAGGAAGTGACTCTTGTCGGAAGGCTGTTTGACTCCGGCCATCTGATGGATCCTTGGCGTGTGGGCGAATCGGTCTGTTCGGGGCAGTTGCCCAAAGGAAGACTCGAAGAAGTTGATTTTGTACCACACGCGTCACCCTCGACGCTGCGTGCTTGCACGCAAAGGGTAGGTCGCTGCTACTTTGGACAAAGAGCATCCCCTATGGAATTCGACGATTCGAACACCCCTTCACTCGATTGGTCACTCCCGTATGACGCGCGGCATCCTGCCGTGTGCGGGTCGATGGCGGTGGCGACGAGTCAACCGCTCGCCGCACAGGCTGGTCTTGAGATGCTTCGCCGCGGGGGAACCGCTGCTGATGCGGCCGTCGCGACTGCTGTGGCAATGACGGTGCTCGAGCCCACAACGAATGGAATCGGCAGCGACGCGTTTGCGCTTGGCATCTTTGGGAACGAAGTGTTTGGGCTCAATGCATCGGGTCGTTCGCCCGCGAATCAGCCGCGCAGCGCGTTTGATGATCGCACAGTAATGCCTCGCCGCGGATGGCTCCCCGTCACTGTGCCTGGCTCGGTGGGTGGATGGGTCGCACTGTGGAAAAAGTACGGCGTGTTGAAGTTCGCGGAGTTGTTTGAGCCCGCGATTGAGTATGCGCGCAATGGATTCTTAGTTGCGCCGCGCACCGCAGATTTGTGGAGCCGTTCGTACACAGCGTTCTCGAAGAACGCTGAATGGAAGCGCGTGTTCGCGCCGCTTGGTCGCGCGCCACATGCGGGCGAATACATCACGCTTCCCGATCACGCGAAGACGCTTGAGTTGATCGCTGCAACTGAAGGCGAAGCGTTTTATCGCGGAGCACTTGCGGCGCAGATCGTCGCAGCAGCCGAGAGCGACGGCGCAGCGCTGCGTGCGAGTGATCTCGCATCACACGAATCAGAATGGGTCACGCCACTCGAAGCGCCGTTTGCATCGGCGCGTATGTTGCAGATTCCACCCAACGGACAAGGGATTACTGCGCTCATCGCGCGAGGAATTCTAGAGCACTCTTCTGCGAGTCCACGTTTTTCCGATCTCTCGCCCGATTGCGCAGACTCGATTCACCTCGCTGCCGAAGCGATGAAACTCGCGTTTCGCACGGTGCACAGAGAGGTTGGTGATCCTTCGGCGATGCGCGTCACAAGTGCATCACTCCTTGCGCCCGCGTTTCTCACCGCGCTCGCGAAGGAGATTGATCCCACGCGAGCGCAGGACTTCCAGCATGGTCCGCCGAAATCTGGCGGAACGATTCTGCTCTGCACCGCGGATCGACACGGCAACATGGTGTCGCTCATTCAATCGAACTACGAAGGATTCGGTTCGGGCATCGTGATTCCAAACACGGGTATCGCGATGCAGAATCGTGGCGCATGCTTCACACTTGAACGCGGACACGTGAACGAATACGCAGCAAGCAAGCGTCCGTATCACACGATCATTCCTGGCATGCTCATCACGCGCGGCGTTGATGGCGTTGCACATCCACGCGTTGCGTTCGGCGTGATGGGCGGATACATGCAGCCGCAAGGACAACTTCAGGTCGCGAGTCGAATGGAAGATCATCAACAGAATCCGCAAGCAGCACTCGACGCGCCGCGCTGGCAGGTGAGTGAAGGACTCGCACTCGCGCTTGAGCCTGGTTTTCCTGAAGCGACGGTGATCGAGTTGCAACGACGCGGACATGCGGTGAAGATTGCGACAGAGAAGTCAGTTTCGTTTGGTCGAGGGCAATGCATTGCGCGGTTGCCCCACGGATTTGTTGCAGGAAGTGATTCGCGTGGCGATGGCCAAGCGGTGGTGCTGTAGCGTGATGGACGCAAGATTGATTCGTTCAAGGAACCCTCTCATGAAGACACTCATTCTCCTTAGTTGCACACTCGCCTCTCTCTGCGTGCTCGCGGGCGCCATGCCAGGTTCGCAAGACGCACCAAAACAAGTTGCACCACCAACTGCGGGCAAGGGCATTGGGTCGAGCGACAACTTCATGTCGGATGGAAAACCATTCCTGGTTGGCGCAGCCGTGCAATTGTTTGATGGCAAGAGCATGAAGGGATGGAAGGCGTTTGTGCCAGACCTCATCAAGGAGTCGAAGGATCCGATGGCGGTATGGAGCGTTCGCGATGGCGTGCTCGTCTGCAGTGGTCGCCCAATTGGTTACATCGAAACGGAAGCGCTCTATACGAACTTCGTTATCGAACTCGACTGGCGATTTGACCCGAGCAAGGGCGAAGGAAACTCTGGCGTGCTCTTGCGCGTGACGGGCGAGGATGTCGTGTGGCCACGATCACTCGAAGCACAACTGCATTCGCGCAACGCAGGCGACATCTGGAACATCGGCGAGTTTCCCGCGACGATGACGAAAGAACGCACCGATGGTCGCCGCACCACGAAGGCGAAAGAGTGCAACGAGAAACCACTCGGCGAATGGAACCACTATCGCATCGTGTTCAACAAAGGCCTACTCGAGTTGTGGGTGAACGGAGTGCTGCAGAACACCGCCGTGCATTGCGAAGTGGTGGCTGGCCGCATCGCATTGCAGAGCGAAGGGGCGCACATTGAGTTCCGCAACATCGTGCTGACGCCGATTGCTGATTAAAAATCTCGATGTTCGTGATTCGACATAGTGCGCGCCTAACCATCGCGCGCATCTGTGTTTATGCTTCAAACAAGCCTATTTCAAGGCGTTTTTCGCACTGGGGTGCTTGCCTTACTTTCATCAATGTGACGACGTAGGTGCTTCTTTCTTTTTCTTTCCATGTGTATGTTCGTGACTGATTGATCGAACCGGGGTGGCTCGATCTCTGGATAACTCGATTCAGAACTGAGGAACATTATGAAGCATTGTGGAAAATTGAACCGTGGACTCGTGGGCGTTGCATCTGTTGTTTTTGGATTGTGCGCGTCATCAGCGTTCGCACAGGTTGCGAATGTGCAAGTGGGCGCGACCTCGACGAAGAAGATCGTCGCAGTCGTGAGCACAACAACCAACGCCGTCGTTGCGACGAAAGTGATCGAGAAGAGCACAGTCGGTGTGTGGACGGAAACTGTGTCGAAGTCGAACAGCGCGACTGCCGCGTTGGTGGCGACTGCGACGACCACGCCGCCTCCGCCGCCTCCGCTGCCGATCATCAACGACTGCAACAACAACGGCATCGATGATGGAACCGAGCTCGCAACAGGCGCTGCCGATTGGGACAACGACGGAAGATTGGATGTCTGCGAAACAGCAGCCGGCGATCTCAATCTCAACGGTGTGGTCGACAGCCAGGACGTTTCGATTCTGCTCGGATGGTGGGGCGTTCCGAATCCGCTCTTCGGCGATCTCAACAGCGACGGCATCGTCGACGCGACCGACCTCGGCACCTTGCTCGCGCGCTTTGGACCGATCTGAGTTCGCAATCACTCTTCTGAACAACACGATCCCTCGCATGGAATGGGCAACATGCGAGGGATCAGTCCTTTTTGCACTGGTTACAGTTCCGCGCATGATTCCCGACGAGAACAGCGCAGCACATCCGCACCTCGACACGGAACTCGTGCACCATGGACGCGACAGCGAGCAGCAATTCGGCTTCGTGAACGCACCGCCGTATCGCGGTTCCACAGTGGTGCACAAGACATTAGCTTCGCTTGATGAAGCGACGCGCGCAGATGCGCACACGGGCGACTTCATCTACGGATTGCTCGGCACGCCGAACTCACGCGAACTCGAAGGCTTGCTCGCAAAGCTTGATGGCGGCGCGGGTGCGGTGGTGGTGCAGAGCGGACTTGCCGCAGTGCACATCGCGATCGCGTCGCATCTCTCGCATGGCGATCACGTCTTGATGGTGGACACCACATACGGACCAACACGCCGCATATGCGATGAGATCTTGCCGCGCATGGGTGTCAGCACGACGTACTACGACCCAAGTATCGATGCGGGCATTGATGCGCTCGTGCAGCCAAACACCAAACTGATCTACATGGAGTCGCCCGGTTCACTCACGTTTGAAGTGCAAGATGTGCGCGCGATCAGCGAGATCGCCCGTGCGCGCGGCGTGTTGAGCGTGGTCGACGCGACTTGGGCGCCCGCGCTTTTCTGTCGACCGATCGAACTCGGTGCGGATTTCGTTGTGCGCGCGTTGACGAAGTATGAAGGTGGTTCGAGCGATTTACTTCTTGGCGCAGTCATCGCACGCACGCGCGAACTTCTGCGTCCCGTGAAGGTGTACGCGGATGATCTCGGCTCACTCGCGCATCCCGAAGATTGCGTGCTCTGCCTGCGGGGCATGCGTTCATTGAGCGTGCGGCTTCAGCATCATCAAGCGAGTGCGTTGCATATCGCGCACTGGTTGCAGTCTCGTAGCGAAGTCGCGCGCGTGTTCTATCCCGCACTCGAAACGGATCCGAACCACACGCTCTGGAAGCGCGACTTCACGGGTGCGACGGGATTGTTTTCTGTGGAACTGCATCCAACCGCGCGCGAAGACATCGCACGCATGCTCGATGGCATGCGCTACTTCCGCATGGGGTACAGCTGGGGCGGCTTCGAAAGCCTCATCATCCTCGCGGAACCAGGCAAAGGACGGACGGCTTCGCGTTGGCGCGCATCGGGTCCGCTCCTTCGACTGCATATCGGGCTTGAGCACGTCCGCGACCTCATCGCGGATCTCGAGGATGGATTCAAACGCATGAGTTGAGTGTGTAGTTGAGCGCTCGCGCGCAGTAGTTGAGCGCTCGCGCGCA
>SIAK01000080.1 GCA_009691805.1 Phycisphaerales bacterium
ATTTCTCTGGTTCAATTGCAGCCCCGCGAGTGTGTTCATGGGTGATACAGGTTCACTGCCACTCGGCGCGTTGCTCGGATTCATCGCGGTTGCGATTCGGCAAGAGGTCCTGCTCTTGTTGGTTGGCGGCATCTTCGTTTTCGAAACGGCCTCGGTGATTCTGCAAGTGAGCTACTTCAAAATCACGAAGGGGAAGCGCATCTTCTCGATGACCCCGATTCACCACGCGTTTCAAAAGCGCGGTTGGAAGGAGACACAAGTCGTGACGCGATTCTGGGTCATCAGCGCAATCCTTGGCATGCTCGCCTTGGCGTCGATCAAGATGCGCTGACGCTACCGGGGCTTTATGCGCTGACGCTCCGGGACTTTATGCGCTGACGCTCCGGGACTTTATGCGCTGACGCTACTGGGACTTTCGTACCATGCGTCTTCAAGCGTCCATGCGCCCCTTGCATGACTACTCACCACGCGCCACTTCTCGACCGATTCCAGCGACGGCTCCTTCTTCTCGGAGGTGTCGGATGCGTGATGTTGCTGCTCTTGAGCGCGCAACTGATTCGCCTCTCCGTCGTGGAGCACGGCGCGCACGTGCAAGAGACTGCGCGATTTCTGACGACGCGAAGGCTGCTGCCTGCATCGCGCGGCGCGATCTTGGATCGCCGTGGTGCATTGCTCGCATCGGACCGCGCGAGCTGGAACGTGCTTCTCGATTACGACGCAATCACAGGGCGGTGGGCAGTCAATCGCGCGCGCAGGCAAGCGTTAACGGAGATCGGCAAAGCAGCATGGAGCGAGCTGAGTCCACAGCGGCGCACTTCCGCTGTCTTACAGCGACTCGACGCGTGGGAAAAAACGCTTGAAATCGAGGTGTTCGCTGCGCTCGCAAGCGCGGGTGGATTCGATCGCAGCGAACTCGAACGTCGCTTCGATGCAATCGTCGCGCGCGCGGAGCGACAAGCGGTGACGCGCCGAGAGGCGCTTCGCGATGCAGCCATTCGGCGTTACGGCGCGGACGCTCGCATCGAAGGCATCGAGCAAGAACTCGTCGCCGCGCAGCGCGAAGGCCACATCATTCTCACGGATGTCAGTGATGAAGTCGCGTTCGCGTTTCAACGATTGAGTGACGCGTATCCAAAAACTGTTTCCGTGCATGCAGCGAGTGAGCGCGTGCGTGCGTGGGAGCATGTTGCGTTTGATCTTCCTCGGCGTGATTTCGTATCGCCCGTGAGATCGACGAGCCCCGTGCGCGTCGAACTGCACGGCGTGCTTGATCATCTTCTCGGCACGACGCGCACGCAGGTCTTTCCGGAAGACCTCGCGCGTCGTCGACTCTTTGCAGAAGGCTCCAGTGACATCGTGGATCTCGGTGGCTATCGCGCGGATCGCGACATCGTTGGATCGAGTGGGATCGAGCGCAGGGCGGAAGATCATCTGCGGGGACTACGCGGCGTCGTCGAACGTGACCTTGAGCATGGCGTTGAAAACAGACTCGATCCCGTTGCGGGCGAAGACCTGACGCTGTCGATCGACATCCGATTGCAAGCGCGCGTGCAAGCACTTTTCAGCGAGAAATCAAGGCTTGCGGAGATTCAGCAGTGGCAGCGTGGCTGGGACCCTGAAGGTTCGCCGCGCGCGGGTCCATTGCCCGTGGGATGGAAACTGAATGGCGCATTTGTCGTGCTTGATATCGAGCGCGGCGAAGTCCTTGCGGCCGGCAGCAGCCCAACATTGAGTGAAGGGCGCGCGATGGATGCGGCGCAGCGCGCATCGGAACAGCCGCAGATTTTTCGTGCCTTCGAAGGAAGCTATCCACCCGGCTCTATTCTCAAACCACTTGTCTATGTTGCTGCTGCTGCAGAGGGAGTCGTGACGCAAGGCGAGACGATTGAGTGCAAGGGGCACTTCTTTCCCGAAGCAGTGGACAGCGTGCGTTGTTGGATCTACCGACCTGCAGAAGGGCGGAGCACCGTGCATGGTTCGATCGCCGCATCGGAAGCGCTCGCACGAAGTTGCAATATCTTTTTCTACACGCTCGCGCAGCGCATGGGACCCGAACGAATGGTGCAGTGGATGCGCGCGTTCGGACTCGGTCGCGCGCTGGATGCAGATTGCGCCGTTGAACGCGTGGGCAGTGATGGTCGCACGATCTGGAGTGGCACGACTGTCGGAGCGCTTCCTGATGCGGCGCTCATCGAGTCGTGGAAAGTGAAACGCGATCGCACGAGCCCTGTGCTGCTGGGCATTGGTCAAGGTGCAATGAGTTGGACTCCATTGCAAGCGGCGAATGCATTCGCGACGCTTGCGCGTGGCGGCGTGTTCATTCCACCGACGGTGCTCTTGCGAGATCGCGTGCCCGAGGGTGAAGACCTTCACCTGCCCGCGTGGGCAGTCGCCGATGCGCTCGAGGGACTTCGACAATCTGTGCGTGAGTCGTATGGAACGGGGCATCACGTAACGCTTGAAAATGGCGTGAAAGAGCCGCTGTTCAACATCGCGGATCTGTCGATCTGGGGCAAGACAGGAACCGCGACTGCGTCGCTGCTTGCGCTCGACAATGATCAAGACGGCGACACGGATGCCCGTGTTCGCACTGATCATGCGTGGTTCGTTGGGCTTGTCGCACCTGTCGGGGAGAAGCCGAAGTACGCCGTTGCAGTGATCCTTGAACATGGAGGATCTGGCGGCAAAGTTGCTGGTCCAGTCGCGTCGCAGATTTTTCGCGCGCTCGCAGCGGAGGGCTACCTCGGCAGCAGTGCGGAGCGTTCCAACAAAGATGGGACTCCGCATTGAGTCGCGGCATCGGACCAGCATCGCTGTTCAGTGGAACGCAGGAGTCGGGACGACGGCGATGGAACCTCGCGACCTTCGCGTGGTTGCCTGTCTTCGCGGGACTCGGACTCAGTCTGCTCGGCATTTCGACGATTGCGCTCACGCGGCCTGAACTTGCGGCGCGTCAAGGAATGTTCCTCTTCGTCGGTTTGCTCGCTGCGTTGATCGCGGTGCTGCCGCATCCACGCTTCTTGCGAGTTGCGTGTTGGGCGCTCTGCGCGCTCGTGCTCGGATTGCTTGTGTTCGTGCTGCTGCCCTTCGCACCAGCATCGCTCGTGACACCGCGCAACGGCGCGCGCGCGTGGATCGCACTTGGCGCGTTTGATTTGCAACCGAGTGAACTTGCGAAGATCGCATTCATACTTTGCCTCGCACAATGGCTCTCCTTGCGCGCAAGTCCGCGCACGCTGCGTAGCCTCATCGTCCCTGCGTTACTTTTCATCGTGCCTGTTGCGCTGATCGTGCTTGAACCAGACCTTGGAAGCGCGTTGCTCTTTGGACCGACTCTGTTGGCGATGTTGATCGCAGCGGGCGCGCGTTGGATGCATCTTGGCACCGTGCTTGTCCTTGCCGTGTGTCTCGTCCCTCTTGGATATTTCACGGCGTTGAAGCCGTATCAACAGGCGCGCATTGACGCAATCATCGCGCAGGTTCGCGGCGACACACGCTTTGAAAATGACATCGGATTTCAAGGCTGGCGCGCGATGCGACTCGTGGGGAGCGGGGGAGTCTTTGGGAACGAGGAATCGCACGCGCGCGCACTCGTGAAACTCAACGCACTTCCGGAAGAGCACAACGACATGGTGTTTGCGGTGGTGTGCTGCCGTTTCGGACTGCTCGGCGGCGCGCTCGTCTGGGGGTTGAGTGCGCTCTATGCGGCGGGGGCGTTTCTTGTGGCGGCAGGCGCGCGTGATGGTTTTTCGAAGCTCGTGGCAGTCGGTATTGGATCGATTGTCTTCGCGCAGACGTTCGTGAACACAGGCATGACGATCGGAATTCTTCCGATTACGGGCGTGACCCTTCCGTTTGTGAGTTACGGCGGCTCGAGCCTCGTAGCATCATGGATCATGACAGGTGTGTTGTTTGGTCTTGGAGTGCACCGCGCAGGCGGCGGCGAGAAGGATAGATTTGATGAGTGAGTTTCATTTTCCACACGGACATTCCCGCAAAGCAGAAGCGCGCGTCGCGACTGCTCCGGTCGTCGCAAAGCCCGTAGACGTGAGCGACGCAGAGCGACATCGACTTCGCGAACAGGAACTCGAAACGTGGCTGCAGTTTTCGCCAGCGCCCGACGCGATCGCGCGCGACGCAGCAGTGGTTGAAGAGCTGCGCGCGCAAGGCATCGAACTTGAAGAGTCGGAGTTGTTGCTGCTTGAGCGGTACCTCGGTTTACTCTTTGCGACGAATGCGCGATTCAATCTGACATCGATCACGAAAGAAGACGCGTGGCAACGGCATGTGCTTGACTCCTTGAGTCTCATGCCGCCACTCGCTTCGTTAGAAGTCTCCACCGCGATGGATATTGGTTCGGGTGGCGGTTTGCCGGGCATTCCGCTCGCCATTTGCCGCAACGACATTCAATGGACATTGCTTGAAGCCACGGCGAAGAAGGCGCGTTTTCTGATCGCCGTTGTGGAGCACCTTGGGTTGAAGAACGTGAAGGTACTCCACGCGCGCGCTGAAACGACGACGAAGAATGGCATCGGCGAAGAGCTCGATGTGATCGTCGCGCGAGCAGTCGGCGCGTTCGGCCCACTCGCGCAATTGGCGGTGCCATACCTTCGCATCGGCGGCGTGTTGCTCGCGATCAAGGGCGAGAAAGCATCGGAGGAAACCGAGGCTGCAAAGGCGCGTCTGCACGCCTTGCATGCGCAGGTCATCAATCAGATTCGGACACGCACCAACACCATCGTCGTGATGGAAAAGATGCGCAAGACGCCCGCGAAGTATTTTCAGTGACGTGAGGTCAGTCGATCGAAGGCTGGCTGTACGTCGCGCCCGCGAACCCAACCACTGTGGGTAGATTGGTCAACAGCACGCGAGTGGTGCGTCCTTCATGCGTCATCGACACAAGATCGAACGTCAGACATTGGTTGTTGATCACGCAAGCAAGAAGTCGTGACTCGCTCCATGTTTCACCGGAGAGAACGCTCCAATCAAGATCTTCGAGGCACATCGACCTGCTCGCGGCCGCATGCGATCCGCGCATTGCAATCTCCACGCAGAGGCGTACGCCGTGCTCGTCTAGTTCTAGGCGAGCGCGTATGGAACCGCCCACAATTGGCCAGACCACAGTCAAGAGCGTCTGCGGAGGGGTGCTCGATGCAATCGTCGCGCGGCGCGCAGAAGACGTCAGCAGAGAACTCATCGGCCCACCGCCCCCAAGACTTTGCCGAGTGTTTTCACAGCACGTTCGAAGCCTTTTTCCGATTTCGAGATTGCGTTCGAAAGTGATTCAAACACCTTCAGGAGTTGCAGCAGTTCGTCGATCCGCTTGTCGTGCCGACTCCACGCGCCGACCTGCGCCTCGCTGCGTCGCCCTGAAGCCTTCGCGGGTCGGCAGGATTCGAGTTGCTCAAGCAGCGGATCAAACTCGCGGCGTTTACGCGCGCGAAGAATCGTGATGAAGAGTTTCCAAACATCCTGTTCCGCTTGATGGAAGTCCCGGCGATCGCCGCGCACTTTCACGCATTGCACAAGTCGCCAGTCGGCGAGTTGCCGCACGCACGTGGACGCGCTGCCACGCGAGATCCCTAATCGCGTCATGATTTCTTCGGCGGCGAGTGGCTCGCCCGCGATGAAGAGGAGCGCGTGCACTTCTGCCATAGCCCGCTGCACACCCCAACGCGTGCCCATTTCGCCCCAGAGCGCGATGAAGCGATCTTGTGCGTCAATGAGTTCGGCATCGCGCGGCGCAGTGGCGCTGGGCACGAGGGTTGTAGATGCGGAACTCGTCGCAGACATGGAGCACACCATAGCACGCAAGCGTGGCAGCAAACTGTAGTTTCAGAATGTACTGAAAGTTTGTGCGCGCGAAGCGATGGAAAGAAAGCCGCCCCGCATGGGACATGCGGGGCGGCAGCAAGAGTCATTTGTCGAGGCGATCAGGGGACGGGGATGAGCGGCTCATTGATCGCCAAGTCGATGTAGTCGTACCAAGTTGCGTGCTGCTTGATGGCACCGAGACCAAGCGTGTAGATACGGATCACGAACTCGTTGTCAGGTCCCACATACCCGTTGTATCCGAGCGCCCCTGGTACATCGAAGTTCATCGTTGCATCGGCTGGACCAAGGATCTGGTTTCCGATGTAGATATTGCGACGGCTATCATGGTTGTACATGTACGCAATGAGCAGGACGGGTGTGCGCGTGGCGCGTGCGACGATATCGAGCCGCAAGTCAAAGATGTTCCCAACAACCGGCTCGGTGTTCGGCGTTCGGCAGCGAACATCGGTGGTCCAACCCGTGCCGAGGTAGGTGAACCCTTCGACGCGCGTTCCCGCGAACATACGCGTCGAACTGACCTTGTTGTAATTCTGATCTTGCGCACGAATCTTAAAGTTGGTGATCGGAGGCGTTCCAGTGCCCGTCAAGATCTCGAAGCCCATCAGATCGCCATCATAGAAACCGCTCGAGAGAATCGAGTAGGCGCTATCGATTGGCAATGGGAAGACTTTGATATCTTTGAGGAAGCAATCGCAATCGTCGGGGTTGCAGCCACCAGGCACCACGCAGCAGTTGTCTGGAACGTTCGCGCCTTCGATCTCCATGGAGCGGCTGACATCGCATTGCGGGGCGCCCACAAGCGAGCCCCGGATCTGCTCGGGCGCGAGCGGCGCACCGTAAAGTTGTTTCGACCAACCTTGCAGAATCGCGACCATACCCGACACGA
>SIAK01000081.1 GCA_009691805.1 Phycisphaerales bacterium
AACTCGCATCAGTTGGGCGAATACTCAAGCGGTCAACGAGGACAGATTGTAAATCTGTTGGCTACGCCTTCGAAGGTTCGAATCCTTCTTCGCCCATTTTCTTTATCTGCAGGGAAATGCAGGTTGGTGCAAAGACTCGCACAACCTCGAAATCTGCAAGGGATTGAGTTCCAAATTGCGAAAACATGCAAGTCGGTGCCGCTTGGCGCTGCACCGCATTTTGCACCTCATGTGCTCCGCTTTTTGCACTACTCTTTTTTGAGGCTTTGACTGCGAAGGTTTGCGGAGTTTCGATCCACGCACCATCGCCCGTCGCTAGCGACACTGTACGCGCTGCGACGATCATGACCGAACTCAAGAGTGGCTGCACGCAGTGTCACGCGAAGTATCGGGATTGAGCTTTTTCTTATTCTGTAACTGTTTTCGTTTCGACGAAAGTTAAAAAATTGCAAACTATATTTCGGTCTAAAAGATTTAAATTAGTGTATTGATAGGAATTCGCTTTTCCAGTGTTACGGGCAAGCGCCCGACAAATCCACTGTGAAGCGGCGATTCCATGCGTTGAATGTAACACGCCGTGCTGAAACACAAATAGCAGGCACATTGGCGACCTTCGCCCTCGCTGCGGAGTGGTTTCCTCCGACTTCCCTGCCCTCGGCGGTGTTCGCGTAGCGGGAGAGAGCGGAAAGGTTGCATGCGACAGCAACGGCGATTTTTCATGTCGCGTTTGTGGTGATTGCGGGTTGGTCGAGGGATTGACGACTCCCGTCTACTCCTTCTCCAACAAATCTGCGACATCCTTCGAGCACCTTCGTCGGATGCCGTTGGAATCCATCAACTTCTCGGTCGCTGCGTCGACTTCACTGCGCTTGAAAACGATGCGCTCTATCCCTGACTCGTTGAATTCAAAGACGACATACTCGTCCTTCAGATCGCTCAAAACTTTCGCGAACTCGCGAAAGTTTGCGAAGGTCTTGCCATTGACGCTCTTCACGGTTTGTCCAGGAGCAACCTCGTATCCACGCGCGATCGGACTCGACAACAATGGGCTCGCAACCGACACGAACTGCATGCCCTCGCTCGGACGATCATCCCGAACATATGGCGTGATCGGACTCTGCGCATACATCATCCATCCACGCACCTCCCTCAGAAGCGAATCACTGAGCGGACTGAAGACAAGCGGCCCGTACATCGCATATGGGAAGTTGCCATCGGGATAATCGCCGATGACTCGCTTGGTGCGAACGAGCACTGGAATATCCAACGTCATCGGCGCACCCGCACGGATGATCTCGACCGCGATCATCTTCGCCGTTTCGGTGGGCACGAATCGCCCAACCGCGCACTCGAGCGCAACCTTGCGATCGCCTGCGATGGTGATCTGACCCTTGTTGTCGACGGATTGACCGTTGACCTTCGTGATGATGTCCCACGCTTCAAGCGGACCACCCCGCTGCGTGATGACAACGACACCCGTTACATCGCTCGCGACGCCGAGCTTCGCTCGCAGCGCCGGGTTTTCGAGCGTTTGATAGGAGACATTCCACACCGAATCGCCGTCGATCTCGCCAGTCTTAGCCTCATCGAGAAACCGCTGGATCTCCTCGGTCGCGATGAGGTACGAGATGTTGTCCGCCTCTGCGCTGTCGAGCCCGCTGAATGCGAGACCCGCGATCACGCCATCAACGAATGCGGGACCACCGCTGTTGCCGTGATTCACCGCCGCATCGACTTGGACGCGCATCCCAGGCTCTCCTCCATTGCCGACATCTGCCCATTCGGTGCGCGAGATCACGCCGCTCGTCGTCGAGAGCGCGTCGCCGCCAACCGGATAACCCATCACGATCACGCGCGCGCCTTCTTTCGGAAGCCCATCGAGGAATGCGATCGGCGGATGATTCTTAATGAATGTCTCATCGGTCGTGCCGAGGAGCGCGAGGTCGCGCGATCGATCGATCGCGAGCAGTTCGACCTGAATCGGAAGCGATGTCTGTGAAGACTCGATGAGAATCTCGCTCGCCTGATCGGCGACATGCGCGTTGGTGAGAATTCGACCTGGACCAATGACGACGCCGGAACCGCCAATGTTCGTCGGAGTCTCGCGCTTCCACGGCGTTGTTGGCGATCGCGGCTCCCACTTCACCGAGATCTGCACGACCGACTTGCGGAGGTCGGCGTCTTGCGTGGTCGGTGGCGCGGACGGTTCTTGCGCGATCCCAGAGGTCGCAATGAGTGCGTACGCCACAATGACCGCAAACGCCCCGGCGAAACTCGTAATGGTTTTCATGGCGCAGAGAGTATCACGACACTTTCTACACCGCGGAAACAAAGTCTGTGATTACGCTCGAAGCCGCAACCCACTCCGTTGAACTCACAGCGCACAGCAAATCAGCGCCGGTCAACGCACCTTGAGCGTGCATCGTGCTCAGTGTCGCTTCGGAGTACGGTCCAGTGGGTTGTCGTTGCGCGTCGAGGCGCCAAAATTGAGATAAGTTTCTACCTCCTTCAGCGCTCGTCAGAGCTGATCTTTTCGAAAATCTGGAGCGCCTTCGCAGCCATAGGTTGTGCAGCCGTGGTTTTCATCCCACGACCCTGCGAGTAGAACTTGATGACAGTTTGGACACTCCACGATTGGATCGTTGTGTCGGATCGTGTCCAGTGAGAACGGACAGCGTTGACCACTTTCGTTTGCGAGCGCGGCTCTTCGAATGCCATGCACTCGTGGAGTTTGCGTGGGTTTCGGTGGTGTCCATCCTCCGCCTTGCAGCAGTGGTGGAGGTGGAGGTGGAGGTGGAGGTGGAGGCGGAAGCGGAGGTGGTGCTCGATGCTGATTAGGTGATGGTGCCGGCGGTGTCGGATTTCGCGCAGGAATTGCAGTTGAAGCGATCGGCGGCGTTGTCGTTGGCGCTTGTGCGGAATTGCTCGGCGTGGAAAATCGGATCACGATGCGACCATCAGGCGAACTCGACACCAGATTGTTCGCTGGACGGACCTCGCTTGCGGATGCTTGAGCGATCTCGTTGCCACTGACTCGAAGTACGGATTGTGGGTCCGTCTGTCGGCGATCTGGCTTGCACGCGCAACTGAAAATCCCACAGCCACCATGCTCCTGCCATGCGCCTTCACGGTGGAACGCACCGCAGCAGTCGCACACAGCGACCATCTCTCCCTCGCGCAATGCGTCAAGTGAGATGGGACATATTGCGGGGAGGTCCTCCGCGCGGAGACGCCTGATGGCGCAACCTGCTTCGCTTCGTGTTGAGGTTGCCAATGGACGTTTCTGCATGCTCAATCTCTGTGTGCGCGGATGCCCTTCGCTGATTCAGTTCGTCAACACTTTACTCCAAACCGCTGAATGAGCAGGCAATCTTCTTCGATGGATCATAGATTCGGTGGTTCACCGAAAACCCATTCATAGGTCGCGTTCGCGATTTCACTCGTGTGTACCGCAAATCCAATTCCGATTTCGCCGCGCATGGTTACGACGCCGATCCACACCCATTCTCCGTTCACGGATGCGAGCAGTGGGCCGCCACTGTTTCCAGGCAGAACCGTTGCGTCGAATTGGATCCATCGAACAGTAGCGCTTGAATGAGGGGCATTTGTTCGAAGTGCAGAGATGTTCCCAAATGTCTGTGTCTGCGGGTAGCCGTGCGGCGATCCCACCGCGACGACAGCATCCCCAGTTCGCAACCCACTCCATTCATCGATTCCAGATGCATTGACAACGGTGTAGTCGGTGCCTTCCTTCAGCCCTTTCGCCTCAACAACAAGCAGCGCGAAATCCCAATCAAGGTCCGTTGCCACGCCGAGTGCAATTGCTTTGCGCGTCACACCGCTCGCGAACTCAACTTCAACCGTTGCCTGTGGTGATTCCGACGCGTCGCCAACAACGTGCGCATTGGTAACCAACACAAGCGTCCCCTCGGTCGTCAACTTCCAAGGAACTGCAGTTCCTCCCGACTCAGTGCGCCAGAAGCCATTCGTCTTCACGTAGACGGTTGGAGCAATCAGGTTCAGTTCGTCGCGGCGCACTGCGAGCGGTTCACTTGCGCGAGGAACTCGAGTGAGTCTTACTGCGTCTCGCTCACGCGAATTCAGCCGACTAAGAAGTACTCCTCCTGCGGAAAAGGTCCCGGCGAAAATCGTAACAGCAGCGAGTATCAGCAGCGCCACGAGCGTTCGTGGATCACGCCGAGGTTTCGGTCGAGTGTGGAACGTGCTCTCAACGCGATTCAAACTCACAGCAAGTCGCCCGCGTTCGGGTACGCCTTTGAGTTCGTGAACGCTCACGCGAACGCGTGGCGCTTCTCCTTCGCTCACGAAAGATCCTTGCGAACGCGTAAGGCATCGCGCAGATTGACGACTGCAACTCGCAACGTCTCTCGCCACCGGTCATCGGGAGTGCCGACCATTCCGAGTGCTTCGCATGTTTCGATCCTCGATTCAACCACGCGTAGCATCGAATCATCTGCGCGTGCGCCGACGCTCAATGATTTCGCAACTCGACCGCAAAGAACCGCTTCACTCGCGAAAACACTATTCCAAAAAATTACTGTGTTGCCATCAGATTGATTCCATTCGGTAGGAGACGCGTCGAGCATTGCAAGGCTTGTTCGATGACCTCCGATCACCCTGATGTCGGCATCGCCAAGTGTGCAGAGGTTGATTTGCATCGCTTCGATCTTGCAAACATGCGAGGTTCCAATTTGCCGAATCTCCATCCTTGGAGGTTGCGCACGAAGGAGAAAGGTGATTCGCATGGGGCCTACCTTGGTGATCTCTCCGGCGATGAGAAGCAACCCATCTTCGGGAAGTGAGAAATCGACGGCGGATGCAATGTGCAGTCGGATCGCGTCTCTGCCGTCCTCGACACCGATAGTCGTACCCTCTTCAGGCAGGCGCTGCGTCGTGCTCTGGAGTACCGAAGATGCGCTGTCGGTTTCCACTGGAAGTGGGAGCTGTTCATGCACGATGGTCTTGGGTTCGTATGTGGATTGGAGAAAGGGTTGCGCGGGCGGAGTCCATTGCGGCTCCTCGACGATGCACTGAAGGGGCGCTAACCCGTCGCTCGGCGAGCGCTCATTTGATAAATCGAGTTCAAGTGAATCCGATGATTCCAACACAGGAGGGATGCGCCCGAATGGTTGATCGACTTTCACCGTAGCAGTCGTTGGATACAAATCAGACGCATCGACGGGAAGCCGGCTGAGATTCTGCTCACACCAAATCGCTGCTTCCGCATTCAGCGGGCTCTTCACATTGTGCTTCTGAAATCCAATCATCTGCCCCACGCGAACGATGAGATCGACGAGCGTTTCTTGCGCTGCGTGAAAATCACTCGTACACACTGTGAAGGTGTCGATGTTCGGATGGAACACAGGTGTCAGCATCCTGCATGCCGCAGGTTGCCGAGGGTATTCCGCAGGGAGAACGATCTCCATCGAGTGCTCGCGACGAACGAGAAGCGAGCCATCCGCGCGACGTTCGAGTCCGCTGAGCGTGTAGTAGACGCGATATTTATCCGGCGGATCGCCACTCATTGGCCGGACCACAACTGCCGGATGGTTTGCGAATTGCTCCGCCAATATCCGTTGTTCGTTTGCTAAGCGCCGCAGCCTCAGCGACATTTCAATGCCTTAGTGCCTGTGTTCATGACTTCGTATTGAATCGCATCACGGTCTCACCAATCTGCACAGTATCTCCAGACGCTAACGCTTTCGAAGCGATCGGATGCGCGTTGACCCGAACGAGCGCGCCTGGGAGCGCTTCGATCTGATAGGCGCCGCCGCGACGTGTGATTCGCGCGTGTTCGGGTTGAACAGATGCGTCCTTGAAGAGGAAGACATCGTTGGAGTACGAAGCGCCAATGCGAGTTGGGTTTCGATACACGATGAATTGTTTTCCGATGAGGCGTCCACGTTCGATCGCGAGCCATGCTTGTTTCGCCGCTTGCTCTGCGAAGGCGATGGCGAAGCCTGTCGCTGCTCCCATCACGGCGAGAGCAATGAAACGAGAGAACCACGCGTTTCCAGAACTGAACATCGCATCGGTGAGGGCATTTAGGGGATCGAAAAGCATGCCTCCAACCAATCCACCGACTGCGCCACCTGCGGCACCTAGGAGCGCTCTGCGCATCGATCGTCCAAGTCCACCGACCACAGCACCGCACAGAGCGCCGACAATGAGCCACGCGGGCGCGCGCATGACCATGGCGAGAAGAGTAAACTCAAAACCACTGGACGCCCCCCCGAACGCGTCAGACAGCATGGTGCCGATGATGTTGAAAACAATATTGCCTGCAAAAAGTGCGATGGCTCCGCTTACAAGTCCCCCGATGAAACCGACGAGCCCAAAGAGCAGGCCGCGCACGTAGGAACTAGCGACAACATCATCTACAGCGGCGATGCACATTGTGACGAATGCACTGAATGAACACATGAAAACAAAACTCACCCACGGAGGGGCATTTCGCCCCGTTTGTTCGTATGTACTATACCCCGCGACGCCATCGGTCAGGATGCTC
>SIAK01000022.1 GCA_009691805.1 Phycisphaerales bacterium
TGCTGCAAAGTCGATGCAGATGTTGAGTGCAGATGAAGAAGCGCGCATCGCAAACACGCTTGAAAACTGCGGACTTCCTCGCATGTTCACCGGCGCGACGACAGCGAACGAGGTGATTCGCCGCATGGGCTTCGACAAGAAAAACGAAGGCGGCAAACTGAAACTCATCCTCCCTCGTGGACTCGGCGCGTGCGAGATCGTCGAGAATCCGCCCGACTCCGCAGTCCTCGCAGGGCTCGCCTCGATTGGGATTCGTTAACAGTGGCGTGCTAAGCGCACGCTTGAAGGACACAACTCAAAACCAACAGGAGCCACTGCATGCAGTGGCTCCTGTTGGTTTTGAGTGACCCCAAGGGGATTTGAACCCCTGTCCCATCCGTGAGAGGGATGTGTCCTAGACCGGGCTAGACGATGGGGCCAAAGACTGTCAGGTCTTCGCGACCGTTCTCACTCCCGCCTTCGCGGGGGGGCGAGTATAGCAGTGGTTGAGCGAGAGGATTCTGCTGATTGGAAGCAGAAACCCACCGCGCGCTCACGCATCGACGCAAACTAAAAAGCCGCTGCGGGGGCAGCGGCTTTTTAGTTTGAGTGACCCCAAGGGGATTTGAACCCCTGTTACCTCCGTGAAAGGGAGGTGTCCTAGACCGGGCTAGACGATGGGGCCGCGAAGGGCGAGGATGATACAGACCTGCAGCCGAAAGTCGAATGAGTACTGCCTCATTGTTCTAAAGTTTTCCTTCCCCTCTCACCCTCCACGATGCGCCGCTCTCTCGTCCTTTGCCCACTCGCGATCGAAACGAAGGCGTTCAAACGCTTTGGGAAGGCCCGCGTCCTGCAAATCGGGTGCGGAGCAGCGGCTGTCGAACGTGCATTTCACCAAATCGTTGCGAACGATCCGCCGAACTTTGTTGTCCTGTTCGGACTCGCTGGCGCGCTCGACCCTGCGTTTGAACGAGGAAGCGAGTTCGTGGCCAGCGATGTTTCCACAAACTCTGATCCCAACGCAGCTGTGATGGAAGCGCCTGCGCTCTCCGCTCGATGCAGCCCCACTCCCGCT
This sequence comes from Phycisphaerales bacterium, assembly GCA_009691805.1. GTDB lineage: Bacteria > Planctomycetota > Phycisphaerae > Phycisphaerales > SM1A02 > F1-140-MAGs142. Next base: position 1,058 of record SIAK01000022.1, read on the forward strand.
CGCGCACGCATCATCGAATGCGCGACCGCAGTTCGCACGCCGATGGAAAAAGCAGCACTCGCCGCGCGAACAGGCGCGCAACTCGTCGACATGGAGTCCTACACCTTTGCTCGCTGCGCGCAATCGATGGGCATCCCGTGGGCGATCGTGCGCGGCGTGAGTGACAGCGCGAGCGACACACTCGCACCCGAAGTACCCTCGTTCATCGATGCGCATGGAAACACTCGACATCTCTGCGTTCTGCGCGCGCTGTTGCGGCGGCCAAGTCTCTTCGGCGAACTTCGATCCATGCGAAGCGCTTCGAACAAAGCACTACAAAACGGCGCGTTTCTCGCCGACGCGCTCTGCTGCGCGATGGAATCTGCATCATGAGTGAAGTCACCCTACTCTTCGGCGGTTCGTTCGATCCTCCGCACGCGCGGCACGTCTCGCTGCTGCACGACGCGATGCGCGCAGTCGGTGCGACACGCGCGATCGTGATCCCTGCGCGCCTCAATCCTCTGAAGCGCACGACGCCTCCCACGGCTGGCGCATTGCGATTGGAAATGTGCAAGCTCGCCTTCGACGAATCCGCGGGCAACATCCGCGTGCATGATCTCGAACTCAAGCGCGAAGGCGCGAGTTTCACGATCGACACGGTGGAGTCACTCCTTCGTCGAGGACTTTGCACGAAGGAACACGTGCGACTGATCGTTGGATCGGACGCGATGCGCTCGTTCACCCGTTGGAGTCGCTGGAATGAGCTGCTCAAACTCGCAACTCCCGCGGTGATCGCGCGACCACCCGACACGCTCGAGAGCACTCGCGAATTTCTCGAATCCTTCGCAGAAGAGACAGGTTGGAAGGACGCGCCATCGTGGCTTCTTCCGCTTGAACCTGTGGAACTCTCCTCGACAGGAATTCGCGAAGCCCTCACGCGCTGGGAACAACCCGAAGGCGTCTGTGAGAGCGTCCTCGCCGTGATTTCCCGTGAAAAGCTCTACGAAGGAATGCGCGAATGAGCGCGAGCGCGTCGCCGCCCTTCCGACCTACACTCTCGCCCCGCTTCCTTCGCGCTTTGATTCACGGACCACTTCTTGCACATGCCTGAAACCGCCACCGTCTCTCGTGTCGCCTTCGTCAGCCTCGGCTGCCCGAAGAATCTTGTCGACAGCGAGAAGATGCTCGGCGTCCTGAAGAAGTCAGGCTTTGAATTGGTGAGCGAAGACGCGCAGCCGGATGCGATTGTCGTGAACACCTGCGGGTTCCTCGAAGCCAGCAAAGATGAGTCGCTCGAAGTCATTCACGATGCGATCGCGCGCAAAGAGCGCGGCGAGATTAAGCGCGTGATCGTCGCGGGTTGTTTGGTGCAACGACATCGCGCAAAGTTGCTCGAGTGGGCGCCTGGCATCGACGCGATGGTCGGCGTGTTTGATCGCGATCACATCGTCGAAGCTGTCGCGGGCGAAACGCGCGCGCAACTTGCAGAGAAAGCGCCGAAGTATTGGATCGCCGCCAACGCACTTGCGGCAGCAACCGAGCGCGGTGTTTCGACGGTTGGACTCACGGTCAACGGCGCCGATGGCAAGGGCGTTGGATACTTCGAAGATGACTCTGATCGCGTGCGACTCACGCCGCGACACTGGGCGTATCTCCGTGTTTCCGAAGGATGCAATCAACGCTGTGCGTTTTGCACGATCCCTTCGATTCGCGGGAAAATGCGCTCGAAACCACTCGATCGCATCGCTGCCGAAGCGCGCGGACTGATGGCGAGCGGCGCGTTCGAACTCAATCTCATTGGACAAGACACGACGAGCTACGGTCTTGACATTGGTGAAGCAAGCGGGTTGCCAGGACTGCTGTCCACCGTGAACGGCGTCGCGCGTGAATTCGGTGGCGGTTGGATGCGATTGATGTACGCGTATCCATCGAAGTTCGATGACGCATCCGTCGACGCGATCGCGAAACTCGACAATGTCTTGAAGTACATCGACATGCCGTTGCAACACGCGAGCGATGCGATGTTGAAGTCGATGCGACGACACACGACTCGCGCGCACACCGAAGAGCTCCTCGGCAAGTTGCGCGATCGCGTGGCAGGTATTGCAATTCGCACGACGTTTATCGTGGGTTTCCCAGGCGAAACGGAAGATGACTTCGAGCAACTACTCGAGTTCATCAGTGAACAGCAGTTCGACATGATGGGCGTCTTCCGCTACTCCGCCGAAGATGGCACACCAGCGGGCACGATGGAAAAGGATCTCTCGCTTGCCGTTCCTGATGAAGTGAAGCACGAACGCGAAGCGCGCATCATGCTCCTTCAGCAAGAAATTGCCTACGACAACGCGCAATTGCAGGCGAAATCGAAGGCGCAATTTGATGTGCTCATCGAGGCTCCCAGCCCAAACAAATTGAAGAGCAAGGCGACGACAGGCGTGAGCAAGGGCGGCACGCTCTACACAGGGCGCGCCTATTTTCAAGCACCAGGCATCGACTCTGTGACCTACGTGCAGTCGAATCATGCGCGCTCGGCGGGTGAACTCGTGCGTTGCACGATTGTCGATGCCAATGGCTACGACCTCATCGCAGTGCCCACCGATGATCTCGACAAGAAGATCTCCCTGCCCATCATGCATCGGCATTGAACACGCCTGCGAAAGGATTCGCCGACATGCACGCCGCAGAAGCAGAAACGCTCGTTCGTCCTCTCCTCTGGATTGGCTTTGATGGACGCACGATTCCCACGGACACTGCGCGCCTCGTAAAAGCCGGCGTTTCCGGCGTCATTCTCTTCGCACGCAATTGCGGCACGCGCGATGAAACGCGCGCGCTCATCGACGAGTTGCGCGCGCAGGCTCGCGGAGCGCTGCTCTTGAGCGTCGATCAAGAAGGCGGACGCGTGGCGCGATTGACGGAAGGCTTCGAGAAGTTTCCATCACTGCGCGAACTCGCTGCGCTCGATGCGTCCGCTGTGCGCGCGATCGGTTCGCGCTTAGGTGCGCAAGTGCGTGATGCGGGTTTCGATGTTGATCTCGCGCCGGTGCTCGATGTGGATTCGAATCCACTCAATCCTGTCATTGGCGATCGATCTTTTTCGCGCGACGCGGAAACAGTCGCACGCCTTGGCGTGGCGATGACGCTTGGATTGCAAGAACATGTCGCCGCCTGCGGCAAGCATTTTCCAGGTCACGGCGATACGGACAAGGATTCACATTTCGATCTTCCGCGACTTGCGCACGCGCGTGCGCGACTCGATGCGGTTGAACTGCTGCCCTTCCGCGCGGCGATCGCGGCCGGCATCGAATGCATCATGACGACGCACGTTGTGTTTGATGCGGTCGACGCCGGCGTTCCCGCAACGATGAGCGCGAAGTCGATTGAAGGACTCTTGCGCGCGGAGCTCTCGTTTGAGGGTGTCGTCGTTTCAGACGATCTTGAAATGAAGGCCATCGCGGATCACTTTGGAGTTGGCAGCGCGGCGGTCCGCGCGATTTCGGCAGGTGTCGACGCGCTCCTTGTCTGCCACAGCGCAGAACGGCAATCTGAGGCGATCGAAGCACTCGCGAAAGCCGTTCTCGACGGCACATTGCCCATCGAACGGGTGCAATCGGCGCGCGCGCGACTGCAAAGACTCGCGAAACGACGCTGCGCACCCTGAATCCTGCGCGCGCCTGTGCGCTACTATCGTCGATCCTGCCCATTCCCTGACTTCTGCGCGCCACCGAGGCGCACCATCTCACCGTGCAAATTCGAAACTTCTGCATTATTGCCCACATCGACCATGGGAAGTCCACGCTCGCCGATCGACTTCTGCAGGCGACACACGCGGTTTCCGCACGCGAGGCGCGCGCGCAACTTCTCGATTCGATGGATCTTGAGCGCGAACGCGGGATCACCATCAAAGCTTCCGCCGTCTCGGTGAAGCACACTTACAAGGGCGAAGAGTTCGAACTCAACTTCATCGACACGCCTGGGCACGTCGACTTCACCTATGAAGTTTCGCGCGCGCTCAAAGCGTGTGAAGGTGCGATTCTCGTTGTCGATTCCACACAAGGCGTGCAAGCGCAGACGGTCGCAAACTGCTACCTCGCCGTCGAAGCGAATCTCACGATCATTCCAGTCATCAACAAGATCGATCTCCCTGCTGCATTACCCGACGCGGTCGCGATGGAAATCGAACAAGTGTTTGGGTTTCCGGCGGAAGACTGCCTGCTCGTCTCTGCGAAGAGTGGCCGCGGCATCGATGAGTTGCTCGATCGTGTGTGCGAACGTTTTCCTGCACCAAAGGCCGCGACGACGACGCGATTGCGCGCGCTTGTGTTTGACGCGAAGTACGACGAATACCGCGGCGTCGTGATGTATCTGCGTATCTTTGACGGCTGCCTCAAGCAAGGCGACAAGATCCGCTTGATGGGTACGGGGCGCACCTTCTCGGTCAACGAGATGCTGCGATACACGCCGTTTCCAGAGAAGACGAAACAGCTCAATTTCTCGCAGGTCGGATCCGCATCCGCGGGCATGAAGACGCTCGGCGATGTGCGCGTTGGTGACACGATCACGCTCGACAACGATCCCGCGGAGATCGCGCTCGAAGGTTACGAAGAACCCAAGCAGATGGTGTTCTGCGACTTCTATCCGTCAAGCGCAGATGAAGCGGGTAAGAAGAGCGACTTCGAACAATTGCGCGAAGCGATCGAGAAGCTGCATCTCAACGATGCTAGTTTCACCTTTGAAACACAGCATTCGGAAGCACTGGGCTTCGGATTCCGTTGCGGCTTCCTCGGACTGCTGCACATGGACATCGTGCAAGAGCGACTCGAACGCGAAGGCAATGTTGCCATCGTGCAAACCGCGCCGACTGTGTCGTACATGATCGATCTCAGCGACGGCACCGAAGTTGAGATTCACAATCCTGCGGATCTCCCTGATGGATCGGTGATTCAAGCGATTCGCGAACCGATCGTGAAGATCGACATCATCTGCCCAAGCGAAAACATCGGTGACCTCATGCGACTTGCGGAAGCACGTCGCGGCATTTTTCAAGGGCACGAGATGATCAGCGAGTCGCGCCAGATCTTGAAGTATGAGATTCCGCTCGCGGAAATCATCTACGACTTCTACGACAAACTGAAGAGCGTCACGCGCGGCTACGGCACGATGGACTACCACATCACCTGCTATCGCGAAGACCGACTCGTCAAGGTGTCGATCCTCGTGAACGGCGATGTCGTCGAAGCGCTCTCGCTCATCTGCCACCGTGACAACGCCGAGCAGCGCGCGCGCATCATTCTGTCGAAGCTCAAAGAGCAAATCGATCGCCATCAATTCGAGATCCCGCTGCAAGCAGCGATCGGTGGCAAGATCATCGCGCGCGAATCGATCAAGTCGATGCGCAAGAACGTCACCGCGAAATGCTATGGCGGCGATATCTCGCGCAAGCGCAAGCTGCTTGAGAAGCAAAAAGCAGGCAAGAAACGCATGAAGATGATCGGCTCGGTGTCGATCCCTCAAGGCGCGTTTATGGCTATTCTCGATCAAGGTGATTGAGATTTTTTCACTAGATTCCTGTTGAGTTCTGACTATGACCATCAACCGAATTCTCGCACTCGCTGCTGTTGTCCTCTCCTCACTCGCACTCCTCGTGTCGTTCGGACGCGGACAGAACAGCGCCATCGCGTCGCCTGCTGTAGCCACAGCGCCGAGCTCGATAGGCGACCTCGGACCTGCAGACAAGCTGCTGCTCGCAGCATCAGAAGGCGACGCACTCTCTGTTGTGAATCGTGAAGCGCGCATCGGCTGGGGCGACAAGGCAACGAGTCGCGCGTGGTCGGTCGCTGCAGTGCACACGGATCGCATCATGCGTTCACTCATGGCGAGCCCGAGCATCGCGGAGAAGCTCAAGGAACTTGACGAACAAGCGACAACAATGGACGCGGCGTTCCAGAAGCGCGCGGAAGACTTGCAAGCGCAGTTCAAGGACGTGAAGCAAGGCGATCCTCGGCAGCAAGAAGGAATGCTTGCGTTTCAAGCCTTGAACGCGGAGTACACCGCCTTCCGTGAAGGCAAGATGAAGGAGATTGATCTTCTTCGCGCTACGCAAACGGAAGATGCCTACAAGCAGCTCGTCACTGCAGTGGATCGGGTTGCCGAACGCGAGCAGATTGATTTCGTCTATCGCTACATTCCTGTGGAAGTCCCTTTCAAAGCCGAGGGATTGCAGCAGGTGTACTCACAGATTCAGTTGCGCACGTTCCTCAAGTACCCAGCCGCAATCGACATCACCGACGCGGTCATCAAAGAACTTGGCGTGACTGAAGAGACTCCTGCGTAATCGCGTGCGCCAATGCGCGCACGAACGCACTCTTCACGAGATCCATGCTCGGCACTCGCGATTGCAATTCGCGAGCCAGGCTCGTCACGGGACGATCTTGCAATCCGCACGGCACGATCGTGTCGAAGTGCGTGAGATCAGGATCCACATTGAGTGCGACTCCGTGGAGTGAAACCCAACGCGATACGCGCACACCGATCGCGGCGATCTTGTGTCCACCACTTTCACCAGTGCCACCTTCACTGCCACCAACCCACGCGCCTGTGCATCCTTTGTCGCGCCGCGCGATCACACCGAACTGCGCGCACGTCAAGATCGCAGCCTCTTCAAGCACGCGCACATAAGGATGAATGCGAAGTCCGAGTCGTTCAAGATCAAGAATCGGATAGACGACCAACTGCCCGGGTCCGTGATAGGTGATGTCTCCGCCGCGATCGGTTTCAGCGACTGCAATGCCGCGCGCGGCGAGTCGTGCAGGCGTTGCGAGAAGATGTGCCCGCGCTTCTGGTCTTCGCGAGATTGTCACGACGGGATCGTGCTCGACGAGAAACATTTTCATCCGCCGCCGCGCAGGGCGGCTCGCAATGAGCGATTCCTGTTCCGCCCGCTGGATCGCAAGCGCTTCCGCATACGCCATGCGCCCAAGATCGATCGCTTCAAGATCGAGTGTTGGGTCGAAAGGAATCTGTGCTTGCATGGCACGCAGATCGTAGCGGCGACTACACTCATTCCCTCTCTAGCCAATGACGTCGCATTGCCTCACCACCACGCGCGCTTCCACCCACCGCATGCGTTTCGCGGTGCTCGGTTCTTCGAGTTCAGGGAACGCCTCCGTGCTTCGGATCGAACCGCGCGATGCCTCACTGGGCGCGCCGCGACAAATCCTCATCGATACTGGCCTCAGCCCCAAAGCAACGCGCGGTCGCTTGAGCGCGCTCGGCTTTGACATCGCGGATACGACGGACATTCTCTACACGCATTTCGACATGGATCACGCGCGCGCGAGTTGGGCGACACCAGTGATGTGCTTCGGCATGACGGTGCGATGCGCGCGCAAACATCTGCCGCTTGCGAAAGAGCGCGGATTGCCATCGCAATTCACGCACGCATTTGAAGGCGCGTTCACACTTGGCAGTGGAATCACCGTCACTCCGATTGATCTTCCGCACGATGCTGCGGGCGCTGTTGCGTTTCACATCCAAACGCCCGCGGGAAGCATTGGATTCGCGACGGACCTTGGTCGCGTGGAGCCAACCTTGCGCGATGCGTTTGAAGGCGTCGACCTCCTCGCGATCGAATCCAACTACGACCACGCGATGCAGGTTGCGTCTTCGCGTCCGACTTTTTTGAAGGATCGCATCATGGGAGGCAATGGTCACCTCTCCAATCAGCAGACGCTCGACTTCGTGCGCGACCTCGCTCGCACGAAAGCGCCCGAACGCATTGTGCTGCTCCACCTCTCGCGCGAGTGCAACGATCCGCACGTCATTCAGTCGCTTTGGCAGACGCATGCGCCAGAGTTGTGGTCGCGCGTCACGATTGCGCGCGCCGACGAAGGCGTGCACGTTGTGCACGGCAATTCTTGAGGATTATGCATGCATGGATTCCGCTACCTTTCCCGCTCGATGAACCGAACCCATGAGTGATCCACTAACGCATGAATGTGGTGTTGCCTTCGTCCGGCTGAAGAAGCCGATCGAGTGGTTCCAGAAGGAGCTCGGCGATCCCTTATGGGGACTTCGCAAGCTCTATCTGCTCATGGAGAAGCAGCACAATCGCGGACAAGACGGCGCGGGCATTGCATGCGTGAAGTTTGATATGCCCGCGGGCGATTCGTTCCTCGAACGAGAGCGCACCGCCAAGCGCAACCCGATTGAGCGCTTGTTTGACGGCGCGCTCGCACCTCTTGATCGGTTCACCCCCGCGCAACTGCAGAGCCAATCGCCGACCGAGCTCAAACGCAATTTCAAGATGCTCGGCGAAGTGTTGCTCGGTCACCTTCGTTACGGCACATCCAGCGGACGCACGAGTTCGATGTGCCATCCGTACCTGCGGCAATCCAACAGCGAGAGCCGCTGCCTTGCGATCGCGGGAAATTTCAATCTCACGAACGCGCCTGATCTTTTCGCGCAGCTTGTCGAATACGGATTGCATCCAATCGGCGACAGCGACACGGGCGTAGTGCTCGAGAAAATAGGCTATTTTCTCGATCGCGAGCACGCACATCTCGAGAGCGCGATGGGCGAAGGATCCTTCGTCAATCTCGAAGGTCGCGCACTCGCACAGGCGGTTTCGCAAGAACTTAACTTGGGTCGGATGCTCCGTCGCGCAACCAGTCGCTTTGACGGCGGCTACGTCTTCGTTGGCATGATTGGGAACGGCGATGCGTTCATCTGCCGCGACCCTGCCGGCATTCGCCCTGGTTACTACCTCGAAACAGAAGAAGCGTTTGCAGTGGCGAGTGAACGTGCTGCGCTGTCGACGGTGTTCGATGTCGCGCCAGAAAGTATTCACGCGATTCCGCCAGGACACGCCGTGTGTTTGAAGCGTGATGGCACGATGACGATCGAACAGTTCGCCGAGCCACTGCCTCTGCGACAGTGCACGTTTGAACGCATTTATTTCTCGCGCGGCAATGATCCTGCGATCTATCGCGAGCGCAAGCAACTCGGCCGCAATCTCGTGCCACGCATTCTTCCGCTGTTAACAGATGGCATCGAGCGCACCGTCATCGGATTCATTCCGAATACTTCCGAGACTTCCTACATGGGACTCGTGGAAGGTCTCGAAGAACATCAGCGCGCGCAAGCGGGCGAGACGATCAACGCGCTGATTGCCGCAGGAAAAGCGACGCCCGATGCCGTTCGCGCTGCGCTCGGTGGTCGCGTGCGTGCAGAAAAGGTTGCGCACAAGGATCAACGTCTGCGAACATTCATCACGCATGACGCGGCGCGCAACGATCTCGTGCGACACATTTACGATGTGACGCGCGGCACGGTCGATCCAGGCGACACACTCATCGCTGTCGACGATTCCATCGTGCGCGGCACAACACTGCGCGAGTCGATCATCACGATGCTCACACGACTTGCGCCAAAGCGCATCGTTATCGCGAGTGCAAGTCCACCAATCATGTATCCCGATTGCTACGGCATCGACATGAGCCAACTCGGTCGATTCATCGCTTTCGAAGCCGCGGTCGGACTTGCTCGCGACGGCGGCAACGCGAGCGTGCTCGACGAGATTGAAGCAAAGTGCCGCGAGCAGCAACACGCGCCTCCCGAGTCGATGCGCAACTACGTCTCCCTTCTCTACGGCCTTTCGACGCTCGATCAGCTTTCGGCGAAGGTCTCAGAACTCATCAGAACCCCCTCCCTGACGTGGAAGGGCGACCTTTTCGTCGTCTATCAGGATGTGAATGGACTTCGCAGCGCCATGCCCGAGCACACGGGCGACTGGTACTTCACGGGCGAGTACCCAACTCCAGGCGGCTACAAGGTCCTGAACACCGCGTATCTCAACTGGCGCCGAGGCGAGTCCAGTAAGCGCGCGTACTAAAACTTCTCCGCAGTTGCGCGCCGTTAGGTTGACGCAGACGGCGCAATTTGGTCTACTTGTCGATTCCCCTCGAGCCGCTCTCGAGGTCTACGACTTTGCACGCGCGTGCATTTCGTATTCTCTGCTCATTCTCCTTCCCCACTGAATTATCCATGGCTCGTTATCTCGGTCCCAAGGTGAAGCTCTCGCGTAAAGTCGGCGTTCCAATTGCGGACGTTCCGAAGCACACCTCCAAGCGCGCGTTGACCCCTCCAGGACAACACGGTTTCCGTGGACGTCGTCGTAAGGACTACGGCATTCGCAAGGATGAGAAGCAGAAGGTTCGCTACCACTACAACGTGCTCGAGCGACAGTTCCGCCGTTACCTCGCAGAGGCAGCGCGTCGACCAGGAAACACCGGCGAGAACCTCTTGCAATTGCTCGAGCAACGCCTCGACAACGTGATCCGTCGCGCGGGCTTCGCTCGCACGATCTGGGCTGCGCGCCAGATGGTTGTGCACGGACACTTCAAGGTCAATGGTCAGAAGGTCGATCGTCCGAGCTTCCAAGTCTCGGTCGGCGACTCGATCTCCGCGAAGGATTCCATCGTGAAGGTTTGCCGCGAGCACATGGAATCGCTCGGTGGACATCAGACACCAGGTTGGATCGGCGTCATCCCAGCAGACATGATCATCAAGATCGCTGCGAAGCCGACCTCGGATCAGATTCCATTCGACGTGAATACCAATCTCATCGTCGAGTTCTACCGCTAAGCGCTTGCGTCCAATCAACGTAGTCAGTCTCTGCCTACATCAAGTGAGTACAGCCTCGGGCGACCGGTCACTTTTCGCCAACGCGGAACCGACCGGTCGCCCGATCTACTTTCAGGGATCCACGTTCTAGGATCCACCTTCAACCCCCGACCCTTCAACGATCGACGATGCCATGCTGAAGTTCCTCCGCCAATACAACCAGTGGATTCTCGCAGTCGGCGGGACCCTCCTTCTCATCACCTTCCTCATGCCCAACGCGATTCAGCGTTGCGGTCGTGACAGTGGTCCAACGAACGTAGTGTTTGCGCGGCTCAGCGATGGCGCGACCTACACAGGCGGCGATCAAAACGCGGCGCAGCAGGAACTCGCTGTGCTTGAGCCGATGCGCGATCCATTCGTGACGGGTCTCGGCGCGGATCGTTCGCCTGAGCATTGGTGGTTGTTGGTGCGCGAAGCCACGGCAGCGGGACTTGTGGATCCAACGAGTGGTGGGCAGGCTGAAGTCGAGCGCGTCGCAGCCTCGCAGAAAATTTCCACGCAACAACTTATGAGTTTGTTGCTCTCGAATTCACGCGCGGAAGGCAAGCAAGACACGGTCTACCGCGCGCTTGCGAATCTCGCTGGCGTTCGACGACTCGTCACGCTCGCGTCCAATGTGGATCGCCTCAGCGATCGACGATTCAAGAATGAGATCGCGCGCTCGATGCTTGGTGTCAGCGCCGATCTTGTCATCCTCGATGCGAAGACGAACGCCGCGATCACCGCGGCGGTACCCACGGATGCTGAACTCGAAGCGCAGTTCGCAGCCTTTGCTTCGATCGTGAAAGGCACGGGCGAGAAGGGCTTCGGCTATCGCCTTCCGAATCGCGTGAAGCTGGAGTGGATGATGATTCCGAAGGCGTCGATAGAGACGGCGATTGCAAGCAGTCCGCAACTCGCGACGCTTGAATTGAAGAAGCGATTCGCTGCGGATCCCGCGATCTATGGCGCAGACCCTCTGCAGAATCCAACCTTTGCAACCTACGAAGCAACGGTTCGTCAACGCACGAAGGATGAACTCGTCAAGCAACGCATGGATGAAGTCGCGAAGTTTGTGACGGATGAATCCGCGCTCGCGCTGCGTTCAGTGAAGCGTGTTGGCGCGTTCTATGAACTGCCTGCCGATTGGTCGACCACGATGCCATCGCTGCAAGCGCTCGCGGTCGTCCTGGCGAAAGAGTTTTCGATGGACCTTCCGGTCTATCAAACAAGCGGCGCAGATTTCATCTCCCCCGCTGATCTAGCACTCTTGCCCGGCATTGGTCGCGCAAGCACCTCGAAGTTCGGCAGTCCGCTGCGCAGCGATGCACTCGCGGGTGGATTGAAAGAGTTTGGCGCCGACGGCACGAAGGCTCCATTCCAGGTTGCGGTGATGAGCCCATCGATGACTTCAGAAGCGGGCGATCTCTACTTCTTCCGCGTGCTCGAAGCGGATGCATCGAGAGCGCCTGCGAGCCTTGCGGATGCGCGCGATGCTGTGCTGAAGGATCTTGAATCCGTGCGTCGTTACGAATGGCTCGCCGCCAACCAAGCGACACTCGTGAGCGAAGCTGTCGCAGGTGGCATGGCGCCACTCGCGACGAAGTACGGCACCGCTGTCGAATTCGCCGCGCAAGTGCGTGAAGCGAATCCACAATTCGTGCAGTACGGCGTACGACTTCCGTCGCCACTTCCTGTGCTTGGAACGAATGCGGATGCACTCAAGCGCATCGTGGATGCAGCGACCGCGCTGCCACTCACCGCACCAGTTGGTGAAGTGGAAATTTCGAAGCGAACGTTTGCAGTCGATCTTCCCAATCAACTCACCGTGCTGCTCGTGCAGATCACTGATCTCACACCGCTCTCGGCCGAAGAGTTCACCGCGATGTCCACATCGCCACAACTTGCAGGCATCGCTCGCGATCCCTCGACCGCAATCGATCCACGCGAACTCTTCAGCGAGAAGTCGTTGATGGAGCGCGCTGGCTTCAAGAGCGAAGGCAGCGGCGACCTCGAAACACCCGCAAAAGACGCGCAAACCAACGCAGCGAAGTAAGCACTGACTTTTCGGAGAGCACCATGACCACCTCAGATTCGAGCGCGCCTCTCGTGACTCCGGCAGTCACAACGGAACCCGCACCTGCTGTCGCTGTCGCGTCCACCGCGCTTCCGAACATCGGTTACGACCTGTTCACGAAACTCGATTTGCGAATCGCGACGATCGTCAGTGCGGAAGCGCATCCGAACGCGGACAAGTTGCTCAAGATCAAACTTGACGACGGAACTCCAGAAGGCCGACAGGTCTGCGCTGGTATCAAAGCGTGGTACGACCCGTCGACGCTTGTCGGCAAACAAGTTGTCATCGTCGCGAACCTCGAGCCACGCATGCTGCGCGGCGAGGTGAGCCAGGGCATGATCCTCGCCGCAAGCGACCTGAGAGAAGGCGTCGCGCAGATAGGTGATGCGAAACTTGGTGCAGAAGAGCGCAATGTTGTCGTCCTGACATCGATGATGCCGGTGAAGCCTGGCTCCAAGGTCAGCTGAGCCCACCGCTCAAAGTTCGTCATCAGGATTCGATGCGTCGGGCGCCCCGTCGAGTCGCCGTTGCGAAAGCACTTTCGACGAAATGATGCGCCAACCTTCAGGCATGATCGCAAAGCCGAATCTGCCGTCATAGACGTTCGAACGGTCGTGCGTGTGTCCCCAATGCGTGACGCGACCATCGACTTCCCAGGTGATGTGCGCGTCATAGAACACAGTCTCGAGATCGCGAATACGGCGCGCTTCGAGAGACGAGATGGAAATCGAACCAATCTCGACGGCGAGCACGCGGCTCATCGCGCCTTCTTCTTCTTCCATCACGAGACTTGCGCGCACATCGCGATACATCTTTTCCAGCGGTGCTCCGCTGACAGAACGCGCGAGCGCGTCGTAGATCGTGGATTCCTCGTCCGCATCAAACGCGCGATACACATTCGTCAGCAGCGCGCTCGCAATCTCGCGGAGCTCCGCTTCGGGAGGAGGCTTCAATCCAGCGTTTCCAAGCGCGAGCATCGGCAGAAAACTTGGTTGCAAGATCACGATCACCAACGCAAAGACTGCTCCACTCATCATGCCGACGCGTGTGCGTTTCCAAAACCATCCTGCGAGCACGATGATTCCTGCGACGAGAAATGCAAGCGTGCACCAACTCGGCACGACCGGCAGGAGCTCCGTCGGCACAGGCGGCAGCGGTGCCATGCGCGCATCGAGACTGCTCTCGCCACTGCGCCAGTTGTGCGTCGGCGTTGCACTCGTGAACGTGATCGGCGTGCGCAATCCTTCCGCGCTCCACTCTGCGGCAATCTCAAGCGGCGGTTGCGGCTCTTCGAGCGAAAGCAAATCGGGCGGATAGAACGGCCAGAGCAATGCGATCTCGTTGGGAAGCGTGCCGCTCGCGCTTGCACCCGCAAACGGATACGCGACTTCCAACTTCAACTTGCGAAGACCTCGCCAACCGCTCACGGGAAAGAGCGGCAAGAGCGCTTCATCAGGATCATTGCTCCCAATGTCAATGATGCGCGGCACGAGCGCGACGCCGTCCGCCGTCACGCGCACTTGGTCTGCAAAAACTTGTTCGAGGCGCTTGGCAACCCGCGGCAATTCCGACGCATCGACCCGTTCAAGGTCTTCGCGCGGAAAATCACCGAGCCAGTCGAGGAAGACAAGATTGATCCCGATCTCAAGGAGCACGCGCTCGGCTTCAACACGCACATGGAGATCGATGTGCGGTCCATCCTGCGGGTGCAGGCGATCAGAAATTGGCAATTCTCGCGGCAATTCTGCGCGATGTGCATGCACAGCGCTGATCACTTGCGGCACAATGATCGTCCACACACAGAGCACCGCGAGCAGCGCAGTGCTGGAGAACTTCCATGAAGACTTGGATGAAACCGTCATTCGCATTCGCACTCGCATCTTCCTGCATTCTCGCACCGAGTGCAGTGTTCGCACAAGCGCCGCTCTTCAGTGATGCGCCCGCGGCACCCGCCGCCAGTGCGACGCAGGACACCGCAACTGCGGCAGACAACAGTTCGCTCGCGCCTGCAACGGCGCTGCTGCATGAAGTCATTCAAGCACTCCCGCTGGATACGCAACGATTCAACGAGCATGTGATTGTGCTCTCGAGCCCGTGGATGGGCGGACGACTTCCGGGAACTCCAGGCATGGAGTTCGCGATGGACTACATGGAATACTGGCTCAAGCGCGTAGGCATCGAGCCTGGTGTGCCGAGTTCCGATGGATCTGCACCAACCTTTCGCCAAGCGTTTGATCTCGGTGGTCGTCGTGTTGCGAAGGATCAATCTGTCAGCGTGACTCCGACGGGTGGCGCTGCGTTTTCGCTTGTCCCCAAGCAAGATGTGCAACTCTCAGGACTCGGCAAAGAAGGCACCGCGCAAGGAGGACTCGCGTTCGTTGGCTACGGCATCGAGCAGGGTCCGGAGGGATACACGAGTTTCACCGCGGATCATTCGCTTGAAGGCAAAGTCGCGCTCTGCTTCCGTTTCGAACCGATGGACGACGCAGGCAAGAGCCTGTGGAGCGGCGGCGAAGGTTGGTCGGCGCAGGCTGGATTTCAGGGAAAACTCGCCGCGATCGCGAAGCGCAATCCATCCGCGATCATCGTCGTCAATCCTCCGGGAGCTGACGATCCGCGCGCAACAAGTTTGAACACTTCAGGTGGTCGCAACATCGTCGATGTCCCTGTGTTCATGATGAGTTCCGAGTCTGCGGATCGTGTCGTGAAGGCTGCGGATCCGAGCGGTCGTTCGATCCTGCAACTTCGACAAGAGGCAGACAAGGCAGGCGCGAGCTTCGATCTCACGGGTGCGACTGCTGCGGTCTCCGCAACGTATGAAGAGCAGAAGACGCGCGCGGAAAATGTCATCGGCATTCTCAAAGGCCGTGGCACGCTTGCATCGGAGTACATCGTGATCGGCGGCCATCTCGATCACCTCGGCAACGGCGACTTCGGTTCCCGTGAAGGGGCTGGCAAACTGCACCCCGGCGCGGACGACAATGCGTCAGGCGCGGCGGGTGTGATGATCATCGCCGACGAACTCGCGCAGAAGTATGCAAGCGCGCCTGCGGAGGCGAATCTACGATCGGTGCTCTTCATGGGTTTCAGTGCGGAAGAAAGCGGACTCAACGGCAGTCGGCATTATGTCGAGCATCCGCTCTATCCGATCAAAGACACCGTCCTCATGATGAACTTCGACATGATTGGTCGCATGACAAAGGACCGTCTCAGCGTCACTGGAGCCAACAGCGCGAAGGGCATGCTGGAATGGGCGAAGCCAATCTTCGATCGCGGCGAATGCACTGTCGTCATCAACGAAGCCATGGGCGGCGGCGGCAGCGATCACGCAAGTTTCCGCGCCGTGGGCGTGCCGTTTCTCTTCGGGATTATTGCGGATTTCCATGCGGACTACCACACGTCGCGCGATGTGAGCGAACTCATCGAGCGCGAGAGCGGCATCAAAGCTGTGCGGCTCTGGGAAGACCTCGCGTGGGAGATGGCGCAGCGACCGGAGCGATTCAACTTCGACGATCAATCGGGTCCGATGCGCGGCACGACGATTCGCGTGCGCATCGGCATGCGCACGAAGGACGCGGAAGATGGATCAGGACTTGAAGTGAGTGACATCACGAAAGACTCCATCGCCGACAAAGCAGGCGTTCTCAAGGGCGACTATGTCGTGAAGTTCAACAAGGAAGCGATCAAGACGCGCGAAGATCTCGTGCGTGAACTTCGCAAACTTGAGCCTAAGGGCGAAGTGCAGATTGTCATCAAGCGTGCTGGGGAAGAGAAGACTCTCTTCCTCAAGCTTGGCGACGAGTAAGCACGAAGACTTCACGCGCGCCGCCGATCAACTCATACGAAGCTCGTCGCGAAGAATCGCGGCGAGTTCGTAGTTTTCACTGAGCACGGCAGCGCGCAAACGCGACTCGAGTTCCGTACGCGCACTGCCTGGAAGTTTGGGCACGAGATTGTCGCGCATCGCGGAGAGGAGCAAGACTTCACTGAGCAATTCAAACGGCGCGCCAAGCGAAGCGTCACGCGCAACGACACGCAGTCGCTCGAGACCTGCGTCGATCGATTGACGCACGCGTTCACCAAGGCCGGCAGCTAGAAGTGCAGCGGCTTCTGCTCGCACGCGAAGCGCGGTGAGTGGAAATCGCGCAGATGAAATTGCATCCAGCGCGATGCGGTCCTCGGCGGCAAACGCAATGCGCGCCGCGCCTCCGAGTGAACGCAGCGCCAGATCCGCATCGGCGACCGCCCGTTCGGGGAGTCGCGCTTCAAGCCACGCTTCCGCCCGACGTTGAAACTGCGCGCTCTCGATTCTCAATCTCGAAGCCAACGCGGAGTGCCCACCCACCCCCTCCCGCGCATTCGGATGACTGCCGCCCTCGGCAAGCGTCGCCTCGAGCAGCGTCTCGAATTCGCCAAAGCGGATCCCATCGGGTCTGCCGGTGACGGACATCTGCAGCAGCCCGAGTTCGAGTCGGACTTGGATCGCCTCCGTGCCATCCGGAAGCGTCACAACTCGCGCTCTAGGCTCCGTGAGCGCGGGTTGCCAACCCCTGAGCGCCTCTTGCACTCCCGCCGCGAGTCTCGAAGCAATTGGGTCATTTTCGCGCTCCTGCGTCATGCTTGCAGTCTAGAGGGTTCGCGGAATCACTTCCGACAAACGCAAATTCGTTGTCCCTAGAACCATCGATTGACCAATTTTGATGCCCGCACAATCGGAATCTTTACCACGACCTGCGTGACTTACGTTCCCACTTGGCGCACAGGCGGGTAGACTTCAAGACCCGACCCGCAAAGGTCGACGCAGCGACTAGAGGGTTACACCTCTGGACAATTTAGCGCACGGGTGCCGCAGGAAGTTCGGACCCGAGACTATGAAGTGCTACTCGATGCTCGCGCAACGAGGGAGCAGAAAGAACGAAGGAGCCGCGAAGGATTCGCGCGCCTCTGAAGTTGTGATTCGCGAAGAGTTCTCTGCATCCGCACGAACTCTCTCAGCGAATCTTGCGTCTAGGTGAGGTCCGTGTTTGAGTCCGTCGCCGCATCGTCCCACGACTCGTCGACATTGAAGTACCGCAGGCATACGACTACCGCACCACGGTGGACCGCAAGCCCCAAGAGCCCGAAGCTGTATCGAGGTCATTCATGGGTCGCTCGTCACTCCAATCAGAACTCCAGATCTATCTTCGCGAAATCAACGAAGTCGCTCTCCTCACACCTGAGGAAGAGAAGGATCTTGGTTGGCGCGTCGTCAATGACAATGACGGGTACGCAAAGGATCGCATGATCCGCGCGAATCTTCGTCTCGTCATTTCGATTTCCAAAAACTACACCAACCGAGGGCTCTCGCTTTCGGATCTCATCGAAGAAGGCAACATCGGATTGATCCGCGCTGTAGAAGGGTTTGACCCTGCACAAGGCGCGCGATTCTCGACGTACGCGTCCTGGTGGATCAAGCAAGCGATCAAGCGCACGCTCATCAACGCGGTGCAGCCGATTCACATTCCTGCGTACATGGTCGACCTTATCTCGCGATGCAAAGACGCGTCGCGCAGGTTGGAAGCATTGCTCAAACGGCATCCCACGCCGCAGGAACTTGCGGACGAACTGAAGATGCCCTTGCGCAAGGTGCTGATCGTGCGCCGCGCATTGAAGGCGTACAACGCGCCCACGCAATCTGCAGGTGGCGATCACGGTGAAGGCGCTGAGTTGCACGAACTCTTCCCCGATTATCGCGCGTCGAAGCCCGAAGAGTCGGTGACGAAGAAAGAAGATCTGAGCATCGTCCTCAAGATGCTTGAAGAGATCGACGAGCGCGACGCGAAAGTGTTGCGGCTTCGCTACGGTCTCGAAGGCAAAGAGCCGCTCACGCTGAAGCAAATCGGTCGCGAAGTTGGTCTCACGCGCGAACGCGTTCGTCAGATCGAAGTGGAAGCGCTCAAGCGTTTGCAACAGCGATTGAACGAAGATCCAGCACTCGCGGAACGACAAGCGAAATTGGAAGCGCAACAAGAGCAAGCGGCGCTCCGGCCTGTGCGCGCTGTCGCGATGCGACTCGTGTCGGTGCAACGGCAAGAGCCACCACCTCGCTCACCTGCGCATCTCACGAACGGCGTAAGAACGACAAGTCCGACGCACGACATGCCCACGCCTTCACCGCGATTGCAAGGGATTTCCATCCGCTTCGCTGCGATCCAGCGCGAACGCCGCGCGTGACGCTGAAGCGCGAGCGCTCAGGTACGACTTATGAAGGGCATCGCGGTCACGGTCGCGGATGTGTTGCTCGCGTTGAAGTTCACTTCGAGTTGTGTGCCGATTGCCGCGAGGCTTGGTGGCACGTACGCCATCGCGATCACGCGGTCGAGCGTTGGGCTTAAGCAGCCGCTCGTCACCACACCGACATCGACGCCTTGCGAAAGCACACGCGCGCCCTGACGGGCTGCCCGTCGACCGTCGATGTGCAGACCCACCAGCTTTCTCTTCGGGCCGCCTGCGACGATGGCGCGCAGCGCTTCTTGCCCGATGAAATGCCCGATGTGCGCATCATCCGGCGTTCCGCCATATCCCTTGTCGAGCTTCACGCCAAAGCTGAGCCCTGCGGAAATCGGATCCGTATCCTCGTCCATCTCGTGGCCGTAGAGCGGCATGCCCGCCTCCAGTCGCAGCGTGTCGCGCGCACCAAGTCCAACAGGCTTGATGACGCTCGTTTCGCTTCCCATGTCCTTCAGCACCATGCCGAGTGCGAGTCGCGCCATCGAGGAAGGAAGAATGACTTCGACGCCATCTTCGCCCGTGTATCCCGTGCGGCTCACGAGCACCTTGATGATCATCAAGTTTTTCACCGTGAAGCGATAGCGCTTGAGGTTCGGCACTTCTTTCGAAAGTTTCGAAATGAGTTCGACCACCTTTGGGCCTTGAATCGCGCACATCGCGGTGCTCTTGGTTTCGTCGACAAGTTTGAAAACCATCTCACCACGCACCGCTGCAAAATGTCCGAGCAACTTCTCGCGGTTGGCGGCGTTGCAGACCATGAGATATTCGTCATCATCGATGCAATAGACGAGCACGTCATCGCGACAACCGCCCTGCTCATTGCACACGAGCGAATAGCGAATCTGTCCCTTCTCCATGCCAAAGATCTGGCGCGTGCAGACATGATCGAGGAACCGTCGCGCATGGCGACCGCTGAATCGCAGCCGTCCCATGTGCGAAACATCGAAGAAGCCACCACTCGAACGAGTGAACTTGTGCTCCTCGATAATCGATCCGTAGGTAATCGGAAGTTCCCAACCCGCGTACTCGACCATGCGACCCTTGTGGTCAACATGCAAGTCGTAGAACGGCGTACGCGCAAGAGTCGGAGCAGTGGAAGTCATCATCGCAGGGTACCGCGGGGCGCGGCAGAAATGCGCGAGTGCGGCTATCTTGCACCCGATGGAGCGAGAGCAGCAGCGACACAATGACAAGCGCGCACAAGCGGCTGCTTCATTGCGTCCACAGCGAACGCGCGCCAACGCGCTGCTACTCGCCCTCGCGCTCACATCTGCGCCCTTGCTGCTTGCGCCGCACGCCCACGCGCAGAGCGTCGTGCAAATCGATGATGAGACGCTCGCCGACCGTCCTGTTTCCAAAGTGGTGTTCAAAGGTCTCGTGCGCGTCCGTGAACAAGAGGTGATCAACAACGTCCGGGTTGCCGCAGGGCAACCGTTCGAAGCGAATTCTGTGCGCTCCGATGTTGGAAATCTCTATCGACTCGGTCAGTTTGAAACCGTCGGCGCGACCGCAACGCTGATGCCCGATGGCACTGTTGAAGTGCACATCACATTTGTTGAGCAGGCGATCATTCTGGATCTCCAGTTCGTCGGAAACAAGATCCTCTCCGATCAGGAACTGCGCAAATCTGTCTCGCTGTACGCGGGTGGTCCACGCGATGACTTCTTGCTCGAGCAGTCGATGAAGAAGATCAAAGATCTCTATCGCAAGCGTGGGAACTACCTTGCAGAGGTGACTGTCGATGAAACGCGGCTGAAGGATTCCGGCATCCTCATCATCCGCATCGTCGAAGGTCCACGCGTCAAGATCAAGGAGATTGAGTTCATCGGGAACGCAAGTTTCGATGCGCGCGAATTGAACGCAGAAGTCCGCACGCGCGGCTCGATCCCGCTCTTCGTCAAAGGTGAACTCGATGAAGAGATGCTCATCGACGATGTTGCCGCGCTCGATAAGTTCTACAAAGACCGTGGATTTGTCGATGTGCGCGCGGATCGCCGCGTCTCACTTTCCGCCGACAACACAGAAGCGAAGGTCGCGTTCATCATCGATGAAGGTCGCCAGTATCGACTGCGTTCACTCGTCGTCGAAGGTCGCGGCGCAGAAGGTCCCCGTCCACTCGGAGTGTTTTCTGAAGAGCAGTTGCGCGACCTCGGCGCACTGCGCACCGGAGATGTGTTCAGTCGGCTCAAGATCGACAAGACCATCGCGCTCATTCGCGACGCGTATCTTCTCATGGGTCACATTGATGTCCTCGTCACCGATCGCTACGTGCGAACAGGCGAAGATCCCGAAGTCGATCTCATCATCAACGTCACGGAAGGCTCGCGCGTCGTCACTGGTGTTGTACTCGTGCAGGGCAATTTCCTCACGCGAGATCGCGTGATTCGTCGGCTCGTGCGCATTCAACCGGGCCGCGTGCTTGATGGTCGCGAGTTGACGCTCAGCAGAGAGCGCGTGCAAGCTTCGCAACTTTTCAACAACGTGCGCGTCACCGTGCAGCGCGCGCGACCTGAAGATCAAGTCATCGCGCAAGATGAAATCGATGAAGGCGGCGTGCGCACGGAAGTGCGGGATTTGCTCGTCGAAATCAAAGAGAAGAACACCGGCGCCGTGAACTTCGGCGTCGGCATGGGCACGGATTCAGGCGTGTTTGGCGAGTTCTCGATCAATCAGAAGAACTTCGACATCCAAGATCATCCGCTGACCTTCGAGGAGTTCGTCGCGGGTCGCGCGTATCGCGGCGCGGGTCAGCAGTTCGCGATCAGCATCGCGCCAGGAAATGAGGTCAGCACTGTTTCGCTCGACTTTACAGAGCCGCACCTGATGGAGTCGGATGTTGCGCTGCGCATCAATCCATACTTCCGCGAACGCATCTACGAAGATTGGAACGAGGCGCGCGCGGCATTGGGTGGTTCGCTCTCGCGACGACTCGGCGACTTCTGGTCGGGCGGTATGCGCACGAATCTGCAGTGGATTGAACTCACAGATTTTGATGTCGATACGCCCGATCAAGTGCTTGCCGACGCCGGACCTGAAACATGGTTCTCCATCGGTCCATACATCAGTTTCCTCGACACGGACAATCAGTTCCGCCCTTCGCGCGGCACAAAGTTTGAACTCGCGCTGTCGCAGTTCCAAGAAGTGAGCGGAGGCGGAGGATTCTCCGTGGTGAAGGCTGGCTTCACTAACTTCTACACGCTGAGCGAAGATTTCCTCGGGCGCAAGACGACCCTGCGCGTGAACGGCGATGTTGGATACATCCTTGGCGGCGAGGCGCCGACGTATGAGAAGTTCTACTTGGGCGGTCGCAGTTTCCGCGGGTTCCAGTTCCGCACGGTCAGTCCGAAGGGAACGATTGGTGGGTTGCCTGATCCCGACAACGACGGCGTCGGCGGCAATTGGATGGCGTTCCTCGGCACGCAAGTCGAGCAGCCAATTTTCGGCGCATCCTTTAGCGGTGTTGCATTCATCGACAGCGGTACGGTGACGGACGAAGTCGAGTTCTCTCCATGGCGCGTCTCGGTCGGCTTCGGCGTTCGCCTCTACATCCCGCAGTTTGGTCCCGCACCGCTCGCGTTTGACTTCGCGGTTCCGATCGTGAAGGACCCCACGGACGAGACGCAGGTCTTCAGCTTCAGCGCTGAAATCCCGTTCTAAGTTCAGGCGCGGGTCTT
Organism: Phycisphaerales bacterium; assembly: GCA_009691805.1. Classification (GTDB taxonomy): domain Bacteria; phylum Planctomycetota; class Phycisphaerae; order Phycisphaerales; family SM1A02; genus F1-140-MAGs142. Next base: position 23,717 of record SIAK01000022.1, read on the forward strand.
CACGCGAAGCGCGCCGATGGGGATATGATCGAGCCATGTCAAGTCGCACTGTTCTTTTCGCTGCGTTTGTGGCGGTTCTCGCCGCCCTCGGTATCGCCACGACCACGGTCGCTTTCCGCCCTGCAGCTGCGTCGATGAACGCGCCCGCGAACGTGGGTGTCGTCAATCTTTCCACCATCGTCGATCGCATGAAGGAACGGCAAGAGTGGGATGTGCGACTCAAATCGCTCGAGAGTGCAATCACCGAAGAAGGTCGCGCGCGACGCGCGAAACTCGAAGCAACTGCGAAGGAAATCGAACCGATATCGGAAGGCACCGAGCGTGAGTCGCGCATCGATCAATTCCGCATGCAAGAAATCAAGGACACAGAATGGCTCAACATCAAGAAGCTTGAGATCGATCGCGAGCGCAGCCTGAAGTGGCAGAGTCTCTATCGCTCGATTCGCGAAGGCACGAAGAAACTTTCGGAACGCGAGGGACTCGATCTCGTGATCGTGGACGATTCGAAAACTGAACTTCGCGTGCAACGCAATGAGAAGGTTCCGATGGAAGCGCAAGCGCTCGAGCAAATTGCTTCCTTGCGCGTGCTCTTTGGATCCAAGGCGATTGACGTGACGGAAAAACTCCTCGTCCAAATCGACAACGATCGATCGCTCGCCGCGCCCGCAAACTCCTCGGCAATTCCAACGAACCTCCCCGCTGCTGCCCCGCGCTAATCATGCCGCGAGCACCGCACCCGCCCTTTTCCACAAGCTTCTTCTATGAAACGCATCCGACTCGACATTCTCGCCATCGCCATCGTTGGACTCGCCGTCCTCTGGCCCCCTGCGCTCAACTACATCACGCAGCGCAACGCCTCGCCTGCAACGGCACCGAGTGCGCGCATCGGCACGATTGATCTTGAAAAGGTCTACAACTCCATCGATGCGTACAAGAGCAAACTCGAAGCGATCAAGGTCGTGGAAGAGAACTTGAAGGCGCAAGCAGAGACGCAACAAGCGGGCATCAAGGATCTCGAAGCAGAGTTCGAGAGCTACCAACCAGGCAGCGAAGCGCAGTTGAAGTCCATGACGCAGTTACAGAATGCGGTCGGCGAATTGCGCGCGCTCCAAGTGTTTGCACAAAACAAGATTGAGGCGATGCAAGCGCGCGCATTGCGAGACGCGTATCTGCTCGTGAAGGACGCGACGAAGCGATTTGCAGAGAAGGAATCGTTCGATTACGTCATGCTCGACGATTCGATTCCACAAATGGAATCCTCGAACTCCAAGCAAATGCTCGCGCAAATCAGCGCGCGCCGATTCCTATTCGCGACTCCTGCGAACGACATCACTGCGCAACTCGTTGCGATGTTGAACGTCGAATTCAAAGCCGCAGGCGCCGCTGCCACGCAAGCGCCCACCACGCCCACCGCTCCAGTCGCTGCACCGACAGCGCCCGCTGCAACAACGAGCGGAGCGCCGACGGGTGGCTAAGCGTCCGCAGACCGCACAGGACATCGCGACGCTCGTCGGCGGCGTGCTTGAGGGAGATGGCGCAAGTGTCGTCACAGGACTTGCATTCGTGCATGACGCGTCGGCTGGCGATGTGACGTTTGTTGGTGATCCACGGCACGCACGCATGATCGCCGCGAGCCGCGCGACGATTTTCATCCTCAAGCAAGATCTCGTGTGCAGCGAAGAAGCGCGCGCAAATCGCGTCTTGATTCGCGTGCAAAATGCAGATCACGCGATGCTCCGCGTCCTGCGCGCATTTGAGACTCCGAGCGAAGTTCCGTCGATCGGCGTGCACGCGCTCGCCAACGTCCACCCCACCGCGATGGTCGATGCCACCGCGCGCATCGACGCGTTTGTTTCCATCGGCGCGCGAACTTCGATCGGCAAACACACCGTCTTGAAGAGTGGCGTGCATATCTACGAAGACGTCATCGTCGGTGATGATTGCGTGCTCCACAGCAACGTCGTCCTCCGTGAGCGCACGCGCCTCGGACATCGCGTGATCTTGCACTCGAGCGTCAGCATCGGCACGGACGGCTTCGGTTATCTCCCCGATCCCGCGAACAATGGCATCGCGAAAGTTCCGCATCTCGGTCATGTCGACCTTGGAGATGACGTTGAGATTGGCGCGAGCACCTGCATCGACCGCGGCAAGTTCGGAGCGAGCTCGGTGGGCGCGATGACGAAGATCGACAACCTCTGTCAGATCGGTCACAACGTGCGAATCGGCCGCGGATGCGTGATTTCAGGACTTACAGGCATCGCTGGAAGCACCACGATTGGCGATGGTTGCCGCATCGGCGGAGGCTGCAAGATCCGCGATCACCGCACAATCGGCAATGGAGTGAGCCTCGCGGGCGACTCGGGAGTCATGCACGACATTCCCGATGGTGCGACCTGGGGCGGAAATCCTGCACAGGAAATCAAAGCCGCTTTGCGAGAGATGGTGTTGATCCGTAAACTGCCTGAGTGGCATCAAATGTTCAAGCATCTCGTCGATCCGCCGAAGGCACCCTGACCGCTGTCGGAAGCACTGCGCTCGCAGCTCCCGCCCTCGAGCGACAGCGCACGATTGCGCGCCCCGTCACCGTTCGCGGCAAAGGCTTGATGCTCGGCATCGATGCGACGATCGTCATTCAACCAGCACCCGCGCACTCGGGCATCACCTTCGTGCGCACTGATCTCAAGCCACCAGTTCGCATTCCTGCGACGGTTGAGCATGTCACGCCGCGCCCGCGTCGCACGGTGTTGAAGGTCGGCGATGCGTCGATCGAAACGGTGGAGCATCTGCTCAGTGCGTTGATGGGCATGCGCGTGGACAACGCGACGATTGAAATCGACGGTCCCGAAGTTCCCTGCGGCGATGGCAGTTCCGCAATCTTCGCGGAACCCATTCTTGAAGCGGGTTTCATCGAACAAGACGCTCCGCGCAAGATCTTCAAACTGCGCGAGCCGATCATGATCGAAGAAGGCGAAGGCATGATCGCCGCGATGCCGTATGAAGATGTGGGCATGCGCATCGTGTATGACCTCGACTACGGCGTGAAGCGTTCGCGCATTCGGCATCAAACGTGCTCGTTCAATCTTGGCAGCGGCGACTATCTCGCCGAAATCTCGCCTTGTCGCACTTTCGCGCTCAAAGAAGAAGCACAAGCATTGCAAGAAGCTGGTCTCTGCAAGCATCTCGGCCCACGTGACATTCTCGTCATCGGTGATGATGGCGAACCGATCGACAATCGCTATCGCTTCGATGATGAACCCGTGCGTCACAAAGTGCTCGACGTGATCGGTGATCTTTCGCTTGTTGGATGTCCCGTGCAGTGCCGCATCCTCGCGGTGCGTTCAGGGCACGGACTTAATCGCAAACTCGGTCTGAAGATCCGTGAGCAGATGCTCGCTGCGGACATGAAGAAGACGATGATCGAAGGTCGCGTGATGGACATCCGATCGATCCAGAAACTCATGCCGCATCGCTACCCGATGCTCTTGGTGGATCGCGTGATTGAGGTCGACGGAACTCGCCGCGCGGTCGGCATCAAGAACGTCACCATCAACGAACCGTTCTTCCAAGGGCACTATCCGGGAACCCCGATCATGCCTGGTGTGCTGCTTGTTGAAGCGATGGCCCAATTGGGTGGGCTCCTCCTCTCCACCGTGCTCGAACACACAGGAAAAGTAGCCATTTTGCTCTCGATTGACCGAGTAAAACTTCGCAAGCCTGTCGTTCCCGGAGATCAGGTTGTGCTCGAAGCTGAGAACATTCGCGCGACAGCGCGCACAGGGCATCTGAAGTGCCGCGCAAAGGTCGGAGATAAGATTGCAGCCGAGGCGGAACTTCGGTTTATGATGGTCGACCCCGATATTGAGTAGATCTGCGATTTTCACTTTTTCATGACGCGCATTCACGCCACCGCCATCATCGATCCAACTGCCGAGCTCGCCTCGACGGTTGAAGTTGGCCCGTGGTGTGTTGTTGGTCCCAACGTCACGCTGGGTGAGCATTGCGTCCTGCGCAGCCACGTCATCATCGAGTGCAACGCGCGCTTTGGAGAGGGCAACTTGCTCTTTCCATTCTCCGTGCTTGGCGGCACTCCGCAAGATCGCAAGTTCCGAGGCGAAGAAACTTGGCTGCACGTCGGCAATGGCAATCACGTGCGCGAGCACGTCACGATGCATCGCGGCACGAAGAATGGAGGCGGCACGACTTCGATCGGTCACCGCAATCTGTTCATGGTCGGCGTGCACGTCGCGCACGATTGCCAACTGCAAGATGAAATCACGATTGCGAATGAAGTGATGCTCGCGGGACACGTGCACGTCGAGACCGGCGCAAACATCGGCGGAGGCGCGGCATTCCATCACTTCGTCACGGTGGGTTCTTGCGCACTCGTGGGTGGGTTCGCGCGCTGCTCCAAAGACATTCCTCCGTTTCTCATTGTCGAAGGCATGCCCGCTCAAGTGCGCGGACACAATCACGTGCAGATGACCCGCCGCGGATTCACCGCCGATGAAATTGACGCGGTGAAGCAGGTCTACAAGCGGATCTTCCGTGAGACAGGCGGCACCGTGGCTGAAAAGATTATCGAATTGCGCCTCAAGTTTCCCAACGTGAAACCTGTCGCCGCGCTCTGCGATTCGCTACAAGCAAGCGCGAGTGGCGTGCACGGTCGGGCGCTCGAAAAATTGCGCTCCGATGACAAACTTGCCGCGCATGGCTCGGGAATCCCGTTTCCACAAAATCCGCTGCCCTGATCACAAACCTGCACCCGCGAGAATGCTGCAACGCTGGCTCGACGAATTGCCTGACTTCTGCCACGGATTCGCGTCACAATCCCCTCCATTTCGCGTTTCCAAGGTGATCTCGAACGGCTGAACTGCCGATCTTCCGACTCCCCTTCCCCTTATGCGTGTACTTCTCGATGACATCGATACTGGACTCTCGCCCGCGAACATTGCGGATGCGCTTGCCGATGCTGCGCGTCTCGCGGAGTCCGCGGGTCGCATGGTGGTAGACGTGTATGTCGACGGCGTGCATTGGCAAGAAGAAGACTTCGATTCTGCGACGCTGGTCCAGCGCAGCGCGAGCGAAGTGCGATTCACGACCGCCTGCCCGAAGGAATTGCTGCGCGAAACTTTTCTCCATGCCGCCGAAGCCGTACTCAACGCCGATGAGCAGCAACGCGCCGCGGCGAAACTTCTGCAAGAAGATCGCGCGACCGAGGCGTATGCCGCGCTGCTTGACGCGCTCAATACCTGGAGTCACGTTCAGAGCGCGATCGCGCAAGGACTTTCACTCGGCATCGTGACGCGTGAACGAGCGGAAACGGCGGGCATTTCCATCGACACCGCATTGCAATCGCTCGAATCACAATTGCAAACACTCAAGCTTGCGATGAGTCGACAGGATCATGTCGCCGTAAGCGACTGTTTGCTGTATGAATTCCCCATGACCACTCGACTCTTCGCGACGATGCTCGCGGAGTTTGCCGAGCTTTCCACGCAAGTCGCGTGAAACGGAGATTGTTTTTTCTTCTATGACCGCAGCCCGCATGAGCCCCAACACGTCGATGCTTGCAAAGGCTGAACGAGCGCTCTCGCGCCATCAATGGTTCGAAGCGGAGCGACTCGCGCTCAAAGCGCTCGAGCTTGCGCGTGTGGCGCGTGCGTTCGATGAGATGGCGCGCATCATCCTGCCGCTGCAAGAAACACGTCGTCAACGCATGCAGGTTGCCGCTGCACTTGGCAAGGTGACGATCGTCAAAGAGAGCGTCGCGGAAGACACGAAGATCAGCGCAGGCTGCTACCTCGTGCAACCGCCCGCCGTCGGTGCAGATGCGCGACGACTGCGACTCGCACTCCTCGAACGCGACGCTCCTTCACTGGTCTTGTGCCGAGAGCCAAAGACTTCGATGGGACTCTGCCCGATCGTGAGCATCGGACAGGTCACGATTCGCACACGCATCGATCCACCGAAGAATTGGGATAAGCCTTCCTTCTCGTGGTATCTCGCGGCGCTCGAGCAACTCGGCGACGCGGCGATTGCATCGATCGATCGCGGCATCGAACCTGTGCGACAAGTCGATGCGCTCTTGCAGTGCCTCGATTCGCATCCTGATCACGAAAAATTGCATCAAGCACTCGCGGATGCGTGCAAACTTGCCGCGCGCGAAGATCGCCGCATCGCGGAGTTGCCGCCTTCGCGCCGTCGCGCCGCGGCGAGCGCACTCGATCAACCGAGCGTCGACGAAGACGATTGAGATACTGCTACGCTTTCGCGCATGACGCTGTTGCATGCCACCGTGATGGCGGGACTCCCCACCACGAACCTCTCGCTGTATCGAGAAATCCGCTTCAAAGTAGGCGACCCCACCGCACTGCTCTTGCTTCCGAAAGCGGACGGCGGCGTCGAACGATTGCTGCTCATTCGTGATATCGAAATGGATCGCGCGCGCAAACTCGCGCGCGTTGATCGCGTGACCTGTGCAGCGGAGTATGAACCTGCAGGAGGACTCTCCGGTGATCGTGAGACCGCAACTGCGCAAGCTGTTGCAGAATGTCTGCGTCGGGCTGGCACGAAGACCGTGCGCGCAGATCGAAGTCTTCCGCTCATCTACGCGCACTTCATCCAACTCGCAGGAATGCAACTCGTGTGCGACACGGAACTCGGCGTGCTCGCGCGCCGTTCGAAGGACGCCCAAGAACTCGCATGGCTTCGCGAAGCACAACACGCAACCGAACGCGCGATGCAATTTGCGTGCGAGCTGATCGCAAACGCAAGCGCTGCAAAGGATGGCAGTTTGCAACACGATGGCGCAACACTCACATCGGATGCGCTGCGTGCCTTGATCGATGTCTTGCTCCTGCGCGAAGGCTATGACAATCCAAATTCAATCGTCGCATGCGGTGCACAAGGCGCAGATTGTCATGATCATGGTTCGGGCGTACTGCGCACGGAACAACCAATCATCGTCGACATCTTTCCGCGCAGTAAGAAGACGCTCTACAGCGGCGACATGACGCGCACGGTCGTGCATGGCGCGATTGATCCACTCGTCGCAAAGATGCACGCAGCGGTGGTCGAAGCGAAGCGCGCCGCAACTGCCGCGGTGCAACCTGGAGTCACCGGAGACGCTGTGAACGCAGCAACGCTCGCGTCACTCGCACGCGCAGGTTTTCAATTTGGACAACCGACAACTTCACGCGTTCCGGTGATGAGTCACGGCACCGGTCACGGCATCGGACTTGAAGTGCACGAGCCGCCACTACTCGCACCCAAAGCACCAGCGCTTGTCGAAGGCGACGTGCTAACGATTGAACCTGGTCTCTACGCACTCGATGTCGGAGGAGTGCGCGTCGAAGACATGGTGGCAGTCACCGCCACAGGCTCCGACAACTTCAACACCCTGCCCGAAGAACTCCACTGGCGCTAACGAATCGCCGAAGAAAAAGTTTGACCGCGCAAACACTCAACTACGCGCTCAACTACCGACGGAGTCGGTGAGGGGATCAAAGACTGAAGTGCACGCAAGAATTCAACCGTTCGCGATTCACTCGCGACGGTTGAGTCGAAAGCGACCGCGCAATTTGTCCGCGCTGCGCGGAAAATTGTGCGCGAGCGCTCAACTACGTGACGGAGTCGGTGAGGGGATCAAAGACTGAAGTGCACGCAAGAATTCAGGCGTCTGCGATTCACTCGCAGCGCCTGAGTCGAAAGCGACCGCGCAATTTGTCCGCGCTGCGCGGAAAATTGTGCGCGAGCGCTCAACTACGTGACGGAGTCGGTGAGGGGATCAAAGACTGAAGTGCACGCAAGAATTCAACCGTTCGCGATTCACTCGCGACGGTTGAGTCGAAAGCAAGCGACGAAATTTGTCCGCGCTGCGCGGCAAATTTCGCGCTTGCGCTCAACTACGCGTCAGTTTTCGATACTTCATGCGGTGCGGCTGATCTGCTTCGGCGCCGAGTCGTCGATGACGATCTTCTTCGTAGCTTGACCAGTTGCCGTGATGGAAGTGCACCTTCGCGTCGCCTTCGAATGCGATGATGTGCGTCGCGAGTCGATCGAGGAACCAACGATCGTGGCTGATGATGACAGCCGTGCCGACGAAGTTTTCCAGCGCCTCTTCAAGACCGCGCATCACGTTGACATCGAGATCGTTCGTGGGCTCATCGAGCAGAATCACATTGGAACCTTGTCGCAGCAGTCGCGCAAGATGCACGCGATTGCGCTCTCCACCCGAGAGCTGATCGACAAGCTTCTGCTGATCCGTGCCGCTGAATCCAAAGCGCGCAACGTATGCACGGCTATTGATCTTCACTGCACCGAGCTTGATCTCCTCGCCACCATCGGTGATCGCTTCCCACACGTTTTTGCCTGCAGGAAGCGAATCGCGCGTCTGCTCAACATACGAGAGCGTGACGGTGTCGCCGACCTTGAAGGAACCCGCGTCGGGCTTCTCGAGCCCTGTGATCATGCGGAAGAGCGTGGTCTTGCCCGCGCCATTTGGCCCGATGATGCCGACGATCGCGCCTGGCGGAATCGAGAAGTTCGCATCCTCCAAGAGCAGCGTGTCGCCGAATGCCTTCGAGACACCCTTCGCCTCGATGACCAAGTCGCCGAGTCGCGGACCTGGTGGAATGTAAATCTCGATGTCCTTCGCGCGCTTCTCTTGATCTTCGTTCAACATCTTTTCATACGCGGTGACGCGCGCTTTTGACTTCGCTTGTCGACCCTTCGGATTCTGTCGAACCCACTCAAGCTCACGCGTGAGCATGCGCTGACGCACGGTCTCTTGCTTCTCTTCGAGTTGCATACGACGCGCCTTTTGCTCGAGCCATCCCGTGTAATTGCCCTTGAACGGAATGCCGATGCCGCGATCGAGTTCGAGAATCCAATTCGCGACGTTGTCGAGGAAGTATCGATCGTGCGTGACGGCGATGACCGTGCCCGCGTAACGCTTGAGATGCTGCTCGAGCCAATTGACGCTCTCGGCGTCAAGATGGTTCGTCGGCTCATCGAGCAGCAAGACGTCGGGATTCGACAAGAGCAATCGACAAAGCGCGACGCGTCGGCGCTCGCCTCCCGAAAGCGTGTCGCACATCGCTTCTTTCGGCGGACAACGCAGCGCTTCCATCGCCATTTCAAGTTGGCTATCGAGCGTCCACGCGTCAATCGAGTCGAGCTTCTCTTGCAGATTGCCGACGCGATCAAGCGTCTTCTCCATCTCCGCCGGAGTAAGCGCGGGATCGCAAAGCTTTTCGTTGAGGCGATCGTATTCATCCATCAACTTCGTCACTTCAGCAGCACCCTCGCGCACGAGTTCATCCACCGAACGCGTTTCATGCTTGAGTGGTTCTTGCTCGAGGAAACCGACGCTGAATCCAGCCGCCATTTCAACTTTGCCTTCGAACTCCTTGTCGAGCCCTGCGAGAATTTTCAGCAGCGTCGACTTGCCCGAACCATTGAGTCCAAGCACGCCAATCTTCGCGCCGTAAAAATACGAAAGACTGATCCCTCGGAGGATGTCCTTCTGATTGATGCGCTTCGTCACATCCTGCATGGAGTAGATGACGCGTTGCGATGCGGGTGCGTTGGTAGCCATAGCGGAAATCAAATTCTCAAACGAAGTCGGAATGAAGCGCGCAATCCTACGGAGCAACCGCGCGCGATGCATCGCGAATACTGCGCTTTTTGAAGGGAAAATCACGACGCGCGGAACAGTCCGAGCATCGCTTGCTCACACGCACGATCTCTGCTATCCTCACTGACTGCGGGGTAGAGCAGTTGGTAGCTCGTCGGGCTCATAACCCGGAGGTCGCAGGTTCAAGTCCTGCCCCCGCTATTTCAAGAGTGGTTGCGAACAGCAGCCCTCGCCGAACGCAAGAAAGACGCGTCCTCCACAAGGGCGCGTCTTTCGCTTTGTACGCAGGGATTTCGAAGGGCGGGCTAGCCC
>SIAK01000023.1 GCA_009691805.1 Phycisphaerales bacterium
CGATGATGACGCGCGAACATTCGACGTTTGTCTGATTCCCGAAACGCTCTCCCGCACAACGATGAAGCACTGGAAAGTCGGCACCCGCGTCAATCTCGAAGCGGACTACCTCGCGAAGTTGGTCGCGCGAATAGTGGCTCGATCGCGAACTGCAAGCGGCGCTTAGCTGATTCGATCCGCATCGCTTGCGAAGGCGAAATCTTTCTCGCTGATGCCGCCGGCGTCGTGCGTGGAGAGCGAGAGGGTGACGCGATTCCAGCGGACGAGCATGTCGGGGTGGTGTTGCACTTCTTCGGCGCGTGCGCTGATGGCGTTCACGAATCGCATGGATGCGAGGAAGTCTGCGAAGACGTAGGTTCGCTGCAATTGATCGCCTGAATGCGACCACTCGGGGAGTGCTTGGAGTCTTCGCTCGATCTCAGCGTCCTCAAGCCGGTTGGGCTTTGAACTGCTTTGTGCGTGAGCCATAGAGCTGCATCCTACGCTCTTGCGGTCGGGGTTGGTGATGCTTGCCCGTGACGGATACGCTGCGCCGCACGAAATGCCCATCACTTCGAATCCAAGGAATGCATCGATGTCCCAAGTTCTGCGTGTGTTAGGAGTTCTTTTTCTCATGCTCAGCGCATCGCTCTTGTCGGCGTGCTCGCCTCCGTCCTCTGACGCTGCTTCTTCAATGGCGATTGAAGACGTCGTGCTTGGCGGTGAGACGTTTCACCTGAAGGTTGCTGGAACAGATGCATTACGGCAGAAGGGGCTCGGTGGGGTCGCGGCGCTCGCCGCTGACGAAGGCATGATCTTTATCTTTCCCGATGCAGCGCCGCGCAGTTTCTGGATGTTGGGCTGCGTCATCGATCTCGATATCGCCTACGTCAGTCCGCTTGGCCGCGTCGTCAGCGTCTACACGATGCCGAAGGAACCTCTCCAAGCAGCGGATGAATCTGCCGATGCGTATGCCGCACGCCTCACGCGTTATCCGAGCCTTTCGCCCGCGCGTTATGTGATCGAGGTTGCGCCGGGAACATTCGCCCGCCTCGGCATCAAGACTGGTTCGATGTTGGAATTGGATCGAGAGCACCTCAAGACGCTCGCGCATTGAGCCGATCTTCACGCTTGGAAGCTTCCTGATCTGCGGGCGATGTTCTCAGCATCGTTGCGTTGTCATGAATGCAACGCGAACGCAGTCGTCCACTGTTTCGCGCGTGTGTGAGGAGTGTCGATTTTGTGTGCAGGAGGATTGCATGGCGCTCGTGCGCAGTCCCATCTCAATGGCTCGCGGTGGATCCGTGGCTGTCATTTCGGCGAGTGAGTGTCTTTCACAATCGCTCGCGCTTCGGAGCGCGCTTGACCTTGCATTCGGGGCAAACGTTTCACTCGACACTCCGACAATTGCGCATCTGGCATTGAGTGGATGCACGAATGCTTCGTTGCGATGTGATGTGATTGTGCTTGTCGCAGATGCAACGCCACTTGCGGCGCTTGATCTTGTGCTCTCGGCGATTGATCCCAGCGCTGCGCCTGAAGTCATTCTCGTCACGCGCGCAACGGCCGACGCGCGATCGCAGCGTGATGCGCTTGTCTTGTCGCCCGATGAAAATTCCTACGTGCTCGTGGGCATGATTCGCGGCATTCTTCGATGTGCAGCAGCGCGTCGCGTAGTTGCGCAAGAACTTGCGCTCGTGACGAAGGTGCTCGGCAGTCTTCGTGAAGAACTCGAGGCGCGCGAAGAAGAGATCCAAATGGCGGCGATGGTGCAACGAGATTTTCTTCCGCTTCATCGAGATTTAGAGCACGGTTTTCAGGTCGCAACGCTCTTTCGTCCACTCGCGGGTGTGAGCGGCGATGTCTTCAATATCAAGCCGCTCGATGACACTGCGGTGTCGATCTTTATCGCTGACGCAGTTGGTCACGGTGTTCCTGCGGCATTGCTTGGCATGGCTGTCTCGCGTTCCGTCGAGCTCGTGGAACGACAGGGCAATGCGCAGCGCATTCTTGGCCCTGCGGAAACGCTGGATCGACTCAATCGCAATCTCATCGAACATCAACGATCGACGACGCGCTTCGCGACAGCAGTTGCGGCGCTGCTGGAATTCGACACCCGCACCCTGCGAATCGCGAGTGCTGGTCATCCGCCGTGCTTCCTCATGCGTGCAGGTGAAATGCCACGCTCGCTCGAAATGCCGGGCGGACTTCTGGGCGTGTTTCCTGATGAAGAATATCTTGAAGCGACAGTGGTGCTCGAAGAAGGTGACGCAGTCGTGTTCTACTCCGATGGCGTGGAGCAAGCGCTCTACGCAAGCGATGGACCTGGTCATCCGCGCGCATTCGCAGCCGCGAGCGGCGCATCAAGCGCGGACGAAGTGATCGAACGACTCGCTGCCGAACTCGACACGCATGCGGGATCACTGCATCCTGAAGATGACGTCACGTTGTTGGTTCTGTTCGCTGGTCCTCGCAGCGATGCAGGCCAAAAACGCGCAGCAGCGTAGTGAAATCTTCGCGCATCACGCGAGCACGGTCCGCACATGCGTTGCTCGCGCTGCGCGATCGTCCGCTGCCAGACTGGGCGGCAGCGTGAGAATGCGCGTGAGGTGCGCAGGTTGCACTTCGAGCAGCAATCGGTTCACCGTTCCAATCTGAATCTTGTCGATGATGCCGATGGCGATGCCGAGTCGAACTCGTGAGAGGTACTTGAACGCCTCTTCAAGCGAAAGCAACCGCGCCGCGCGCAGGATGCCGAGCGCTCGGTGCGCGCGATCGGTCGCTGCAGGCGCGTCAGTCTCGAGCATGCGTTGTCGAGCGTGTCGTTCGTACTCCACTAATCGCGGCACGATTGCACCTGCGAATTCTTCGAGTAAATCTTCTTCGCTGCGACCGAGCGTGACTTGATTGGAAACTTGGAAGAGCTCGCCGAGTGCGTCGCTGCCTTCACCGTGGAGCCCGCGAACCGCGAGCTTCAACTCTTTCGCAGCGCGTCGCATCTTTTCGAGTTCATCAAGAATGCGGAGTGCGGGCAGATGGAGCATGACGCTGATGCGAATGCCCGTACCGAGATTCGTTGGGCACGCGGTGAGGTAGCCAAAGCGCGGGTGAAACGCGAAGTCAAGCGAATGCTCGAGCGAGCGATCGAGTTGCGTCATCGACTCGACCAGCGAATGAAGTCGGAAGCCGCCCGCAAACATCTGTGCGCGCACATGATCTTCTTCATTGACCATGATGCTCGCGCTTCCGTCAGCGCTGAGCGCGACGCAACGAGGATGCGTGCCTTCGGAGAAGTGCTTCGAAATCAGATTGCGTTCGAAGAGCAAGCCACGATCGGTTTCGTCACTCGATTGCAGATTGATCCAACGCGCGCCTGTTTCAAACACTCCGCCGATCTGCGCCGTTTGCACGCGATGCACAACTTCCGACAATTGATCCGCCGACGCGCGATTCACAAACGGATAGCCGGTGATGTTGCGCGCCAATCGCACGCGACTCGAAAGCACCACGTCACCAAGCGGAGTGTCGCTGTCATAGAGCACGGTGCGATCTTCAGCTTTCATAACTGTGTGGAGGTGTCAAGAGTGGAATCAAGATCATCTGCGCCTGGCGCGCCGAGCGAGGAGAGTCGATCGCGGAGCCGAGCGGCGCGTTCGTAATCTTCACGCCCGACTGCTTCGCGAAGTTCCTTTGCGAGGCGATTGCGCACGGCAGCGCGATCGATAGACGATGCCTGTTGTGCAGGGTGTCGGCCGACGTGCACGGATGCGCCGCCTTGCGCGCGCGCGATGACACCGCTGATGAGTTCTTCGAAAATGCGATAGCAATCCGGGCAGCCGAGCAGACCCGCCGACTGCAGATTGGAGACTGTCATGCCGCAGGATGGGCAGGTGCGAGGAGTGCGCTTCGCGGGGCGAGTGCTCGAGACATTGGCCTCATGCGCGGCATGCAAGATTTGTGAAATGTTGATCGTCGCGCCGCCTGCGGTCGGAAGCACGTAGCCCTTCTCACGCGCATGATCAGCGCAGAGATGCACTTCATGCGTCACGCCACCCTTGAGGATGGTTTCGTGCACGGAAGCGGGTTGATCGCAGTGATCACAGGGACGAGGCATTACAAATCCTTCCATCGCGAATCAGGCTTGCATTTGGTGCGCCCTGCAAGGTCGCACGTCAAGATGCGTCATGAGAGGATGAGTGTAGCCGCACGTTGGCGCGAATCCACATTTTGGAGGAGAACTTTCGCGCGCGTCATCGCATGCAGAGTTTCACTCGCTGACGGCTCTGCGAATCGCCGCGAGCGATCGAAGCAAATCTCGCATGCTGTCGAGAGGCTGAATCGTCGCGGCATCGGACGCACTTTCTGCGGGTTTTGGATGGCATTCCAAGAAAATCGCATCGATGCCCGCGGCAACAGCGGCGCGGGCGAGCAGCGGCACGCGCTCGGGTCGACCAGCCGTCGCAGTTCCGCCACCGCCAGGAAGTTGGGTTGAATGGGTTGCGTCGAAACAGATGGGAGCGCCGAGGTCGCGCATGTCACCGAGTCCAATGAAATCATTCACGAGTCGGTTGTAGCCAAAGAATGTTCCGCGTTCGGTGAGCATGGGTGCGCTGCACCCGCCCTCCGCAAGTTTCACGAGTACGTTCTGCATTTCAGAAGGCGACATGAACTGTCCCTTCTTCACATTCACCGGTCGACCGGTGGCGGCAGCAGCGATCAGCAGATCGGTCTGACGGCAGAGAAACGCGGGGATTTGCAAGAGGTCCACGACACGCGCGGCAGTCGCAGCGTGCGTGGGATCGTGAATGTCGGTCGTGATCGGCACGCCGAATTTTTCGCGTATGCGCTTGAGTTCCGCGAGGCCTTGTTCGATGCCGAGTCCGCGCTTCGAGTTGATGCTCGAACGATTGGCTTTATCGAAACTCGCTTTGAAGACGAACGGGAATTGAAACTCCGCGCACGCTGATTGCAGCGTTGATGCGATGAGATCGTTCGTGGCGGATTGTTCAATCGCGCAGGGACCCGCGATGACGAGCAGAGGGCGGTTCGTTCGCGCAGCAAACCACGCGAGAAGCGATTCGTGAATGGGATCGTGTGGCATGGACAAGTTTCAGTGCAGGAGCGAAGAGATCGGCCTCGGGACGAAGTGTACGGCTTCGTGCGCACACGCCTTTTGCCTCCGGTTGCGGGGGAGTTTCAATTTTCTGCGCAAAAAGCACGCAAAGAATCCGACAAAATCGAGAGTTCCTGAGAACGCCCTATGGGGGTTCGACCGAAGAGTTTGTTGAGGATGACGTTTGCTACTGAGCGTCCGTCTCGTGTTCGTGTGTTGTCATGTGTAGCTGCCTGTGTACGTTGCGTTTTGCGACGAAGGAAGAACTCCAATGTCCTCGATGCCGATTGACCCACATGCCTTCAGCGATGCAGTGATCGAACTCCTTCGCGACGCGTATCCAGACCGCGCCGCGCAGTTGACGGGTCCACTGCATCTGTTGCTTGATGGTCGCCACTTGGGACTTGAGAATCTCTATCGCATGGTGCTGCGCGATCCGCCTCATGGCGGTGAAATCGTGCGGGGGTACCTTGAGCGCTTGATGGAAGGCGATCAACTTTCCGGCGCGCCGTTACCGCTCGCCGTTGCGCGCGCGCGCATCATGCCGCGCATTCAGCCGATTTCCATTTTCGAACACCTTGATCCTGAACAGGTCGCGCACGTTCCGTTTGTAAACGGCACCGTGATTGTGTTCGTCATCGATCTTCCGCAGTTGACCGTGTCGATCACGACCGAACAGATGATTCGCTGGGGCATGCAGCCTGAGGATCTCGAATTGATCGCGCGAGAAAATCTCGCGAAGTACACGCCTGAACTTGAAATCAAGATCCTCGATAACGCTGCAGGTGGCCGCGCGGCAATCGTGAGTCAACAGGATGGATATGACGCTGCACGATTGCTGCTCGGACGACTGCATGGTCGTTTGAAGCGAGAATTGCACGGAGATTTCTGGGTCGCGACGCCCTCGCGCGATACGTTCCTTGCGATCAGCCAGGGACCTGAACCATTCTTGGATCGATTGCGCGAACGAGTGCATGAAGACTTTCGCAGGCTGCCGTACCCGATCACGAAGGATCTCTTCTTCGTGACGCGTGATGGTGTCGCGGGCACTGCCGCCTAACTGCGCTCTCAGCGCGTCGAAGAATTCCGCATACGATCCGCTTCGTGGTGCTGCTCATTGACAACTACGATTCGTTCACGTTCAACCTCGTACAGAGGTTTGGCGAAATCGATCCGTCGATTGAAGTGCGCGTCGTGCGCAACGATCGCATCACGGTCGATGAAGCGGAAGCGCTCAATCCCGAGTATCTCGTGATCTCGCCTGGTCCTTGCACACCGAAGGAAGCAGGAGTTTCCGCTGCGCTCATCCGTCATTTCAAAGGCAGGATTCCGATTCTCGGTGTCTGCCTTGGGCATCAGACGATCGGTGATTGCCATGGCATGCTCGTGCGTCGCAACGACATTCCCGTGCATGGAAAGACGAGCAAGCTTGAACATGATGGCAAGGGAATCTTTGCGGGTCTCTCGCAGCCATTCATTGCCACGCGCTACCACTCGCTGGTGGTGGATCGCGATACCGTGGGTGATGAGTTTGAAATCAGCGCGTGGACGGAGCGCGGCGAAATCATGGCGCTGCGGTGGAAGGCGCCGAGTGGATCTGCTCCGATGGACGGCGTGCAGTTTCATCCCGAGAGTTTCTTGACGCTTGAAGGTCCGAAGTTGATGGAGAATTTCCTTCGATCTCGAGTTCGCTACACTTCGACGCTATGACCGTACAGAGTCCTCGCTTTCCCACGATTTGCCGCGCAACATTGCTTCGCGCGGCAGATGGTCGTGTGGTGATTCGTCCGCTTTCGACTGAGTATGAAATCTCGTTTGAGCTGCCGAAATCGGTTGCATGCCCTGTCGAAGCTGGCCATCGCATCGAAGGCAGCATTCATGCGCGCGCTCAGAAGATGCACCTTGCGCAGGCTGGTGGCGAGTTCATCGAGCCGCTCGTGGGAAGTCCTCGCATTGTGCAGGGCAAGATCCGACAGATCGACGTTGCTGCGAATGCGCTACTCATCGAAGCGATCATCCCGATGTGGATGACTCTCGCTGAAGGGCAGAGCGCAAGTTCGATGGCGCTCGGCACACTCGTGAATTTCTACGTCGAACCAGGCGCAATCTTCCAACCCAAGGCGTGAGTGGAGACTGACGCGCATCCAACTTCCTCAGCGTTGATTGGAATCGGGCTTGTAGGGCTTGGTTTCATGGGGCGAACCCATGCTGCGGCGTTCGCTGCGAGTGGACGCGCGCGGATCCATGCGATCTACGACCGCAATCCTGATGCACTCACTTCGGTGAGAGGCGCGAACAGTATTGACACAGGCAGTGCAGCAGCAGCGGCGGCACTTGCGGATGCGCGACAGATGACGAGTGTCGAAGCGATGTTTGCAGACCCCGAGGTGCAATTGGTGTCCATTACGACGCCCACCGACTCGCATGTCGAACTCGCGCTTGCTGCGATTGCCGCGGGAAAACATGTGCTTGTAGAGAAACCTGTGTCGCTCGATCCTGCGGCTATTCGCTCGATTGGCGATGCAGCCGCAGCGAAAGGAGTACTCGCGATGCCCGCACATTGCATGCGCTTCTGGCCGAGTTGGGTGTGGATGCGGGAGGCGATCAAGAGTGCGAAACTCGGAACTCCTTTGCGCGCGCGCTTTCAACGGATGGGGCAAGCGCCAAGTTGGAGCAAAGACTTTTATCTCGATGACGCTCGCTCAGGCGGCGCGGCAATTGACCTCCACATCCACGATGCAGACTTCGTTCGCGCTGCATTTGGCGAACCGACATCCGTGCACGCGTCAGGTTCGCGCCGTCACATCGTCAGTGCCTACGGATTCGCGGGTGGATTGCGCGTGACCGCAGAAGGCGCATGGGTTGATGACCCGAACTTCGCGTTCGTGATGACAGCAGTCATTGAGTGTGAGCGAGGCACGCTGGATTTTCGTCTCGGTCGCAAGCGCGAGCTTCTGTTTCGTCAGAATGGCACGGAGGTCGAAGTGCCCGTGGCTGCGGGCACAGGCTACGACGGTGAAGTGCGCGCGCTGTTGGACGCGATCGCGTGCGGTGCAAGTGAAGCACCCGTCACGATGGAAGAAGCGGCGAAGACGCAGGAACTTCTGCAGCGCGAGTTGCTCGCGATTCCGTGAACAGGTGAAGCGCGCTTACTTGGATGCGAGCGCGAGTTTGATCGCGTCTTCAACGCTTCCGTTCCGCACATCCGCAGCGAAGACCTTGCCGTCGCGACCGATGATGTGATAGTCAGGAAAGCCATCATTTCCATAGGCTTTCGCGGTCTTTTGGTAGGGATCAACGCAGCAGAGGTAGGAGATCCCGCGGTCTTTGATCGTGTCGAGCATCTTGTCGCTTCCGCGCTTGGCGCAGACGCCGATGAAGACAACGCCGGCTTTCGCGTATTGCTCTGCGAGCGCGTTGTTCTTCGGGATACTCGCGATGCACGGGCCGCACCAGGTCGCCCAGAAATCGAGCACGACGACTTTGCCCTTCAATGCTGCGAGTGTGACGGCGTCGCCATTGGCGAAGTCGCTGACGTCAAGCGCTGGCGCAGTGTCGAGCGCTTCTAACTTCGACATTGCAGCGCGATGCGCAGAGTCGCCTTCGAGAAGTTCGCTGCGTGCTGAGGCTGCGGGCTCTTTCGTCGCAGGAGCAGCGCTCGTTGCGTCGGGCATCGTGCCGCTCAAAAGCGCTTCAACGGCGGGGCGCACAAACTCAGGTTGCAAACCGATCGCGCGCACGATGCCTTCGCGATCGACGATCGCGTAGGTTGGATAGAACGAAACGTTCCACGCAGTGATAGTTGCCTTCGTCGCGACGGCATTCGAATAGGTCATACCTTTCTCGGCGATCATCGCGTCGAGTTTGTCGACCCCGCGCGACGGTTCATGTGCGCCGATGATGACGACACCTTTCTCGGCGAGCTCTTTCGACATCGCGACATTCTCAGGAATCGCGGCGCGGCATGGCGGACACCACGTTGCCCAGAAGTCGATGACGACGATGCTTCCCTTCAACTTCGCGAGGTCTTGCTCAGCACCGCGCCAGTCGGTCAACGCGAGCGCAAGGGCTGGTTTTCCCGTCATTTCCACATGCTTGGCAGCAGTTGCACCGATGCGCCAGAACCACGCTTCTGGAAATGTTGCAGCGGTTGTCGGCGCTGCGACCTTTGGTGCGCTGAGTGGAATGGCCGGAGGATCTGCGCAGACAGGCTGCGCAGAAACGAGCAGCGAGCTTGCGAGGATGGCGAGAGATAGGTGGAGGTGTGGCATGGGAGATTCCAGTGCGCGCGACGTGTTCGCGCGATGTGTTAGCGCGAGGTGCTGAAGCTCTTCTTCTCAGTTCCGTCTGCGTTGAACACGACGATGTCGCCGCAACCCTTTTCATTCGTGCCGATGCGTGCGAGATCTTTGCCTTGCGCGCTACGCAGCACAAGCGCACCACCCGGAGCATCGGTAGCAACACCAGCTGCAACCACAGGTGCGCCCGTTGCGTTCGAGATGGAAATCAGTCCGCCCGCCGGTGCAGAAATCATCGTGACCGCCCGCTTGCCGTTGCGAGCGAGCAAGAACGATGCGCCATCATCTTTGCCGCCTTCGGCAACGATGACTGCATGACCTTCACCGCTCGCGATCGCGAATCGTCCCGCGCCATCGGCGTTCGCAGCGACTGCAAACACAGGCACTTTCGCATCATTGAAGACTTGCAACGTGCCGCCAGTTGATTCTCCAGCACTCGCGCCTGCGAGCAGCAACGGATTTCCGGCAGCGGTGCGGCAGAGCAGCGTTCCGCCTTCCTTGCTCCCATCAAGTTCAACGAGTGCTTGTCCTTGCGAATTGAGGACCGCGATGCTTGCACCTTCGCCATCGGTCGAGAGTTTCGCAGCGCCCAGAGAGTCGCCTGCGAGCATGAAGCACTCCGCAGCG
Organism: Phycisphaerales bacterium; assembly: GCA_009691805.1. Lineage (GTDB taxonomy): Bacteria > Planctomycetota > Phycisphaerae > Phycisphaerales > SM1A02 > F1-140-MAGs142. Next base: position 10,018 of record SIAK01000023.1, read on the forward strand.
TTCGCGCGCGCAGCGATGCGTCGAGCGCCATCGGGTGATGCGAGATCGAACTCCGCGCCATCCGTGCCCGCGCGCAATCGTCCAACGACTCCGCCCTTCGCGGAGTTGATCGCGAGGCTGCCACCATCTTCACCAGATCCAAGAATGAGCGCGTCGCGGTTTTCGGAATCACCGATGCGCAGGGCAGCTCCTAGCGTGCTCGCGTTCGCACCAAAGACTGCGAGGCCTCGCGCGTTCGTCAGCGCAATCGCGCCGCCATCTTCGGTGGATGCGAGCATCGCGCCGCTGCGACCGGCCGTTGAAACTTCGACGCGTCCACCGCCGCGCGTTGCAAATGCGCCGACGGCGAGATCACCGTTGGAATTCCAAATCGCGAGGTCACCGCCTGAGATTGCAGCGCTCGCGCGAAGCACATTTTGTCCGCTCTTGTTCCAAAGATCGAGCCGACCTCCATCGGGTGCGGCAGTCGCAAGGAAAACGACCCGATTCTGGCTGTCCACCACTTCGAGTCGGTTCGTTTGAATGAGCGGAAGCACATCTTTCGACGCGGTCGTGAGCCCGAGCAATCCAGTGCCGAGGAGTGCAATCGCACTGATCGCAGCGCACTTCCATCGCCTTGCTTCTCGACTTGCGCGAACGACTTCGGCAGTAAGACCGAGTTCCAATGCATCGAGTCGAGCGGAAAGGATTTCGGATGAAGTCGAATTGGGCATGGTCGATAGTGCGGTGCGTTCGGTCATAAAATGCATCTCAATCGGTAGGAGGCGAGTAACTCGCAGAATGTGCTTCGAGCGCCTGATCGGTGTTTAGCATACGGATCCCGTAAAGTCTGCGCTTCACCACCCTCGAAGGGGTCGTGAGTCGTGTGGTTGCGCGTGTTGAGAACATTGCTCGGAGAATCAAGGATGACGCAGAAATCAAGAGGCAGTAGTGCAACACCGAGTGTGCATGTGCCATCCGCGCAGCCGAAGGCGGCAGGGCGGGATGGAGCATTGGGCGTTGCGATCCTTGGCACGAAATTCATGGGTCGAGCGCATTCCAATGCGTGGGGAAAGTGCGCGCAGTTCTTCGACCTCAAACGCCCACCGCGGATGATTGTTGCAGCGGGACGCAATGCGTCTGAGACCGAAGCATTCGCGCAGCGTTGGGGTTGGTCGCGCGCGTGCACGCAGTGGCGTGAGGTGTTGCAAGCGGATGATGTTGATCTGGTTGATGTTTCGACACCGAATCATCTGCACGCAGAGATGTCGATTGCCGCGCTCGAAGCGGGCAAACACGTCGCGTGCGAGAAGCCGCTCTCGAGCACGCTTGCAGACGCGAAGCGCATGGTGCTCGCCGCGCGCGCCGCGAAGAAGAAGGGCGTGCACACATTTGTCTGGTTCAACTACCGACGCTGCAGCGCCGTTGCGCTCGCGCATCGACTCGTGAAGGAAGGCAAACTTGGACGCATTTTTCATGTGCGCGCGAGCTACCTACAAGATTGGGGTGGACCCGACACGCCGTTGCTCTGGCGCTTCCAATCGGATCAAGCAGGTTCAGGCGCGCATGGTGATTTGAACGCGCATCTCATCGACATGGCGCGATTCATCACCGGCGATGAGATTATCGAAGTTGTGGGCGCGATTGAAGAGACGTTCATCAAGGAGCGCGCGATCGTTGCATCGCACTCCGAGGCACTCTCAGCGAGCAAGAAATTGAAGGGCGGGAAAGGCGTGACGAAGAGTTCCGGCAAATCGACCGTCGATGATGCGGTGCTCTTTCTTGCGCGATTCAAGCATGGCGCGGTGGCGAGCTTCGAAGCGACGCGGCTTGCAACGGGCAATCAAAATCGCAACACGATTGAAATCAACGGTGAACTCGGCTCGGTGAAGTTCGATTTCGAACGGATGAATGAACTGCAGTGGTGGGATGGAACGCTTGATCCGAAGTTGCGCGGCTGGAGCCGCATCATGTGCACCGATGCGAGTCACCCTTACGGCGGACACTACTGGCCAGCGGCGCATGTCGTCGGCTACGAACACGGCTTCGTCAGTCAAGCGGCGGATATTGCAGCGGTGCTTGGTGGCGGCGCGAGCGTTGTGCCGTTGCCGGATTTCGAAGACGCGCTGAAGACGCAGTGTGTGCTTGAGGCGGCGATTCGGAGCGCGCGCGAACATCGTGCAGTTCCGATTCGTGAATTGGATAAGTTTTGAATCCACCCGCGATGCATCAGCGATCCATGGACTCGTCCGCAATCTCTTTCGCACAGATGGAAACGCATCTCGCGCGAGCTGTTGCTGCGTTGACGCAACTCCAGCGTGCGGATGGGCATTGGTGCGGTGAACTCGAGGGCGACTCGATCTTGCAGAGCGAGTACCTCTTGATGAAATGGATCTTGGGGCAAGAGGGCGCGCCGCTGGTCGATGGATCGGGCGCCGAAACATTGCGCGCGATGGTCGCAACCATTCGAGCGCAGCAGCGTGAAGATGGTTCGTGGGGTCAGTATCCGGGCGCTGGGATCGATCTTTCTGCGACAGTGAAGGCGTACTTCTGCCTCAAACTCTTCGGCGACGCGCCTTCGGATGCACACATGCGCCGCGCGTGCGCACTCGTGCGCAAACACGGCGGTGCTGAAGCGTGCAACTCCTTCACGAACTTCTACCTCGCCGCGCTTGGACAGATTTCATGGAACGCAGTCCCTGCAATTCCGCCTGAAATCGTCGATCTTCCGAAGTGGTGCTTCTTCCACTTAGAGAAAGTTAGCGCGTGGAGTCGCACGATGATCTTGCCGCTTGCGATCGTCTCGTCGCGACGGCCGACGCGCGAACTCCCGAAGGCGTTGTGCATTGATGAACTCTTCGTCGATCACAAACTGCGCCACAAGATGAAGTCGAAGGTTGATGCGCGCTCGCGATGGACCGCATGGTTCTTGCGAGTCGATGCACTTCTGAAGTGGGCGCATCGATTCGGACCCATCGCGTGGCGCAAGGGTTCGATCGATCGCGCATTCGCGTGGATCGCCGCGCGGGCGGGGCAGGATGGCGAAGCTGCAACCGACGGATTGGGCGCGATTTTTCCGCCGATGGTGTATTGGCAGATCGTCTTGCACTCGCTCGGCTATGCGCGCACCTGCCCGTTGGTTGTGCGTGCGGAGCAAGATCTCGATGCGCTCCTCGTGCGTGTCGGAACTGGCGCGGAGATGCGAGTTCGTGTGCAGCCGTGCTTCTCTCCAGTGTGGGATACAGGCATCGCGCTGAGCGCACTCGCGGATTGCGGATTTGGTGCTGGTGACGAAATCACTCAACGCGCGTGCGCGTGGCTGCGCGCGAAGGAGTGTGTGTATCGCGGCGATTGGGTTTCGAATCTTGAGTCGGATGCGCGCGGGAGTGGTTGGTTCTTTGAATACAACAACGCGTTCTATCCAGATTGCGATGACACGGCGATGGTGGCGATGTCGCTGCTGCGAACGGGCGACGCTGCTGCGAAGGCTGCTGCAACGCGCGGCGTGCAGTGGTTGTTGACGATGCAGAACCGCGATGGTGGATGGGCGGCGTTCGATCGCACGGAAGATCGCGCGATTCTTGAGTGCGTTCCGTTTGCCGATCACAACGCGATGCAAGATCCCTCTTGTCCGGACATCACAGGTCGCGTGCTTGAGTGCTTCGCGTGGCATGGATTTCAGCAGGAACACGCGAGTGTGCGCGATGCGATTGCCTACATCACTTCGCATCAGCAGCCTGATGGAAGTTTCTACGGTCGCTGGGGTGTGCACTATCTCTACGGAACATGGCAGGCTGTCATCGGTCCCATACGGTGCGGCGTGCACCCAATGGAGCCGTGGATTCAGCGTGCGGGAGCGTGGGTGAAATCCGTGCAGAAGGCGGATGGAAGTTTCGGCGAGAGTTGTGCTGCGTACGAGAACGATTCCGCGAAGGGCAAGGGCGCATCGACGGCGAGTCAAACGGCGTGGGGTGCGATGCTGCTGCTTGAAGTCTTCGGCAAGGACGATCCCGATGTGCGCCGCGCGATCATGTGGCTGTGCAGAACGCAACTCGATGACGCGAGCGCTGCGGATCCGATTTCCAACCCTGATCAGGATGCGGCGGGTAGTTGGTCGGAGTCCATCCCTACGGGCACAGGTTTTCCTCGCGTGTTCTATCTTCGCTACCACCTCTATCGCTTGTATTTTCCCGTGATGGCAATGGGCCGATTTCTTGCGGCGCATGGCGCCGGAATCCCAGGAAAACGCCTGCAAGATCGTGGTGTTCGCGCCGGGCTCTTTGGGTAGACTAAGTTGATGCAGGCGGAGACGAATGGCGAGAAAGTCCCTCTCACGGCAGAACGCTGCGCGTTTGATGCGCTCGTGACGACCGCGTATCCGCAGTTGCGATCCGTGGCGGCGCGGGAACTTGGTCGGTTTTCCGGCGCATCGCGGATTTGTCAGGATCCAGATTCAATTCTTGCGGAGGGACTCAAAAACATCCTTGGCCAGCGCAAGTTTCCCGAGAATCTTGGGCAACTCCGCGGCGTGATGACGGAGGCGATTCGTCGTGCCCTCATTGATCGATCGCGCAGTCGCAACGCATGTAAGCGCGGTGGTGGCGCTGCGGATTCCGATGCCGAACTGTTGGACATTGCGGATCCGCAAACCGCAGGCGGCATCGTGGCAAACAACGAAGCGGTCGCGCGTGTGGAGCGAGGGTTTCTCGCGCTTCTGGAAGTTGAACCGCGCCGCGCTGAGTGCTTGTGGCTCGCCACGCAGGGCAGGATGTCAAACCGCGCGATTGCGGAGCATATGAAGGTGAGCCTGCCCACGGTGGAGCGCGACATCAGCTTCGGCAAGGCGTGGATCGCTGAGTATCTTGATGATTCGCGCAATCTTCCGATTCCGAGCCCGAATGGTGATGGGTCGTCGTCCGTTCTGCGCGTTCGACATTAGGAGCGGATGCGGCGATGGTCGCGTCTGTTGGTGAAGGTTTGACTCGTCGAGGTTTCAAATTTTGCGATGCACGCTTCCGACAGCGAAATCTCTCGCCTGTTTGACGAACTGTCGCCTCTCAATGCGCGAGAGCGCGCGCTGCATGCGTATCAATTGGATTCACTGAACCCAGACGCGCAGGCGCTTCTCGGTCGTTTGCTCGCGCGCAGCGATCTGATCAGCGGCAGTGACGGCGCGTTGAGTGGCCGCATGGTGGACGTGGTGATGCGCGAAGCTTTCGACACGAGCGTGTTGCCCACGATCGATCGATATGAAATCAGTGGTGAGATTGGCGAGGGCGGCCACGGGACGGTGTATCTCGCGCGAGCGGAGGGCAGCACGAAGCGGTGGTGTGCGGTGAAAGTGCTTCGCGCAGGACTCGACGCTACTGGTGCGTTGCGCCGGTTTGAAGCGGAACGCGCGGCGTTGAGTGAACTCGATCATCCTGCGATCGTTCCGATCACAGACGCTGGGAAGACAGCGGATGGCCGTCCGTTTTTCGCGATGCCGTTTGTTGAGGGCGAAGCGATCCATGTCGCATGTGAGCAGCAGTCGCTTTCGGCCGTAAATCGTGTGAAAGTTTTTCTCCTCGCACTCGCGGGAGTCGCGCATGCGCATCGGCGCGGAATTCTTCATCGGGATTTGAAGCCGGGCAATATTCTCGCGCATCGAGCTGATGACAGTTGGCGTGTGCGGGTGATCGACTGGGGACTCGCGCGCGCGCTCGATGGAAGTGTGGCCGATGTTTCAGTCTTGCACTCTGTCGGCACAGGCGCGACCATCGGAACGCCCGAGTTCATGAGTCCTGAGCAAGCAGCAGCTGGATCGGAAGGCTGCGACGAACGCAGCGACATCTGGAGCCTCGGCGCAACGCTCTACAACATCCTCACACAGGAACTACCGTTTGCACGGACGGCGGTGCGTGGATTGAGTCCCGATGCACTCGCTGCGTACCTGCGCGAGAATCGTCCTGCGCCGCCGAGCCGCGTGGTGGACGACCTGCACCGCGCACTCGCATTGCGTGGCGACCTTGACGCGATCGTGATGAAGGCGATGGAGCCAGATCCCGCGAATCGGTACGCGAACGTCGAATGCCTCATCGATGACCTTGAGGCGTACCTCGAAGGTCGCTCCGTGGTCGCGCGCGCTGAACCTGCGTGGCGAGGAATCCTTCGAATCGCGCGGCGCAATCGCGTCATCGCCATCGCGATCGTTATCGCATCCGTGTCGCTCCTTGCCGCACTTGGCCTCGTCTCGAGTTATGCCTTCGAATCAAGGCGTTCGCTGAAGAGCGCGCAAACGACGCAGGAGTTCCTCGAGCAGTTCATTCTGTCCGTGCAACCACTGCTTGCGAAGGAACATGATCGATCGCTTGTGGTGGCGATGCTCAGACAGGCGACTGCGCGTCTGCCAGAAGCGGACGCGCAAGACCCTATTGGATCCGCACAGTTGCGATTGACACTCGGAAATGCATGGATCGCGCTTGGATATTCCTACGAGGCACTCGAAGTTGCTTCGAGAGGTGTTGTGTTACTAGAACCGTTCGTCGAGGAGAGCGATCCACGCCTGCGCGGATTGCTCGCGCTGACAGCGAGAGCGGAGTTGGGTCAGGCTCTGGATGATCGCTTTGAGGCGACAGCAACGCGGGTTCTGCAAAGTGGAACTTGGCCTAGAAATGCGCCGTACCCGTGCGACCCTCTCAGCTGCGAAGTGATGGCGTCTGCGCTGACTCGCGCTTACGTTCCGAGTAGGGATGGAACGTGGATCCATGGATCGGCTTCAAAGGAGGTCCTTTCGCTGCAGGACTCCGTTGCGCTCCTCAACCCTGCGGTCGAACACATCGAACGCGAATGTGGTGCGGACAGTTTGCTCGCCTTCAGCGCGCGGCTCTCGCGAATGCGAGTGACGCTCGATTGGCCGCCGATGGGCGAGGCAACGCCTGAAATCATCGCGCTGTTTCACGAACTCGAAGGTCGTGAAGGGGCAGCACCCATTCGCGCGGGGGCGTTCACGCTGATCACGCTCGGACTCAGCATGCTCGGCCGCGATGCCGAGATCGAAGGTTTTGTGGATGCCGAACTTCCTGCACTCGAGAGAGTGCTGGGCATGCAGAATCCGTCGTTGCTCATCGCACGGTTCAACCGTCTGATCATTCGCGCAGAAGCAGGACGACTGCAAGAAGCAGCAGAAGAAGGCCTCGAAATCGCGCGCGTGTTTCATAGCATGCAACTTCCAACCGTGGACAAGCCGGCATGGGTGCGCAATCATGTTCGCGGGATCATGGAGCAAGCGCAGCGACTCGATCTTCTCGAGGCTTTGCGCGACGACTATCTAGCAGCATGCCAACGGCGCGGCATTGATGCGGTGGGCATTGAGGAGTTCGAAGCGCAAATCACTCGAGTGGCGCGCTCGCAAGCAGACGGGCCACAATCTCCGTGACCGCGCCGCGATTTTCCTAAGCGCCGCTTCCTTCGTATCATCACTCGAATGCCCGTGATTCAATGTATTGCGCTGCTAAGTGCGCTCACTCTTTCGCATCCGCCCGACACCAATATTGACAAGGGGCGCGCGGCGCTAGGGGCGCATGCGCCGAACGCGCGGCCCGAGTTCATCGACGCGTTTCGACAACTCGAAGAGATCTTGCCGACCCCCAACGATGCGCGCAGCGCCTCGGGTGCTCCTGGTCGCGCGTACTGGCAGCAGCAGGCGGATCACGAGATTGAGGTCACGATTGCAGCGGATGCTTCGCGAGCGACCGGCAAGGAGCGCATCGACTATCACAATCGTTCACCTGACGATCTGCGCTACCTCTGGCTGCAACTCGATCAGAATCGATTTGATTGGCAGTCGAAGGGCGAGCTCTCCGATCCTGCGCCTGATTTCTCGCAGGATCAGGGGATGCGTTGGCTTGATGGCGTGACGCGAAAACAATCTTGGGAGGGCGGTTACGCCATCACGCGCGTCGCGCTCGCGTCGGGCGCGGCACTGCCGTTCACGATTGTCGACACGATGATGCGCGTGGATTTGCCGACCGAACTCTTGAGTGGTGAGTCGCTCGCGTTTGAAGTCGAGTGGAGTTTTCCAATCATTGATGTGCGCGTCGGACACCAGCGATCCAACAGCGAGTTTCTTGAATCGGACAACGCAGCGATTGTGGAGATGGCGCAGTTTTTCCCGCGCATGGCGGCGTACACGGATGTGAATGGCTGGCAACACAAAGCATTCCTCGGTCGCGGTGAATTCACGACAGAGTTTGGAGATTACAAACTCAGCGTGACCGTGCCTTCGAACTGGACTGTGATCGCGACGGGCGAATTGACCAACGCGAGCGAAGTGCTCACGCCCGAGCAGTGCGCGCGACTTGCGGCCGCGAGGTTGAGTGAACGTCCGCTGATGATCATCACCGCCGAAGAAGCCGCAGTCCTTCGCGCGCAGAAAATGACTTCCACCAAGACTTGGCGGTTCGATGCGAAGCAGGTGCGAGACTGTGCGTTTGCCGCGAGCAGCGCGTATCTGTGGGACGCGGCGCGCGCGCCGATGGTTGGCTCGGATCGCATCGTGCTCGCGATGAGCGTCTATCCGATTGAAGCGGAACCACTCTGGTCGAAATACTCCACCCACGCTGTTGCGCACACGATTGATTCCTATTCGCGTCACGCGTTGCCGTATCCCTATCCCGTTGCCATCAGTGCGAACGGGCCTGTCGGCGGCATGGAATATCCGATGATTTGCTTCAACGGCCCGCGCCCAGAGAAAGATGGCACCTACTCAGAAGGCACGAAGAAGGGCCTCATCGGCGTTGTCATCCACGAGGTCGGCCACAACTGGTTTCCGATGATCATCAATAGTGATGAACGACAGTGGACGTGGCTAGACGAAGGGCTCAATACGTTCTGTCAATACCTCGCCGAACAAGAGTGGGCGGAGAAATACGAGTCAAGTCGCGGTGAACCGCACAAGATTGTCGAGTACATGACGACAGCGGGAGAGCCTCCGATCATGACGAATTCCGAGTCGATCGCGCGGCTCGGTCCCAATGCGTATGCGAAGCCAGCAACGGCACTCAATGTGCTGCGAGAGACAATTCTTGGTCGCGAGAATTTCGATTTCGCGTTTGGTGAGTACTGCCGTCGTTGGGCGTTCAAGCGTCCACAGCCTGCGGATTTCTTTCGCACGATGGAAGATGCATCAGGCGTTGATCTCGATTGGTTCTGGCGCGCATGGTTCTACGACACGCGGCATGTGGATGTTGCGATTGAGGAGGTCGTCGCGCTGCGCATGAAGTCTGCGGATCCTGAAGTCGAGAAGTCATTCGAACGCGCTGAGCATGATGCATTCGCGCCGACGCTTTCAGACAGCGCGAACGCGGTGATGAACGCCGCGTCGCCGCCGCGCGAAGTGCGCTTCCCAGAACTCCAAGATTTCTACTCGACCTTTGATGCATTTTCTGTCACGCAGGAAGATCGCGAGAAGTTCCGCGAGTTCGCGGAGAAACTCACGCCCGCAGATCGCGCGCTGATGAAGTCGACACTTTGCTTCAGCCTCATCCGATTCCGAAATGACGGTGGGCTCATCACGCCGCTGCCCCTTGATTTGCAGTTTGCGGATGGCTCGACGGAGTTCGTACTTCTGCCCGCGGAACTTTGGAAGTTGGATCCTCGTCGAGTTTCGAAACTCATCGTGTCGAAGTCACCGCTGGTGAAAGTCACGCTCGACAAGCGACGACAAATCGCCGACGCGGATGCGACCGACAATGCATTTCCGCAGGAAATTTCGAAGTCCTCGTTCGGCATCACCAACGATCGTCGTCGCGGGGATGACACGAATCCGATGCGCGAAGCGATCGAGTCGACTGGGCGCGATGCATCGCGGAAGAGTGCAAGTGCTCTCGGATTGCGCATTGCCGATGCGGTGCGAAGTGCGCGCAGCGCGGCAAGCGCGTGTGATGGCGCGTCTCCTGAGATGCTCGTCGATGGATGGGGGAAACGATTCCTCGTCATCGACGGCGGCAAGAACGGCGCGATCGCAACGATCGTCAGCTGCGGAGCGGATGGCATTCCCTCCAATCGTGATGACATCAGATTCGTCGTCGAGGCGAGCGGTGCACTCTCGGAGTAAAGCTCAAACTTCTTACCACGGTTGCGCGGCGGCGTAGGAGACGCGTTCTTTCGACACGGGATGCGTGAACTCGAGCCGCGCGGAGTGCAGCATCAGGCGCGGCGAAAGCATCGCGACTTCGTTCGGCGAATAGAAGTGGTCTCCGACAATCGGATGACCGATCGCTTTCAAGTGCACGCGCAGTTGATGGCTGCGGCCAGTCTTGGGCTCGAGTTCCACCAGCGTCGTTGCTCGCCCGAGGCGCTCACTTGGATATCGCTCGAGCACCCGCCACTTCGTCACGCTGGGCTTACCAAGTTCGAAATCCACGATGTGAATCGCGCTGCCTTGCGCTTGTTTGCGCAAAGGAAGATCGACCACGCCTTCGTCCTGCTTGGGCGCTCCATCCACGAGGGCGAGATAGAACTTGACAATCTCTCGCGCCTCAAACTGGCGCGAAAGTTCGCGATGGGCGTCTGCATTTCGCGCGAGCACCAAGACGCCTGAGGTGTCCATATCGAGTCGATGGACGATGCGTGCGTCGGGAAACTGTTGCTTGACACGAGCGATGAGGCAATCCGCCTTTTCCGGACCAATTCCAGGCACGCTGAGCAATCCAGACGACTTGTCGCAGACCACGACACAATCGTCGGCGAAGAGAATGTTGTACCCGTGTGCGTACATGTGCAGGGGTACACTAGTCGACCTATGTTCGTTGTCGCACTGTTTATTGTGTCTAACTTCTCGCTTGCGATTTCTGTTGCGTCGTCGCCGCCAGAAACGACACCTGCACTCGCGGCAGAGCCAGGCGTCGGTGCCGCAATTCAGCTGACTTCACCTGAGCAATTCGTCAAAGCGGGCGAAAACTATTTTTCGCCGAACGGCAAGCAGATTGTTTTTCAGGCAATTGAGCAGCCGGCGGAAGGCGCGATCGCGGAGGAGTTCTATTCGATGTACGTCGCGGACCTCGTCTTCGACGCGAAGCAAGTACCAACAGGCATCACCGCGATCAAGCGCGTGAGTCCTGTGGGAAGTGCGAACACCTGCGGTTGGTTTCATCCCACGAAACCCAACACACTGATCTTTGCGAGCACGATGACTCCTCCGATCGCGGAGGAAGCGCCCGGCTATCAACGCGGGTCGAGTCGCTATCGATGGAGTTTTCCCAAGGACATGCGCATCGTCGAGGTCGACCTCGCGAAGGCGGACGGAAGCGTCGCGTCGTTGCGCCCGATCGAAGGCGATGGCAAGGCGTATGTCGCGGAGGGCAGTGTTTCTCCCGACGGTCGGTTCTTGCTGTTCTGCTCACTTGAGCTTGGAGACGGCGACATCTATGTTCGCGATCTCAAGACTGGTGTGAAGACGTCGCTTGTGCATGCGAGGGGTTATGACGGCGGTCCATTCTTTTCACCGAATGGAAAGCAGATCGTCTATCGATCGGATCGCAATGGCGACAGTCTGTTGCAGGTGTATGTCGCTGACCTTGTATTCACGGACGATGGATCGATCACGGGCACGACGCATGAGCGTCAACTCACGGCGAATGAGCACGTGAACTGGTGCCCGTTCTTCCGCCCCGATGGCGAGACAATCGTGTTTGGCTCGAGCGAAGTCGGGCACAGCAATTACGAAGTGTTCGAGATCATCCTTCCCAAAGTTGCGGGCGAAGCAGCAACGCGTCGACGCGTGACCAACGCGGCCGGTGCGGACATTCTTCCTGCATTTTCACCCGATGGAAAATGGCTTCTGTGGACAGGGCAGCGCAATCCAACCAAGACGAGCCAACTCTATCTCGCGCCTTACATCGCGCCTTCTGCGAAGTGACATCCGCATTGCCGCATGCAAGTGAAACCATCTCCGATCGCCGCTACCTGATTCCATTCAGGTCGCAGTTGCTTCCGCAGATTTTCACGGATGTCTTGGTGATTGGCAGCGGTGTTGCGGGACTTCGTGCGGCGATGGAAGCGAGCACGCGCGGCGAAGTGATCGTGCTTGCGAAGGGTGCACTCGATCGTTCGAATACAGCGCTCGCGCAAGGCGGCATCGCAGCAGTGCTCGCTGCGGATGACACGCGTGAAGGTCACATCGACGACACCCTCGTCGCAGGCGCTGGTTTGTGTGAACGCGCGACGGTGGAGACGCTCGTCGATGAAGGTGCGCGCGCGATTGATTTTCTCCTCGCGCAAGGCATGCGATTTGATCGCGAAGCTGATGGCGCGCTTTCGCTGACGCGGGAAGGTGGGCACCACCGTCGTCGCATCGTGCACAGTGATGGCGATGCGACGGGCACGGAACTCGCGCGCACATTGCTTGCGGCTGCTGCTGCGTTGCCTGCGATTCGCATGTTTGAGCAGTGTTTCGCGCTCGATCTCTTGACTGCAGGGCAGGGTGACGGCGGCGATGAACGCGTCCTTGGCGCGATCACACATCACCCGAAGTACGGATTGCAAATCATCTGGGCGCGCGCGGTCGTGCTCGCAACCGGTGGCGTTGGTCAGCTCTGGCGCGAGAGTACGAACTCGCGCATTGCGACCGGTGATGGTGTTGCGATGGCATGGCGCGCGGGCGCGAAAATTGTCGACATGGAGTTCGCGCAGTTTCATCCGACCGCGCTCTACATCGCGGGCGCGCCACGAAGTTTGATTTCGGAAGCGGTGCGTGGCGAGGGCGCGAAACTCGTCGATCGCAGCGGTCGCCGATTCATGGAGTCGTTGCATCCGCTCGGCGAGCTTGCGCCTCGCGATATCGTGAGTCGCGGCATCATCGATCATCTCGCGCGCGTGCAGGATTCCTGCGTGTTTCTCGATGCGAAGCAGATGGGGTCGACGGGATTTCGCGCGCGGTTTCCAGGCCTTGCGCAGATGCTTGCCGGTTACGACATCGATCCTGGCAAGGATCTCATTCCTGTCACTCCCGCAGCGCACTACACGATTGGCGGAGTTGCAACGGATCTCGACGGACGCACGAGCATCGCGGGACTTTTCGCCGCGGGTGAAGTCGCGTGGAACGGATTGCATGGCGCGAATCGACTCGCGTCGAACTCACTGCTTGAGGGACTTGTCTTCGGTCGCCGTGCGGGTGCTGCGGCGGCGAGTGAACCGACAGCGCGATCTCCTGCGCGTCTGGTGAGTGATATTCGTCCGAGCCTTCGCGCGGAATTGGATCTCGCAGATTCACGCTCTAGTTTGACGAGTGCGATGTGGCGCAATGTTGGCATCGTGCGCAGCGGCGCGGGCCTCGAAGGCGCGCTCGACATGATCGAGTTCTGGTCTCGCTACTCACTCGACAAGATTTTCGATGACCTGCATGGTTGGGAACTGCAGAACCTGTTGGTTGCAGGTTCGCTCGTCGCGCGCGCTGCGGCGTGGCGTGAAGAGTCGCGCGGCACGCACACGCGCACGGACTTTCCAACCTCCTCCGATCGATTCCTCGCGCACAGTGTGTGGTCTCGTCACCAAGCGGAGCCAGCGGTTGTCGCCCTCGGCGAAGTTGGGGTTCTCGCGTGATGGGACGCGCATGCATCGCGCTGCTCGCGTGCATCACCACTGCGGAGTTGTTGGGCTGCAACCAGAAAAAGATTGTCTATCGGCCAGTTTCTGCGTACATGCGCGAGGGCGGCGCCGACGTTCCCGATGAAGTCTTGCTGCCCGATGGTCGCACGCTGAAGTTTGTTTCACCCGAAGAGTTTGAAGCGATCAAGCGGGAGCAGCGGGGCGAGGAACCAGCGATTTCGCTCGACGCGGATGCGAAGGTGTTTCAACCGTGGGAGCAGCACGAGGACGGCACGATTCAGCTGCGCGCGATGATTCCTGCGCACGTGGTTGTGAACACGATGGCGTGCTTGCGCGACGAACGCTACGTCGAACTTTGGAGACAACTCGTTGCGTCGGATGTGCGAAGTCGAGCGGAAGCATCGGCGTACGCACGCGGCGGAACGACGGGGAGTGCAGAGGCGGAGTTCGTGCAATGGTGCGTGGCGAATCGTCGCGACGCGCTCATGCTCCTGAACCGCGTGAGCTTCGGACTCTCGAGTTCAAGCGCCGTCATGCGCAATCACGGTGGCGGTCGAATCACGATCGAACTCTCACCACAAATCGCGCAAGGCACAGAATTCAAGTTGAAGACGATCGAGATCCTCACCGAAAGCGATGGTCTCAAACTCGGCGGCATCTGGTGAGACTTGCGTGTTCGCCGCAGACATGAACAACGGCGCTGATTGCTCAGCGCCGTTGTGCGATGTTTGAAGTTTGAAGAGTCGTTACTGCGCCGTTGCCGCGGGAATGTTTGGTTCCGCGCCGTTGGGATTTGCGTCCGTGGTGGCTTCCGCAGTTGCGGCGACGGCCGTGGTAAAGGTGAGGTACTCCGCGCCTTCCTTGCGTGTGCAGAGGATTTCGTCGCCTGCCTTGTACTCGCCCATCAAGAGGTTTTCCGCCAGCGGATCCTCGATGAAGGTGCCGAGTGCACGGCGCAGTGGACGCGCACCGAAGTCGGGGTTGTAACCCTTGTCGATGAGGAAATCCTTCGCAGGTTGATCGATCGTGAGACGAAGTTTCTTCTCCTCAAGTCGCTTGCGCACCTTGCTGAGTTCGTACTCGATGATCGTGTTGAGGTCGTCCTTCAAGAGTGGTCGGAAGACAATGACGTCATCCACGCGGTTGATGAACTCCGGACGGAAGAACTTCTCGATCTCGCCCATGAGCGCCTTCTTCATCTTCTCGTAGTCCTGCACTTCAGCACGCTTGCCGAAGCCGAACGACGCGCCACCCTTGATGACATCCGCACCAAGGTTGCTGGTCATGATCAAGATGACGTTTCGGAAATCGACATGGCGACCAAAGCTGTCGGTGAGTCGACCTTCTTCCATCATCTGCAACAGCATGTTGAAGACATCAGGGTGCGCCTTCTCGACTTCGTCCATCAGCAAGACTGCGTAGGGACGACGACGGATGCGCTCCGTGAGCTGACCGCCTTCTTCGAAGCCGACGTATCCGGGAGGTGCGCCGACGAGTCGGCTGACCGTGTGCTTCTCCATGTACTCGCTCATGTCGAGCGAGATGAGCGCATCGGCATCACCGAACATGAACTCCGCCAATGCCTTTGCGAGCAGCGTTTTTCCGACGCCCGAAGGACCGACGAAGATGAACGAACCCATCGGTCGACGTGGATCTTTGAGACCCGCGCGCGCCTTGCGGATTGCGCGAGCAACAGCTTTCACCGCGTCGTCCTGACTGACGACGGTCTTGTGCAGTTCCTTCTCGAGCGCGAGCAATCGTTCGGACTCCGTCTTCTCAAGACGAGTCAGCGGAACGCCTGTCATCTTGGAAACAACTTCGGCGACGATGTCTTCATCGACTGTGCCGACAGTTTCGGTCATGCGCTCTTTCCATTCCGCTTGCACCTTCTCTTTATCCTTGCGGAACTTGTCCGCAGAATCGCGAAGTTGCGCGGCGCGTTCGTAGTCCGCATTCTTGACCGCTTCATCTTTCTCGATCGCGAGCTTTTCAATCTTCTGCTCGAGATCCGCAAGATCAGGCGGCTTCACCATTGAACGCAGTCGCAGGCGCGCGCCAGCTTCATCGATCACGTCGATGCTCTTATCCGGCTGCACGCGACCAGGGATGTAACGACCGCTGAGTTCCACCGCAACGCGCAGCGCTTCATCGGTGATCTTCACGCGGTGATGCTGCTCATACTTCGGACGAATGCCTTTGAGAATCTCCAGCGTCTGGTCTGCATTCGGTGGCTCGACCGCGATCGATTGGAAGCGACGCTCAAGCGCTGCATCCTTCTCGACGTACTTGCGGTACTCGTCGAATGTCGTCGCGCCGATGCACTGGATTTCGCCGCGTGCAAGCGCAGGCTTCAACACGTTGGACGCATCGATCGCGCCTTCTGCGCCACCTGCACCCACGAGCGTGTGCAACTCATCGATGAACAGAATGATGTTCTTCGCGCGGCGCACTTCATTCATGACCGCCTTGATGCGCTCTTCGAACTGACCGCGATACTTCGTACCTGCGACCATGAGCGCGAGATCGAGCACGACGAGTCGTCGATCATGCAGTAAATCAGGCACTTCCTGATTGACGATCTGTTGCGCGAGTCCTTCGACAATCGCGGTCTTGCCCACGCCCGCTTCGCCGAGCAACACAGGATTGTTCTTCGTGCGGCGGCAAAGGATTTGCACGAGTCGTTCGATTTCATTCGCGCGACCAATCACAGGATCGAGTTCGCCAGCCTTCGCAAGTTCCGTGAGATCGCGACCGAAACTATCGAGCGCGGGGGTCTTGCTCTTCGTGGGTCGACGCGCGGCGCCAGCTTCACTCTGCGATGGACCACCCATGCCCGAACCAGGACCGCCGCCCATCGGGCCTTCTTGTGGCTCTTGTGGCGATGCGGTTTGCTCTTCGTTCTCAGCGCCAGCGCCGAGAAGATTGAGCACTTCTTCGCGCACCTCTTCAAGCTTGAGACCAAGGTTCATGAGCACTTGCGCAGCAACGCCATCGTGCTCGCGCAGCAGACCGAGTAGAAGATGCTCAGTGCCGACGTAGTTGTGATTGAGATTGCGCGCTTCTTCGATCGCGTATTCGATGACCTTCTTCGCGCGCGGCGTTTGCGGAAGCTTGCCCATGGTCACCATCTCGGGACCACTCTTGACGAGCTTCTCCACTTCGAGCCGCACCTTGCGCAGATCGATGTCGAGATTCTTGAGAACGTTGGCGCCAACGCCCGAGCCCTCTTTTACGAGACCGAGAAGGATGTGCTCCGTCCCGATGTACTCATGGTTGAGTCGCTGGGCTTCCTGATTCGCGAGGGCCATCACCTTGCGGGCACGGTCGGTAAGTCGCTCAAACATCTCTAACTCACTTTCTGCCCTCTGCGCGTAGTGCGGAAGGCGTTCCATCTTCGCCGAATTCGTTCGGCATGTAGGACTGACGATGGTAGGAGGCGCAACACGCGTGCCTACTACCCTGACTATGTACTAGAGACTCCGCTCTAGACTTCGCCGAACCGCCAACACGGAGGGGTTCCGCGAAGACAAACTCGGCTTGCTCTTTGTCTTTTCGACCATCAGCGTAGGTTGGATATGCGAAACCTTCGTAAACTCTCAAAGGCTTCTGCGAAAGAGTAGGCAACCAAGTCGAGAAACATGATGCAAGAGGTCACATTCATGCCGCGAAAGTTTCGTCAAAAATGCATTTTTCTCGCGCTCGCGCTGCCCTTGATGGGACTTGCCGCGCAGCCGCAACCTCTGCATGAATCTACTCTTGCGGGGCAGGATGCTGCGACGACCGCATCGGCAGAAATCATCGCGAATCTCAAACTCAGAGGGAATCGCCTCCTTCGGGGGCAGGTCGCATCTTGGGATTGCATCAAGGTGCGAGTGCTCGTTGGTGCGGACAAAAATATTCCGCCATCGATTGTCGAAGCGGACTGGAATGATGCGTCGGTGATCGAAGCTTGGCGGCTGCTCAAGCAACTTGGGCTCGCGGATTCGAAACGTTGGGCGGACGTCGTGACGGTGCTCGCGGCGCACCCAATGGGAGCAGGCACGGTTCGTCAGGCTGCCGATTTGGCGCGAGGTGCGGGCGTCGCGCAGGCGGATCTTGATGCGGCGAAGACGCGTGGCGAAGTGCTGCGGCAGGAAGCAGACGCGCTCGCGAAGAAAATCGCGCAACAGCAGATTGCGCGGCGTAACCCTGAAGCGAGTCCGTTCGTGCTTGAGCATTGGAGCGCGGTTGTGCCTGTGAACTTCGACGCGGCGAGCGCAGCGCAACTCGACAGTGCGCGCGAGTTTCTTGCGCGCGCCGGTGGAGCGGGGCAGGCGTATCAAGGTCAGTCGATCACGTTGCTGACGGAATACACGGAGCCAGAAGAGAAAGCGTTTGCCGCACGCCTTGATCTTGATGCGAGAGTCGCGTTGTCGCTGCTAGAAGAATCCGGCACATCGCCGCAACCCAATGCGCGCGTTGTCATTATTCAGATGAGCGATCGCGCGCGCTATCGACTGTTGCTGGAAGGTCCGCTGGGACTTGATCCGAGTGCGTTTGATGAGGGAGTGACTGCGTACACGCCGCAAGGACCGGTTGTTGTCATGCCGCCGCTTGCGACATTGCTCGAGCGCGAGTTCTGCACGGCAAGACAAGCAGCGCGCGCGATGTTGCATAGTTTCTCGACGAATGTGCGGCTTCCTGCGTGGGCGAATGAAGTGATTCCGATGATCGTTGCGGATCTCGCAGTGCCCAACGCGAAGGGCGACATCCTCTGGCGCAAGCAAGCGCTCGCGTCGGTCCGCAAGGGCGCAACACTCATGCAACTTGTGAACAGCGACTACGCGAGCGCTGCATGGCGCGAACAGCGCGCGTTGAGCGAATCCGCCGCCTATCTCTTCGGTCGACGCGCATTCGAAGAGAACCGCAGCGCGTTCGTACAGTGGACGCTCTCGGTCAAGAACGGTGAAGACCCATCCACAGCCTGGACAAAATCATTCGGCGTCGCCCCCGCACTATCCATGGCCGCATCAACCCGCTGGTTCCAAACAAACGATTGAGCGCATCTCTTAGCTCGCTTTTCCATCGGTGAGCAGGACTTGTCTTGATGCGCGTGCGGCGATGGCGGCATCGTGCGTGACCATCACGACTGTTGTGCCCGCGCCATGACGACCTGCGATGAGATCGAGAATGCCGTGACCTGTCTTCACGTCGAGATTGCCTGTTGGTTCATCGGCAAGCAGCACGCGAGGACGGTTGATCAACGCTCGCGCGATTGCGACGCGTTGCCGTTCGCCACCTGAGAGTTCACTCGACCGATGCTTGAGTCGATGCGCGAGCCCGAAGTCTTCGAGTAGCTCCATCGCGCGCTCGGTGATCGCCTTGCGCTCACGGGCGTAACGAAGTCGCGAAATCCCCACAAGCGCTGGAATCATGGCGTTTTCAAGCACCGTGAGTTCGGGCAGGAGATGATAGAACTGGAAGACGAATCCAACATCGCGGTTGCGATAGCGATTCTCACGCGCAGGAGTGAAGCCGCGCAGATCTTCGCCGAGGAATTCAATCGGACCGGAGTTCTTGTCGACGCGATCGAGTCCGCCCAGCAGATGCAGCAGAGTGCTCTTGCCGCTTCCACTCGAGCCGACGATCGCGAGCCATTCACCCTCGCGCACTTCAAGATCAACGCCAGCAAGTACAGGCACATCGACGCGACCGAGTCGGTACGTCTTGTGCACACCCTTCGCGCGCAGCAGCATTGCGTCACCCATCACTCGTACCTCAAACTTCGGACAGGATCCGTATCCGCAGCTTTCGCCGCAGGAACCGCAGCACCAATCACGCTGAACACGACGCCGCCGAGCGCGGTCGTGACCGCCGTGAACATATCGAGGTCACTCGGAATCTTCGAGAAGTAGTAGACGCTCGGATCCCAGATTTGAAATCCTTGATGGAACCAGAGCAGCACGGCGATGCCCATCAGTCCGATCGAGCCGAATCCCCACAACACAGTCGCAAGCGCGCGATTGCGCAAGATGCTGCGCACACTCATCACGATCGCCGCAAGCGCCACGAGCATCACTGCGATTTTCAACCACATCGGCGCGGGGATACCGAGCGCGCCGTGAATGTCGTTGATGCGACTGACGACAAGCGCAGCAACGCCAATGCCCACCGTGCTCCCGACCAGCCCGATGAACAATCCGTAGCGAAGGAAGATCCACAGCACGCCTGCGCGCGATGCGCCAATCGCGCGCAGAATCCCGATGTCTCGTGTCTTTTCCGCAACGATCGCCCAGAAGATCGAGAGCACAAGCCCAGCGCACACGAGATAGATGATCGAGAAGAGTGTGCGCATGAGTTCGCGCTCTTTCTCCACTGGGCCGATCAAATCCTTGAGTCGTTCTTCCCACGTGCGAACATCGATGTGACCGGGAAGTCGCTCAGCGATCGCGCGATCGGGACCGATTTTTTCCACGAAACTCACGTATGCCTTTTCGACGGCATACTTCAGTTGCAACGCGGTGCATTGCTCATTGGATTTCACCAAGATCGTCGTTGCGCGCGCTGCGGATTGCCCGAGCACTTTCGGTCGTCCATCCGCATCCACTTCGGTGCGCGAGACGATGGGCGCGCTATCGAGTCGCAACATGCGTTGCGCTGCTTCGAGCGAAATGAGCACGCGTTGCGCATCGATTTGATACACGCCCGATTCAAACTCATTCACGATGCGGAACTGGTGCTTCTTCTCCGCTTGCAGCGATCCGCGATCAGACACAGGCACGAGGGTGAGCGTGACACCTTCGGTCGCGGGCATCCAGTACGCGCGCGACTGCTCGCCGGAAAGTGGATCCTCGGTGCGATACGTGCCGTCACGCATGCGCTGATTGAACGGGGAAATCTCAATGCCCAGCACCACCCCGTCTTCGCCCGTTGCAAGTTTTTGCATCGCCATCGCGTCTGCAAGTCCGTCGTAGAGCGGGCTGAGTCGTGGATCTTCCTCATGCAACTCTGCGCGTCGCGCTTCGGAGGGATACTTCCAATACAGCGTCTTCTGATAGCCCGTGGTTTTGTCGAAGGAAACGGGATCGATGCCCCACACCTGCACCGTCTCCACGCGCTTACCACCCGCAACACCGTAGGGCATTTGCAAGAGCCCGAAAGTTTCGATCACCGGGCTCGCGGCAGCGACTTCGGGAAGTGCTTCAAGGTGCGCGATGAACTCTTGATAGAACGGAATGCCGACGACATCGTGCGTGACGACGACATCGCCGATCTGACTTCGCCCAGTCTCGCGCACCATGTTGAGAAACCCGCTCATCACACTCACGACGATGATGACGAGTGCAACGCACATCGCGACCGCGCCGACGGCGATGAAGGGGATGACCCGGGAGGTGAGGTAACGATTGGCGAGGAGTGGCGCGTACACGAGTGCAGTTTCATGGAGAGAGTAGCAATCCGTGGCTGCGCGTGTGGGGTACTCTGCTGCCGCGCGGACCCGTCGCCATTTCTTTCTTATGACCCCATTCAGCTGGACCATCTTTGCATTCGCCGCAGCAGGCGCGCTCTATTGGATCATGCTCTTTGTGCGCATCGCGCGCGCACTGCCGGCCATTCCTAGGGTGGAAGACGCGGACGCGATGTCCGAAGCGAGCGGGAAGATTTCCATCGTCATCCCAGCGCACAACGAGTGCCGCGTGATTGCGGCAAGTGTGCGCGGTTTGCGTGCGCAGGTCGGTGTGGACTTCGAAGCGATCTATGTCCTCGATCGTTGCACGGATGACACGCGCGCATTGCTCATCGCTGCAGCCGAGGGCGATCCGCGGATTCGATTTGTTGAAAACGCCCACTGCCCCGACGACTGGGCGGGCAAGTGCTTTGCGGCGAGCGTTGGCGCAGCGGAAGCGAAAGGGGATTGGATCCTCTTCACGGATGCGGATTGCCGATTCGGCGAAACGCTCGTGCGCAGCATGTTGCGCATTGCGATGCAGCGACAAACCGCGTTGCTCTCTGCACTCGGCCGCTTGACGTTCGGTCGCAGCTTTGAACGGCAATTGCAGCCCGTTGCGACGATGGTCTTGATGAGAATTTTCCCGCTGGATAAGGCGAATCGCGAAGAACGCTGCTGGCCATTTGCGAACGGGCAGTTCTTGCTTTTCAAACGAGAGGCGTATGAGAGCATCGGCGGTCACGCGATCGTGAAGGACGATCTGCTTGAAGATCTCGCGTTCGCGAAGCGACTGCATGAAGCGGGCCGTCGCATTGGCGTCGTCGACGCGGGAACTCGGATGCAGGTGTCGATGTACGACAGTCCGCTCGCGATGCGCCGCGGTTGGACGCGGATTTTTATCGAGAGTTGCGGACGGCGACCGCGCACGTTGCGTTGGAAGGCGTTGGAGTTTTTCACCACCGGTGTGGTCCTTCCGCTCGTCGCGTGTGCGTCGATGATCGCGAGCGGTTACTACGAGGACGACATCGGCGCGTCCGCGATTCTCTTTCTCACTGGTGCGCTTTCGCTGGGCAGCATGGTCGTGACCTTGAGTTGGATGCACGGTCTTTTTCACGCGCCGTACCGAGGCATTTGCTTTCACCCCTACGCAGCATTCACTGTTGCGCGTTGGCTGCTCGACGGTGCGCGCATTCTCGAGAAGCGCGAGGCTGTGCGATGGGGCGGTCGTGAGTATGTGCTCGAACCAAGGTAGGATCGCGGGATGAAGATTCTGCTGACGAACGATGATGGCATTCACGCGCCCGGCATCCATGCGCTGTACACCGCGATGCAAGGAATGGGCGAGATTCTCGTTGTCGCGCCCGCGGATGCGCAGAGCGCGACGAGCCACGGCATTACGTTTCACACGCCGTTGTTGGTGAAAGAGGCGCGCATCTCGGAAACGATGCGGGGGTACGCGGTTGAAGGTCGCCCTGCAGACTGCGTGAAGCTTGGCGTGCGCCGCATTTGGGCGGACCTCTTTGGCGAAGGCACGCGTCCAGATCTCGTCGTCAGCGGCATGAATTCTGGCGCGAATGTCGGCATTAATGTGATTTACTCGGGGACGGTGGGGGCCGCCGTGGAAGCGGCGTTTCTCGGTGTGCCTTCGATTGCCGTGAGTTTGCACCTAGGCAAGTCCGAGCCACACTGGCAACGCGCTGCGGAGATTGCGCGCGCTGCGATGGATCGTGTCATCAAGCATGAGATTGATCCGCACACCGTCATCAACATCAATATTCCGCGCACGACAACGGCGCATGCGCCGATGCCCCAGATGCGCGTGGTAGCGATGAATACCGCTGCAGGTATCGACAATTACGAGAAGCGCGTCGCGCCGCATGGACAGATTTACTACTGGCCTAACGGCAACGGCATGGAGTTCTTCCACACGCGCGAAGGATCCGATGTTGAAGCGCTGACCGCAGGCTTCATCGCCATCACGCCTCTGCAGTACGACCTCACGAATCACGGGCGCACCGAACTCTGGCGCGAGCGGCTGCATTCGATTGCGGAATGACTCCATGCACGCACACGCTTGATTTCGGGCGTTCGCGATGCACCCGCGACACCTGAGTCGAAAGCGACTGCAACGATTTGGCGGCTGCCGCCAGAATCTTGCATGAGCGCTCAACGATGCACCCGCGATACCTGAGTCGAAAGCGACTGCAACGATTTGGCGGCTGCCGCCAGAATCTTGCATGAGCGCTCAACTACGCCTAGTCACTCAGCAGAATCAGGCGAATGCGGATCGTCAAAGTGTCGCCGGGCTTGAGCCGTTCTACTTGCTTTCCGCTTGCGCTCCAGCCGTAGAGTGAATTGATGAGCGCTTCGTCTGCGCTCGGATTTCCTGTCGAACGTACCAGTCGCGCGCGCAGCGTCTTGCCGTCGCGGCCGAGGACAAGCTC
>SIAK01000082.1 GCA_009691805.1 Phycisphaerales bacterium
ACCGACGGAGTCGGTGAGGGGACAAAAAGACTGAAGTGCTCGCACGAATTCAGGCGTCTGCGATGCATCGCAGCGCCTGAGTCAGAAGCGAGTGCAGGTTTTTGCCGCGCGCCTTGGCGCGGCAAGAAACCTGCGCGAGCGCTCAAACATACGCTACGTCGTGCGGACCCGTGTACTTCGCTTGTGGGCGAATGAGGCGGTTGTCTTGCAACTGTTCAATGCAGTGACCGCACCAGCCGCTCATGCGACTCATTGCGAACATGCATGTGAAGAGATCGGTCTTGATGCCGAGGCAGTGATAGGTCGTTGCGCTGTAGAAGTCGACGTTGGGGAAGATCCCCTTGCCCGCCTTCGCATCCAGCACGATCGATTCAATGCGTTGACTCATCTCGAACAGGCGCAGATTGCCCGTGTCGGTCGCGATCTGTTGCGCGAATGTCTTGAGGTAGGTCGCGCGCGGGTCGTATGCCTTGTAGACGCGGTGGCCGAAACCCATGATGAGTTCTTTGCGCTCAAGTTTGCCATTGATGAAGGCGTCGACGTTGTCCATCGTGCCAATTTCATCGAGCATCACCATGACTTCTTCATTCGCGCCGCCGTGGAGTGGACCCTTCAGCGTGCCTACCGCGGTCGTCATCGCGCTGTAGAGATCCGAGAGCGTCGCAATCGTGACGCGTGCGGCAAAGGTTGATGCGTTCAGCCCGTGATCTGCGTGGAGAATGAGGCAGATATCGAGCCCACGCGACATCGCATCGGTTGGCTTCTCGCCGTTGAGCATCCACAGGAAGTTCGTCGCGATATCAAACGAAGTGTTCGGTCGCACGAACTCTTTGCCAGATCGATATCGATCAAAGTTTGCGATGAGCGTTGGAGTCTTTGCAACGAGTCGGAGCGCCTTGCGCTTGCTCGCTTCAATGCCATCCGTATCCGCTTCAGGATCATGCAGAGCAAGCGCTGACACAAGTGTGCGCAACGCGTGCATCGGCACGGCATCCTTGGGCATGCCGCGAATCATTTCGTAGAGACCTTGCGGAATCTCGTACTCCGCGCGCAACGCACTCTTGAGCGCATCGAGTTCGGTCTCGCTCGGAAGCTTCGTGTTCCAAAGGAGGTAGACCGTCTCTTCGTAAGTCGACTTGCGCGCAAGTGTGTCGATGTCAATTCCTACATACTCAAGCACGCCCTTCGCGCCATCAATGAAAGACATCTGCGTGTCTGCAACGATTGTGTTCGCAAGACCCTTGTCGTAGTTCGCAACGGGAGCGGAAGACACGGGCGCTGGTGCTGGAGGTGTAGCGGTTGACATGGAATCAATCTCGAGAGCGAGTGCAAACACTAGACGCGTTTGAACAACGAGTCGTGCGCCGCAATCGGAGCTTCCGCCGCTGTTCTGAAGAGTGACGATCCTAGCAAAGCGGCGTGCACGGCGTATGTTCTTTTTCCATGAATCGCAGCCTCGGCGGCACACCCGCGCTTACCTCGGCGTACCCTCCGTCGCGTGTTTATCCCTCTGGGCACAGATCGACTCTCCCCCGCGCATCGCCGCCGAATCATCGTCGTTCCTGCGCTGCTTGCGCTGAATGTCGCCGTGTATGCAGCGGGTTTCTGGGGCGCGAAGAACGGCATGTGGAGCGTCGAAAGCTTCTACAGCACGCTGCATCTCGATTGGCGCGCGTTTACATGGTGGAGTCTCTTCACCTACCAATTCCTCCACGACCCCAATGGCATCTGGCATCTCGTCGGCAACATGTTCTTCCTCTGGACATTCGGACTTGCTGCGGAAGCGCGCATCGGTCGCGTTCGCTTTCTTCTCGCGTATCTGATTGGTGGTGCAATCGCAGGCGGCGCGCAGATTCTCGTTTCGCACGGCGCAGTGATTGGCGCCTCGGGAAGTGTCTCGACGGTCGCGGGGCTTTTCATCGCGCTGTTTCCTGGCGCGAGCGTGTACGGGCTCAGTCTCATCGGACTTGGCATCGTTGCGATTCCTGCGTCGTTCTTCATCATCTTGTACGTCGCGATTGATGTTGTCGACGCGTTGCTTGAAGTCACAGGCGTTCGACGATCGTCGGTTGGAAATTTCGCGCATCTTGCAGGCATGGCGTTTGGCGCTGGCGTTGGATTACTGCTGCTCTACACAAAACAATTGCCGCGCACGGACACCGATCTCTTGCACAGCATCTCGCAGTGGAAGCGCCGTCGTGCGTTTCGCGCAGCGATGCGTGAAGGCAATGCGTGGAGCGCACCCTCTGCATCCGCGGCGCCACCAGGCCGCGTTGCTGCGGGGGCAGTCGCAGCGCACAGCGAAGTAGAACGCGCCTTTCGCGCGGAAATCGCGACGTTTCACGCGCAACGCGATTTCAGCAAAGCGGCCGATCGCTATCGGCGCTTGCTCGCGGATCGCGGCGACGCGGTGTTGAACGCGGAAGTGCAGATCGATGTCGCGACGCAACTCGTGTCGGATGGCGATCCAACAACAGGCGCGCACGCATTGAGTTTGTTCATCGTGCGATTCCCCAATGACCGTCGCAGCGAAGAGGTGAAGTTGCTGCTCGCGACCGTGCTTGCAAGAACGCTTGGAGATCCGAATCGAGCGCGCGGTGTGCTTGCGGACATTCGCGAGTCGTTGCTTCCACACGATCGCCTTTCGTACTACCACAACCTCATGGACGAAGTCGGCTGATGCAACGCGCGCCGCTGAGCAATTCCCTGCTCGTAAAAATCTGTGGCGTCACCACAGTCGCGATGGCGCTCGATGCGGTGGACGCTGGCGCAGATCTCGTCGGCGTGGTGTTGATTCCTTCAAGTTCGCGCTGCGTGAGTAACGCAACAGCACACGCCATTCGCGAGGCGCTGGCAGGCAAGGCGGAAGCCGTCGCGCTCGTCGCTTCAGGCGTGGATGCCTCAGCGATGCAATGCGCGAGTACGTTCGACACCGTGCAATTTCACGGCGTGGAAACGCCCGACGAACTCCGCGCGCTCTGCTCGCAGCTCAAGATCAGCCGTGCGATGAAGGGGTTTTCATGCACGCCCCAAAGCGCGCAACTCTGGGACGGCTGCGGTCTCACGCGACTTGTGTTAGATGCAGCGCAAGGCGGCAGCGGCACTGCGTTTGATCACGCAGCATTCGCAGTCGCGCGCGCAACACTCAAGACGCCAATCCTTCTCGCAGGTGGACTCGATCCAAGGAATGTCGCCGCTGCCGTTCGCGCACTTCGACCTGAGGGGGTGGATGTCAGCAGCGGAGTTGAATCGAGCAAAGGCGTAAAAGATCCATCGCTCGTGCGCGCGTTCATCCACGCCGCGCGAAACGCCTGATGTGAATCCATCACGCTCGCGCCGATTCCACCATCGACACACTCTTGCGCGCGCTGCCAAGTTCCGTGACCCACTGATCAATCTGCCCGCGCCGTGTTGGCCACGCGGGACTAAATCGATCGCGCACGAACATCGCATACAGCGAACTGAACGCACGATCGAAACTCGCCACGAGATCGAGCCGCATCTCAATCGCCTGTCGATGACTCTGCGGCTTCTCTTCAGGCTTTGGAAGTTTCAGCGCGCTGATTTCCATGCGATCGCCTTGCAAGACGAATTCAAATGTCTGCCCATACGCATGCAGCATCATGCCGATCTTGCGCGGCCACTTGCCGCCCTTGAGTGCTTGCACGGTTTCCATCCGCCGCAGTGGTCCGCTGCCGCGAACGCTGGTTTTCCCGCTCAAACCCCACGCACATTCGAGATCGACCAAGCGATCGACGACGATCGCGAGCTCTCCCGCTTCTGTTTCAATGAGTCCTTCTTTCGCTTCCGCTTGCCAGCAGAGCCAGAACAAAAACGTATTGCCGAGGAAGTCCTTCGACTCGCCCGCAGTCGAAGCCCACGGCACCTCAGGTCGCGTGCGACTCATCTGTTGTCCTTGATCAACAGCGCCCTCGATGTCGAGTGGTGGCAGCGAGAATGCTTCCGCTTGCGCGTCATCAAACGCGCCGGAGAGTCCGCGATCACCGAGCGTGTCATACGCGAGCGTTCCACTACTGCGCGGCGCGATGCGAACGCCGAACGTCTCATCGACGAGCGTCTTCAGCATCTCAACTTCCTTCTCACTCGAAATCGGCGCGAGGATTGTGTTCGTCGCAAAGTCCCACCAAATCGCAGCGTGCTTGGGCGAGCGATAGCGACCATTCGCGACCTCTTCATCGATGCGTCGCAGCGCTTCTTCGCGGGCATCTTTGCGAGCGGAACGCGGAAGGAACGCACTTCCATCCTTGCCTACAACAAGATGCGACTCTTCCGCCATCGCGATGTACGCCTTCTTGATTTCAGGCGGAACACGCACGCTGTCGATGCGGAATCCCAGCAGCAGTCCGCTGCCGAAGAGAATCGACTCGGGCGAAAATGAAATGTCGAAGAGATGGCGTCCACCCGTCCAACCACACGCGGACTCGCCTGGCTTGATGCCATCGACGTCGCTCAGAATGTGCTTACGGATCTTTTCGAGCAACGCGCTCTCGAGCGTTGGTGGATCGGAAAGAACCGAAAAACGGCTGTATGCAACGGAACCTGCGCGAAAACCCATAGTCTCGATTCTTGCGGCAAATGCAGAGTCCTGCCGCGCCGCGACAGTTTGTGCACATCAGATCAGGAGCGAGCGGACGCGACATCTTCCGCCAACCCTAGCTGCACGAGATGCGCGCGCGGACCGTGTGGTTTCTTCGACGCTTCCACCAACGACTTGCGCGCTCTCGGACTTGCGTAGGTGTCGAAGAGCATCGCCTTCACCGTCGCAAACATCCCGCCGAAACTCGCGAAGGTGTGATCGACCGCGCTCGCTTCATAGCCCGAGTGCACCATGCAATTCGCGCACTTGGGATTCCCGCTCGCGTGACCGTACGAATCCCACGCCGTCTCCGTCATCAAGCTCGCGAAGCTCGGCGCGTAGCCTTCTTGGAGGAGGTAACACGGTTTCTGCCAACCGAAAATATTGAAGCACGGCATGCCCCACGGCGTGCATTCGTAACTGCGCTTGCCCATGAGGTATTCGAGAAAGAGCGGCGACTGATTGAAGCGCCAACGACGCGCGCCATCCTTGCGATTGGAGAGCACCATTTCGAAAAGATCGTTGGTTGCTTGGTGCTTTAGGAACTTCGTTTGATCGGGCGCTTTGTCGTAGGCGTAACCAGGACTGATCATCATCCCTTCCACGCCGAGCGCCATCATCTCATCGAAAAACGCGCGCACCGCATTCGGATCCGCGCCTTCGAAGAGCGTCGTATTCGTCGTGACACGGAATCCCATCTTGACCGCGAGACGAATGCCTTCGACAGCTTTCACGAATGTTCCTTCACGACACACCGCGAAGTCGTGATCCTCCAGTTGACCATCCATATGCACGGAAAAGGTGAGATACTTCGAAGGCTTGAAGAGCCCCGCTTCAAGTTTCTCCTTCAGCAAGAGCGCATTCGTGCAGAGATAGATGTACTTCCGTCGCGCGACAAGCCCCTCCACGATTTCGCGAATAGAGGGATGCAAAAGCGGCTCCCCGCCAGGAATCGAAACCATCGGCGCACCGCATTCTTCAACAGCATCAAAGCACTGCTGCGGCGTGAGATCTCGCTTCAAGATATGCGCGGGATACTGAATCTTCCCACAACCCGCACAGGCCAAATTGCAGCGAAAAAGCGGCTCCAACATCAACACCAACGGATACCGCCGACGACCCCGCAATCGCTGCGAAAGCACATACGAAGCAACCGTCCACATTTGACTCAGAGGAACTGGCATGAACCACGCAGCGTATGCGAGTTCACATGTTTGAGCGTTCCGATCGCCACCGCGCGCAAGGTTCCCAGTCCGCGGTGATGTTGGGTTGATTCGGGCGCAGTCGGCGGCACAATCACTGTGTCCACCACTGACCCTGGCCTCGTCCCTGCACTCCTCGCCACACTCCCAACGAGCAACACAACAAATGTGCAATCGGCGATTTGCGAACTCGAGATCTCCACGACTGAGTTGGGGCGGTTGGTCACCGCCAGCATGCGATGCTCGATGCCGAGGCAGCGGACGGCATCCGAACAGGCGTTCGTCGTGGGTGACCTACGCCTCTCTTCTCCAGTCATCACCAGGCA
>SIAK01000083.1 GCA_009691805.1 Phycisphaerales bacterium
CCCGAACTCACAAGCCGCCCACTCGCACCCCAACCACTCTTCATGGGCCTCATCGCCGCAGCCATCGCACAAAAAGAACCAGAATTCGCGCAATCCGAACTCGGCCGCCGCTGGATCCGAAGCGCACCGAAGCCAGTGCTGGCGTGAGCTTCGCAAGCGATTCCTTTGAGCAACAGAATCCGAATTGCTACACTGCTGAATTGCCGCACCGCTGACGCTTATCGACTGACGCGCACGACAGGCATCGGGTTACGAGTGGCTGCCAACCTACGCGTGCTTCAACCTAGAGAAACGCATGCTCGACATCATGTCAGCGAAAGAGTTCTTTGCTCGCGCATTCCGAGCGATTGGTTGCTCGGATATATCCTGGCAAGCTGCACAACTTCCACGAGCGGTAGTGACCACGACCCTCCTACTCCTGGCGGGATCGAGCATTTCAGGCTGCACTGCTGAACCGCTTATCGGAGAAGCTGGACCATCTCAACCGCTCACATTTTCTGCAGGAAGTGCATCGACTCGCATCATCCAACGATGCGCGTCTTGCGGTGGCAGCGGCAAGTCAGATGGACTCTCGATCTGTTCAGCCTGTGGTAGCGGAGGAAGTTCCGGCAGCGCGAGCGGAGGAAGTTCCGGCAGCGCGAGCGGAGGAAGTTCCGGCGGCGCGAGTGGAGGAAGTTCCGGCGGCGCGAGTGGAGGAAGTTCCAGTGGCGCAAGCGGTGGAAAGTCCGCTAGCGCGAGCGGAGGAAGTTCTGGTGGCACGAGTGGAGGAAGTTCTGGTGGCGCGAGCGGAGGAAGTTCTGGTGGCACGAGTGGAGGAAGTTCCGGTGGCGCGAGTGGAGGAAGTTCCGGTGGCGCGAGCGGAGGAAGTTCTGGTGGCGCGAGCGGAGGAAGTTCCGGCGGCGCGAGTGGAGGAAGTTCCGGTGGCGCGAATGGAGGAAGTTCCGGTGGCGCGAGTGGAGCAGGATCTTGCGGCAGTTGTGGAGGCTCGGGCTCGAAAACTGGAGGCGGCGCGTGCGGTTCCTGCGGAGGCAGCGGCGCGACCGCGGGATCTGGGAAAGGAAACTCTGCCGGTGGCGGCGCGTCAGGGAAAGCGGGTTCGTACGGCGAAGGCGGCGGTGGTTCCGGAACCGGTCCGAGTGGGCTTCAAACACCGCAAGCACCAAAGGAGACACCGCGAGATGAGCGCGTGCCCGCATCAGGGTCAACGCCAGGTGCCGGAGGTGGCAGCGGCAGCGGCGCCTCTTCCGCCGTGGGAAGTCCAACCGCAGGAGGCAGTCGAAGCGAATCGAATCAACCAGATGCAGCATCTGTTTCACCAAGTGCAACCGGACTCTTTGCGCAACCGACCACGGAACAAGTCGATGCGTCCTCAGGAATTGAGAGTGGCATGGAGAGTGGCGAAGCAGCTGCGGGTGTTTCGTCAGGAACAGCACGCTCGGGAGAAGTGCCGTCAGCTGATTCTGCGCAGCGAGGTGGCGCGTCTGGTGTAGCGGTCGGTCGCGGGAATGCCGCGCCTGAACCCGCCAACGGAATCACAGGAGGAGAGCCAGCCTCAACCGCGGCAGAAGTCGAATTGCCAGAAATGGGCGCTCCCGTAGAAGAGACGGGGTCGCCCTCGAGACACGCGCTCGGTGCAACAACGCAATTGGACGATGTCGCACTTCCCGAGTTTGAGATTCACACACTGGAAGCCGACGAAGTACTACTCGATCGGGCGGATGCTTCCAGCACTCGCACGATGCATCCACTCACAGGCATCTGGGAGCAAATCGCCGGTTCAAACGATGCGGATTTCGCTCCCGGTGGTTTTGTGAGGTCGGTGTTGATGCTCAATCCTGCCCTCAAAACTGCGGCGATTTACCGTGTGTTTCGCGGGAACATCGCACTGGTGGTCGGCGGGGAGTTCGCGCTTGATTGCAAGATCGATGGAATCGATCGCCGGATGGGCGAGTTAGAGATTCGCAATGACCCATCACTGAATTCAAAATTCAGAACCGACAAACTCTCACTTGGCGGCGTACCGGAAGTCTTTATGCTGCCGCCGACATCGGATGGCAACTGGCATGCGGCGTGGAAGCGCGATGGGATGGAGATTACGATTGGATCGGCGCGGTACGCCGCGATCACGCGCGACGCATTTGAAAAACTTCGTCGTGGCGGCGGCGATGTTGCAACTGCCGCGGATCTCAACGAACGCATTCCTGGGCGCCGCACGACAACCGAAACTGAGCAGGCCTATAAATCGAGCTTCTTCGGTCTCGATGCACGCGGGAAGAGCATCTGCTTCGTCGTGGATATCTCAGGGTCGATGGCGGGTCCGAAACTTGATCGACTGAAGAAAGAACTCACGAGGACGATCTCGGCATTTCCGCCAACGGTCGCGTTTTCAGTCATCTTTTTTGATTCTGACGCATATGTCATGGATCAAGCATGGATGAAGGGTGCGCCCGATCAAACGCGCGCGCTCACGTTGATTGCACAGCAATCGACTGGCGGAGGAACGGATCCAACGAGCGCACTGGAGTTTGCATTCTCCAATCTCAATCCGATTCCGGACTGCATCTTCTTCATGACAGATGGGCTCTTCGCTCCCACAACTCCCGCGTTGTTGAATCAGCTGAATGTGGGGCAGCACAAAACCGTGGTTCACACGATTGCGTTTGGCGAGCGCGGCGCGGAGTCCATGATGAAGCAAATCGCATCCGAACACGGCGGAGATTACCGCTTCATCGAACCGTGACTTTCACAGTCCTCGCGCCCGACCTCGCATCCAACTATCACGATAGATCGGAAGCGGATCGGAGCACGGGTCGAGGTTGTAGTTGAATCCAGCGCTGAGTATCTCCGCCTTCACGATGGCGAAAGTGTCAAAAGAGTCAGGTGCGACCGCGAATCCAATGAGATCTCGAGCGGGATCAAGTGTGCGCAGGATCTCAATGAATCCTGGGTTCGTTCGGAGAGAAAGCGCATCCTTGATCGGGATTCCCGCGCCTTCTCGGAGCATGACGATGCGGTGAATAGAGAGTTCATCATCACATTCAAACCGTGGCGTACTGCACTTAGAGGGGACGACATAGCTCGCATTCCACTGACGGAAGCGCTCACATGGGTCCGGATCACGCTTCGACCAGTCACAGACTGCGTAGAGCTGATCGTGCCAAAGAACAATGATATAGGTGTGCAGCCCAAGCTCACGCTCAAGCGGTGTTCGCATTGTGCGCTGCTGCGCAACTCGGGTAGATTCAAGGGCGGAGTCAAGGCGTGCGATTTCTTCGCGAAGCGGTTGCGCTTGCTCCGCGACAGCATCAAGGCTCAATCGAGAACGTTCAATTGCGCTGGTGTACTGATCGATCAACTCTTGTCGTCGCTCGATCTCGGCGATCGCTTGCACCGTCCTGTCGATGGCTTCCTCTTCGACCTCCGCGTCATCGCCGGCTGGGAGCTTCGCGAGTTCGCGATCAAGTTCGTCCGCTCTGACTCGGATACTCGACAGAGCCCGGCGCCGTTCAGACTCCACCGCGTCAAGACTGGAATCCACTACCAATCTCGTCGAGGTCATCGCGAGCAGCGAAGCGATGAGCGCCACGAAGATGATGGTGCCGAACATATTGCAGATCGTGTCCAGCAAGAGTTCAAGGCTGTCGCCGATCAAATCATCGGAGCGTCTCATGCATCACCAGCTTCTACTGAACTTGGAAAAACAGGCGAAACAAACGATCCATCTGGAATGAGATCAAGCCCGATTCGTGGACGTTCTGCTTCAGGCATCGCCAAGATCGCGTCCATCAGCGTTCGATAGGTTGCGACGCCTGAGGCGCTCACGACCATGAGGATGTAGGAGGGCCGATCTTTCGAGAGCACCTCGAACAACTGCAATGCGTCCATACACTGCGCAGCCATCGTGCCCGCAGCGATGCGAACCGACGCGCCGTCTGCGGCGTCGCTCACCACAATGCGAGTCGCGGATACTTCGAACACGATTGGACGAAGAGGCTCGGCGGCATCGAGTATGAAGGAGATTTGTTTTCTGCGCTCCAGCTTCGAGAGTTCCGCAGCACGGTCATCACGAATGCGCACCAACTCGAGGACTTCTCTCAAGGACGCCGCTTCGGGATTCGCAACAAGGAGTTCGCGCAGCTGCGCTTCGAGCTCGCGACTCTGCTGTTCTAGTGCGGTGAGTTCCGTCGCCTTCCCTCGCAACTCTTGCCGCAACGAGGATCGCTTGGAGAGCGGATCGACATCGGGACGTTTCTGCGCGTCTCGCACCGCGACCTCGAGCGAAGCAACTCGATCGCGTAACGCGCGCTCTTGGACATCGAGTGGCAAACCAGACGCGAGATCCGCGCGGGCATCTTCAACCTTTGTCGTGGCAACCGATGCGACCTGCAGCAACATGATCATCGTGACGACGATCACGATGCCGATGAGACACATCAAGACATCTTGGAACGAAAAGAAGGAAACAGGGACGCTCGCGGAGCGACGCTTTTTCACTCAAACCTCCCGTTTCGATATCCGAACACGCGCGACAATAGCGTTTGAGCACGCAGATCGAATGTCGTCAAAGAGCTGCTCGTCCGCGCGACGCACCATCGTCTGCAGGAGATATATGAAGAGTACAGCGATCAGCGCTTCGGCCGTTGTGATGAAAGCAGTGTCAAGTCCTTCGAGCACCGTCTTGAGTTTGTCGGTGATCTCCGCAACATCCTTGCCCGCAGCCTTCATCGTGTCGCCGAATCGCTTCATGGCGAGGGTGAGACCAACGACGGTTCCGATGAACCCGAGCACTGGAATCGCCCAGATGAAGCCGCGAAGAATCGTGTAGCCGGAATCCATACTCGACTCATCCTGATCACCGCGTGAAGCGAGAATGTCATCGACATCCGAGACCCGTCCGAGATTTCGCATCATGCGGAGCACCGCGCGGCAACGCGCGAGAAAGATAAATCGCGACGGATCATCGCTCGCGCGGTCGATCGCATCGATGACGGCATCCGCAGTGCTTTCGGTCAGCACAAATGCAGGATCTTCCGGGACAAATGCGATGTGCAGCGCAGCCCTTTGCGCGCGAATCTTGAGAAGTTTGAGACCGAGGAACACGAGCGACCAAATGGAAAGCAAGATGATCGGAATCGGAATGCGACCAAATCCCGTCATGTACGTCCAGGCGATTGCGCCCCACTCTTCTGATCGAAACCCGTACGCGATGCCATAGGCGGCGGCGCCCAAAATAGTTGTGAGGAGAAAACAAGCGAGAGAACTTGGCGTCGTTCCATGTCCCGTGGGCAGTCCGAACCGAGCTTCTGGATCGAGGTTGGAGTACACGATGAGCGGAACTGAGGAGAGTGGTCGTGAAGTCATTGCTTTTTGATCTTTCGAAAAACGATCATGGGTCCTCGTGACAATCCCAGATTGACTGCATCAAACTTTCCGCCAGCCGCAGTGACTTCCACGAGTTCGAACTGACCACCCCGATTGACCACGAGAACTACCACGCCTGAAACTTTGCTTCCCACGATTTCTCGCGTCCCTCCCGCTGTCGTCACGGGTGCGAGGACACCGATGGGAGCGAGCGCAGCCAATGTGTCTGCCGCCTCAGCTATTGCCTCCCTCGCGGCAGCAAGCGCGCGTTTGAGATCGGGAAACTGCGCAATCACTCCCTTCGCTTGCCAGACAGCTTCCTTGAAGTCAGCGGGATCGCTGTATCCCGCGCGCGGCCAATCCGCAATCGTCGCGTCGCGGGCAGTTGTCTTCAGTTTTTCGTTCCACGCCGCTAACTCTTGAGCAAGTTGCGGGGAAGTGTGACCGCACTGCAGCAGTATGGACGACGCGGTACGAAGCGCGCGCAACTGAAACAGAGGTTCCTCGTCGGACGCGTTCCGAATGCTCGCGAGCAATTCCACAAGCAGCGACTGCGTCTCGTGCATCTGCGCATGCTCAATCGCTCCTTGCGCATCTCGCCACGCGCGTGAAATTGTCGAAGGTCTCGGTCTTCCCGTCATGTCTGACTCGACAATGCCGAGGATCGAACTCAACCGTTCAGGATCGGTATCAACGTCCGAGAGATTCTTCACGGCAC
>SIAK01000084.1 GCA_009691805.1 Phycisphaerales bacterium
GCCTTCAACAAAAAGTAGATCCAGCCCCACGCAGAGACTCACCTGTCGCCGATGCATGCGCTGCACGAGCGTGCAACAACGCGTCTCTCACATGGGCTTTTCAGCGATGGTCTCGTCGAACACTTGCAGCAACTTCGCTTTGTCGAAGATGAGTTCTTGCCGCGTCATGCCGGTCACTTCGTAGTGCGGCGTGAGTTCGATTGCATCGACGGGGCATGCTTCTTCGCACATGCCGCAATAAATGCAGCGCAATTCGTCGATGTCGAATTGCTTGGGATACTTTTCGCGATCTTCCCACGGGCTCTCCGCCGCCACGATGTGAATGCAATTCGCAGGACACGCCGTCGCGCACATCATGCATGCGACGCAACGCACGCGACCGTCTTCGTCCTTATTGAGTCGATGCACGCCGCGGAAATTGTCGCGGAATTGCCCGCCATCTTCGACGGCTCGGTCATCGCGCTTCTGCTCCGGATACTGCAGCACCCACACGTTCTTGCGAACGGCACCATTGCGTCCGAAGTTCTGAAACGCATGCCGCATCGTCGTTCCGAGACCCTTGAAGATGTTCGGGATGAACAAACTTTCCATCCGTGTGAGCGGGGTGGGGGTGACATCAATCAGTTCGTCGTCGCGAATAGCCATGGGGTGCGAGATGGTAGGGTGTCGCATGGATGAACGAAAGCGAACCAACCACCAATCCAACTCCGCAGTCGAGGGACGACCTCGTCAAAGAAGTGGCGGAAATCCGTCGATTGCGCAAAGGATTCGATCGTAAAGGCTCGCAGTTTGGCGCCTTCGCCAACGCGGATGCCTCGCTCTTTTCACTCGGCACGCAGATCATGAGCGAAGTGATTGCTGGCGCCGCGCTCGGATGGGGCGCCGATGCGCTGTTCGGTACAAACCGGCGATGGATCGTAGTTGGCGCGATCGTGGGCGTCATCGTCGCGATGCTGACGATCGCGCGGACTGCGATCAAGCTCACGAAGCGCCAGAAGTTGGAAGACGCGAAGAGGCGCGAGGAGAGATCTACCCATGAATGACACGCAACCCACTTCACATAAAGCTTTTAACAGCGATCGCGTGCCGCATTATCCGACCCTACACCTCCTCGCCTCTGTGGTGCTGGTGAGTTTCGGGCTGCTGGCCGCTTGGACATTTCTCAAGGTTGGCGGAAGCATTGACGCTGAGGTCTATCACGCCGGCTTACTCGGACTCGGCGCTGCATTTTTCGGCAACTTGATGGGAGCACTGTTTGGCGGTTGGATGGTCGAAAGCAAGGGAGCACAAGCAGCTTGGTTGGCCTCGACGGTGCTCCGATTCTTGATCACCCCAGCGGCAGCGGTTTCGTTATACTTCTCCGCCCCTGTCCGACCAAAGCCGCTGCTCTTTGCGGCATTGGCCGCGTATCTGATCCTCTTGTTCGCTGACGCGGCCACGATGCTCAAGTACGGCAGTCGAGCGAAGAACTGATCCAGATTGGATCACTCAAGTTCTATGCACAAGTGGGCCGCGAATGTCGCGGTGTTTGGATGTGAAATCGTGCGCGACCTCTGGTTTCGCTCGAGTTTTTAAGGCAGTTCAGTGCGCGCTAGCGTTTGCAGTTCCATCGATTTTCAGTGATGCCTATGACCTTTGACTTCTCGATCCCAACCATCGGTCTTTTCACCGACGCGCTGCCGAGCGTGCTTGCCTCCGGTACGGATCCGCTCGCGCATGTTCTCGATCGAGAGTCCGCCATCAGCGAATTCCTCGGCTTCAAAGTGAAGTTGAGCGCAGTCTCGATCGTCCTCTGCGCGGCCGTCATGCTCGGGATCCTCCTCTTGGCTGCCAAGCGCATTTCGACTGGTAAACCTTCCGAAGGCACGAGTCGTTACCTGACGCGAGGTCGTTTCTCCCAAATCGTCGAAGTGTTTGTCCAAGGCTTGCGTGATGGTGTGCTCGTGCCGCTGCTCGGCAAGGCGACCACGACCTCCTTCCTGCCGTTGTTACTGTCGCTCTTCTTCTTCGTGCTCGCGCTCAATCTCGTTGGACTCATTCCCTTCGGCGACGCGCAAGAGCTTGCGTTCGCGATGGGCAGCGGCGGTCTCGACGGCGCGGAGCAGAACCTCATCTTCTTTGGCGGCACTGCGACGGCCTCGGTCTCGGTGACCGCCGGTCTCGCGCTCGTGAGCCTTGTCGCGATGCTCTTCCAAGCGTCGCGCGAACTCGGCGCGAAGGGGATGTTCGAACATATGTGTGGGGGTAAGGAATTGCTCCAAGGGCCGAAGGGCATGCTTCTTGTGGTGCCGATCATCTTTGTGGTGGAAGTGCTCGGGCTATTCATCAAACCTTCGGCACTCGCCATCCGTCTCTTTGCGAACATGCTCGCGGGGCACACGCTGCTTGCGACGATTTTCATGTTCACCGCGATGGCGTTGAAAGCAGGCGGTTGGGGACTTGCCGCTCCTATTGGAGTGGTGTCCATCGCGTTCGCTGTCGCTATTAGTTTCCTCGAACTCTTCGTTGCCTTCTTGCAGGCGTTTGTCTTCATGTTCCTCACCGCGGTGTTCATCGGCATGATGAGTCACGGCGGCGAACATGAGGAGCACGCGCACGCAGAGGGTCATGGAGTGCCCGCCCATTGATCTGATTCACTCCGGGCTGTGGGATGCCCGGTTAGAAGACTCCTAATCCTTCAACGGCGCGTCCCACCGCCAGCATCCACAGCATCGACAGTTTCCATAGCATCGCAAGTTACAGGTACACCATGAGCAAGATGAAGAAGATTCTCCCGTTCGCCATCCTCGGCGCAGTCGTACTCCTCGCCTCCCCAGTGCTCGCGCAAGATGACGCTGCCGCGCACGCCGCTGCTGCAGGCAAGCCAATTTCGGCGGGTCTCGCCGCAATCGGTGCTGGCCTTGCGTCCATCGGCGCGGGTATCGGCATTGGTCGCATTGGGGGAAGTGCAGTCGAAGCGATTGCTCGTCAGCCCGAAGCTGCCGGCACAATTCAGACGCAGATGATTCTTACGGCAGCGCTTGTCGAAGGCGTCGCGCTCTTCGCGGTCGTGCTCTGCCTCCTCGGCATGATTTGATGTACCGCACGCTGGTTGCGTACGCGCGAGTATGTGTGCGTGCGTGACAAGTACCAATTTCGGTTCCGTCGGGGAATTCCCGACGGAACCGTTTCAGAACGGTCGTGAGTTTCACTCACGCGATTTCATAGTTCCCTCGACAGGATTTCTCTTATGGTCACGCTCCTCGCAGCAAGCCCACTTGACTTCGACCTCGTCGGTTTTACCGTCGCGCTCACTGTGTTCCTCTTGTTCTCGGTGGTGACGGCGAAGTTTGTGTGGCCGAAGATCGCGAAGGGTCTCGATGAACGGTACGAGAAGATTCGTCACGAAATCGAATCCGCCGAAGCGGCAAGCCGCAAGGCAGTTGCAGCGCAAGCGGAGTTTGAGAAGCGTTTACAAGATGCGCGCGAACAATCGGCACGCATGATTGAAGAATCGCGTGAAGCAGCGAAGAAGATCGCCGCTGATCTGGTCGCGAAGAACGAAGCAGAACTCGCTGAGATGAAGTCGAAGGCTTTGCAAGATCTCGAAAGCGCGAAGGAGTCCGCAGTGCGCGAACTCAATGAGCACGCAATCGGACTTGCTTCCGTGATGGCATCGAAGATCCTGCGCCGCGAAGTGAGCGCGACGGATCAAGCGCGGCTTGTGACGGAGAGCCTCGCCGAACTCGGTAAGAGCGCGAAGAACTGATTCGCGCGCAGAGCATTGCAGTTTCGTGTTGATTGTCCACCTGAGAGTTTCGTCAAGCGTCCGAAAGATCATCCATGGCAGTAGTCACCAACATCGATGAAATCGCACTCGTCTACGCGCGCGCGCTGCTTGAAGAGTGCGAAGCGCGTGGTGGAACTGCCGAGGCTGTGTCGATTGGACAAGAACTCGCAGAGCTCGGCGAACTCGTCCGTTCGAACAAGCAACTCGGAGAGTTCTTGCGATCACCACTGCTTGATGCAGCGAAGCGCGAAGCATCCCTCGGACGCATCTTGAAGGGTCGCGTCAGTGACGTGCTCTTCCGTTTCGCGATGGTGCTTGCAGAGCGCGGTCGCGCCGGTCGGCTCGCCGATGTCGCAGAGGCATTCGATCAGTTGCTGCAAGAGCGACTCGGTCGGATCGAAGTCGATGTGTACACCGTCGATGGCAAGGCTGACGAAGCCACATTGGCAACCGTCCGCACGCGTGTGAAGGAAGCATTCGGCAAAGAGCCCGTGCTCCATCAATACGCTGACGCAAACATGATTGGTGGCGTGAAGCTGCGCGTGGGTGATCAACTCATCGACGGCTCGATCGCGACAGGACTCCGCAATATGCGAACACGGATTGCGCGCCTCGGTGGCGAACAGATTCGTGGACGCATGCAAAACATTCTTCGTTGAATTTTTCAGAGATTGAACGCAGCACACGCTGCGGAAGTCAGAACCCCTTACGACGCAAAGAGGCATCGCTGTGAAGATTAGGACCGACGAGATCACCACTGTCATCCGCCAGGAAATCGAGCAGTACTCGAGCCAACTCGAAATCTCGGAAGTTGGACAGGTCGTCGAAGTGGGCGACGGTATCGCACGCATCTACGGACTTTCCAAAGCGATGGCAGGCGAGCTTCTTGAGTTCACCACCGAACACGGCACCGTGCAAGGTCAGGTCATGAACCTCGAGAGCGACACTGTCGGCGCTGCGATCTTCGGCGAAGCGCGCTACGTGCGTGAAGGCGCAAGCGTGCGTGCGACGGGCAATCTGCTCGAAGTGCCCGTGGGCGAATGCCTGCTCGGTCGCGTTGTCAACGCACTCGGCGCACCGATCGACGGTGGTCCCGCGCTCAACGCAACAGAGTTCCGCAAGGTTGACATTGTTGCGCCAGGCATCGCGTTTCGTCAGCCTGTCAGCGAGCCGTTGCAGTTTGGCATCAAGGCTGTTGACTCGATGGTTCCCGTCGGTCGCGGTCAGCGCGAACTCGTCATCGGCGATCGCAAGACGGGCAAGACTGCGGTCTGCCTCGATGCGATCATCAATCAGCGACAATACTGGGGCACGAAGGATGCAGTCGTCTGCATCTATGTTGCTGTTGGTCAGAAGGAATCCACCGTCGCGAGCGTCGTCGAGATGCTTCGCAAGAACGGCGCGCTCGAATACACGATCATCGTGTCGGCAGGTGCGAGCAATGCGGCTCCGCTGCAGTACATCGCTCCATACTCAGGTTGCGCGATGGCGGAGTACTTCATGTGGAAGGGCAAGGAGCCCGGCTACACAGGCCCGAAGCACGCGCTCATTGTGTACGACGATCTTTCCAAGCAAGCGGCTGCATACCGCGAGCTCTCGCTGCTGCTTCGTCGTCCGCCCGGACGCGAGGCGTATCCAGGCGACGTTTTCTATCTGCACTCGCGTCTGCTTGAGCGCGCGACGAAACTTTCGAATGAGCACGGCGCCGGTTCGATCACCGCGTTGCCAATCATCGAGACGCAAGAAGGCGACGTGTCTGCGTACATTCCGACCAACGTGATCTCCATCACCGATGGTCAGATCTACCTGCAGCCAGAACTTTTCGCAGCAGGTAATCGTCCCGCGATCAACGTCGGTATCTCCGTCTCGCGCGTCGGTGGTGCTGCGCAGATCAAGGCGATGAAAGAAGTCGCGGGTTCGCTCCGACTCGATCTCGCTGCGTTCCGTGAACTCGAAGCGTTCGCGCAACTTGGAACCGAACTCGATCCTGCATCGCAGCGACAACTCGATCGCGGCGCGCGCATGGTCGAACTGCTGAAGCAAGGGCAGTACCGTCCGTTCGACGTCATCGATCAGTGCATCTCGATCTTTGCGGGTTCGAAGGGCATCCTCGATGATGTTCCTGTCCCTGCAGTCGCGAAGTTTGAGACGGGTCTCTTGGAATACTTCCATGGTCCTGCGAAGGCACTGCGCGATCAACTCGTCGAGAAGCGCTCCTTCAAGGGCAGCGAAGATGCCTATATGAAGGCGATGCGCGAGTACAAGGCGACGTTTAGGGCCT
>SIAK01000024.1 GCA_009691805.1 Phycisphaerales bacterium
GATGATGTTCGCGGCGCTGGTTCAGTCCCACGCGCTCGCCGCGCCGCCGACTCCCACGCCGCTTCCGCCACCAACGCATGGCGAAGAAGGAATTGATTGCGCGGGGTGGGGCGTGATTGAAGGTCGAGTGAGGTATCTGAATGAGAGCGAAGATTGCCCGATGCCGCCGGGAGCGGGAGGGCTTGGCACTTGCGAATTCGGAAACCCCGAGCGCCCCAAAATCACCGCATGCGCGACAGGCACATCCTTTTCAGTCATCGATTATCTTCGAGCCATCGCAGAGGTAAAGCAAGGCCGGCTCATCGGGATGTTTGGACCTCCTTGCCCGTGTGAAGGCGACTCTCCAACTGTGGGTTTAGTGGGTAAACGCTCGAGCGTGATCTACAGCCTGCCTGGGAATTCTGGAGGCGCGCGGAAGTTCACAGTCAAGACCGGAGGCAAAGTGCGATTGAAATCGGTACTCGATATCACTGCTGATTGCCTTCAGCCTTCATGCGCGTCCGTGAACGGGGTGGCGCTGTGGCGAATGTCAATCCCGCTCACGAATCCAGAAGCGGAGCGAGAACTTCAGCTCAACGGCATACGCCTCGAACGGGTGACTGGCATCGGATTCTGCACGAGCGCAACGCAGGTCAGTGGTGGATTTGAGATTGGGCCAGCTGGAGTCGGCGCCCAGTGGGGTTACGATGTCGGAGGAACGGTTGCAAGGGGGAAGAAGGTGCAAAATGTTACTTTCAACGCGAACTTTTGCATTGGCGCGGACGCGGCAGAGGATGGGTTAGAGTTTTGGGCACGCGGAGAGGTGCTAGGTCAGGCGACACTTTCGCGTGGCACGCTCGCATACGTGAGAACGGAAGTTGAGCTTTATCCCATCAAGATTGACTTTGCAGCACCGCCCGGTTCAAACGAGACCGTATGCGGATCTTGCGCGCCAGACTCTCCATGGTCGATGCCCGCGTCGAGCGGACAGGATGGAGAGGTATGAAGCAGTGTTCTTCTTCCGAACTTCGAAGCTGGTTCATGTTTCTCGTTCCTTGCACACGCTGGAGGATCGCAGGCTTGATGCTCTTCGCGCTTGCCTTTGCGAGCGGTCAATTGATCGCTGCAGTGCAAGGAGATGTACCGCCCGCAGCTGCACCCTCCGAGCAAGCCGCGACAGCAGCAACCCCTCGACTTGAAGACATCGTGTTCGCTGCAATCCACTCCGACCGCATCATCGAGTTCTATGGCGAAGCAAGCGCGCAGATGGGCGTGATCGGGTTGGTGCATCGAGATGGCGACCGCATCGCACTCATCACGCTCGCCTCGCAGCGCAAAGATGCGCCGTGGTACGCGATGCAGTCTTGCGAGCTCTCTGAGGACAAGGGGCGCGTCGCGGAAATTGTTGGCAGTGCCGCGCCTAGAGAATGCGAGAGCGTGTGCTTCGCTTCCGATGCGGCGAACTTCATTTCGAATGCGCGAGACACGCCACCTCAGGACGGCGTCAAGTTGGCTGACGCGCTGATGCAAGCACGGGCGCTCCGAGCAGATTGTCGGCGGCTCGTAGACCTAGAAGATATTGATGCGCGCGCAGTGCTTCGCGAGCAATGCGCGGCACAACTGAAGGCGCTCCCGCCAACTCCGCGAGCGCAATCCATCCGAACCGCCGCGCAATGGCTCGTTTGGATGGAAGTCATGGATGCACAGCAATGTGCGCTGAGATTCCTCGAAGGCTGGCGTGCTGCCGATGGCGCGTTTCATGAAATCATCCACGCACTGCAGGGCATAGGCGCGCGGTCGCTGTGCAATCAGGCGATGCAGTTGTACATCCCGATCGATGGAGCGTGTATCTCGCTCTGTGACGATGCGTGTTACAGCGCTCGCGCGTGGGAGATCGTTGCATCGTTTGCGGCGCGCATGGCAGCGATGCGCGCTGGCATGAGCATGCTGGAGGTGGAACTCAACTTCGAA
Organism: Phycisphaerales bacterium; assembly: GCA_009691805.1. Classification (GTDB taxonomy): domain Bacteria; phylum Planctomycetota; class Phycisphaerae; order Phycisphaerales; family SM1A02; genus F1-140-MAGs142. The sequence continues at coordinate 1,951 of SIAK01000024.1, forward strand.
CTGGAAACAGCGATAAACACCTGCGGTATCGAAGCAACGGTGGCGGCAGCGCTGCGCTCTGATTTGAAGGCCTATGTGGCGGAGATTGCCGCTGCGGTGCCAACCACATTACAAATGACTCCGCGTTTGGCTGTCGAATGCGGGAGACGAGTGCGAGAGGAGTTGTGCCGATCGATTGACCCCCATCCCTTGGACAGCCCCCGCATTACCCTCGAGATTCGATGCCGCAATGATTTGCTCAATGAGATGTTGAATGTGTACGGTGGGCTCCTGCATGCGAGCGATCTTCTGAACGATCAAGAGCGCGTAACCCTTGCTGCGCAGGTTCAAGGCATTGTTGCACAGGGTGTCAGCAAGATCGACCAGGTCATGAATGCGTATCGCGATTATCAAGCCGCACAAGGCACACCGGTCTCTAGGAAGTATCTTGTGGCGCTCGAAGAATTACTCGATGCAAATCGCCAAGCGATACGGGCTCCCTTCGAAAACCAGTGGGTGACTTGGAATGTCTTTCCCTATTCCGCCAACGCGTTCGCAGAGCTCACCGAATCTCTAAGTTCCTTTGACCGGGACTTCGAAAGGGATCAGGCAGATGAATTGGAGTTTGGAGGGGAGTATGATCTTCAAGAGAGTCTTCAACTGAGTCTGTTGCGCAGTGGTTCATGGGGATTTGACGGATTGCCAACGATGGCGGCGTACGGCGCAGGAAATCGCGTGCTCGGTGGATTAGGTCAGGGCGCGAATGTGCGTGGAATTTCCGTGCAACCATTGACATCGGGTGGCGCAAGTTTGGGATACGGGACACCTGCTCCATGGGAGCCACGGATGTGGTTTGACCGACGCGCCATGGACGCGAGATTGGGCGACGCGCGACCGCGCAACGCGCCGCGTTGATGTAACTGAGTGTGGCATTTTTCCGCGCGTTGCATCTCTTCGCTTCGAGATCCGAACGCATGCAACGGGCAAAAAGCACATCGCCGCGGAGGTGGGTCCGCGGCGATGTGTTGTAGACGGAGCCTTCGCGTGGGAAGGTTCCGTCGTGGTGGGATCGAAGCAGCAACGGGCACCAAGGCTGGCCACTGAACAGACGCGAGGTCGTCCATTCAGGATTAGGGGGCGCACTCCGTGCTTCCCTAATCAGTGCAAGGAGGGTCCATCCACTCGCCGACCATCCCAGGTCTCGGTGTCCTCTGCTGCATTCAAACTTGAAACCTGTGCGGGTCGGAGACCTCATGTCCGCTCAGGGAGTTGATAGAGCGCTCGCGATAGCTTCCGTTCTGCGCTCGGGCAAGTGGTTGCCCGGTTCCGCCACATCCTGCGGCGTGCGTCCATCTTCTCACGCATGGTGAGTTGCCCTTTGCAAGGCAATTCTGCGCGATTCAGGCTTTCAATCTCCACACACGGCTGGGGGTGCCGTCTCTCGGATCCGTGTGTCCGCGAGTCGGCGCTGCATGAGCAGCGTTGCAAATGTTTCGTGTGATCTCGAGTTAGGAGCAGCCCATACTGTTGCCGCAATTGAGGCAGCGATAGCACGTTCCGTTACGCACAGTGATCAATCCACAGACGCTGCATGCGGGCGCATCACCCATGAGCGCGGCACTCGATTGATCAAGGGCCGATCTCAATTGAGCAGAAACAGCTCTCGACTCGACCGAGCTTTCCATAGCGCTTCGCACGCTCACCTCTGCGGCAGTCCGTGCCTGTGCTGCTGCATGAATCTCCGCATGCGTAATAGTGGAGATCGTGGTGCCTCGTGTCTCCACAATCGCAGCAGGAGTTGTTCGTTGCGGAATCCACGGCTCATGTTCTTCGTGTGACATACCGCTGAAGCGAGCTTCCGGTGAGAACATCGAAGTTGGAGGCATGTGCGCCAGTGGCGAGTTCAGCTCGCGGTAGCCAGGAATAAACTGCATACCAAGCCAACGGAAAATGTAATCGACGAGGCTCTTCGCCATCGGGATTTCGCGATTGAGCGTCATGCCCATCGGTTCGAATCGCTGATGCTGGAACTTCTTCACAAGGCTCTCGATCGGAACGCCGTATTGCAGCGCGACCGAAACCGCAGTGCCGAGCGAATCCATGAGTCCACCGATTGTGGATCCTTCTTTCGCCATCGTGATGAACAACTCGCCTGGCGTCCCATCTTCATAGAGACCCGCGACGAGATATCCCTCGTGACCTGCGACGTTGAACTTGTGCGTGAGGGATCCGCGTGTGTCGGGAAGTCGGCGACGCATTGGTCGTTCGATGATCCGTTCCACGACACGCTCGACGATCCGTTCCACAATCCGTTCTTGCGGCTGTGCGGGCTCGGTCGGGGCAGCCGCGATCAGTTCAGGGGTGGATGATTGCGCTTGCGTTTGTGTCTGCGTCGTCGTCAGTGTTTCCGTAAGAACAACCAACTCTTCTGCGCGAGCGTCGGTGTCATCATCACCTTCTGCTTCCGCCGAAGTGTTGAGCGGTTGACTGAGTTTGCATCCGTCACGATAGAGCGCGTTCGCCTTGAGTCCGAGTTCCCAACTGAGGCGGTAGCACGCGCCGATTTCTGCGAGGTCCGCTTCATTCGGCAGATTGATCGTCTTCGAGATCGCACCCGAGATGAACGGCTGCGCTGCAGCCATCATGCGAATGTGTCCCTCTGGCTTGATGAAGCGCACGGAGAGTGGCCCGCAACGATTCGCACAATCGAACACCGGAAGGTGCGACTCTTGAAGGTGTGGCGCGCCTTCGATGGTCTGCGTTCCCGAGATTGCACGATTGAGTGCGTCGCTCTGCTTGGTGTTGAGACCGAGCAATCGAAGTCCGTTGAACTTCGCATTTGCGCGGGCTTTCTCGGCAGTCGTTCCGAGTGCAATGAGCACGTGCTCAGGCATGCTCCATGCGCTGAACGCTGACTTCAGCTCAAACATCATCGGCAGCGTGTGCTCGATCTTGACGAGTTCTTCGTGCGTGAATCCTTGGTTCAAGAGATACGCGCGGAAAGTCCCTGCGCTTGTGTCGGTTGTTCCATCGACCGCAGGAAGCGCAACATCAAGCGTGAGCGCGCCCATCACATGCGTGACCATCTCGTCAATCTGCTTGGCCGTGTAGCCAAGCGTGCTCAGCGCTGGGCGCAACGATTGATTCGCGATCTTGAAGTAACCACCGCCTGCGAGCTTCTTGAACTTCACAAGCGCAAAGTCTGGTTCGACACCTGTCGTGTCGCAATCCATCAAGAGGCCGATCGTGCCTGTAGGCGCAATCACGGTTGTCTGTGCGTTGCGGAATCCAAACTTCTCGCCAAAGCTCAGCGCATCATTCCACGCGGCAACCGCGCGATCGAGCAAGAGTTCTGCGTTGGCGATGTTGACGCGACGCGAACGGATGATCGCGTGATCAATCGGCACTGGGCGGATGCGAAGCGCTTCGTATTCCTTACTGTCGCGCGCCGCGCCCATCGCCGCAAAGCGGTGGTTGCGCATGACACGCAGCATGTGCTCGCGATTTGCTTCGTAACCTGCGAATGGTCCGTGCTCTGCTGCAAGCAACGCGCTCGCTGCGTAGCTTCGACCAGTGAGCACGGCAGTGAGTGCGCCGCAGACCGCGCGACCTTCTTCAGAGTCGTACGGAATGCCCGCTTGCATGAGCATCGCGCCGAGATTCGCGTAGCCGAGTCCGAGCGTGCGGTAGTGCCAAGAGAGTTCCGCGATTTCCTTCGAAGGGAACGATGCCATCAGCACGCTGATTTCAAGCACAATCGTCCAGAGGCCGATGGCGTGCTCGTAGCCTTCGAGATCGAAGCGACGGGTCGTCGAGTCGTAGAACTTCAACAGATTGATCGACGCGAGATTGCACGCCGTGTTGTCGAGGAACATGTACTCGCTGCAAGGATTGCTCGCATTGATGCGACCACCCTCGGGGCAGGTGTGCCACGCGTTGATCGTGGAATCAAACTGCACGCCAGGATCCGCACAACGCCATGCTGCGTAATTGATCTGGTTCCAGAGCACATCCGCCTTGATGCTCTTCGCGATCTTGCCATCGGTGCGACGGATGAGATTCCAATTGTCGCCCTTGTCGAGTGCATCGAAGAATGCATCGGGCACCCGCACGGAGTTGTTGGAGTTCTGACCGCTCACGGACGAGTATGCCTCGCCGTTGAAGTCGTAGTCGAGCTTCAGCCCGAGCTGATCGGCGAGTTCCTTCTGCGCGCCACTGAGTTGCTTCATGCCTTCAACAAGTGCTGCGACCTTGATCTCTTCGCGAACCTTCCAGTTGATGAACTCCGAGATATCGGGGTGATCAAGATCAAGGCAGACCATCTTCGCTGCGCGCCGCGTGGTGCCGCCCGATTTGATTGCTGCTGCGGCGCGATCGCCAATCTTCAGGAAGCTCATCAAACCAGAACTCTTGCCACCGCCCGAGAGCGATTCATTTTCGCCGCGAAGCGAAGAGAAATTCGTGCCCGTTCCAGAGCCGTATTTGAAGAGGCGCGCCTCACGCGTCCACAGATTCATAATGCCGCCGTCGCCGACGAGATCGTCACTGACCGATTGAATGAAGCACGCGTGTGGTTGCGGATGCGTGTACGCATCAGGCGCAAGTGAGATCTGCCCCGTGGTGTGATCTGCAATCCAATGCCCTTGCGCGGGACCGGAAATCGCGTACGCATACGAGAGACCTGTGTTGAACCACTGCGGGCTATTTGGCGCCGCCATCTGCGTGAGCAGCATGTGCGCGAGCTCGTCGTAGAACGCGTCCGCATCTTTGGTGGTGGAGAAGTAACCGAACTTCTCGCCCCAATGTCGCCAGCATCCCGCGAGCCGATGGACGACTTGGCGCACGGACCGTTCTGGTCCAAGCACCGTCTTACCCTCAGCGTCCACTTGCACGCGACCCAACGCGTCAAGTTGCGGCACTCCTGCCTTGCGGAAGTACTTGCTTACGACGATGTCGGTCGCAAGTTGACTCCACGACGCAGGAATCTCTGCGTCGGTCATTTCAAAGACGGTCGAGCCATCGGCGTTACCGATGCGGCTTGATCGCTTGGACCATTCGAGTGAACCGTAGACATCTTGTCCAGCCTTGGTGAAGCGTCGCGAGATTTTCATGCGTCGTTACTTTCGCAAACCAAATGTGCAATGAGAGGGAATCGGTCGGAGGGAAGTTCGGAGTGGGGCAGACAGCGCAGCGCGAGTGTGTCGTGAGGATTCAGTACATGAACTCCCGACACTCGCGCCCTGAAGCGCAGAGAATCAATGATTGGGGCTGTTACAACAACTCGAGCGAGGCGTCGCGCAGAGACCATCCACCATGGGAAGGGTGAGCCCCGCTTGATCTTGGTACTTGCCCGATTTGTCGGCGTAACTCGTCGCGCAGACGCGATCGGCCTTGAAGAAAATCATCTGGGCAATGCCTTCGTTCGCGTAGATCTTTGCAGGAAGCGGTGTGGTGTTCGATATCTCGATCGTCACTTTCCCGCGCCATTCAGGCTCAAGTGGCGTGACATTCACGATGATGCCGCAACGCGCGTACGTTGACTTGCCCACGCAGATGGCGAGGCAGTCCCGCGGAATGTCGAAGTACTCAATCGTCTCCGCCAACGCGAACGAGTTCGGCGGGATGATGATGTAGTCCATCCCCGTCTCGGCCGTATCGATCGTCAAGAAGAGATCATTCGTGAACGCCTTCGGATCGACCACCGCGACGCCGCCGCTGGTGACGTTCGTGAAGACTTTGAACCGAGTGCCAACGCGCACGTCGTAGCCATAGCTCGACACGCCGTAGCTCACAGTCCCTGGTCGTTTCTTGTTCTCTTCGAAGGGCTCGATACGAACGAGCTCGCGAATCTGCGTATCACACAACACTGACATGAACTACCGCCTCAAACGGACCCCACCGGTCCGCTTAGTCGCCCCTCATGAACGCATCCTGCGTTGCACTTCGGGCTTGCTCCTCGAATCCCGAGCTTCATGCGCGGGCGTTACTTCTGATTCGCGGCATGAGTTGCTCATGCTCGCTGGATTTGCTGCAGGGTTGGTCTCAAGCGTGGCTTCAGGCTCGGTCTCAGTCTTGGTCTCAATCTGGACGCTCGGGCTGCGCTCTCAAAGTGCCTTTCCGGCGCTTTCTAGCGGCTTTCTGGCTCAAGTTCTATCGGTCGAACACATCCTCAACCACGATTGGCTGTGTCGTCTCCGAACGCTACCCACAACATCTTGTGGTCGCAAGAGAGAAATGGGGAGAGGTTCCAAACTTTTCGGGCTTTTCTAAAATTTGTCCTAGCGGTGGCTGAACAGGCACAATATCCAGGTGCCTTTGCGGCGGTTTGACTCCGACAGCGGAGGTGGAAAAGCTGTCCCAGTAGCCGGGCAGTCTGCCTGCATGTGGACAAATTGTCGGCATCTGTCTGTTCTTCAGATTTTTCTCTTGACGGATCGAAATGCACTCTCCCTTTTTTGGGGATGTGCAGGGGAGGGACGCAAGCTCGATAGCATCGCCCATTGCGATGTTGTGTGATGGAATGAACGCTTGCTTGCATGGATGAATGTGAATGACAACGGACGGATTCGACCCACTTGATTTTCGAACGCCTGCGCGCGCGCCTACACGTTCGATACACGCATCGGGAGCAACTCCGGATGCTGAACCTGATGCGGAGTTGTTGGAAGCGTTGACCGACGCGCAGCGCGCAGCGGTGCTGCACTTGGAAGGTCCTGCGCTCGTGCTCGCAGGTCCTGGCTCGGGAAAAACGCGCGTCATTACGCGGCGTATTGCGTATCTCGTGAGCCGCGGTGTGAAGCCATGGCAGATTCTCGCGCTCACGTTTACGAACAAAGCTGCGGGCGAAATGCGCAATCGCGTTGAGCGATTGTTGCCGCGCGGACTCAGTAGCGGCCTTGTGGTGAGCACGTTTCACAGCTACTGCGCGAGCTTGCTGCGGCGTCATGGAGATCGCATCGGATTGCAAGCGGGCTTCTCGATCTACGACAGCGATGATCAGAAATCTACTATGAAAGCAGCGATTGAAGCGGCGGGGCTCACGACGAGCAATTGGACTCCTGCCTCGGTCCTCGCAGCCATCTCGGAACTCAAGAATCGTTTGCTCACGCCCGAGGAGTATCTGCTGGAAGCGGATGATTTTTGGACACGCTCGGTCGCGAAGGCGTACGTGCAGTATCAAGCGCTCTTGCATCGCTCCAACGCATGCGACTTCGATGATCTCTTGATGAAGAGCGCGCGACTCTTGCGCGACGACGCGGAAGTTCGCGCGCGCATGCAGGATCGTGCGCGCTTCATCCTGCTCGACGAGTATCAAGACACGAATCACGCGCAGTTCGTCATCGCTGCGACGCTCGCGAGTGAACATCGCAATCTGCTCGTCGTGGGTGACCCTGATCAATCGATCTACGGCTGGCGCGGCGCGGATATCTCCAACATTCTCGACTTTGAAGAGCACTTCGCGGGCGCCGTCGTCTTGCCGCTGGGCGAAAATTTCCGTTCCACCGCAGCCATCGTGCGCGCCGCAGATGGTCTGATTCGCCACAACACCAAACGCCCACACAAGGATCTGCACACCGCGCTTGAAGAAGGCGAAAAAGTTCGTGTCGTGCGCTGCCAAGACGAACACGATGAAGCGGATCAAGTCGCTGCGTTTTTCGAGGAACGACTTCGCGAGGGCGTGCCGTACAAATCGATGGCGGTGCTCTATCGCATGAACGCGCTCTCGCGTGTGCTCGAAGATGCGCTGCGACGACGGATGATTCCGTCGATCGTCGTGCGCGGCACTGCGTTCTACGATCGTAAGGAGATTAAGGACGCGATCGCGTACTTCCGAGTGCTGGCGAATCCGCGCGACGAAGTTTCGCTGCGCCGCATTGTCAATGTGCCTACGCGTGGCATCGGTCCAACGACCGTTCGCAAGATCGAAGCGTACGCGGCAGGCTCTGGTTATGGCATTTTCGAAGCACTCGCGATCGCGCCAGGCGCAGGAATCGTGAAGGGCAAGATCGGCGAAGCGGTGCACGCGTTTGCCGATCTTCTTCGAGGATTTCAGCGATCGATGGACGAGCGGCTTCCTGGCGACCTTGCAGATTTCGTGGGTGAAGTGCTCAAGCAAACCAAGCTTGATGAGTTTGTTGGCCGCGGCGGAGACGACGAAGCGGAGCGCGTGGCGAATCTCGACGAACTCGTTTCCGCAGCGCGCGAGTTTCAGATGATCGACGACCCCGATGTCACGCATCCGAGTTTGCGCACGGCTGTGTTCGCGTGGTTGGAATCCGTCGCACTCGTCGCCGATGCAGATGCGTTTGATCCTGATCGCGGCAGCGTGACGCTCATGACCTTGCATGCAGCGAAGGGTCTCGAGTTCGACACCGTTTGCGTTGTCGGGCTCGAGCACGGGCTGCTGCCGCACGCGCGCAGCGTCGAGAGCGACGATGCGCTTGAGGAAGAACGACGTTTGTTGTTCGTCGGCATGACGCGAGCCGAACGCGCGCTCATGGTGTCGAGTGCGGTCAGCCGTCAGGTGCGCGGAGTTCGACAAGCCACGATCGAAAGCGCGTTCTTGAAGGAGATTCCTGCGGACGCGACCCGAAAATCCGACCGATCGCCGACCTTCGATCGCATCGTCTATGACGAGCCCGAGGCGTTTTCTGATCTCGACCCTTCGGAACTCTTTCCCATCGGCTGCAGCGTGAAACACCCCATTTTTGGCATCGGGAAAGTGGAATTCCTCGCGCGCGGATTCGGTGGAACGCGCGCAAGAATCGCGTTTCGTTCCGTCGGAACGAAGACGGTCATTGTCGAGCACGCCAAACTCTCGCGCGTGCAATGAGTTCCTCTTCCGCTTGCCAAGCGCGCTGAAGCGTGCGCTCGGAAACGCCGATGGCGTTGCTATGCGGTCGTTCGATCTTGTTGTCATTGGTTCCGGACCCGCGGGCGAGAAAGCGGCGCTACAGGCGGCGTCGTTTGGTCGTCGCGTGGCGGTGATCGAAATGGAATCGCGTCCTGGTGGCGCGATGGTGAACACCGGCACGATCGCGTCGAAGGCACTCCGCGAAACTGCGCTCACCGCGAGCGCATTACGACGACGACCCATTCCAGGTTGGAGTCAGGGACCAGAACGCGATCGACTTTCGATGGCGCGCTTCATGGCGCGTCGCACGCTGGTGCAGATGGAAGAACACGATCGCATCGAAGCAGGCTTTGACGACGCAGGTATCGAGATGATGCGCGGTCGCGGTGCGATCCTTGACGCGCATTCGGTGGAAGTTACTGCGCCCGATGGTTCCACGGAAGTACTCGCCGCCGACTTCATCATGATTGCGACAGGGTCAAGCCCTGCGCGCGGAAAACAAGCGGATTTCTCGCAGCCTGGCGTTGTGGATGCGAACGGCATTCTCGAACTCGACTTCATGCCGCACTCGCTCGTCGTCATCGGCGGCGGCGTGATTGGCTGCGAGTACGCAAGCATTTTCGCGGAGCTTGGCGTGGAAGTCACGCTCATCGAGCCTCGCGTGGGTCTCATGCGATTTCTTGACGTTGATGTGCGTGGCGTGTTGGAAGCGGGGATGTGCGATGCGGGCATCGCATTTCGATTTGGACTCACCGTGGCAAGTGTGCGCGCGAGTGACGCAGAGGCTTGCGCGCGGAGCGGCATGCAACTCTTGACCACGGAACTTTCCGATGGGACATGTTTGCAAAGCGAGTGCGTGCTCTGGAGCCTCGGTCGCCAGGGGAATACGTGGAATCTCGGGTTGGATCGCGTGGGTGTGACGCCTGATGATCGCGGCAATCTCTCGGTCGACCGAGAGTATCGAACGACCTGTCCCAGCATTTTCGCAGGCGGCGACGTGATTGGATTTCCTGCGCTCGCGTCGACAAGCATGGAGCAAGGTCGGATTGCCGCGTGCCGCATGTTCAACATCCCCTTTCGGAGTGACCTTGCGGCGACGATTCCCATCGGTATCTACACGATTCCTGCAGTCGCGGCGGTTGGCAAGACGCAAGAAGAGGCGATCGCTGCTGGGCTCGATGTCGTGACGGGCTGCGGCTACTACCGCAACAATCCGCGCGGTCGCATGCTCGGCGATGATCGTGGGATTCTCAAAGCAGTCTTCGATCGCGCGACGAAACGACTCGTGGGTGTGAGCATCGTCGGCGAAGATGCAACGGAACTTGTGCATCTCGCGCAGTGGGCCATCGCGAGCGGACACGGCATCGACTTCCTTGTCGAGACGTGCTTCAACTATCCATCGTTGAGCGATCTCTACAAAGACGCAGCCTATGACGCGATACGCGCGCTTGCAGTTGCAGCGGAGGATGCCACGACACGCAAAGCTGCGTGACGCGCGCTCTTGCTGGTCTTACTTGCACACGCCGGTTTGCCACATCACGAAACTCCACTGATCCACTTCATCACGAATGCGGAGTGCGAGCGGCTTGCCTTGACCGTGTCCAGCATCGCGATCGACCCACAGCAGAATCGGCTCCGTCGCCAAATCATTCGCTGAATCCCGCTGCAACTTCGCGGCAAACTTGCGCGCATGCAAAGGATGGACGCGCGAATCATTCTCGCCGGCAGTAATCAGCAGCGCGGGATACTTGATGCTCGACTTGATGTTGTGGTAGGGCGAGTACGCGTACAACGTCGCGAATGCTTCCATATCTTCACTCGACCCGTACTCAGGAACCCAGTAGCGCGCGATGAGGAATTGGTGATAGCGCACCATGTCGAGCAGCGGAACAGCAACGATTGCCGCAGAGAAAAGATCTGGTCGCTGTGTTGCCGCAACACCCGTCAGCAGTCCGCCATTGGAACCACCTTCAATCGCAAGGCGCGCGCTCTGCGTGTACTTGTTTTCGATGAGCCACTCTGCGCACGCATAGAAGTCATCGAACACATTCTGCTTCTTTGCCTGCATGCCCGCAGCATGCCAATCTTCGCCGTACTCGCCACCGCCGCGAAGATTCGCAACAACATAGACGCCGCCTTGCTCAAGCCAAGGCACGATGGTGGGGTTGAAACTTGGCGTGAGTGAAACGTTGAAGCCACCGTAGGCGTAGAGCAAGGTCGGGTTGTTGCCGTCAAGTACCAGGTCGCGTTTACGAACGATGAACATCGGAACCTGCGTTCCATCCGGACTCGTCGCGCGCTTCTGCTCCACGAGGTACTTCGAGAGATCACTCGGAACGGAAGTCTTCGCCCACTCCGTGAGCTTCGGATGATGCACATTCGTCGCGAAAATCGTCGGCGCAGCGTCGTAACTGGTGTACTGCACGAACGCGTCGGCGCGCTTGATGTCGGTCGAGATCGACGCAGTGCCCAGACCAGGCAGCGTGATGCCGCCCTGTGAAGTGCCGTCTATCGCGAACCGTTCAAACTGCGTGCAGACATCTTTGGAATAGGTGACAACGATCGAGTCTTTCGCGAAAGAAACGCGATCCATCACCATGTCATTGCGTTCAGCAATCGTGGTCTTCCACGCAGCACGCTCCGGGTGATGCAGGTTGATCGCCATCACGCTGCCTTTAGGCGTGCCGAAACTCATCGTGATGTAGAGCGTGTCGCCGATCGTGTCGATCGGTTCGAATCGACCATCGATACCTTCCGCGAGCACGGTCTTCTTGAGTTCGCCTGTCTTCAACCACAGATCCATCGGCGCGATCCACAGATCATTCGCCTGCCAGCCTTTGGAAAGCGTGCCGATGATCCACTTGCCATCGCTGCTTGGAGCGGAACTTGGAATCTCGCTTGGTGTCGTCTGCTTCTCGAGAACCTTGTCGGTCGCAGGATCATTGCCGAGGACGTGGTAGCGCGTCTCGCGCGAGTATGGATCCTTCGCGTCACGTAAACCACTATAAAAGAAGCTCTTTCCCTCAGGCATCCAGCCTGAGAGTTGCACTTTGCCCGTGATCGCATCCGTGAGTGCCTTGCCCGAAGCAATGTCGAGCACATGCAGCTCGCTCATTTCACTGCCTTGCCGCGAGGTGCCGTAGGCGAGCAATGTTCCTTGTTCGTTAGGCTGCGACCAATCGAGACTCGTAAGTCCCTTCGCATCCATCGCGTTCACATCGAGCAGCGTGCGAGCATCCGCGGTCAACGACGCGCGGAACATCACGACAGGTTGATTCTGCGTGCCGAGACGCTGGCGATAGACGATGCCCGCATCGGTCATCGTGGGAAGTCCAATCGATCCCAGTGTCATCCACGGCTCGAGCGCACTTGCGAGCGCACTGCGGCAGGAGAGCGCTTCGAGAGTCGCGCGCGTCGCGTCGTTCTGTGTCGTCGTCCACGCGGCAACATCAGCCGAGTCCTTCTCGAGTGACTCCAACCAGCGGTATTCATCGGTGATTTCGACACCATGCACCGTTTCGACAACCGGCACTTCTTTGGTTGGCGGTACCACGGCGGCGAGCAGAATCGATGCAGGAAGAACGCAGACGAGTGTGAGAAGTGTCATGGTGTATTCGTTTCGTTGCACTTAACCGACAACATCGGGAAGATCGAAGAGCCCCGCAGTCAAATTGACGGGACCGCTTTCTTGGATGAGAACATCTGCTTCGTAATGCACGCTCAAACATCCATCGGCAGTGACGATCGGCCATTGTCGATCGACCTGTTTGGTTTCCGAAGTACTGACTGCCAACATCGGTTCGATCGCGACAAGCATGCCCACGCGCACACTCTTGTACGCCTCTGGCCATTCGCCTGGGTAACTCGGCACGACATTGGAAATGTAGGGCGGTGCGTGCAAATCTTTGCCGTAGCCATGACCGCCGAGTCCGCGCACGAGCGCAAACTTGCACTCGCGTTCGACGTGCCCTTGCACAGCCTTCGCAAAATCAAGCAGCGGGCGACCTGGTTGCAGTGCAGCAATGCCGCGCCGCAGTGACTCTTTGCCTGCTTCCATGAGCGCGGTCGAAAGTTTGTCGCGTTCAAGAATCGCATACGTCCATGCCGCGTCGCCGATCCATCCCGCGTGCTGAACGCCGATGTCAATCGAGAAGAGGTCGCCGCGTTGCAGACGTCGCGTCGACATCTCATGCGTGCCGTGCACGATGCAATCATTCACAGAGAGGCACGAGTGGCTCGGAAACGGCGGAAGTCCCTTGATGTGATAGCCCAAGAAGCAACTCGGTGCGTGCAAATCATCAAGAGTATTCGCGACGAAGCGATCGACTTCTGCGAGCGTCTGACCTTCGCGCAGAAACTTCGCGAGTCGCCGGTGCGTTTCGACAACGCATTCCGCTGCCTTGGTCGCACCTTCAATATCTTGTGGGCTAGTCACCAACATGGGTTGGGCACTGTACTCCGAGCGCGCTTAGACGAGGCTTTCACGGAGACCGTTGGACCCCGTAATAACTCGACCGCCGAGGATCACCGTTTCAGGTTCCGCGCTGCCGTATTCGTAGGCGAGTGCGCGTTCATCTTGCGTTGGAAGGATGATGCAATCGCTGCGATATCCCTGCGCGAGCGCACCACATTGCGTTTCAAGCCCGAGCGCTGCGGCTGCATTCCAGGTCGCGGCGCAAATGCTCTCGCTATGCGTGAATTGCAAGAAGCGCGTCGCGAGCGCGATGATGAGCGGCATTGAGAAGAACGGGCTTGAACCTGGATTGCAATTGGTCGCGATCGCGGGTGCGCCGCCTTGCGCGATGAATCGTCGAGCATCCGCAAATCGCAAATCGAGATGCATACCACTGCCCGGAAGAAAGATGCCCACCGCGTGACTCGCAGCAGCGTGCGCGAGTTCGCCCGCAGTGGAAGCTTCGAGATGCGCAACACTGCGCACACCGAGCGCGAGCGCTTGCGAAAGAAAACCGAGGGCGTTGAATTGATCGACATGCACCGAGCAAGGCATGCCGAGCGCGCGCGCTGCGGTGAAGAGTTCCGCGCATTGCTGCGGGCTCCAAGCAGATCGCTCGCAGAACGCATCGCACTGCAGTTTTCCAAATCGTGCGACCACGCGAGGAAGCATCGCGATACACGCAGAAGGCCACGCTTCGTTGTCGCTAGGAATCGCGTGCGCACCGAGAAATGTAGGCACAATCGGCGGCATCCAATCGGCATCCATCGCGGCAACGCGCGTGATCGCGTCGAGCATGCGCAACTCCGCATCTTCAGAAAGTCCATAGCCGCTCTTCACTTCCACCGCGCCGGTTCCCTTCGCGCGCATGCGTGCGAGGTGCGTGGTCAGGGTGTGTGCGAGCGCATCCGTCGAACTTGCTCGGACTGCGCGCACCGTCGATATGATGCCGCCGCCACACGCGAGAATGTCGAGATACTCGCGACCAGCAAGTCGCATCGCAGTTTCGTCGTAGCGTTCACCCGCCCAGCATGCGTGCGTGTGGCAATCGATAAACGCAGGCATGACGACATTGCCGTGCGCGTTGATGCGACGCGCACCCACAACTTCATTCCACTTCGCGTCGACTTCTCCAGCGCCGAGAGCGGCGATTCGACCGTCCATACTGACGAGCCATCCGCGTTCAATGATCGAAAGATCACGGAGGCGTTCACCGCGACGAGGTCCGTGCTCGCCGTGCTGTGGCGCGAGCGTGACGAGTCGAGCATTCTCGATCAGAGACGCGCGCGGAGGAAGCGTTGAAGTCGGTCGCACGCGCGGATTGTGGCATAATTGTGCGAGTCTGCTAGGCTGCATCCATTGATCGGAGACTCATTCCCATGCGATTGATCCTTGTTCGACATGCAAGAGCCTTTGAGCGTGATGGCGCCGCGTGGCCCGACGATGCGAAGCGCCCTCTGGTTGCCGAAGGGCGCAAGGCATTCATACGGCTTGCGCGAAAATTGAAGCGTGTCGTGCGCGAGGTCGATCTTGTCGAGGCAAGTAGTTTCACCCGCGCATGGCAGACCGCGCAGTTGTTGCAAGAAGAAACAGGCTGGCCGAAGCCCGTTCGATTTGAACTGCTCGAGATTGAAGAGGAGTCCGCAAGTCCGCCCCAAGGTGTTGATCAGATCGAGCGACTCGTCTGCGCAGCCTCGGCGCTGCGTGCGATGGGAACAGTCGCGTGGATCGGCCATGAACCGACACTGAGCGAGCTGATCTCGCGGCTCGTGGTTGGCGACGCGAGCGCGAACATTGTGGCGATGCGCAAAGGCGCAATCGTGTCGCTGAATCTTTCCTTTCCGCGAGAAGCCAACAGTGAGCCAAGCGCGCGCATCGAGTGGATGATGCACCCGAAAGCGTGCTGAACGGATAGGATCCAACGCATGTCGAGTGAGATCCTCCCGCCATCGAAAAAGACGCAATTCACCGAGGTCGAATACCGGCCGAGTTGCCTCATTGTGAAACTTGTTGGGCCGTCGATCGGGCAACGCGAGTCGCCGATCGTTGTCAACGAGGTGGAGCCGTACATCGCGCAAGCGGGCGCGAATCTCAAGCGATTTGTGCTCGATCTATCGAGCGTCAACTTCATGAGCAGCATGGGAATCGGTGCAGCGGTCGCGTTTCGCAACAAGGCTGCCGCACATGGCGCGACTACGATTCTCTACGGGATGAGCCCCGAACTTGGCAAGATGCTCGCACTCATGCGCATCGATCGACTCTACAAGATCGCCGCCAACGAAGCGGAGCTACGAAAGTTGCTGGCGTGAGCCACTTGCTTGCGCGCGGTGCGCGATCACTTCGCCTCTTCCTCTTTGCGTTTGACGGGAAATCCGTAAATCACAATATGCGCGGCGTCGCGATCTTCTTCGCGCAGAAAATCACTTGACGCGTCTATCACCGTGATCGTCAACACCTTCGCGTTCGGGGCTGCGCGTCGCAGCGCAAGCACAGTGCCGCCTTCATACTCAATGTGAAAGCAGCCCGCGCAGTGGACAACTTTGGGGGCGCCGTGTTGCAGCGCGTGCGCCACGCTCAGCGCCATCGTCTCGTCCCACACTTGTTGCCCGTGAAATCGTTGATCGATGCGAGCGACAGTTTCTGCGTCATCGAGCGTTTCGCCTTCTTGCAACATGATTGTGCGGAATCGATCGCGATAGGAACCAGCATCAATCGCAGCAGGCGTGTCGAAGAGAACGAGCTCCTCTGACGGAAGCGCGCGCAACCCTTCGTAGCCGTCTTTGCCCGCGAGGCTCACGTACTTTCGCGGCGCGTTTGCAGCAATGACCTCGCCGCCATTGAGTTTCGCTGCTTCGATGAGCGGTTGAAAGAACACCACCCAAGAATCCTTGCCTGCCCAATTGCGGCTCTTCGATTGATCGATAAACTCATCGGTCGTCAACGCATTCGCGAAGTACTGCGCAACGAGCGCTTGTTCATTGCGTTCGAGATGTTCAAGACTGATCGCGGAGTTCGGATATCCCGCGAGTAGATCTTCATACACCGCAAGCTGCACCGCGTGCGCAACAGGGTCATCGTGCCGTTCACCGATAAACGTGGCGTCCGCGTTCGATGCCGCCGCCATGAGATCAGCCCACGTGAATGTGCGACCGGTGGAGCCTTCAAACATGTTGAGATCGCGCGGCGCATAGGGTCGTTCGGGAAGGACCGCTCCCGATCGTTTCGTGAGATCAGGATTGTTCGCGAACGGTTGCCAGGTTCCACAACCACTCGAAAGCGCAACGCAACCCATCGCGAACACGCTCAGGGTTCGGAAAACAAGGCGCGAGCGAACTGCATGGCGTGGCATAGTTCGGGCACTTTCGCACAGTTTCAGCGGCGCGGTCAACCCGAGAAATGCCGCAAAATGTCTTCTGCGATCGCGATTGGACTTGCCCCTTCGGCTCTATGTGCGAGAGTACAGGCATGCAGATTCCCTCCTTCGCGAATCGTCTCGCGCTCTCGACGCTCACATGCGCACTCGTTCTCGTGGCCTCTGCACGCGCGATGTTCGAACCACCTGTGTTTCATGATGGCGTCAGCGTCGTGCGCGCGACCATTTCTTCGGCGCGCGATCTCAAGATCTTGCTTGCGCTCTCTAAAGACACACTGACGCATCGGCTCGATTACGGTCCTGCAGAGTTTCTCTTCGACGCCTCTGCGATGAAGGCACTTGCGAAGACTGGCATCGCGTACGAAGTCATGCTCGCGGATCTTGGCCCTGTGCTGCGTGCGGACTTCGCTGCGCGCGAAGAGTCCGCCAACGCAGAGGGCGGCATCGCAGGCGCGGACTTCTTCGCGGATTTCCGCACGATCGATCAGATCAACGCAAAGATGGATTCGTGGGTTGCGGCGCGTCCTGATCTCGTGAGTTCGTTTGTCGCGGGAACCTCACTCGAGGGACGTGTCATTCGGGGCGTTCGATTTACCAAAGCACCCGCGGGAAGCCCTGGTGTCTTGTTCAACTCCACACAGCATGCGCGTGAGTGGGGCGCGGCGGTGACGACGATGTTTGTGGGCGAATCTTTGATCGCAGGTTACGGCGTGAATCCGCGCATCACGCAACTGCTCGATCAGGCGTGGATCGATGTGATTCCCGTCGTGAATCCGGATGGTTACGTCTACACGTGGACGACCAATCGATTGTGGCGAAAGAATCGCCGCAACAACGGCGATGGCACGTGGGGTGTGGATCTCAATCGCAACTGGGCATTTCAATGGGGCGGCGGCGGCGCAAGCACGAATCCCAATGACGAAACGTATCGAGGTGTTGCCGCATTCAGCGAGCCTGAATCGCAAGCGATGGGTGATTACTTCATCGCGCATCCAACGCTCGTCGGTCATATCGATTTTCATTCGTACAGCCAATTGGTGCTCTCGCCATGGGGCTACACGACGACGTTTCCCGCGAACAATGACGCGCTCGTTGCACTCGGTCACGATATGAAAGATGCGATCGCGCGCACTACAGGCGCGGCGTATGTCGCAGGACCGATCGCGTCGACGCTCTACATCGCGAGCGGCAGCGCAGTGGATCACGCCTATGGCGCGCACGGCGTTCCGAGCTACACGATTGAAGTGCGGGATAAGGGTACGTACGGTTTCGTCATGCCTGCGAGTGAGATTCTTCCCACAGGTTCGGAGAACTTCGCCGCTGCACTCGAACTCGCCGAGACAACGCTCGTGGGCGCGGTCATTCGACTCAACGGTGGCGCGCCAACAACGATTGAGGCCGGAGCATCTGTTGCGTTGATTGCGGAAATCCGCGCCGTTCGTGGCACGTTGGTCTCTTCGAGTGCAAAACTTTTCCATCGCCCACAAGGATCAACTGCGCCTTTCACGCAAGTCGTCGGCAGCGATTTGGGAAGTGGTCAATTCAACTTTGCGCTGCCTGCAACAGCATGCGGCGCGACGTTTGAGTGGTATCTCACGGCGGCAACGCAGTACGGCACCGCAAGACTTCCGCACACATCCGACGTGCAATTCGCGACGAGTGCAAGTGATTCTTCCGTGTTGTATGAAGACACATTCGAGACGAATCTCAATTGGGTCGTCGGTGCAACGGGCGACAATGCCACGAGTGGTTTGTGGACGCGCGTGGATCCGATCGGCACGACCGCGCAACCTGAAAATGACTCCGCGGACGCGGGCGCGTTCTGTTTCGTCACCGGTCAAGGTGTCGTCGCCGGCGCTGCGGGTGCTGCAGATGTGGATGGTGGTACGACTTCGCTCACATCGCCAGCGTTGAACGCAACCGATCCTCATGCGGTCTTGTCGTATCGACGCTGGTATTCGAACAATCTGGGTGGTGCGCCGAATGCAGATTCGATGCCGGTGCAGATTTCGGGCGATGGTGGCGCGACGTGGGCCACCGTTGAAGATGTCACAGAGAACGCGTCGGCATGGGTGGAACGACAATTCCCAATTGCCAGCTTTGTGCAGCCCACGGCGAATTTGAAGTTGCGATTCCAAGCGCGTGACCTCGCGGCAGGTTCACTCGTTGAAGCGGGTGTCGACACGGTGCGCGTCTTGCTCGAGGGTTGCCCCACAGTGGCGGGTGATCTCAACAGTGACGGAGTCGTCGATGCTGCTGATCTTGCAATCCTGCTCAACGGTTGGGGCGCGAGTGGCGCGACCGACCTTGACGGCAGCGGCGCTACGGATGCAGCAGACCTCGCGCTCCTCCTTAATGCATGGGGCTAGGTGGGGGATGCATGGGAGTGCCGTGGTAGGTCTGTGAGGTTTACACCGAAGAAATGAGCGTTTTTACGCACTGGGCGAAGTACTTCTAAGCACTTGGCTGTGCGCGCTCGACCACGCGCGCCGAGTCGTGGCATCTTGTGTGTATCGCAACGCATCGATCCAACTTGCTCCGCATCGCGCGCAGTCTTCTGCTGTGCGTTGTGAGTCTGCTCGCGCTCGATGCATCAGCGCACGCGCAGTCCTGCCCGTTCTATGCGACTGCGTTCAACAGTTTCAGTGACCCACCGAATTTCACACAAGGCGCGATGTCTGTGCAGTGGTGTCTCGACGGTGCGTCAGTGACAACTTCAAACTGGTGCCCAGATGGATACTCCTTGAGATTTGATGCATCGAGCGAAGATCCAGTGATTCTGATTTCCACAGGTGCAAGCGGATGCAGCGCGATTGAAGTCTCCTTCAAGTACGCGCAATTTGCGGCAAGTGGAAGCATTGTGAGATACGGATTGTCTTCTGCAACCACCGTGAGTTGCACTGCATCAACGTCGAACACACTGGGCGCGCTGCTCGTGACAGGCGGCGCTTGCACACCGGTGACCTACACGATTCCACTTGGAAGCAGCGCGAGCGTCCATCTGCGCTTTGATCATGGCGTGAACAGCAATGCGATCTTGTTGGACGACTTTCAAGTGCGGCTTGTGGGCTGCTGCGGCACGCATGAATGTTGCGTGGCTGGTGCAGCGGGATGCAGCGACAATGCAGTTGCGAAGTGCGTCTGCGCGCAAGATCCGTACTGCTGCGCAACTGGATGGGACGCGCAATGCGTGAGTGAAGTTGAACTCTTTGGATGTGGCAATTGTTCTGGCGGTGGCGGCGGCGAACCGTGCCTCGTCAGTGGCGCAACGGATTTCGGAACGCTCTTCATGGGCGGTTCGATCTGCACACTCGAACCAGAATTGTTCGACTCCTGCGAAGGGCTTGGCCCCTATCTCACGAGTTCGTTTGGTTGCGGCGGATCACTCGACATGGCGATGCAATTCGGATCAGGCTTTCCATACTCCGCGGCGATTTCAAAATGCTTCGCGTTCGGTCCAAATACTTCGCCGAGCCTGCGATTCAAGTATTCGAAGCAGGCAGGAACGCTCGGTCCACGCGTGGATGTTTCGATCGCATCGGGCTCGTGGAGCACGCTCTGGCAGGCGACAAGTGCAGGGGTCTCGTGCACAAGTGTCGAACTCTTGCTTCCATCGCTCGCGAACGAAAGTGACGTGCGATTCCGATTCGCGAGCGCGTCGAGTGTGAGCAATGGCTCGACGTTCGACGACATTGAAGTCATCGCGAACACGCCGATTCCACACGCGTGCTGCGCCGAAGGAGCGCCGAGTTGCACCGACAGCGTCGTTGCGCTTTGCACGTGCGTGATCGATGCATTCTGTTGCACGACTGCGTGGGATGCCGCGTGCGTTGCGGAAGCAACGATCTACTGCGGCGCACTTTGTCCAGGATTGCCCGTGTGCGGTTCACCCACCGCGGGGAGTTGCTTTGTGGCGCGTGTCTTGCCAGCCTGCGCAGACGCAGAGTGCTGCCTGACAGTCTGCACACTCGATGGTTTCTGTTGCGACAACGACTGGGATGCCTTATGTGTGCAAGAGGCGCACGCGTGGTGCGCGCCGCAAGCGGACTTTGATGGCGATGGCATTGTTGGCGCGAAAGACCTCGCGATCTTGCTCGCGCAATGGGGCGGCAGCGGAAGTGCAGACCTTGATGCAAGCGGAACGGTTGACGCCGAAGATCTTGCGGCGTTTCTGCACGCATGGGGTCTGTAGTTGCCACTACACTTCGCGCCCCCATCATGGCACGATCGAACTCCACACGCGTCTCTTCAACGAAGAAAAAAGTCAAGCCCAAATCGGCCTCGAGGACAACGAAGCGCTCGCGTGCACTTCGCACAGCCGCGACGAGCGATCATCATGAGTTGTATGAACTTTCAGTGCAATGCACGGAGGCGGAGTGCGATTTCATCGAGCGTGCGTGGAAGCAAACGGGTCGCGCGGCGTTGCCGAGTTCACTGCGCGAGGACTTCTGCGGTACCGCGATTGCGAGTTGCGCGTGGGTTCGCCGACGAAAGTCAAACATCGCCGTCGGTGTGGATCTTGATCGATCCGTGTTGAAGTGGGGTGAGCAGCGCCACTGGTCCACGCTCACGACCGCCGAGCGCGCGCGCTTGTCGATTCATTGCGAAGATGTGCTGACTGCGAAGACGACGCCCGTGGACGTCGTCGTGGCGATGAACTTCTCGTACTTCCTCTTCAAGGAACGCGCGAAGTTGCTTGCGTACTTCAAGCGCGCGTTTACGAATGTGCGCGACGGCGGAATCTTCATCTGTGATGCATACGGTGGCAGCGAGGCGCATAGCGAGCAGGAAGAAGAGCGCCACCTCGACGGCTTCACGTACGTGTGGGAGCAGCATCATTACAACCCCGTCAACAGCACCGTGGTGAACTACATTCATTTCCGCTTTGCCGACGGCACGGAACTTCGTCGCGCGTTCGCCTATCACTGGCGACTTTGGACGCTCGTGGAATTGCAGGAGATCCTGAAAGAAGCGGGCTTCGGCAAGACGGTCGTGTGGTGGGAAGGCACGGATAAGAAGACGGGCAGTGGCAATGGCGTTTTCCGACCCACAACCAAGGGCGAGGCATGCACCGGATGGGTCGCCTATCTCGTCTCGGAAAAAATCGCTGTCCCATCCCGCAAGCCTGCGCCGAAGTCGAAGGCGCGTACTCTTTCCGCATGACGCTTGCCGCTTCGAGCACATTGGTCGCTGAGCAACTTGCCGACGGACTCGGTCGCGTGGAGCGCGCGTTCGAAGCGCAGTTGACGAGTTCATTTCCTGCGGTCGATGAGTTGTGCCGTCACGCCGAGCGCTATCGCGGCAAGATGCTGCGCCCCACCTTACTCCTGCTCGCAGGTATCGGTGCGTCGGAAGATGCGCTCGTCATCACCGAGAGTCATGTGATCGCTGCGGCGACAGTCGAGATGATTCACATGGCGACGCTCGTGCATGATGATGTGCTCGATGAAGCGTCGGTGCGCCGACGTGGCGCGACCGTGAACTTTCTGCGCGGCAATGAAACCGCCGTCATTCTCGGTGATTACCTCATCTCGAATGCGTTTCATCTCTGCTCAAAGATTGGCGATCCGTCACTGAATGTGCGTCTGGGCGAAGTGACAAACGCGCTCTGCGAAGGTGAACTTGTGCAGCTTTCGCGTCGCCATGATCTTGCGCTTGATCGTCCAACCTACATCGAGATTGTCCGTCGCAAGACTGCAGTGCTTGTTGGTGCCTGTTGCGAAATCGGCGCGCGACTCTCTGGCGCGCCGACTCCTGTGACGCAGGCGTGCTATCGCATTGGAGAGCGACTCGGCATTGCATTTCAGATTCAAGATGATCTCCTTGATCTCACCGGTGATGAGGAGACGGTCGGCAAATCGATCGGTCGCGATCTTGAAAAAGGCAAGTTGACGTTGCCGACTATTCTTTACCTTGAGCGCGAGAGTGCGCAAGCGCGTGTCGCCGTCTTGCGTGCGATCGAGCTTCGAGATGGTGATGCACTCAAGTCGCTCTTGATGAAGAGTGGCGCGGTGGATTCCGCACGCGAGTTTGCACGGAGTTTGGTGGAAGAAGCGCGGGCGGAACTCACCGCCATTCGCCAACCGCAAGTGCGCCTGGTGTTTGACTCGCTCGCGGACAAAGTGGTCGATCGCGCGAATTGATATCGAGCGCATTGATATGTAGTGGATGCGTCGAACATGCGGCGCGATACTCGGCTACGCCGTTGGCTTCTGCTTCCAACGTCCACTCATTGCAGGGGTGGAAAGCGTGGTCTTGGCAACGAGCAATCGATTCGCCGTGACAAGTCGCGAGACCGCTTGATCGTCGAGTTCCATCGGATGACCCTGCCAGCGCACGACGCCGTCGGTGGACATGATCACGCAATGCGGAATCGATCGCACCGAGAAGAAGTTGTACATCTCTTGACCAGGCGCGAGTGCAACGGCGTAAGAGAACTTCGACTTGCTCAAGCTCTCCTTCATCACACCCTTATCAAATGCGGAAGAACTTTCGTTCGTCACGCCGACGCAACAGACATCGTTCGGGTATCCCTTCGCGAGTTCATTCATGTGTGGAATCGCAGCGCGGCAGGGCGGGCACCAGGTTGCCCAGAAATCAAGAACGATGAGTTTGTTGGAGGGATCAGGTTCGCCGTTCCACCAACGATCGACTTTGAACGCAGGACCTTCTTTACCGCGCAAATCCGCCGCGCCATCGAAGCGATTGTTGAACGTGGGGAAGTCGATCGCAGTCTCTGTCAGCTTCGGGCGATCCGTCGGCGGCACGGTCTCTTCGAACGCTTTCGCGAGCAGCTCCTTGGAGATTCCGACCACACCCTCGGGCGTGAGTCCCGCGGATTTCATATCCCCTTGACGATCGATGATGAAATTCACAGGCGACTTGAACGCTCCAAGCGCGTTGCAGTACTCGCCTGCCGCATCGAGAAGTACCGGCGTTTTCACACTCGCGCGCTCCAGCAACTTCTTCGCGATATCCGCGCCTTCGGGAATCTGCACGCCGATGAGCACAACGTCCGTCAGTCGCGCTTCGTCGAGCGCTTGCGCAGTTTTCTTCAGCGCATTCATCCCCGCCGCAGACTTCGCGTTGAAGGTTTGAAAGACAACGACTTTGCCGCGAAGTTCGCTGATCGTCGCGGGCGCGCCGGAGAGTCGCTCGCAAGAATCAGGAATCGCAGGCGCGACGAAATTCAATCCCTTGTCGCACTCCGCGCGATCCGCTTTGTCGAGTTTGAGATTCCACTTCGCGCGTTCGCGTGCAGCTTCCTTGGTTGCTCGATCTTCCGTTGCCTTCTGCGCTTTGGTGGATGTGCCCTTCGTTGGCGCACTTGCATCGCTCGGAGGAGCGAACGCGCCGAAAGTCTCCATCGTGATTGTGGGCAGCGCGAGCAGCAACACAGCGCTGACAGTGAGCGTGACGAATGTACGAGTGGTTGACATAGGGATGCCTCAAGCAATCAACGGGGCTGTAGCAACTTGGAGTACGCCGAGTTTAACCAGTCGGAGTGCCAAACCCGAAAAGTGCCGCAAATGGGCACTTCGAGCGCGTCGGGTCACGAGCTGGAAAGGCGACATTATCAATCAGGCGCACGGAACCGAGCTTCGCAGCGATCAACGCGCGAGTTGGCGCATTAAACGTCGTTGTGTCAAGCAGCGTTGTTGCGTCGCGAACCACGGCGTACTCAATCTCAAGCCCGCTTTGCGCGAGTTGATCGCGCATCATTTGTTCTGCATCTGCGGGACGGAAGCTCATGTGCGCACTTTGCAGTGCGCGCGAAAGTGCGAGCGATTGGGCGCGCTGCTCTGTCGAGAGATATCGATTTCGACTCGACATCGCGAGCCCATCGCGCTCTCGTAACGTTGCGCAACGGACAATCTCAAGATCACCGAATCGCGCGCGGTCCGCTGCGACGCACTCTTCCATGGAGCGAAGTTGCTGATAGTCCTTCTCACCGAAGTACGCGAAGCGCGGTCGCGTCTGATCGAACAATCTTCCAACGACCAGCGCAACGCCTGCGAGGTGACCGGGTCGACATCGATCTTCGAGGAGCGGCGTCGTCGCGACTGCGGGAAGTGCAAGATTTCGTGCGGTTTCTCGGCTCGCTTCGAGACCTTCTGGATAGAGGTCCTCAACAGCGGGGCAGTAGGTCGCAGCCACACCGAGCGCTTCAAGCATCGCGAGATCAGCATCCAAAGTCCGCGGGTATTTGTCGAAATCTTCGTGCGGACCGAACTGAGTCGGGTTCACAAAGATGCTCACGACCACGGGCTTCCCACTCTCTACGGCCCGACGCACGAGCGATGCGTGCCCGTCGTGCAACGCGCCCATTGTCGGCACAAACGCACATCCTGCGAAGGGAGCGAGGTTTTGAGGAGAGCGAATGCAATGCATCGCGGGAAGTGTACGAATCGACGCTCGAGTTTCGTGGCTCGGAGATGCATGAATTCCTGACGAACTCGTTGTAATCGCAGCGAACTTCCGCCTATGATGCGACTCAGTCTCATTTAGTTTTTCGTCTCCTGTTCAAGGTCAACAACATGGCTCTGAAGCTTCCGATCTATATGGATAACGCCGCAACCACGCGGACCGACCCCCGCGTTGTCGAGGCGATGCTGCCTTACTTCACGGAGAAGTTCGGCAACGCAGCGAGTCGCAACCATGTCTTTGGTTGGGACGCAGAAGATGGCATCGAGATTGCGCGCGAGCAAGCAGCGTCGCTCATCGGTGCGTCGAGCAAAGAAGTGATTTGGACGAGCGGCTCAACCGAGTCCAACAACCTCGCGATCAAGGGCGCGGCGCGTATGTACGCGAAGAGTCCAGAAGGCACGAAGAATCGCGGCCACATCATCACGTGCGTGATTGAACACAAAGCAGTGCTCGATCCATGCAAACGGCTCGAGCGCGAAGGCTTCGACATCACATGGATCACGCCCGCGCCTGACGGCATCGTCACGCGGCAGATGATCGCGGATGCGATTCGCTCGGACACAATCCTCGTCTCGATCATGTGGGTGAACAACGAGATCGGCACGATCAATGAAGTTCCCGAGATCGGCAAGCTCTGCCATGAGAAGGGCATCATCTTCCACACCGACGCAACGCAGTGGGTTGGCAAGATGCCCACCGATGTGGAACGCGATTGCATCGATCTCATGAGCTGGTCGAGCCACAAGATCTACGGACCGAAGGGAGTCGGCGCGCTTTTCGTGCGTCGACGCAGCCCTCGTGTTCGTCTTGAAGCGCTCATCGATGGTGGCGGACATGAGCGCGGCATGCGCTCGGGAACGCTGAATGTCACTGGAATCGTAGGGTTTGGCAAGGCGTGCGAATTGTGCAAGGAAGGCATGGACGCGGATCGCGAGCGACTCTTCAGCCTCAAGCAAAAGCTCGAGCGCGAGTTGTCGAGCCGACTCGAAGTCGTGCAAGTGAACGGTCACGCCGATCGCCGCGTGCCACACATTTGCAACATCTCGTTCGGATACGTCGAGGGCGAGTCGCTGTTGATGGGCATCAAGGACATCGCGTGTAGTTCGGGTTCCGCGTGCACCTCTGCGAGTCTTGAACCAAGTTACGTCTTGAAGAATCTCGGCATCGGCGACGAGCTCGCGCACTCTTCGTTGCGCCTCTCGATTGGTCGTTGGACCACCGAAGCAGAAATTGATTACGCGATTCAGGCGATTGAGAAGAGTGTCGAACATCTTCGCACGCTCTCACCGCTCTGGGATCTGTTCAAAGAAGGCATCGACGTCTCGAAGATTGAGTGGCAGGCTCACTAGTTTCGAAAGCGCCACTCCGAAGGTTTTTCACAGTTCATCGAATCACCGCCAGCATTCAAGGAATACACACCATGGCCTACAGCGAAAAGGTCATCGACCATTACCAGCATCCACGCAACGTCGGCAGTTTCGGGACATCGAAAGATGTCGCCGCGCGCCGCGATATCGGAGTCGGCATCGTGGGCGCGCCCGAGTGCGGCGATGTCATGCAATTGCAGTTGCGCATCAGCGAAGAAGGCATCATCGAAGAAGCGAAGTTCAAGTGCTTCGGCTGTGGTTCTGCGATTGCCAGTTCCTCGCTCGCGACCGAATGGATCAAAGGCAAGTCGATCGAAGAGGCGCTTACCATTCGCAACACACAGATCGTCGAAGAATTGAGCCTTCCGCCTGTGAAGATTCACTGTTCAGTGCTCGCGGAAGACTCGATTCGCAGCGCAATTGCAGATTTTCAAAAGAAGAATGGGATTGTGACAGCGACTGCGGAAACCAACGCCGCCGCGCACTAACCTTCTGCCTCACACTCAGCTACGTCAAGAAATCGCCCAGTCAAGGAAAAATTATGCCAGTCATTGTTACGGAAACTGCGGGACGCGAAATCGACGCAATCATTGCACAGCAGGGACTCGATCCCGCGACGGTGTGCTTGCGCGTGGGCGTGAAGGGCGGCGGCTGCTCTGGATTTTCGTACCTCCTCGATTTGACGGAGGCGAAGAAGGACACCGACGAAGCGTGGAGTTACACGTTTGCGCGTCGTACGGCGGCAGTAGCAGTCACGGCGAACGCGGCTGGGAATGAGGGCGGCGTGGCAGTTGCGGATCAAGCAGCGCAATTCACCGTCACCGTGATCTGCGATCCCAAGAGTTACCTCTATCTCAATGGCACGACGGTCGATTTCAAGGATGAAATCATGGGTCGCGGATTCATCTTCAGCAATCCAAACGCAACTTCAAGTTGCGGCTGTGGCTCAAGCTTCAGTGCCTGATGACAGAGTTCGTATGATGCGAGCATGCCTGGCGCAGGAACCATTCAACCCTGTACAGTCGCGCCACCACAAGCGCACGCACGGACGATTCACATCAGACTCTTTGCCGCGAAGACACTCGCGATCGTGGTGGTGTTGTGCGCGATCGTCACGGGGCACACATACGAACCAGGCGGGCTTGTTGATTTTTCCATTGAGTCTGTGGGATTGATGCTGCTCATTGTCGGCGCGCTTGGCCGCGTGTGGAGTGCCGCGTTCATTTCAGGGAAGAAGAGCAAGATGCTCGTCTGCGTCGGTCCCTACTCCATGACGCGAAATCCGCTGTATTTCTTCAGTTTTCTGAGCTGGGTCGGCGTTGGTCTGTCGTTCGGAGCGCTGACACTCGCATTCGTCCTCGCAATCGTCTTCCTCGTCACCCATCTGCACACGATTTCGCAAGAAGAAGAATTCCTTCACGGACGATTCGGCAACGATTGGGAGGAGTACGTGTGCACCGTGCCGCGATTCTTCCCACGGATACGCTCAATGCGCGGCACCCCCAACGGCTCCTTCGAAGCCGTGCCTTTCACGCGCGTGATCGGCGAAAGCGCGCTCATCATGCTCGCGTACGTCGGCACGCAATTCATTGAGTACCTACACGCGCAACATGTGATCCCCGTCTACCTAACGCTGCCGTAAGAGATTCGGGATGCAGATCCACTTCTGCACTGCAAGTTTCCTCATCCCCCAAATCGCGAGGAACCCGTGCGCGCCAACGCGCAGTAAGTTTTCGCGAGAAGGGTGAATTCCCGCAGAAACAAGCGTGTATTTGCGACGAGGAGCTTGGGTGAACAGTCGCAAATGGTGTTAGAAGGAACGTGTTACGGAATGCGTTTGACGCCGCTCGTCGTCGCCGCTAAACACGGTAGACCGAGAGAACAAACTCGGAGAAAGAAACTCCAACACCCCGCGTCGCAAGTCGCGGGGTGCCGCGTTGCGTTGGGAAAGTTTTCGCTGCGTTACTCAGCGTTGAAGTAGCGCGAGTCCTTCCGCGGCATCTTTTGCGAGTGGGGTGGACGAGGTTCCTGTTCCTACAGCGATCTTCATCCATTGATCGGGCGTGAGCGTGCCGATGGAAGTGATGCGCTTTGTTTCGGTCGCGAGATCCTTGCCGCGCATGTGCGA
This sequence comes from Phycisphaerales bacterium, assembly GCA_009691805.1. GTDB lineage: Bacteria > Planctomycetota > Phycisphaerae > Phycisphaerales > SM1A02 > F1-140-MAGs142. The sequence continues at coordinate 30,532 of SIAK01000024.1, forward strand.
GCGGATTTGATGGCTCATCACGTGCCCAATTGTGTAGTCGGGCAGATAGAGCGGGTGTCCGATCATGTGTTGATACGCGGCGAGAATGTTGTAGGGATCTGCGCCGAAATCTCGCGCGTAGAAACGCGCCCACAAGTCTTGCGCGATGCGGAGCACTTCGTCCTTCAGCTGCTGCGGCGTCGCGGTTGGATTCGCGTAGAGCCAGCGCCAGGTGTACAGCTCGAGCAACGATGGTCCTGCGATCTGGCACGCCGCGAGCATCGTCGCGACCGAATCAATCGCGAATTGTCGCGTCGCGCTCGAAGTGTCTTCCAATCCAAGCACGCGCTTTGCGAGCGATTGATAGAGAAACGCAAACGCCTCTGTGCATGCGGTATTTGGCACGCCGCGCAGGGCAGGGCGTGCGACAAATGTGCTTGAACAAAGCTGCTCGAGGTTGTGACCGAGTTCATGCATCGCGGTGTCAAACCCATCCCAGCCAAGTTCTTTCTCGAGGCTCGACGTGCGAAGCCACGCGTCGTATCCGTCGAGTTGCGGTCGCATGGCGTGGCCAGAACCCTTCGCGATTTCCACGCGCACGCGGCTTCCCAAATGCGCGGCATCCGCTTCGTTGAAGCCGAGTCCGCGCAGCACTTCGGGCAACTTCTGTTCGAACTCCTTGCCATTGGCAAACATCTTTCGCACCGCCGCGTTCATCTCTGTCGCGGGCGACGCTTCCACAATGTCTTCGAAGTAAATGTCGAACGGCTCAAGTGCGCGACCAAGCCGCTTCGTCAGAAACTCCGCGAGTTGCACGCGCACGGGACTCTCTAGCAAACCGATCATCAGCGCTTCGACTTCCGCCTCTGGCATCTCGCGCTCGAGCCCAAATTTGCGCGCAATCGCCGTGGGATAGAGCGGATAGTGCCCGTCAAACTCTCGCGCGAGTTGGAAGTTTGCGATCCAATGTTCGTACCGCTCAAGTCCAATCGTCGCAGGCGCGCTTTCACTCGCGACCGTGTTGAACTGCGGATCCCAATTGCGCGTCTCTGGCTTTCCCGCTTCTGCGTGCATCACGCATTTCGGAATCGAACCATCAATGTGTCGCGCCATGACCCACGAGAGCGCGCGCTGTTTCGCAAGTCCATCCGCATCGCCATAACCCGCCTTGATCTCTTCGCGCACAAGCCAGTGTGCGAGCAACTTTCGATCCGCTTCAAACCAACGCTTCCCGTGTGCATCCACCATCGCTCCCACCGGAATGTGAAAGTGGCTCACGAAGCGACCTGATTCAAAGGAAGTCTTGCGCGCCTTATCCGCAAGCGACGACGGAATGCGCGGACCAAATCCTTGCGCCACGCGCGCAGCAACCCATGCATCTTCACTCCACGCTGAACCTGCGGCGAGCATTTGATCGAGCGTTGCGGGTTCGAAGTTCAGCAAGGCAAGGTGCGCGATCTTCTGCTTGTACAACTGCTCGGAAAGATCAGGCGCGGGATCGAACTGCGCGAGCAAATCATCCACACCAGGAAACTCATCGCCGCGTAAATCATGATGCCTTCGCAGTGTGCGGCGCATTTCATAGAGATGTCCGCCGATCTGTTCGAGCGCCTTCTCAAGGCGATTGAGCAAACGCTTGCGCTCAGCAGCATCGCTCACAAAGTACGCAGTGCAGAACGCTAAAAACGCAGCCGCGTCGCCGTCTGCGATCGTCCATCGCTCTGCAACCCGCTGCACTCCCGCTTGAATCTGCGCGCGCTGCGCTTCACCGTGCGTCTTGGCGAGTGATGC
>SIAK01000085.1 GCA_009691805.1 Phycisphaerales bacterium
ACTCCCACCACCCCGCCAACCACAGTTTCAACCACAGTTTCAACCGATCACACCACCCCTCACCGACGCGCGAAGATACACGCAGAAAATCAGCGACTCCGCAGAGTCATCCTTTTTTCTACACAGAATTTTTCTTGTGCTCATCGCGACGCAGAAATTTCGCGGAGCGCTTCAAACGTTTTCCACGCGTCTCCAAAGTCCACCGATTGCGCGGCGACTTGGATCCCCTCTTCAAGCGTCTGCACGAGATCAGCAGCAAGCATCGCCGCTGACGCATTGACAAGCACAAGATCGCGTCGAGGTCCACGCTCCTCACCACGCAACACAGCTTCAAACAGCGCGGCAGCTTCATCAAGTGAAGATGGCGCGAGCGCTTGTGGATCCGCCTGCGCAAGTCCAAGCGCACGCGGGTCGATCGCCCACTCATGCAACTTGCCCCCACGCACTTCAACAACATGCGTCGGCTTGAGAATCGAAATCTCATCAAGCCCATCTTCCGAGTGCAGCACGAGTGCGCGCGTCGCATCGAGTCGCAACAACGCCTCCGCAACAGGTCGCATGAATTGCGGCGCATACACCCCCATCACCTGTCGCGCAGCGCCAGCGGGATTTGTCAACGGACCGAGGAGATTGAAAATCGTTGGAAAACCAAGCGCTTTACGCACACCAATCGCGTGCTTTGCAGCGGGGTGATGATGAATCGCGAAACAGAAGCAGATGCCACACTCTTCAAGGCATCGCGCTTGCACTGCGCGCGATGCGTTGATGTTCACGCCCGCGCGCTCGAGTGTCTCCGCGCTTCCTCGGCCGGTGCGCGAACGGTTGCCGTGTTTGGCAACCTTCGCGCCATTCGACGCCGCGATGATCGCCGCGAGCGTGCTCACGTTGAAACTCTTGGGCGCACCGCCCGTGCCTGCGGTGTCGAGAAGTTGCGAAGGTGAGAACTTGGTCGGCACACGCTCGACATTCGATCGCATCACACGCGCGGCGCCAACAAGCTCATCCACACTCGGCACACGCGCCGCGAGCAACGCAAGCAGCGCGCCGATTTCTCCTTCGTGCGACGACCCAGTGGCAAGTTCAGTGAACACGTCAATCGCCTGTGTCTCGCTGAGTGCGTTGCCCGCAAGAAGCACTCGCAGCGCAGGCGTGAGGTCACCAACTCGTGATGATTTCGGAAATTCACTCGGCGCGCGCATCGACATGCGTGCAGCGTATCGAGATCGCTCGGCGTAGCATCTCCACGATGTTCAGTCGTCTTCTTGCCGAATCAACCCTGCACACCCTCGACCCATTCGTCTTCGAGGTGAGTCCTGGTGTTGGACCGCGTTGGTATGGCCTCGCCTACGCCGCCGGGTTCTTGGGTGGTTGGTATGTGTTGCGATTGTTGGCGAAGAAACTGCTCGTTCCGATGAGTGTTCGCGATGTCGGCGATCTCATCTTCTGCATGATGATTGGAGTTGTGCTTGGTGGTCGTCTCGGCCACTGCCTCTTCTACGAGCCATCGTTCTTTATCGAGTTCGAATCGATCATGCCTTACTGGCGCGTGCTTGCGTTGCACAAGGGTGGAATGTCGAGTCATGGCGGCATGATCGGAGTCGCGATCGGCTGCGTGTGGTTCGCGCGAACGCGTGCGGTTCCACTCTTGGTGGTCGGCGACATGGTCACCTTTGTCGCGCCGCTCGGATTGTGCTTTGGTCGACTCGCGAATTGGGTGAACGCAGAACTTTGGGGAAACCCACTGTCGGAGTCCATGCAATCCAACCCACCATGGTGGAGCGTGAAGTATCCCGATGAAATTTTCTTGCCGCAGTGGAATGGGATGAACATATTTGTGGAAGAACGCATTCGCCTCGGCTCTGAATTCGCGGCGCGACAGTTTGTGCGCGATGAGGCGTATGCGGGCAACACGTTTATGCAAGAGCGTTTACTTCCAACACTCACTGCCTATTGGCCAATCAATTTCATGCAAGCACTCAGTGAGGGTGCGATCATCTTCCTTGTGCTCGGACTGTTGTGGATGACACCGCGCCGACCAGGCGTGATGACGGGGACATTCTGTGTGATATACGGCGTGTTGCGCATTGCAACAGAGCAGTTCCGTCAAGCGGATCCAGACATCTTCACGTTTGCGGGAATCACTGTGCCTATGCAGCTTTCAGCACTATTGGTCGTGATTGGTGTTCTGTTTTTCATCGCGAGTGCGAAGCAGCACCTCGCGCCCATTGGTGGGTGGCTCCATCAGCAGCGAAGCGCGTAACTCAAACGGATCAGTTTCCTGCTTCACTTGGTGCTTTAGTTGGGGCTTCAGTTGGGGCTTCAGTAGGAGCGTCAACCGGAACCACGGTTGGAACTTCGCTCGGCATCCAAATACGCGTCAGCAGATCACGCATCATGTCGCGTTGCGGATTGCCTGTCAGTTGCGCAAGGCCTTCGGTGATGAGCGCGGGTTGACTCGTTTGCTTTCCGATGTATGCAAGCGTGAATCCAAAGTCCGCTGCATCCACTTTGCCCGCGATGCGCCCACGCAATGCTTCGATCACCACAATCATGCGATCATCACTCGGCAAGAGCGACCGGTCGTATGTCACATCAATGAGTTCAGGGTTGGACGCGAAAAGATTTCGCAATGTGAGCGCGGTCGAAAGATAGAGCCCCGCACCCAACTGCGCGTTTGCGATACCCGCTTCTGCGAGCGGATTCTTTGCGGCGATCGTTTGCGATTGTTGGAAGCGTTCTTCGGCCCGGAAATATTCACCCGCGCGTAACGACGCTTCGCCAAGACGAATGAGTTCATCGACACGCATACGGTCACCCGCCGCAAGCTCGGTGACATGTTTGCTGTGTCGAAGAATCTCAGCAAGTTCGGGGATCGAAAGTTTCGCGGCCGCGGGCGGCTTGAGATGCTCCGGCTTCTCGCCGCTTGGATACGCGGCGTCACCAGGAAGCTTTGGTGGTTGCAACGCGCTCGGTGGATCAGTCGAGCGCACTGGAGGTGTTGTGTCTGTTGGCTTCGTGACAGTCGTAGGCGTCGGCGCGTTCGGATCAACTGGCTTTGTTGGATCAATCGGTTGCGAAGGATCCACATGCATTGGCGTGTTCGCGTCGGTCCCCTTCTCTAAATCACCGCGCAACCTTGCAAGTTCGCCTCGTACACGCGCAAGCGCTGCGGGATCTGCATCAATATTTTTCGTCGGATCCTTCTCATACGCCTGCACGATGGTCGTGAGGATCTCTTTGTAACTCCGAGGCGCAAGTTTCAGCGCGGAGACCTCAGCGTTGACATCCACAACCATAGGTCCAAGGCCAGGCACGGTCGCGAGCGCATCGTTGTTCAAACGCGGGAGTAACTCTTCGGGCGTTGTGAGGCCCAAGCGAAAATCGTTACGCACACGCGCCATCTCAAACAACGGAAGTGAACTTGCGACGAGCGGATCACGCAGGCTCGCCAACTGCATGCCACGGAGCGGTGAGATAGTAAATCGAAGCGGGCTGCCATCGTCGCCCTGGCCATTTGCGACAAGGCGATCTTCTCCAACATCCCAACTTTGTCGACCAATCGAGAGCGACGTGTTCATGCGATCAAGCCGCAACCGACTGTCGGACTGCCCTTCTGCAGTGCGCATCTGCTCAACGCCGATCGGGGTCGAGTCGCGGCGATACTCAAACACACCAAGCCCTTGACCGATGAGAAAACGATCATTCGTCAAGCCAGATTGAATGAACGCCGGATTCGAGAACGCACTCCCCGCTCGGAATCCGTATGTTGAATCTGATCCTGTCGCGCCTTCAAAATCGCCCGCAGCAGCGTAGCCAACAGATCCACGGAATCCACGACCGCCAGGAACACTGTTGGTCACCACAAGATTGCGCGCGTTGTAGTTAGGCGCAGCGAGTGTTGGGTCATTCGAACCAAACGAACCAACGCGCGTGTTCGCGTCCATCACATTGCCAGCGCCCATTGGAAGCGCAACGCCCGGTCGATAGACACGGTCAAAGACCTGCATCGAACTGCCCGTTCCGAGCGCTTGACCGCGACCAGAGAATTGACCACCGCCAGGAGGATTTTGCGCGATCACCGTTGAACTCGTTGTGCAGATCGCAAGGCTCGCAAGCGCGTGTGTCGTGATGAAGTGGAAGAGTTTCATGGAGAAGTGCGAGGGATCATCGCCTTGTTTGATCGGCAACTCTGCCTCAGGATGCACCGTTTTTGATGGAGTTCAACGAGAGTCTTCAGGTGTTGGCGTTTCTTCAACCTCTCGGACGAGTGGTTTTTCGAACGCGCTCGCGTGGATCCATCCTTCGAGCGACTCTAAGAGTTCAATCTCGCCTCCTGCGAGCACCCACACAAGCGCACTATCGCGCCATGCGACAATCATCGTGCCACCGAATTCACTCACCGGTTCGACAACAAAGACCTCACCGTCAGGTAGACCAATCGGTCGCCCGAACGGGTTATAGACAGTGAAACGATCTTCATCGTTGAACACGCAGATCGTGACGTAATCAAAGCCGCGACTCGCGGGAAACTGCGCGAACAACACCGCCGCGCGCCCCCCAGGAAGCGCCACTGCATCAACACTCACCCAACCTCCGTCGCGCTCAAGATCAGGCAATGTGATTGGCGTGCTGATGATTTTCGCGAGCGCGGTTTCCGCTTCCTCTTTCGCGAGTTGCGCGCCCGAATTCGCGTGGACCGCGTTGACGAATCGCTCGCCGTGCCGAGACTCCACCGCGAGTGCTAGTTCGGAGAGTGGTACGCCCACCGTCAATCCAGGGTGATTGCCGATGCGCGGACCGAAGACGCCCAAGAAAATCGAGAGCACAACAACGGCAAGTGTTGCGGTGATGGCGAGCGCGCTGACGTCTTGCGGCAAGCGCGTGATCGCGCGTGGCGGATCGTTTGCGGGTTGTTCGGCGGTCTCAGACACAGTGGAAGCGTATCTGACCAGAACCGTACAATCACCGCCCCATGGCTTCTGCGCGCACGCCCGTTTCCATTACGACGCCGATTTACTACGTGAACGATCGACCGCACATCGGTCACGCGTACACGACGACGCTTTGCGATGTCTGGGCGCGCGCGCAACGATTGAATGGTCGCGATGTCTTTTTTCTCACCGGGACAGATGAGCACGGCGCGAAGGTCGAGAAGAGCGCGCGCGAACGCGGCGTTTCCCCACAAGCGCTCGCCGATGAAAACTCCGCGGAGTTCCGCAAAGTCATGGCGCTCTTTGGACTTTCGAATGATGACTTCATTCGCACCACCGAGGAGCGCCACGAATCACAAGTGAAATTGTTTGTGCAACGACTGCTTGCGTCGGGCGATGTGTATCTCGGTGAGTTCGAAGGGTGGTACGACGAAGGGCAAGAGGAGTACGTCACCGACACTCGCGCGAAGGAGCTTGAGTACAAGAGCCCCATCAGTGGCAAACCGCTCGTGCGCGCGAAGGAGCACAACTACTACTTCAAACTCAGCGCGTATCAGGCGCGGCTCGAACAATACTTTGAAGCACACCCAGAGTTCGTGCGACCGGAAGGACGCTTCAACGAAGTGCGCGGACGTTTGCGCGATGGCCTGCAAGACGTTCCGGTGACGCGCACGAATTTCTCTTGGGGCATCGGGATGCCGAATGCGCCCGAGCATGTGATCTATGTGTGGATCGACGCACTGTTTAATTACACCACCGCGCTCGGACTCGGTGAACCAAACGGCGAACTCGCGAAGGCACGCGCGAAGTTCTGGCCGCCCGAGTATCACGTCATTGGCAAAGAAATCCTCTGGTTTCACGCAGTTGTTTGGCCAGCACTCTTGATGGCGCTTGGCCTTCCAATGCCGAAATGTGTCTACGCGCACTCGTTCTGGATTTCGAATGGTCAGAAGATGTCGAAGTCGCTCGGCAACTTCATCGATCTTCCGACGATTGAAGAGTATTTCGCGAAGTACGGACTCGATGCGTGGCGCTGGTACATGACCACACAAGGTCCACT
>SIAK01000086.1 GCA_009691805.1 Phycisphaerales bacterium
ACAGGTTTCTGGCCGACGCGTTGTGCGGGCGGCATTTGGTTCCTCCCTGGTCGTGATGCCAACGGCAATCAACTCATTCCCGTGTATCTGACGGTGGAGGAACTGTGATGCACCCACGAAGCTCAAACTCCCTCCGAGTGCGTGGCGCGTTCACGCTGACCGAACTCCTCGTCGCTATCGTCGTGCTCGTCGTCGTGCTCATGGCGACCTCGCGCATCTTTTCAAGCGCGTCCAAAGTTGCGGGCGCGGGCGAAGCGACATCCAACTTGTTGCAGACGGCAGCCGCGATTGAATCACAGATTCGCGCGGATTTCTCGCACCTTTCGCGCGACGGATTCTTTGTCGTGCAGTGCGTCGACACAGGAACAACGCGCGCAGATCAATTGGTGTTCTTCACCCAGCGCAGCACGACTTCGCAACAGTTCATCGGTTCGCGTGAATCGAGTGCGGCGGCGAGCGTTGCTTCGACATGGCTTGCGGAGAGTGGCGTGGCGCGCGTGTACTACGGACACGGCGTCTCTTCGCCCAATCTCGGCGCCGATCAAGACACGGACGGATTCAACAGCAACGCGTGCGATGGCAGCGCGCTGACGCCGTGGAGTTCAACCTCGAACAACGGCAACTCCACGATCGATGCACACACCTGGGCAGCAGGCACGACCCAAGGTTCGAAGGGTCAACCCTCATCGCCGAAAGAAAACTGGCCACTCCTACGACAGGCGCTCGTCCTCGCAAAAGATGGCAGCGCGCCCTCGAGCGCGGATCTTGTCTACGCAGCCAACTACAAAAATGCGACCAGTGTGCTCTCCACTGAGAAGCAACGACCGTGGGTCGACAGCTGGTTCACATCGGGCAACCCGAATCCAACCGGTTCTAGTTACGACCCAACATGGACGAGTTCGCGCGTGGATGTCTGCACGATGTCGCTCGGAGATATCAAACGACAAGTCACCGCAAATGGAACGCTTCCATTTCTCCTCGGCTCGAGTGCGAATCCATGGGTTGATTGCCAGCGCACGCGCATGTTGCAGTGTGTTGGATTTCCCGACCCGTTCATGAATGCGGGCGGCGAAGATCAACCATTCCTGCGTTACCCACGCGCGGAGAAAGCGCCGCCAAGCATGGGCCGCGCCGACAGCATGCTCGCGTCTTCCATTCTCACCGCGAATTGCAGTTCATTCCGCGTGGACTGGACTTGGAGCGAAGGCGTGGGTCGTGGTGGCAATGGTTTCGGCATGGTGGTGGCGGGGCGCACGCAAACACCGTGGTTCGGCATGTTTGATCAGTCCTGCGTGAACTATCCGCCAACTGCAAACAATGTGCGACCAGTGTCGAACATGGCGAATTACTGGGGAAATCAAGGCGGCGAATGGTTCGGCACGATCGATGCGCCGCTCGTCATTGACAACGCCGCGATCCCTGCCGACGGCCCCGCGCCCGTGATCAACCTCGTGTGCAGCGTTGAAGGTTTTCTCAATATCGAACCATCCGATTGCGCTGCGCATCTCAAGCCAATCTGGAAGCCATCGCCTTGCCAAACGAGCACCGTGTACGCGGCGGCGTTTGGTTACAACGGATCCGACACAAGCGTGTGGGCACCAAGCGCAACGGGCAACGGTGCCTACACCCCATGGCCAAGCGCAGTTCGCATCACGATGACGTTGAATGATCCGAACGCGCGCCTTGAAGGTGGCCGCGAGTTTCAATTCATTGTTGAGTTACCAAGGCCTTAATGCGTTTCAAGAATTGCCTGAGTTCGTTGGAGCAATCCATGCCGCACGTTCAAACTCCACATACTTCGCCTCGACGCGCAAACACGATCGTGTTCGTGATGTCAATCTTGGTGCTTCTCGTCATCGTGGCGACCGCATTCGTTCAACGCGCGCGCGCCGGGCGACAGGTCGCAACAGCGCAGCAAGCAGCTAGCGGTCGTGACGGACGCGCGGACAGTCTCGCTCGCGACGTTGCGAAAGAACTCAGCGCGAGTCTCTTTCCAAAGCCTGTTGATCCAACAAATGCCTTGGCGGTGGATTTTGATTACACGACTACACCGCCGACCGCAATTGGTAGTGCATCGTGGCCCCGCCTTGCGACGCCGCAGTATGCGACGCGCTATGAGACCGATCGCGATTTCAACAACGACGCGTTTCCAGATTTTCCAACCAACACCACGCCGTTTGAAGTGAAGCCGTGGACGAATTGGCCTGATGATTTTGAAAATCCCAATAGCCCGTGGCCGCTCAGAACGTGGCCACGCGGAACAGGCGCGCCGACCGGCCAGCTGTTGACACTCACCGGTGCGCCGATGGGCGATTCAAATCCTTACGGAAATCCTGGCACAGGCGACTCGCGTTGGTTGCGTTCCACGGAACCGCAGCGCGCAGACTTCGACAATGACGGCGTGCCTGATGGCTTTTCACACTGGACGCATTTGACATGGTTGCCGAGCGCGAACAACGCGTGGCGCGCGGTGCGTGACATCTCTGATATTGAGGGCTCGACACTCATCAATCTCAATCAGAATGATCTCACGAAGGCGTTCGGCGTTGCAGTGCCTTATGAGCAGTGGCTGCCGAATGTGATCCCAATTCCGTTCGCCTCCGCGGCGGACGTTCTCACCAACTTTCCAGTGCGTCGCAATCAATGGTTCGCGCCACCAAGTCAACCAGATTGGTACGGACTGCATTATCGATTGCCTTCTGCGCTGCCGAATTTTTTCCAGCTCGCTGCGCTCGGTCCTGCAAGCGACGAGTACCAGCCCAACACAGCTCGACAGATGGTGACGCGCACATTCACCGATGCCGACGGTGATGGATACACGGATAGTTTCTGGTTCCTCGCGCCGGTGCCTGTCGATCGCGGCGTACGCACGCTTGTTGGCGTGTCGATCATCGACAACTCTTCGATGCTCAATGTGAACATCGCGACGAAGGGTGGGTTCTTTGAAACGACCACACTCGCGAATGGCACTGTTCTTCCTGCGGGCGGCACAACAGGTCAGACACCTGCCGATCTCGCACTGGTCTGGAGCAAGAACGATCTCCAGAATCGCGCGGGTCTTCTCGACACGCCCATCAACGCATCCAACGATTATTCTGATCCTGCAACCACGCCATACTTCCCTGATTACTTCCCCTCGCTGTGGAGTGGTCAAGGCGCGCAGCTCTTCAAGATCGGCAACGGCACCGCGATCAATGCATCGATGAACATCGGTCGCGGTCCGAATGGACTCGAAGCGGGGAGCGCCGATCTCTACGGGGACCTCTCGACGATCGCGGTCGGTGTGAATGACTTCAGCGTGTTGAAATCGCTCGGTATCAAGGACATGAACGCTGCGCAAAGAGCGCTGGCGACGCAGTTCGGTTACCCAATCATTGATCCAACTGTTGCGCTCATTCTTCCGCTTGAAGCTGGACGATTCGAACTTGCTTCCGAGCGACTCGCGTGGTTCAAACTTGCAGGCATCGATCCAGCGGGATCGCTCGCGACGACACTCGGACTTCGACCATTCTCCACCGCAGACGAGATTGAGTTGCGCATGGCAGCTGGTTTGAATCAGCCGTACACGCAATCGCGGCTCGAGCAAGCATTCAGTCTTTTCAGTCCGACCGTGCTCGGTGGCAACGCGAATCGATTCCAAATGTTGCGCGCCACCGTGCAGCGAGAAGAAGCGAACCGCGAGCTCGAGCCGATGTCGCAACGCGAGCTGCTCGTTGACATGCGCCACCGCATCACAACGGTGAACGGCGCGCGCAATGATCAACTTCCCGCGTGGCTCTGGCCAACGCCGTTTTACAACGCGACGCGCAATTACCTCCATCCGCGCAACGCGGCGATTACGAATCCTGCCGATCCACTGTTCGTGGCATTCGACGCAGAGAATCGTGCGGAGTACGCACGACAGAAGTTGAAGGTCGATCTTCGTCGTCCGATGTTCGCGCTTGAAGACGGCACCACGGTTGGGAGCGGTGTTCGCGAAGCGCGCGAACAACAATGGCGCAACGACCTTGCGCGATTGCTTGAGCGGTCCGTGAGTTTCTATGGCGACAGTGATGGCGATGGCGTGACAGATCTCTGGCGCAGCTACTTCGACTCGATGGATCCAGCAGTCACCGATCCCGAAGAGCAGTACCTCAAGACGCTTTCGATGATTGCGAGCTACACCGCGAACTTGCATGCAGCAAGCGATCAACCTACGAAGGCACCGGGTTCCGCGGTCACCGTCTGGTACGACCCGCCAACTGTGGCAACGCCTGCCAGTGGAAATCCTGAGAGCCAATTCAAGCCAAGCCTTGACCACGTTGTGTTCGATCCCAATACCGCTGGCCGCTTCTACAACGGCATGGAAAAACAGCCCTTCATCATGGAGGCGTTCATTGGCGTCGTCTATCCGAAGAGCAAGATCAACCAGAACGATTGGAACACAGAGTTCGCGATGTGCGGACCTGTCGAAACAATCGTGAATCCTCAACTGAAACTTCCAACCACCGTTGCGGATGGTGGCGGTGAAACATTCGTCGATGACACGTCGCGTCCTGCGACCGTCATCGCTGTGCAGATCGCGAATCCTTACGACACGCCGCTGCCACTGTTTGATTTCGAGATTCAGTTCTACGGTCGCTCGTATAGCTTCGCGACGGGTCAGTACGGATTCGTGCCGGTGCTTCCACCTGCGACAAGCGATGGTCCTTCCACGGCAATCATCTACGCCGTGCCTGATTACATCTACTCCGATTCCGCGGAAGCGGCGACGCCTCCAGCGAATCCAGCGAGTGCGCAGACGGAGATGTTGATCTCCACCAAGATGCTTGACTTCCTTGACATTGAATTCGCGCCCACCGATGTCGATGGCGACGGCGATGCGAATGGAACGTACAACATCCGCGAGTACATCGGTCTCTATGACAGCCACAGCACGGGTCCAACCGATCCGTTTGATGCGCAGGATCGCACGCTCGTCTTCAACGCAACGAACTCCTGGCACTGCAAGCAGAACGACCCGATCGCTGCGACATATCAGTCGAACACGACGGATCCTGTCGTGCTCGTTCGACGCATCGCAACACCAGGCGGTGTCGTGCGCATGGTGGTCGATCGACTTGAGAACGATGTGAGTGGCAACGAAGATAGTTTCCGCGACGAAGTCCGCCGCCTCTTCAACGATCCGCGATTGCAGCCTCCTGCGAAGAAGTACAAGTGCCGCATGGGCGAGAAGGAAGTCGATGGCATTCGCATCGGAGCGAACGATCTCTTCATGACCTATGCGCGTTGTGCGCGACCTTGGTTGTGGGATCCACAGAGTTGGACTCGTGATCCTGCAACTGGGCAGTGGGCTTCACTCGCTTCTACGCCGAACGCGACATCGATCTGCTCGCGTGATGTCGACAGTTGGGAAATCAATCCGCGCTACGTCTTCTCGACGCATTCGCAGCCAATCCGCTCAGGTTTGGTTTCTGCGACAGGCGTTGTAGGCCGACAGTGGGACGGCATTGTCAATGGTGGTGATGAAGAGTTCATCGGTGACGCGATGACGATTCTTGCTGCTGATGATCCTGACAACAACGCAGGCTACGGCAGTGGTCCTAAGCGCAGTCTCTGGCCGCGCGCGGCATTCGTCGACATCTTCGGTCGCAACCTGCGCGCGAAGCCAACCTTCTTCTCAATGCAGACCGTCACCCTAGAAGAAGATTGCAGTAACCCACAACCAAACGCAGTGCATGTCGCTGTGTACATGGACGGTTCTGGTCCGTTGCCGTTCTTGCGTAACGCAGACACGCTCGGCGCGATCATCGATCCTAGCTCGTACGGCATCGGTCATGCGCGCGTCGCATGGAATAGCGAAAACTACGACGTCATCGTGGGCAACAAGGGTTCTTCGTCAGCGGACTGGCTCCGTTGGCTCGACAATAGTGCAGCGCCAGGTGCGGAGCTCTACACCTCGCTGCGCGGTCCACTGCAACTCACGCAGAA
>SIAK01000025.1 GCA_009691805.1 Phycisphaerales bacterium
ACGATTCCCGAAATGCTCACGATCGGAGAAGAGAGTTTCTTTGCCGATGGCATCTATCTCGCCGCTGCTGAATCGAGCACGCATGCATTCGAAGTGCGCGCGACAAGTGTCGGCGCGCGCACATTCATCGGAAATCACGCAGTACTTGCTCAGGGTGTCGCGTGGAGTGACGATCTGTTTATCGGTGTCAGCACGGCGCCTGATCCTCTGCAAGCACTACCAAACACAGGATGGCTCGGTGTTCCGCCGATGCAACTTCCTCGCCGAGAAGTCGTGACCTCCGCGCGCGAAGACACGCATGATCCGTCCATGCTTCGACGCATCAATCGATTGTTCTGGGAGACGCTGCGCATCACAGTACCGCTGATCCCTGCGCTCGTTGGGCTGCTGGCGTATCTCGCGGTGCTGAACACGCGCACGCTCGGCGTCGATTGGATCACGATCGCATACATCGTGCTCCCCGCATCACTCATCGCAAGCGCGATCACGTTGGGCGTGTTGTTGTTGTGCACGAAATGGATGTTGCTCGGTCGTGTGCAGCCTGGGCAACACGCGTTCTGGTCGTGTTGGTGTTCACGATGGGATTTTCTCTACGTCGTCTGGGGATATTGGGGACGACGCGCACTCGCTGTGTTGCAAGGAACACTTGTGCTCAACGCGTATCTCCGACTTTCAGGAGCGCACATTGGAAAACGCACGGTGTTGGGTTCAGGCTTCACGCAATTGGTCGATCCTGACATGCTCACGCTCGGCGACGACGCGACCATCGCGTGTCAGTTTCAAGCGCACAGTTTCGAAGATCGCATCCTCAAGATCGACCGCTTGCGCGTCGGCGCGCGCGCGAGTGTTGGCGAACAAACGGTGGTGTTCTACGGCGTCGACATTGGCGAGCGTGCCATCGTCCGACCGAACGGTATCGTGATGAAGCACGATCGACTCACGTCCGACTCCGACTTTTGCGGCGCTCCGATCGCGCCCCGCTGACATCCGCATTTACTCGATCCAAATGAGTCGTTCCGCGTAGCGCTTTCGCAGCGGCTTTGAGTCAATCACCTCAAGGCTACCTTCGTCGCCTGTCACCAGAAGTGCCGTGCCATCCGGCGACCACTCCAACATGATGACCGCATCCGCGACGGTTGGAAACGACGCGAGTTCATCTTGCGTCGCGCTCTCGAACAGATGCACGCGTCCATCACGACCGGCTGTTGCAAGGAGCATTCCGTTGGGGCTCTCTGCGATCGCGAGCGAACCTCCGAGACCGCCTGCGAATTGATGGAGAAAAGTTCCATCGAACAGCACTGCTTCAATCGTCGCGTTCGCGTTGGTGAGGTAGTACGTGCCATGACTTCCGCGCCCGATGTGCGTTCGCCCGGAGAAACCTGCGCGCGTCACAGCCCACTCTTCTGACGGACCCTTCGGTAGCACAAGGTGCATATTGAAATGTGCGCTCGTCGTGAGCAGTGCGTTCATGCCGGTCCAGATTGCACCGAGCGCCGCTTCCTTCGCGCGTGGTGTCCAGCGCGCCACAACATCGCAATTGGCAAGACTCAAGATCCACACTGCACCATCGCGGTCAGTCGCAGCGATGCGAGATCCGTCAGGGCTAAACACAAGATCGACAAATCGTCCCTCTGAAATGCACGGAGAAAGTTTGCCACTCGGTTCAATAAAGGCGATGCCACCTGTGGGCAACGCGATGGCGCCGCGACGACCGTCGAGGCTCTGCGCTGTTGCACATCCAACTTCGATTTCCGCCACGCGATTGGGCCGCTGCGGCGGCGAGATCATGCTGCAATCCATTGCGACGCCGTGCTCATCAATGAAACGAATGCGATGCGGCGTCAACCATCGCGCGCTGCTCTTACCGCGCGTACCATCGTCGCGACTCGGCAGCACCACGCGGGGGAATGGCTCAACGAGCTCCCACGTTGCGATCCCCGTCCCCGCGGTGATGACCGTATCCGCATCGACCCAGAAGACAGAGGACTGCTCGCCTTCTGGACTGAATCGCGTTGCGATGGGTGTTCCATCGAGTTCGAAAATGCAGACGTGCGCGGCAGTTCCCACGGATGCAAGCGTGCGGCCATCCGGGCTGAATGCAATCGCACTCACGGGTTGTCGCCTGCTCGTAATGCGCTCGGCGGTGCGCGCCGCAACATCGCCGAGGAAGACTTCCATTTCGGCGGCAAACGCGAAACGCTTGCCGTCGGGGCTCCATGCGACCGAGGCAATCTCCGCCTGATTCTCGAAGAAAAGCTCCGTCTCGCGTCGCTGCGAAGACCAACGCAGAATGCCAAGCGACGTACTCACGAAGAGCGCGGAGTCACCGCCGGGCTCCCATGCGATGGAAGGAATTCCACCGACGCTCTCGCGCAGTGACGCCGGCATGGGCATGCCGTGATGCGCGCTCGCCAACAGATCAAACATTTCTACGCCGGACAGTGTTGTGCCAACGAGAAGTTCGAGACCGTTCGGCGAAAGCGCGATCGAAGTGCACGGAGAGGCAAGCTCTCCGAGCAATCGGGGCAAGCGTGGAGTGTCACGCACTGCAGTGTCAATCTCCCACACGCTTCCGTCGACACATCCCGCAAACGCTAACTTCGCATCGACGCGCAGTGCCAGCGCGATGACGGGCGATCGAAGCTGCACCTCTCCGAAGGTCGAGAGATCCGCAAGATTGACAAATTGCACGCGCGAATCAAGCGAGCAGACCACCGCGTGCAACGCAGGTGCGATCGCGAGCGCACGCGTTGTCGATCCGAGTGGACCCTCCTGCGCAATCGCGCGACCATCGAGCGTGCGTTCGAGCGCGCGATGGACCCAAGTCCAGTCCGCCTCTGGTGTACGTGCAAGCATCTCCGCCGCAGCAACGGACTCGCCCAATTCCGCGAGAAGTTCAGTGCGTGCCAGACTCGCGAGGTAGAGCGCTCGCGCCGTTCTCTTGTTTGCGGCGACGCTCGAGGAGTAACCGACACCGAGTGCAGTGAGAAACAGCGCGAAGACCGCGACACCCACGCGGTGCTTGCGCACGAAGCGAAGCGCAGCGGCAACTCGGCTCGGCGGTCGTGCGAGAATCGCCTCGTCGTTGATGAACCGGCGCACATCCGCAGCGAGCGCAGCGGCGGATTCGTAGCGCGCGTCGGGCTCTTTCGCCATCGCCTTCTCGACGATCGTTTCTAAATCTCCACGCAGCGCTCGCCCATGCGAACTCAGTGCCTTCGGACCCACCTCGCAGATGATGCGTGCCGCTTCATGGAGCGGAAGTTGATCGACATCACAGGCGCGCTTCCCTGCGAGCAATTCGTAGAGCAATGCGCCGAGCGCGTACACATCCGTGCGTGCGTCAATCTTGTCGACAGCGCCCGACACCTGCTCAGGACTCATGTACGACAACGTGCCAACGATTGCACCAACGCGCGTCGCGAGAGTTTCGTCGCGAACGCCTTCACCCGTCGTCCGTGCAATGCTGAAATCGACGAGGCGCGGAGTCTGATCGCGTCCGAAGAGCACGTTGGCTGGCTTCAAGTCACGATGCACGACGCCGCGAAGGTGCGCGTGATGCACGCCATCACAGAGCGTAGCGAAAACCTGAAGTCGCTCCTTCAACGGCGGTGCGGCGTTTGATCGCCACCACACTTCAATCGTGCGTGCATCATCAATGAGTTCCATCGCGATGTAGGGATCGGAGTGACCTCCGCTTTGCTCCACGCCCATCGCGTAAATGCGCGCGATCGCTGGATGCGAAAGTCGCCCAAGCAATTCACCCTCTCGCTTGAATCGTCGAAGCGCACTCGGCCCTGAGTAGTCGCGTCGCAAGAGTTTCACCGCGACTCTTCGCGCAGGCGATGCTTGCTGCGCGCGATACACCGCGCCCGTACTTCCTCGACCGATGAGCGACTCGAGTTGAAACGCTCCGACCGTCGAACCTACACGCGCGAGGTCTTCATCGATCGCGGGCGGAAGGTCTTCGAAACACTCAGGGTCGGGGAGATACCCGAGCAACGACCGCACTTCCGCCACGATTTCAGGGCGACTTCCCCACTCTCTTTCGAGATAAGCAAGACGGTCGTCCGGCGAGAGACGCACGCATTCGTCGAGCGCGGTTTCAACATCCGCAATCGACAACCGAGCTTTCGGCGCAGCGCCTTCAGGAGATGGAGTTGCGTCCGAAGTGCTCAATGGTTAGATCACGCGTAGGGAGAAATGTCGGGCAACTCGCCCGACATCCCGAGCCTGCGCGCAAAGTCGCGACGAAGCCATGATCGCGCAAAGTTCCAGTGCTTGCTGACGGTCCGCGGTCGAATGCCGATCGCTTCACCTGCTTGCTCGATCGAGAGGCCGCAGATGTATCGCAGCGCAACGACTTGCGAGGCGATCGCGTGCACCTCTTCGAGATCCACCATCGAAGCAAGCAAGCTCTCATCGGCTGCGGACACCGCGTCGTCAAATCGCTGCAAGGTGGGAGCATCGAATCCAAGTGGAATCGTGCGATAGACACCGCCGCCCGTCGGGATTCCAAGAGTTTTCCGATGATCCACAAGGAATCGCATCATCGACTTCGCGAGAGCGCCGAAAAATTCCGCGCGAGACTCCCACTCTTTATTGGGTGAGCCCTTCGTGAAAAAATGGAGAAAGGATTGCTGAATGAGCGTCGTTGGTCCAGACTGATTGATGTCACCAAGCTTCGGAGCGCCGAGCATGCGACGAGCGGTCGAACGCAGCTCCTCATAGACACATTGCCAAACCTGTTCTGCGGCTGCACGGTTGCCCGCTTTCGCTTCGTTGACCAAGCCTGTCAAGTCGTCTGGGATATGAACAATCATGGCGTGTCGTCCTCAAGGTCGATCAGTCGTGCGATGTGCTCTACGGTGTTGGGACCAAAGCAACCTAGAGCACAGATACTAGCCGAGATTCCCCGCATTTCCCTAATGTGAAACCCACGTAATCGTTGCGATGGGAGGGACTTCGCTACTTCCTCGCAACCCCGCCCACGCTTCCTCTACAGTAGCCGTCCTTCCGGAACTCTCTATGCCCATCGAAACCACGATTCAGCCCCGTCAAAAGTTAATCCATGTCGGATATACGGTCGCATGCCTTGGATTCGGAATCTGGGGCGGCTACGACTACGCAGTCAAGATCCCCGCGCAGGAAACTGCATTCGCCGATTTCACCGCGCTGAGCCTTGCCAAAGATGAGTTCGAGGTGAAATCGCGCGCGATTCCACTCGGGGTGGATGATGCGAAGCGATACAACGAAGTCAAGGCGGAACTCGCCGGGCGATTTGCGGAAGCCCCGACTCCCGTGGGCGAGTACGACCGAGCGGTGCAACTCTGGCTCTTCGTGATTTCTTGCGGTGTGCTCGGAACGCCGTATTTCCCATGGATGTTGTGGAAAAAATCGAAGCGCTTCTTCCGACTCGATGACGACGGGACGCTGCACACCGACGAAGGCACGTTCACAACCGAACAAATCACGGGCATCGACATGTCGCGATGGATGAGCAAATCCGTCGCAACAATCACCATCGACGGCGGGGTGAAGATCCCGATCGACGACTATTGGTTCCGCAATGGGGATCTCATCGTGGGTGCGATCGCGCATCGGTTTCATCCTGAGGAATGGACGATGGAAGGACGCGATGTGAAGAAGCTCGCCGCTCAGGAGGCGAAGAAGAGGAGACTCGCGGCCGCGGAAACGGAATCGACTGACGCTTGATGATCCTGCGAGATTGCCCTCACCCGCCACACTCCACCGACTGCTCGACGAACCATGCGCGCCATTACTGAACCTACGACCGCGATTGAGAAACTTGACCGCTGCGGAACGCTGCCGCATCGCCCCCGCGTCTTGCTTGGCAAGATGGGACTCGATGGACATGATCGCGGCGTGAAACTCATCGCACGACTGATGCGCGACTCTGGAATCCACGTGATTTACAGTGGTTTGTGGCAGACTCCGCGCAGCCTCGCGATCAGCGCTCGCGACGAAGATACCGATTGCATCGCCTCTTCCATGATGTCGAATTCGCATCTTGTGCTTGTCCCGCGACTGCTCGAAGAATGCGCGAAGGTCGGCCGTCCTGACATGGTTGTGAATGTTGGTGGCATCATTCCGCAAGAAGATGTCGCGAAACTCATCGCTGCAGGCGTTGCGCAAGTCTTTCACACAGGAACTGGACTTGAGCAGATCGTTGGAAGCGTGCATGCGAGTGTGAAGTCATACGAACCATTGCCCGCAGGCGCGCATCCCACCGCAGCGCTCGCTCGCAATATCTCGATTGCGCATGCAGGCAGGCCAACGACTGCGAGTAAGCGTCGTCCCAAGCAAGTCGTCGGCATCACGGGTTCGCCTGGCGCGGGCAAGAGCACGCTTGTGGCTGCGATGGCGAGTGAAGCGGTGCGTCGCGGTGAGAAAATCGCTGTCGTCGCGTTTGATCCGATGAGCCCCATCACGAGCGGTGCCCTCTTGGGGGATCGATTGCGTGTTGACTTCAATGCTGTCGATGAAGGCATCTTCTATCGATCGCTCGCGATTGTCGGCGAGGACTATCGCACGCTCAACGAGATCATCGAACTCATCGGTGGCGCGGGCTACGACAAACTCATCGTCGAAACCGTGGGTGCTGGTCAGAACGATGTGGCGATTCGAAATTTCGTCGACCGCACGGCAGTCGTCGTTGTGCCGGGCATGGGTGATTCCGTGCAGATGGATAAGGCAGGCATCCTCGAGATCGCCGACCTCTTCGTCGTCAACAAAGCAGATCACGCCGGCGAAGCGAAGCTCGTGCGCGAGTTGCTCGACATTGCGAGTGGTCGCAAGATCTTCGAGACGATCGCCACACAGGGCAAAGGTGTCGTCGAATTGCTCGACGGCCTTCTCTCTTAAGCGACTTGCGTGATTTCGTTGCCTAGAGTGCGCCCCCTCGTTCCAATGGCTTCGAACTCGCATGCTTTCTAGTTTTCTTCACGCAACTGACCCAGGCTTGCTCACCGTCGCAATCATCTCGATTGCAATCGTGATCGCTCGCATCATCGATGTGTCGCTCTCGACATTTCGCACCGTCGCCGTCATCCAAGGTCGACGCGGCCTCGCGTGGATCCTCGGATTTTTCGAAGTGCTCGTGTGGGTGCTTGTCGTGAGCGAAGTCCTCGCGACGGTGAAAGATCACGCGTGGTATGCGATTCCCTACTCGGTTGGATTCGCAAGCGGCAACTGGCTTGGCATCTGGATCGAAGCGTATTTCGCGCTCGGCAATCAAGTGGTGCGCATCTTCTCGAAGGACGGCGCCGTGATGGCTGCGGCACTTCGCGATGATGGATTTGGCGTCACGGAGTTTGACGGGCGCGGCAAAGATGGACCTGTCGCGATGCTCTTTGTTGCAGGTGAACGCAAGCGCGTGGCCGACATCGTCCGCATCGCGCGTGCGTGCGATCCGAAGTGCTACTACACGATTGGTGATGTGCGCACGGCGTCCACTGCTGTCGATACGCAGTCGAAGTAACTGCCGCTCACGCAATCACGCCTTGAACGCCGCCAGCGCACGCGCGCGCGCAGCATCTAAGTCAAGCGCACGCGAAAGATCGCGCTCCTTCAATCGCTCAAGCATCTGCTTCGCGCCTCGCACGCCGTCCGCATACGCATTGAGCGCAGCATCAAGCAACGCCTGATCGCGCACGCCAACGAGCAATCCATCCCATTCGACCAAGACTGCACGCGCACTCTCCGCGGAATCGCACGCCTTTTCGATGCGGACATCGAAGTTGATCGTGCTGCGCAGGGCGGACTCGACTTCGCGACGCACCTGTGCGTCTGTCACCATGACTTCGTCAAATCGAGAACGCAGTGAAGCGCGCTTGGAGGGCGCGACCTTCTCCCAGTCCGGTGCCACTGGTGCCACAAACGCACCCACCCGAGGTGGCAATGAGAATTGCGCGCGCAAGGATGCAAAGCGCTCGCGCAGCGCGGTGAGTTCTTTCAGCGACGCTTGAGGCGAACCAAGCGCGGTTGCGATGCGCGCTCGCACCGAATCGCCGACAGATTGCGCGACATTGAGGCAGTGCGAACAGATTGCACCCTTCGCCGTTGCAGCCACAACTCGCATGCACGCGCCGCAATAAAGTTCATTCGCCTTCGAGCAACGGGGGCAGACGCGCACATCACTCGGCGACTCTGTTCGACACGCAATGCAGCGCGCACGGAGTTGCGCGCGCAGTTGCGATCGTCCATCAGAAACGTGGGGCAGTGCGTTCATGCGAATCGATTACTCGAACGTGCCGCGATCGGCGATGGTGAAGTCGTGCAGCGAAGCGAGTTCGGATGCGTTGAGCGCTGCCAATCGATCGAATCGATCGACGATTGGCTGATACGCATCCGATGCCAGTTTCCCGAGGTTTTCAGCCTTCTTCTTCAAGATGCCCTTGAGATCGGCCGTCGTGTTGCGCGCGTGTCCTGCGGGATACATCACAAGCCCTGAGTCAAACTTCGTGCCGTCCTGCATCACGATGACGAGTGATGTCGGAATGCCATCGGGGTAACGACGATCGTATTCCGCGCCACCATGGGTGAACTCAAACTTCTGCATGAGCGCGCGCGTCGTCGCGTTATAGATCGCATCGGGCGCGTAATCGTGCGGCATGAGCATGAGCGACTTCCAGTAGCAGTTGTCGCATGGCCCGAAGGTCGCGGACTTCGATGATGCGCTGAGTTCAATCGCCTTCCGCAGGAGTGTGGAGACGATGTAGACCATCGAGTGATCCGCAGATTGCCGCGTCTTCGGATCGCGCTTGGCTGGATCTCCGATGATGCCGAACGCGGGTTCGTACGCGACGATGCCGATCTTCGCAATCTGCGTGTGCTTCTCAAGGATGGATGGGTTCTCGCGAATGAGCGTGAGCAGACCCTGCAACGCGCCCGCGGATTGATGCTCGTACAAACCGAGTTTGAAGTGCATGCCCATCACGGCGAAGTCGGAACCTGAGTGTGAAAGCACAAGATCAAATGGACTGTCGCCATCGGTCTTCTCAAACTGACGGAAGACGCATTCGGGATTTCGGAAGATATCGCGCGGACCCATGAATCCTCGCATGGAACGCATCATGGAAAGCACTGCAACTTCCGTGGAAATCGCCGCTGACGCACCCTTCGAATCTGAAAGCTGCTTGCCTGCGCGAATGGCGCGCCACGGAATGTAGTGCGCGACACTCATGCCGATCGCGCTCTCAATCTGCTCTGCCGTCGCGCCAAGCATCGCGCCGTAGACCGCCGCGCTCGCGATCGCGCCGTGCACCACATGATCGATGCGATAAGACTTCAGCGAGAAAACTTCAGCGAGGCGACCGCGAATCTCATCAATCGCAATCATGCCGCGCAATGCGAACGCGCCATCGCGACCTGCTTGCTGCGCGGCTGCGATCGCGACAGGATAAAAATCATTGTGACCAAACTCACCCGCCGTGTGGCCGAGCGTGGGGTTGTAACCAAAGTTCGTGCCGTTGGAATCCCATTCGCGCACGGCGTTGGAGTTCGCGACGATCGCTTTTTCCGCCGCAACTTTTTGCGTCGAACCAAAGACAGTTGCGCCCTTGGCGTTGGAATAGTCCGCGGCTTCTTGACGCAAGATGATCGGCGCGTTCGTCCGCAGCGCGATCGCGCTCAGTCCGCACAGCACCGCGTCGGTGTGAAACATCGTCGTGCGTTCAAGCACCGACGCATCGGGCGAACCGATCTTCCCGCTCATGAAGTCGATCGCGTACCGACCAATGCCGAGTGCTTGATTGGAGTTGTGAGGAAGAATTGTTTGGGTCGTGGAAGTCGCTGCGTCTTGTGGAATTGCCATCGTGAGCCTCAATCAGTGCGGATGCGAAGGGCGCCGATGGTAACAGGGTGCGACGCGTGAAAAACCGCGTGCAATCAGCGAGTTCGCTGCTCTCTTCGAAGCGCGCATAACACAGCAGCGCGCAATTCCATGTGCGTCACGATCAACGCCAAGTTCCAAACAATGACGACGGAGATTCCGACGGTCGCCTGAGGAAACGGCGCGCCGAAGAGCACGAACCACATCGATGCGCGTGCGAAGCGACCAAGTTGCGTGAGAAACCAGTTCCGCGTGACTTCTGTTTCCGTCGCTAATCGATGGAGGATCCGCATCACCGCGACGTCCAACACAATGGCGCAGATCGTCAACGCGGGAATCAAAACGATGCCGAGAGACCCTGTGATCGTGATGCGGACACCGATGCCATCCGCAATCAAGGAGAGGACGGGGATGGAGAAGATGGCCAGTCGCACAATCATCGCGATACGCAAGACGCGCTGTTGCATCGGATGCAAGGTCGCAACCGTGAGCAGTGCAGTGCCGATCGCTTCGCCGACCACTTGGAGCGCAAGGGTCACCATGAGAACACGCGGCATGATGCTCAACGCGCTCCATCCCCCGAGCATGCTGCTGCTGAAGGCGGCGTCGACACCATGAATGATCAGAACGAGCAGGACTGGGATGGTCGCGAGTTGCGTGACGAGCGCACCTCGCGCGACGCGCGCGAGCGACCGCGCTTCAACCCAGGGCTTGCGTGGCGCGGATGGAAGTATCCTCGTGCCGCACTCCGAACATCGTTCACCGATCGGCTTGCCTTGGATGTTGTAACCACACGCAGCGCAAGTGTCGCGCTGCGCAGCCGCTTCCATCCTGCGCCGCGCGCGCTGTCGTGCTGCAACGCGCGCGCCCTCTGCGAGCACGCACACCGCGTCAATCTCCGCTCGCGTCGCCATCGCTGCAATCGCGCCGCATTCCATCGCACAAAGTGCGCCCGCCGCATTGGCTCGCGCGAGTGCGTGCGTGATGTCGCTGCCCGCGGCGAGAGATGCGAGAAACACGCCGACAAATGCGTCGCCGCAGCCCACCGTGTCGACCGCCTCCACCACGAAACCACGATGCACATCGCGCGCACTTCCGCTTGCAGCAATCGCGCCTTGCGCGCCGAGCGTGATGATGACGATGCCCGAAGGGACGAGCGATGCGAGTACTTCAAGCGCATCACGCGGATCCGCGACGCCTGTCAGCGCTTCCGCTTCCGTCTCATTCACGATGAGACCCGCAAGCGTGCCGAGATGCAGCGCACGCAGCGAAACATCCGCTGGCGCTGCGTTCAGCCACACACGCAGCGACTTCGATCCGGCGAGCGCAATCGTCTCGGCAAGCAGCGCGCATTCGTTTTGAAGCAGCACACTCTCCCCTGCCACCGCGGCAGCAAGAAATTGTTCCACATCGGAAAACGCAATCCGCGAGTTCGCCTCGCTCGCGATGACAATCGCGTTCTCACCCGTTGCTGCAACGATGACGGTCGCGCTTCCACTGACTACATCTGTTGTGGAGATCGCGCTCACATCGACGCCCACGCTCCGCATCGCGTCCTTGATGAACTGCCCCTCAACTCCGGTGCGCCCAAGCATGCGAACGCGCGCCCCATCCATCGCGGCAGCAACCGCTTGATTCGCACCCTTCCCTCCCGCATGCGTTTGCGTTGAGGACGCCGCAACGGTTTCGCCCGCACGCGGAATCCGCGCGACGCGAGCAACCCGATCGATCATCATCGATCCGACGACATGCATAGTTCGCTGTTCAAACGACAATCGGCGCGCACCCCTTTGAGATACGCGCCGATGGTATCGGGTTGGGTGTCCGCAAAGTTAGCGTGTGACGGCGTACCCTTCGTTGCGATACCACGTTCGAACGGAGACGAATCCTGTGAGAAGCGCGGCGCACACGCTCAGTGTTGCGATCGGTGCCACGGCGCCTCCTGCTTCGAAAAGCACGGGCGCGAGAGCAGTTGCCGCGCCAAGCACCATCCAGATGCCGCAGGTTGGATGCGCGATGCGACCTGCGCCATGGTTGCCTGAAGCAAGGGAGATTTCATGACAGAGCACACCCATTACGATCGCAGGGCACGCCGCTGCAATTGCGCTGATCGCGCCGCCTGCGACCCACTCCGGGGCGAGGATCGCGGTCGAAACAAATACTGTCGCGATGCCCGCAGTCGCGATCGCGATCACGCGTAGCGAGCCACCCTCATTTCCACGTTTCACGCGAGGCGCGTGTGTGAGCAAGATCGCGCATCGTGCTGCTGCGATCGTCGCAAGTGCGCCGATGCCAAGCAAGAGCAGCGCGCCGAACGGAACTGCGAGTGCAACCTCTGTCTCTGATCGCTGCAGCAGAGTTGCGGAACCAATGAACCACGCTGGCATGATGCCCGCGACGAGTCCAAGAAAAAGTGATGCCGTCCACACACCTTGATCGGATGCCTTGGTGGATCTATGCGAACGAAGTCGCCGTGACGCGCGGTTCTTCGCTGCTTCCACTGCTGTGGCTGGTGCGAGAGTGACGGAACTTGGCCCCGCATCGTGTGCGGTCTGCGAGATGTGATGTCCATGCGCTAGCGCCATCGGAACCTCCTCTTGGGATTCCGCTACGACTCGTAGCGGCTCAACAGAGAGAACACAATGCAACTGAACGACTCTTTCGCCTCTCCTCACGCTGTTCACGCCCGAAGGGAAACTCCAATCACCTTCGACGATTGCAGTATCACGCGGGACTCGATGGTTGTCGACCCAATTCTCGACAATTCTAGAAAGGAAGGCACACGCCTACTTCGTGCCAACTGTCACGAAAGGTCCATGTCACCCCGCGAAGTCTACTTCTCGTGATTACTTTTTCTGCGTTGGCCACGGAGGCGTCGCAGGCGTTTTATGAGGGTTTTTCTCGAGAGAATCCAGCAATTCCTGCACTGCGCGATCGAGTTGCGGATCGCGTTTGGCGAGTCGATCTTCGGGCGTGACTTCCACAATGATGTCGGGTGTCACGCCTGCGTTCTCGAGTGTCCATCCAAGCGGAGGCTCGAACCATCCATACTCTGGTTGCGTGGTGATGCTGCCATCCATCGCGGGTTTGTCCGCGCGAATGCCGGTGACACCGCCCCATGTGCGCGTGCCGATGAGTTTGCCCAGTTGCATCACGCGAAACGCGTTTGGAAAAATATCGCCGTCCGAACCAGAGGCGTGATCGATGAGCATCGCGAGTGGACCATCGAGCACTTTTTCAGGATAGGAAATCGCAGCGCCGTTGCGCGGCTTCTGATACGCGAGCACTTTGCGCGCGAGCACGGAGAGGATTTGCGGACTCACAAATCCGCCGCCGTTGGAACGCGCGTCAATCACCATGCCGTCCATCGAATACTGCGGATAAAACTCGCGAGCGAATGCTTCAAGGCCTGGCCCATCCATATCAGGCAGATAGATGTAGCCAAGCTTGCCTTGCGATGCCTCTGCGACTGCCGTGCGATTCGCGGTGACCCACGCGCGTTGGCGCAGCGCAGCTTCACTCGCCACAGGACGCACGCGAATGCCTCGTTCCTCCGATGTTTGCGGATCGATGAGACGAAGCGACACGAGTTTGTCGACCTTTCCGATGAGTAATGCATTGGGATCGACACCCGCATGCACCTCCGCGCCATCGATCGATTTGAGAATGCACCCTTCAATCCTGCCGAGATGCGCGAATGCAAGTGGACTTTCGAGCGCATCCACGCCACCCACGCCAAGCACAACGTGCGAGATGAACACAGCGCCGTCGATCGTTTCGTAATCACACGCGAGTGTGCCCGTCTCTGCGAGAGGTGCAGGATCGAGGTCTTCGCCAGGCATGACATACGCATGACTCGTGCGAAGTTCACCAATCATTTGCCCGACAACATCGTCGAGCTCAGCGCGCGTACCCACAAGTGGCAGCAGCGCGGCGTAACGCGTCTTCATCGCATTCCAATCCACCCCCACCATGTTTGCAGCCCAGAAGAAGTCGCGCTGCAAACGCCACGCTTCATCGAACATCTGCGCCCACTCACGGAGTGGTTGCACTTCGATCGTCGCGTTCGAGAGATCGATCGCTTCCGAATCTTCTGCAGCTGTCGCTGCATCGCGCGCGTAACTCAGAGTCGTTCCATCAAACCAAGCCATCGCGCGACCATCCGCGCTCACGGTGAAGATTGCGACCTCGTCCGCAACTTGAACAAGGCTGTCAGGCGGCAGCGGATACCACACGAGTTCCTTATCGGGAACACCAACCGCAGGCGATGGCCAGACCTCCGCATTCAATCCAAGAATCGGCGCACGATTTCCCCACACGCCACCGACGCCCGCTTCGAGTCCAACAAACTTCGCAGCAGGAATCGGCAACTCGAACGCGCGAGTCGCGATGCCTTCCGCTTCGACGATGATCGACGGCCGCGGATCCCCAGAGGCGGTTGAACCTGGTGCCGTCACGTCCTCGCCCTCGGTGATGGGCATCTGTTGCGTCACGTCCTCGCCCTCGGTGATGGGCATCTGTTGCGTCACGTCCTCGCCCTCGGTGATGGGCATCTGTTGCGTCTCGTCCCAATACGCAATTTCATCCATGATTGTCAGGGTTTCTGGTGAACTCCAGGCTTCGAGATCAAACCCGCACGCGCTCGTAAGCTCCGCAATCGGCGGTGGATTCGCCGCCGACAGCGGCACGCACATCACGATGTCAGTCGCGATGAATGCGTGATCCGCATCGATCTCGCTCATGATTGGATCCACCGATCGCGAACTCACAAAGTAGAGATACAAACCCTTGGGATCCCATCGCGGCATCCGATCATTCGACATGCCGTCGCTCACGAGGAGGCGCGTTCCGTTCGAAACTTCGTAGAGATAAATCTGCGCCTTGTCGAAGCGCACCTGCTTGGCGTACGCGAGCCAATTGCCATCGGGAGAGAATCGAAGATCCACAAACTCCCCCGCTTCACTGCGATCGATGATCTTCTGTGTCTGCGCCTTCACATCCACAAGATGCAGCGCGAGTGAACGATCGGAGTAGGCTGCGAAATCGCCTTGAATCGTCGTGACAGGCGCGAGCATCCACTCGCCGCAGGTCGACTCAATTCGCGTGAGCTTCTGACCGCCGCCCAACCTCGCAGCCGCGAGACACTGTTCGCCTCCATCATCAGTGATCGCGAAGAGCGAACCATCTGCGAGCGTCATGCCCCACTCTCGACCGCCCTCGGAATCAACCTTCCACAACTCCAGAGGAGCGCTCGATGCTTGTTTCGCAGGTACTCCAACAAAGAGATCACCGCGCGCCTCAAGTCCGATTGCGCTCCCGAGTGGAGAGAGTGTGAACTCTGTGATGTTCGAAAGAAGATCGGTCGTATACGCAAGCGTCGCGGCGCGGTCGGAAAGCAGTGAGATCGACAGGCGAGTCACCGCGCCAGACTGGATGTCGACCAATCCAAGTCGTCCACCTTGCGCGAAGACAAGTTGGCTGCCGCGCGGCTTCGCATCAGCGCGCAACCAGCGCACCTGATATCCCTCAAGCGCCGTGGGATCCGCAGAATCATCGACGAATCGAGTGATTTGCTGCACGTCGCCACCCTCCACGCGATCGCTCCACACGTTGGTCGTGCCATCGCGATCGGAAAGGAACGCGACGCGATCGAGAATGAAATTCGGAAAGAGGTCACTCGACGGGTCGTCGGTCAATCGACGCGACGCGCTGCCATCAAACTTGCCGATCCACACATCCGGCGCGGTGCCGCCGCGATAGCCGCGCCAATACCAACGCTCGTTCGACCAACGATTGAATGCGAGCAGCGATCCATCCGCGCTGCAACTCGTCAGTGAACATTCTCCAAATCCCGCGGGTACTTGCAGACCACCATCGATGGGCACGAACCAGAGTTCCGTGTCACGCACCGGGTTGGAGCGCGCGCTCTTGAAAGCGATGCGCCCATCCGCAGTGAAGCACTGTGGAACATCCGCTTCCGGATGATGCGTCAATCGCGTCGGCGCTCCGCCTTCGAGATCAATGATGTACACATCGATGTTGCCTCCGTACACACCCGCAAACGCAACCATCGTTCCGTCTGGAGAAAACACGGGCGAAGACTCTGCACCCGCTCCTCGCGTGAGCCTCGCCGCTCGCAGCGGCGCTGCCGCATCCTCGCCAAGTTCGGCGCGCCAAAGATCGCCCTCACTCACAAAGACAATCGTGTTGCCATACATCGCGGGCTGCGCGAGGTAGCCCTCGGTTGCGCCGTGCGCGTGGCAGGCGAAGGCGAACGTCGAACACGCGAAAGCCGCAGAAATCAAATCAAACACGCAGACACCTCTTCTGTAGGAAGGCGCAATCTCATCCGACCTTATGAGATGAACGTGAGCACACGTTCCACTTCTTCTTTCGAACCAAGCAGGACCGGAACGCGCTGATGCAATCGCTCAGGCTTGATGTCAAGCGTGCGCGTTGTCCCACTGAACGCGAGTCCGCCCGCTTGTTCCATGAGAAACGCCATCGGACTCGCCTCGTAGAGGTAGCGCAACTTCCCCTCTGGATTCTTCTTCGTCGGTGGATACAAGAACACCCCGCCCACGAGCAGCGTGCGATGAATATCCGCGACCATCGATCCGATGTAGCGCGACGAGTAACCATTTTCATGCGCCCACGCGAGGTAGTTGCGATACCCCTCTGCGAACTGCGAGGAATACGCTTCGTTGATCGAATAAATCTTGCCGCGTTCAGGAATGCGGATGCCCTTCTTCACAAGCAAGAACGAACCGATGTACGGATCAAGTTCGAAGAGATCCACGCCATTGCCAGTGGAGAGCACAAAGATCGTCGAACTTCCATACAGCACATAGCCCGCCGCAACTTGTTCGCGCCCCGCTTGGCACACGGTGCGCTCGCCATCCGGCTCGGAGGGAATGTTGCGCAAGATGGAAAAAATCGTGCCCACACCCACGCCAGTGTCGAGATTCGAACTGCCATCGAGCGGATCAAACAACACGCAGTACTTTCCACCATCGACACCGCGTCGCAAGATCGACGGATGCTCCGACTCTTCCGTCGCAAGCACGGCAATCGACGCGCGCGTGCCCAAACAACGCATCAAGATTTCATTCGACAGCACATCGAGCGTCTGCTGCTTCTCGCCTTGCACATTCGTTGCGCCCACATCGCCAAGCACACCTTCGAGCCGCGCGCGCCGCACATGATTCGCGATGGACTTCGCTGCGAGCGAAATGGCAGAAATGATCCAAGTGAAGTCGCCACTCGCGCCTCGGTGCTTCGATTCCTCCACGAGAATGTGACTCTGGAGGCTCATCAGGTTTTCAGTCATCGCGTGCGTTCTCCAGAGTCCGTGTGTCTGTCGGTTGCGGCAGTCGCGGCTATGATTGCCGCCCCTCGGATTCTACCTGTCGAGCACCTTCTCACTCGGCAGGATGGAACGAGAAGATTCAGGAACACCCATGTCGAACAATCGTCCCGCCGTGTACATCGTCGCTGCCCGCCGCACTCCCATTGGCAAGTTCATGGGTGGACTCGCAAAGGTCCCCGCGCCTGTCCTCGGTTCGTATGTCGCGAAGGCGCTCTTCGAGCAAGTTCCTGGCGCGATGGCACATGTGGACGAATGCATCATGGGCAACGTCTTGCAAGCTGGTGTTGGACAGAATCCAGCGCGCCAAGTTGCGCTGCTTGCGGGTCTCCCTGATTCGATCAGCGCCGTCACGGTGAACAAAGTTTGCGGCTCAGGTCTACAAGCGATCATGCAAGCCGCGCAATCGATTCGCGCGGGCGACAATGACGTCGTGCTCGCAGGCGGCATTGAGAACATGGATCTCGCGCCGCACATGATTCAGATGCGCAACGGTGTGAAGTACGGTCCCGCAACGATGCAAGATCACATGGCCGCCGACGGTCTCACCTGCGCGTTCGAAAAATGGGCGATGGGTTGCGCATGCGATTTCCTCACCGCGCGTGAAGGCGTGACGCGCGAAGATCAGGATCGCTTTGCTGCGCAGAGTCATCAGCGCGCCGCAGCAGCAACGAAGGAAGGTCACTTCAAGGCGGAGATCGTTGCGCTCAGTGCGGAGCAATGCATGGCGAAAGTTGGCGTCGATGCAGATGAAGGCATTCGCGCCGACACAACCGCGGAGGGGCTCACGAGATTGAAGCCCGCCTTTGGCAAAGATGGCACCGCGACCGCAGGCAACGCAAGCCAGATTTCCGACGGCGCTGCGGCGGTCTTGGTGATGAGCGAAGCTGGTCTCAAGAAGACAGGCGCGACGCCGATGGCGCGCATCATCGATGCGAACACGGTGGGCACATCGCCGAAAGAACTGTTTTTCGCGCCAAAATTAGGCATCGAAGCAATCCTCGCAAAGAACAATCTCACGGTTGCGGACATTGATTTGTTCGAACTCAACGAAGCGTTCGCAGGTCAAGTCCTCTCGGACATCAAGCCGCTCGGAATCTGCGAATCGAAGTTGAACATCTGCGGCGGCGGCGTCGCTCTCGGCCACCCAATCGGCGCAAGCGGCGCGCGCGTACTCGTCACGCTCATCCATCAACTCAAGCGCACCGGCGGCAAGCGCGGCATCTGCTCACTCTGCCTCGGCGGCGGCAACGCCGTCACGATGCTGATACATGTTTGAGCGTGCGTGTTTGAGCGCTCATGCAGGTTTCTTGCCGCGCCAAGGCGCGCGGCAAAAACGCTGCATTCGCTCTGGTGTCCACCGCTGCGAGTGAATCGCAGACGGCGGAATTCCTGCGTGCGTGTTTGAGCGCTCATGCAGGTTTCTTGCCGCGCCAAGGCGCGCGGCAAAAACGCTGCATTCGCTCTGGTGTCCACCGCTGCGAGTGAATCGCAGACGGCGGAATTCCTGCGTGCACTTCGGCCTTTGATCTTTTCGCTGACTTTGTTTCACTGATTGCGGATGAGGAGATGGAGTTCGGGGCAGGCGCCGCAATCGGTGCGGACGAGAATGTCTAGTGTTTTCCAGCGGCCTGCGGCGCCGAAGGTGAATACGCCCTCGTCTTTGGTTGCGTGCTCTGCGAGATCGTCGATCGCTTTGAAATCGACGATGAGGGTTGCGACGCCTGCTTCGGCGGCTGCCGTGTCATCGACGAAGGCAACGAGTGGATGCACGCTCAAGACGGTGAATGGTTCGGGAAGAAACGCGCCTTCTGCACCGATGCGTTCGAGGATCACTCGACGGGGCCGAGTGCCGTTGGGTCGCACGATCAGCGCTGGCTTCGCCCAGATCGCCGCCTGCACTTCCCATGAAACGCCCACGCGCACCGTCGGCGAATCCTTCACGCGAAACTCGACGCGCTGCTTGTTTTCGCCGTAACTCCACGGCGAAATGCGCAATTCGACTTTGCAACTCTCTTTCGGCGCGAGCACAAATCCAGGCTGCGCGTCGACGACGATCGCGCTTGAACTCGTGATCCAACCATCAATGCTCGCGGGAACATCTCCACGATTGAAGAGTTCGATTTCCGTATGCACCGAACCATCGCACGGCGTGCGCAAGCCGAGTTGCAACTGCGCAGGACGCGCTTCAATATCCGCAGCTTCGCCTCGCACGAACTCTGCATTTGCATCGCGCGTTCCACGCACACTCGGCTGACGCTGCGTCAACGGCGTGCTCGCGTCTTCCTCGGTGCCACGATCGACCAGCAATCCGATTGTCACGACGATGCCCGCGAGTACGAGCCCCGTCCATAAGAGTCGCATGCTTGAAGCGGGACGCACAGAAGTCATATCGAGATAGTAACGATCCTCAAGACGCGACGATCGGTGCGCGCGCATTCCAGGCTGCGATGAGTTCCGCTTCGCGCACACGAGAGATGCTCGGTGCACGACCAGAGCCCCAAGCAAATGTCGTTGGACGCGCTGCCGCTCCCGCTTCAAAGTCAGCGATCGTGTCCGCTGATGTCTGCGCAAGCGGACGACATTGCAACCCATGCGCGAACGCCTTCGCGCAGTTTGCTCGGCCAACACCGTCGTTTTCCTTGCCTTGCGGGATCCACAGGGGCAAACCCATCCACGGATCAACGCCTTGTTCAAGCAGCCACGCTTCATCCGCCCACACGAATTCAACGCTGTCGGAAACCGACGCTTTCATCCCCGCAAGCATCTCTTCCATCGAGAGTGGACCTGCGGGGCCGTTCGCGATGTACGTGCCCGTGTGTCCATCTTCAACGAGCTTCAACATAAATTGCGCAAGGTCACGCACATCGATGAACTGCACACGCGATGCGTACGGATCGGGTTGCTTCGGCGCGAGAACTTTGCCGCCTTCCGCAACACGCACGGGCCAGTAGCTGAATCGAAGGCTGTCATCACCAGGACCAACGATGAGCCCTGGTCGCACAACTGTGGTCTTGCCCTTGCACGCGAGTTCGGCGGCTTGTTCGCACAACGCCTTCAGAGGACCGTAACTCTCGCCGGTGATTGCTTCCGTTGTCGGATCTTCCATCGTTCCCACCGCCGTGGATTCATCCGGCGCAATCGAGTTGTCGGTGTAGACCGAGATCGTCGAGACGAACATATACAACTGCGTCGCTGGAGCAACGAGTTCCGCCGACGCTTTCGCGATGCGCGGGAAATAGCCTGAATTGTCGATCACCGCGTCGAAGGGTCGGCCCTCTTTCACGCGCTCCGCAACGACTGCTTCGAGCGACTTCAATCCTTCATCCTTATTGGGATCGCGATCACCGCGCAGTTGCACGATCTCCTTGTAACGCTCCGCCGCAAAGAGCTTGGGATCCGTCTTGCCGCGATTGAAGAGCGTGAGTTTCCAACCCTTCGCGAGCGCCTGCTCGACGAGATGCGGTCCAAGAAACCCTGTGCCACCGAGGATGAGAATGTCCATGAAAGAAGCGTACCGCGCGTCTTCGCGGTGGTTGAACCACAAACGCGAGGAGAAACGCAAGGAGCCCGCGCAACTGCGCGGGCTCCTGAGTTCTGCATGCAATCCAACCATCGAACTCAAACTTGCAACTCAACCGTGCAATCAATAACGATAGTGCTCGCTCTTGAATGGACCATCCATAGGAAGGCTGAGGTACTCCGCTTGCTTCTTCGTGAGCTTGGTGAGCTTTGCACCCAACTTCGCGAGGTGCAATCGAGCGACCTTTTCGTCAAGCGCCTTCGACAGCGTCGACACGCTACGACCGTAGCTCGCGTAGTTCTTGTAAATCTCCAACTGCGCAAGCACCTGGTTGGTGAAGCTCGCGCTCATGACGAAGCTTGGGTGACCCGTAGCGCATCCGAGATTCATGAGTCGACCTTCCGCAAGCACGATGATGGAGTTGCCATTCGGCAGCACCCACTCATCAACTTGCGGCTTCACATTCACCTTGCGTGCGCCCTTGATCTTCGCAAGACCAGCGACGTCGATTTCATTATCGAAGTGACCGATGTTCGCAACAATCGCCTTGTCCTTCATCTGCTTGAGGTGCTCGGTCGTGATGACGTCGCGATTGCCGGTGGCAGTCACGAAGAGATCGCACGAATCCACAACATCATCGAGCGTGACGACTTCGTAACCTTCCATGCACGCTTGCAGCGCGCAGATCGGATCGATCTCGGTGACCTTCACGCGGCAACCCTGCCCACGCAGCGCTTGGCAGCAACCCTTGCCGACATCGCCGTATCCAAGCACGAGCGCAACTTTGCCCGCGAGCATGACATCGGTCGCGCGCATGATGCCGTCGACGCAACTATGACGGCAACCATAGAGATTGTCGAACTTCGACTTCGTCACAGAGTCATTCACATTGATCGCCGGGAAGAGCAATTGCCCTGCTTGCGCCATCATGTACAGGCGATGCACGCCGGTGGTGGTTTCTTCGCTGACGCCGCGAATACCAGGCACGATGCGCGCAAACATG
Organism: Phycisphaerales bacterium; assembly: GCA_009691805.1. GTDB lineage: Bacteria > Planctomycetota > Phycisphaerae > Phycisphaerales > SM1A02 > F1-140-MAGs142. The sequence continues at coordinate 21,746 of SIAK01000025.1, forward strand.
CCTTTGAAATTCGAGACGAGATCATTCACCATCGTGTAGAGACCGACCGCTTCTTCATTGTCCGCTTGCTTGAGATCGAGCTTCTTGCCGCTCTTCTCACTCGCGTAACCCTTATGAATGAGCACGGTGAGATCGCCACCATCATCGACGATCATGTTCGGACCCTGACCATCTGGCCAGTTCATCGCTTGGAAAGTGCACCACCAATATTCAGGAACAGTCTCGGCCTTCCATGCGAAGACCGCGATGCCCTTGCGATGCTCGGCGCTGCCACCGCGACCGGCTGCGACTGCTGCAGCGGCGTGATCTTGCGTCGAGAAAATGTTGCACGATGCCCAACGCACTTCGGCGCCAAGTTCAACGAGTGTCTCGATGAGCACGGCAGTTTGAATCGTCATGTGCAGCGAACCAGAAATGCGCGCGCCCTTGAGTGGCTTGCGATTCTTGTACTCCTCACGAATCGCCATGAGTCCTGGCATCTCGTGTTCGGCGAGTTCAATTTCTTTGCGACCGAAACGAATCGTGTCCGCAGACATGTCCTTCACCTTGAACGCGATGCTTCCATCGAGTGGAAGTCCTGTGTTCATGAAGGTTGGAACGGTCGGCACGGGTGCAGCTGCACTCTTGGCGACGGGCTTGGAGAGAGATGGGCGCTTCGTGGTCATGGTTGCGGGAGGCATGTGGATTCCTTGCAGATCGCCGAGGGTCCCTCGGACGCGTGTTCGCTGACGCTATATCCGTTCATCGGATAGAAGGAACTATAGCGGAGGAAAGTACCCTTCGCGCGCTATGAACACTCCAAAATTCCTCGCACTTGTCCTCCTCCTCTGCACCGCATCCCTCGTCAGCCTCGCCGCAACCTCGCGACCGATGCGCGCTGCTGGCGATTATCTCGGCGACCCCTATCCGCTCGACACCTGCGCGGCATGTGAGAAGAAATTGAGCGCCGACGCGGTCACCGTCGTGCTCGCAGAAATGAAAGACCATGCGCTCGATGGCACGCAACTCAAGTGCTGCAATGCGGAGTGCGTAGAGAGTTTCAAGGCGAACTCAGCGAAGTCGATGAACGCGGTGCACGCTGCGATTCTCAAACTTCCCAACGCGAACTATCCGCTCAAGAACTGCGTGATGATGCGTGATGAAGTGCTCGACGACACTGCGAAAAGCTTCGTGTATCAGAACCGCGTCTTCAAAGTCTGCTGCAAGAAGTGCGTGATGCGATTCGGACAAGATCCCGCCAAGCATGCGAAGGAATGGGAAGCACTCGTCATTGAAGCGCAGAAGGCGAGCTATCCGTTGAAGACCTGCGTCGTCAGCGGCAAACCGATCGAAGGTGAAGGCGTGTGGGTCGTCGTGCAGAATCGCGCGTTCCATCTCTGCTGCCCAGGATGCGTCTCGCCCGTGCGCGCAGATCCCGCGAAGTTCGCGGCAAAACTGCAGCCCGTCGGGAAGTAAAACTTTCTGGTGCTGCGCGTTCTGTGTGGCGTGAAGTTCTAGCCGTTCGCACTCAACAGTGCTGCGAACAGTCCTGGCCCCTTCGCGCCTACTCCCGCTCGCAATGCGCGATACGAACGCAGCGACAATTTCGCGCCGCGTGCGAGTGATTCCATGCGCTTGCGGCTGAAGCCGAGATGCAAATGCCCCATCGTCGTGCGGTATTCAGTGCGTTCGTGTTCGACCATGTCAATCACGAGCAGCACACCGCCCTTGCGCAACATGCGCGCTGCGGCTTTCAGTGCTTCCGTCGGATCAGGCAGATGATGCAACACAAGTGACATCGTCGCTGCGTCGAAACTTCTAGCGCGTCCGCATCCTTCACCTGTGAGAAAATCGCCGTGGCGCACGGTTGCGTTCGGGAACTCGACGAGTCGCGCGCGCGCTGCTTCAAGCATCGCGCTCTCGCGATCGATCGCGACCACACGCTTCACAAGCGGCGCAAGTTCAGCCGCGAGCTCGCCCGTGCCGCAACCGAGATCCGCAATCGACCAATCCGCTGGGAGAAACGCGTGCAATCCTTCCGTAGTGAATCGATCGCCAAAGAGTTCATTACGCAACGAACTCCACTCACCGCCCACGCGACCGAAAAAACTCTTCGCCTCTGAGCGTCGATCACGAAGCACTGCGGCGAGTCGCTGTTGATCGTCAGCGTCGTTCGCACTGCCTTCAAGCGCGCGGCGCACGAGCGCCCACGCATCGCGCGCGAAAGGTTCGAGCAAATCAGGCTGCATTCTGTAGCGCGACGCTGGACCTTCCGTTCGCTTACGAATGAAGCCTGCGTCGTGCAGCGCTTTGAGATGACGACTCACCGTTGCTTGCGGTAACTGCACGCACTTTGCGACTTCACCCACGCCGAGTTCTTCACGCTCAAGCAATCGAAGCATGCGCACGCGCACGAGATCGCCAAGAACTGCGAACAACGCGAGGAGTGCAGGAGAACTGTTGGACATCGTGACTCGCGCGGTGCACTCAGTCGATGGGCGGAAGACCTGTCGTCATCTCCGCAGCGATGCCGTACTCCGCAAGTCGCGCACGCACGACTTGGTTTCGCGCATCAATCGTGTACGCCTGTCGCAGACGCCGCTGCGCAAGTTGCGTTTCACCAACACTCGCTGCGACATCCGCAGCCTTGAGGTACGGCGCAACATCAAGACCGCCGCCCAACACGATCGCGCGATTCACTGCAGCAGTCGCGACATCAGGATCATTCAACTTCATCCCGTAGTCGGCGAGTAAGAGATAGGTCTTCTCACTCTGCATCGAGTCGCCGCGATCTTGCAAGAGTTGCACGAGCTTCTGCGTGTCGTTGAGTTGGAAGTAGACCTCGGCAAGACCTGCAGTCACTTCGAAATTCTTCGGCTCTGCAGCTGCTGCTGCTTCGACGTACATACGCGCTTCGCGATAGTTGCCGAGCTTCGCAAGGCAAACGCCGTAACGGAAGTCGACATCTGCGTCGCCAGGATATTGCTCGATGATCTCAAGGTACGCGGGTGCGGCCTTCGCGTAATCGCCGTAACGAAATGCGTGATCCGCTTCAGCCTTCGCGGTGACCATCGGGCGCTGTGTTGCGCAGCCGACGGCGAGGATGCTCGATGCAGAAAGGAGCGCGAAAAACGAAAACGTGGGCGTGCGGAGTTTCATAGTGTCACCTCAAAGAGAACAAGTACGCGGCAATGATACGCGCAGCGGACGCGTCTGCGGAGCGTGAAGGTTGCGCCTGCGTGTTGTAATCTACGCGGGTGGAAAGCCTCAGCGCCAATCCTCCCCCACCCTCTTTTCCTGTGGCAATATTGCGGCACGAACAGGAAGACGGCACCGCGCACTTCGACCTCCTCATCGCAACGAGCGCGCTGAGCGATCCCGACGCGGCGAGCGTCCCGACCTACCGCGTGTCGCGCCGACCGGACCTGCTTCGCGCGCAGACTTGTGTGGGAATTGAGCCGGCCCCACTGCATCGTGAACGCTATTTGACGCTCACGCAGTCAGTTGTGCTTGATCAGGGACGCGGCTCCGTGACGCCGCTTCGACATGGTCGCGCGACACCGAATGCGTCGGGCGAAGTTGAGATTCTGTGGAAGGATGGCTCCTCGCAAACGCTGCGAATCGCGCGCGACGGCGCGGAGTGGACCTTGACGGTTGTGCGATGTGGAAACGAAAAGGCCTCACCATGACGGGCGTGCTCTCCATCCACATCCTCGTGGGAATGTGCTTCGCCACCATCGCACTCACCTGCGTGCTCATCTCCTTGCTAGGAATTCCCGGAGGCTGGATCCTCATCGGGCTTGCCGTCGGCGTCGACCTCGCGCAAGGACTGTGGCTCGCGCCCGATGCGCCGCACACTTTTCATTGGATCACGATTGCCGCGTGCGTCCTGATCGCGCTCGGTGGCGAAGCTGTCGAAACGCTCCTCGGTGGTTACGGCGCGAAACGATTTGGTGCGTCGAAGTTGGGCATCATCGGTGCCATCATTGGTTCGATCATCGGGGCGCTCTCTGGCACCGTGTTCATCCCCATTCCGTTTCTTGGCACGCTGCTTGGTGCTGCGCTTGGAGCTGCACTTGGAGCCATGCTCGGTGAACTCATCGCGGGCAAACGCGCAGAGCATTCGTGGAAGCCGGCGCTCGGCGCTGCGCTTGGGCGCGTCCTCGGATCACTCGCGAAACTCCCGTTCGTCGTATCGGTTGCAGTCATCCTCGCGATCGCCGCGTTTGTTCCCTAAGAAGGGCCGCGTTTCTCAAGGATTCTCCGAGGATTCGAGGTTACTTCGTTGCGCCTCGCAGAGCCTGTAGTAGCGTAGTCAGTATGGGGGCGACCTCGACAAAGCCCCTCTGGCGCGCTCAGAACGCCGTTCCGCAGCATTGTGCCTGTCCCAAATTGGAAAAGTGCCTGTCCCAACTTGGAAAGTACCTGGGGTAAATGCCCAATAATCGCGTTTTTTCTTGCGCGCGAACTTTAGCGGGTTAGCCTTCGTACATAGGGCCTGCACGCGGGATCTCGATTCGGATGGCTTCGACTCGATCCCTTTGTTCGGGCAACTGGTCTTCGCGCGCAACTTCTTGGTCCCGCTCAATCCCTTTGCTGGAGCGACTGCATGAACCCAAAGAACGTCGTTTGGATCCTCGCCTTCTCGTGCGCGTCGCTTTCTCGCGCCGACGTTGTTCCCCCGAGCGCCTGCAAACTTGCCGATGCGCCGAATCAATCGCATCTCGATGCGTTCGCGCCTCTCGCGATTGACCCGCAACTCATTCAGCTCGGTCATGCGAATGAAGTTGTCGCGGACGAGTTCATCATCCAGTTCGCACCGCATGTGATTGCTTCACTCGAACTGTTCAACCTCGGCGGGGATGGACGCACGGGACTTGAAGAACTCGATGCACTTTGCGCCACGCACGGCGCGAGTAAGTTCCGAAGGCTGTTTAGCGCAACAACCCCGAAGGCACTTGTTGGTGTGGCGCTTCCGGATCTCAGTGGATTCACCGTCATCACGATTGATCTCAACCAAACAACGCTCGACGCGGCGATGCGTGCGTTTTCGAATGATGCATCCGTGATCCATGTCGAACCAATCGGCATGCATCCGATCTACGCGACCTCGAACGACACAAACTTCTCAACACAGTGGCATCTCAATCAGACGAGCGACAAGGACATCGACGCGCCAGAAGCGTGGGACATTCAGAACGGTGACCCATCGAAGATCGTCGCAGTGCTTGATACAGGCGTGCGCTACTACCACCGAGATCTCGGTGGCGCAAACGCATCGAGTACGAATCCAACCGCGACTGACGGCAACATCTGGATCAACACTGCGGAGAAGAACGGCACCGCTGGTGTTGACGACGACTCCAACGGTTTCGTCGATGACTGGGTCGGCTACGACTTCGTCAGCGCTGCGATCGCAACGTGTTACACCGGCGAAGACTGCACAACCGCCGACAACGATCCGCGCGATTTCAACGGACACGGCACGCATTGCGCAGGCATCGTGGGCGCACTCAACAACAACGGTTACGCAGTCGCGAGCCCTGCAGGCGGATACGGCAACGGCACGCTTGTCGCAACCGGTGACGGCGCGCGCGTGATGTGCCTTCGCATCGGGCACAGTTCTCTCTCAGGCGGAAGCGAAGTCGGCTACGTGCGCATGGACTACTGCGCATCTGCGTTGCAATACGCCGCGAACAACGGCGCGCGCATTGCAACTTGCTCGTGGGGTTCATCGAATTCTGGCGGCATCGCAGCAGCATGCGATTACTTCATCGCCGCCGGCGGATTGATCTTCAAAGCTGCGGGCAACTCGAACAACTCCACGGCGGATTACATGTGCGCACGCACCGATGTCTACTCGGTTGCGGCGACGGACTCAAGTGATGTTCGCGCGTCGTTCTCCAGTTACGGCACATGGGTTGATATCGCTGCCCCTGGCGTGAACATCTACTCGACCTATCACAATCACGCGGTCCCCGCGAGTGACTACGTCGCATCCATGAGTGGAACATCGATGGCGACGCCGCTCGTTGCGGGTATCGCTGCGAATCTCTGGTCACAGTTTCCAACGTGGACCGGCGCACAAGTGTGGGATCGTCTTCGCACCACCACTGAATCGATCGACGCACTCAATCCGAGTTTCGCCGGTCAACTCGGTTCTGGCCGCGTGAATCTGCATCGCGCGCTCACGAACACAACGGGTGGCGGCGGCGGCGGAACTTTCGCGGGCAAAGTTCTCGTGTCTGTCCTCGGCACGCCAACACTTGGTGCAGCAGGCGCAGTCGCCGATGAAGACATCGCGTTGTATGACGGTGGAACAAGCACATGGAGCGTCTACTTCGACGGCTCCGATGTTGGTCTGTCGAGTTTCGCCATCGATGCACTCGCAGTGCTTCCGAGCGGTGAACTTCTGATCTCCGTCGATATCGATGGAACGCTCGTCGGCATCACAGGTGGCCCAAGTGGAACCAGCATCGATGACTCCGACATCCTGATGTTCACGCCAACAACACTCGGCGCGAACACCGCAGGAACATGGAGTTTCTACTTCGATGGCTCCGATGTTGGACTCACAACCTCCAACGAAGATGTCGATGCGCTGTCGATTCTTCCGAGTGGTGCTATCGGCATCTCGACCCTCGGCGCGGCAACGGTGACTGGACTCTCCGGCATCGAAGATGAAGACATCTTCGGATTCACTCCAACCACACTCGGCGCAGTAACGGCAGGCGCGTGGTCCTACTACTTCGACGGCTCTGATGTCGGTCTCTCCACCAACTCCAACGAAGACATCGATGCGTTCTACATTCCGACCACCGGCGCGATGAGCTTTTCCACGCTCGGCGCCTTCAGCGTGACCGGACTAAGCGGCCTCGACGAAGACGCCTTTACGTTCACCGCCACCACAACCGGAACCGCGACAGCAGGCACATTCAGTTCCTACTTCACCGGAACAACCCTAAGTATCCCCACAACCGCCAACATCAACGCGCTGCATGTCTTGCAGTAAGTAAACCAACTCAACTCAACTTTACGCTAAACGCATGGAACCTCCGCTTCACAGTGGATTTGTCGGGCTCGCGCCCGCGACGCTGGAAAAGCGAATTCCTACTCAATAACCACCATAGGAGATTTCGATGACACCCACGGGATCAATCCACGTCTTGCTACTTGGATCACTCTGCGCGCTGAGCACCGCCGTTCCGACGCACGCACAGACGTTCGTGCATTTCGAAAGTCCGCATGTGCATCCATTGGAACTGACTCCCGATGGAACGCGGCTTCTCGCGGTGAATACTGTCGACGGCCGTCTCGAAGTGTTCGCCATCTCAAACGCCGCGCCTTACCTCACACAACTCGGCTCGGTGCCTGTTGGACTCGAACCTGTTTCGGTGCGCGCGCGCAGCGCGACGGAAGCGTGGGTTGTAAATCATGTTTCGGATTCGGTGAGCGTGGTGAATCTCACCAGCATGACTGTGATCGCCACGCTGCTCACGGGAGATGAACCGTGCGATGTTGTTTTCGCAGGTACGCCGCAACGCGCGTTTGTGAGCGTGTCGCAACTCAATCGACTCGAAGTTTTTACGCCGACGAATCTGCTTGCTGCGCCGACGATTGTCCCGATCGTGGGTGATGATCCTCGCGCACTCGCGACGGATGGAACGCGCGTCTACGCAGCGATCTTTGACGGCGGCAACGACACGACGATCATTCCTGAAACGGTTGTGAGTTCAACCGTCAATCCATATACAGGAGATCAGAATCCACCACCGAATGTGGGCACTGCATTCGTGCCACCCTTCTCTGCGGGACTTCCCACACCGCCCAAAGCAGGCATCATCGTGCGTAAAGATGCGGCAGGTGTCTGGCGCGATGTGAACCAAAAAGATTGGAGTGCGGCAGTCACATGGACGCTGCATGGCAATGACATGGCGATCGTCAACGCGATCTCACTCGTGACGACGTATGCAAAGGGCTTGATGACGACGCCGATGGCAATCACCACAGCGAGCGATGGACGCGTCGTCGTCATCGGTGCGGAGGCGAAAAATGAGATTCGATTCGAACCCAATGTGCGCGGCGTGTTCATCCGCAGCGAAGGCGCGGTGTTCGCTGCGGGCGGTGCGCTCACGCCGACATCGCGCGGCGATCTGAATCCACATCTCACCTACGCAGCCGCGAGTATTCCCGCTTCCGAACGCGTTGCTTCGCTCGGTGATCCACGCGGCGTTGCGGTGAGTGCCGATGGCACGCGCGGCTATGCGACGGGCATTGGTTCATCGAATCTCATCGCGTTCAATCTGTCGAACTTTGCGCGCCTCGGTCGCTGCAACACGGGCGAAGGACCAACGGGTGTTGTGCTCGATGCGGCGCGTGGAAAAATCTACACGCTCAATCGTTTCGCAGGCTCAATCTCTGCGATCGTCGAGGCGACACTTGTTCCTGTGAGCGAAGTTCCGTTCTTCGATCCCACGCCAACTGTGGTGAAGAATGGTCGACCGTTTCTTTTCGACACACAAATCTCCAGTGGCCTTGGACAAGCATCTTGCGGCTCTTGCCACATCGATGCGCGCATGGATCAACTCTCGTGGGATCTGGGCGATCCATCAGGCACGGTGAAGATTCTCGATCAAGTCTGCAATCTCGGTCTGCCGCTCGGCACGTGCAACGACTTTCATCCGATGAAGGGCCCGATGTCGACGCAGACACTCATCGGCCTCGCGGGCACAGAGCCGTTCCACTGGCGGGGCGATCGCAACGACCTCGCAGAGTTCGCGCACGCGGCGGTTTCGCTGCTTGCTGCGGATGAGGATTTCTCCACGAAAGAAATGGCTCGGCTCGGCGCGTATCTGCAAACGATTTCGTTCGGCCCGAATCCCAATCGCAATCTTAACGGCACGTTGAAGACGAGCTTGCTCGGCGGCAACGCGGTCACCGGCGAGAACCTCTTCCTCAACGGCAATCTCGATTTCGTGCAGTGCGCGACCTGCCACATTCCTGGCACGGGTGCGAATGCGAGTTTGATCAGTGGGAATCTCTTGGTGGAACCGCAAGCAATGAAGGTGCCGCAGCTTCGCAACCTGTTTGAGAAAGTGACCGGCGCGGAATCGAGCACGATTCGTAATCGCGGCTTTGGATTCACACACGACGGCGCGACATCGACCTTGTTTGATTTCTTCAAACTTACGGTCTTCAACTTTGCCGCGGGCGTAACCGGTGATCAACAGCGCCGCGATGTCACGGCGTTCATGCTCTCTTGGGACACCGGCACGCATGCGTCGGTTGGTGCGCAAACCACTGTCGGCGGAAGCGCCTCGCAAGGCACGACGCGACGCAACACGCTGCTCGGTCTTGCACAAACAGGCGAAGCACAACTCGTCGCGCACGCCTCGGTGGGCGGAAATGTGCGTGGATACCTCTACAACGGTTCGACTTTCACGAGTGATCGCGTCGGCGAAACACAATCCACCGCGGGGTTCGATGCACTCTCCACAGCGGGTGTTGCTGTCACCTACACGCTCCTCCCCAACGGGACGGGCATGCGAGTGATCGATCGCGACGGTGACGGCTTCCTCGATGGCGACGAACGCGCGCAGTGCAGTAATCCAGCAGATCCAGCGAGTATTCCTGGTGGCGGATGCAGAGCAGATCTCGCGGGTAGCGATGGCATCGTCGATGCCGCGGATCTCGCCGTACTCCTCAATGCATGGGGAACGACCAACGTCCTCGCGGACATCGATTGCAACGGCATCGTCGACGCAGCCGACATCTCACTCCTACTGAATCGCTGGGGCGCGTGTAGTTAGTCGACGCAC
>SIAK01000026.1 GCA_009691805.1 Phycisphaerales bacterium
ACGCTTGATACTGCCGAACGCGCGCGACTCGCCCTTGCACTTGCGCGCATCGATGCACTGCTTCAAAAGCCGGCAGAACGCGCGCAAGCGCTGCAGCAACTTGCAGGTGAACGCGCACGCCTTGCCGACGCACTCGGCTCGAATCCACGCGCAGGTTCCATTCTGCTCGACATCGCGCAGGATGCACTCTTGAGTCGACTCGCCGAAGGCACCACCGATGCAGAATGCGCACTCGGCATTCCGACGCGCAAGGAATTCGAACTCGCAATGCAACTCGCGCAAGAGTCTCGCGTCTTCATCGCGCGTGCGCAGACGCTGCTAGGCGCGAGTGCCGCGCAAGCCGAGCCCGCAGACGATGTGTTCTACGGCGATCGCGCGCTCCGTGCGCCCGCGCTTGAAGCGCTCGCACTCGCGTTGCTTGCGGACGGTGCGGATCTGGTGCAACTCGGTCTGCTCGGCGCGGCTGCAGCGACACCCGACAGACTCGCGACAAAGCAGAGCGTCGCGCGCGCACTTGCGCCACTTGCATCGGACGTCGGAAAACTTCCTTCGCCACTGCGTGAAAATGTGCAACTCGTGCTCGCTCGTTTCGCGAGCGACGCAGCACGAACGGAACTTCTCGCGCGAGTACAGCGCTCGAGCGACCCTGTCCTTCTCGCTCAACTCCGCGCCATCACCTGTGGCAGCGCGCAAGATCCGCTCGCCGCGGATCTCACACCCAATGCGCTCGGATTGTTTGCCGCGAATGCGAGCGTTCGCGCACGCATGCTCGCGCAACAGACTCCAGCACAATTTTTACGCGCATGGGCTTTGCTCCTTGAGCAGTCGCCTGAGCCGCAACGCGAAGTCCTCGAAACCGCCGTGCTTTCCCGTGTTTCCAAGCAACTCGCGCAGACGCTTGCCGCCCCTGGCAATGCAGCATTTGCGCACGCACTTGCGGGCGCGGCACTCGCTCGTGATGGCGATGCGCGCGCGGCGCTCGTCGTGTTACGCCGCGTTGAAGGCGATCGCACGGCGATGCGGATCGCGCTGCCCTTGATCGCGCAGCTTGCTGCCTCCGAGGGCGACGCCGCAGCGAGCGCGCACGCACTCTTCACCTTCGCGCAGACCTTTCCGCAGGATCCACGCGCACTCGAAAGCGTGCAACTCGCGCTTGAGATTGCTCGCGAAGCGCAGCTTCCTACGCTCGGTCTGCAATTGGAAGTTCTCGCTCGCGTGTTCGGACAATCGAGTGATCGCACGCGTTGGCTCGCCGAAGCAACCGACCTCGCGCTTGATGGAGGCGACGCGACTCTCGCGCTGCGACGCGCGGACCTCTTGCAAGCGCTCGGCGGAGAAGCGCGTGGCGAGGCAGCAACTCGGCGCGCGGAAGCACATGCGCTCGAACTTCTCGCGAAGACAGGCCCGGCAGCAGCGAACGAAGGACGCGAGCGCGCCGAAACTCTCGCGCGCGAGGCGACGCAAGCGGCGGGCCTTCTTCCTGTGCAGAGTCCGCTCCATGCACGCCTCGCAATGGTGGAAGCGGCGGCGCTTGCGGCGCTTGGTCGATGGTCGGAAGCTGCACATCGCGCGGAGATCGCCGTTGCAGATGCGCGACTTCCCTCGCGTGTTCGCACTGCGGCGATGCGCGTCTGGCTTGCTGCAGTTGTTGCGCGTGGCGACGCGATCGAAGTTCCCGCGAGTGCTTCTGCGTGTGTCGCAACGCAACGCGCATTGCTTGACGATCTCGCGCGAGCGGTGCACACGCTTGTGACCGAAGCGGAAACTCGCGTGCGCGCAGGCGAAATGGATGCTGCGCAACATTCCGCACGCACACGCGCTGTTCCGATCGCGCGCCTGCTCGTGCCAGAGCCGACATCGATTTCAAGCGAACTCTCGGAGTCGATGCGCGTGGACGCTGGTCGCGCGTTTGCAGCGGCAAACGAAGCTCAAACCGCGGTCGCCTTGCTTGCGCCACTTGTCGATGCTGGCCGCGCAGGTCGCAGCGGCACCTATGCGTATGCGCTACTGCTCATGCAATCACCTTCGACACAACCGCGCGCGCTCGAGTGCTTCAAAGCGCTCGCGCCCCTCCAGGTCGAAGCAGCGCAACGCGATGAAGTGTGGTGGCTTTCGCAACTCGCGATGCTCGAGATGATCTCAAACGCGAGCACAGGCGCAGCACTCGCAACGCGCCAAGACGCGCTTCCGAGATTGCACCGCCTTCGCGCGATCGATCCAACGTTTGGATCACCCGCAGCCATGCATCGCTTTGCAACGCTTGAGAAGTCGCTGTCGAACGGGTTATGACTTCGACGCGGCCTGCTTCTTTGCAATCAATGCGGTGACGATCGCGTCGATCTCATCGTGCGCGGATGGATGCAAGCCGATGTTGGCGACCTTGCCGTCCGCGTCGATGATCGCAACAAAGGGAATGCCGCTGATCGCGAAGTCAGGATTGAAAACATCCTTGCCCGAGAGCGCAACGGTCCACGTCATCTCCATGTCTTTCATGAAGTTGAGTAGCTCTGCCTTCTCCTTCTCGACGTCACCCTTGCAATCCACACGCGCGCGCTTGGTATGCGCGACGTTGCCTTGCACGCTCGTCACGCCGACGACCTCAAGATCCTCCGACGAGAACTTCGCACGCATGGCGCGCACCTCAGGGAAACTGCCGACGCAGGGTCCGCACCACGGTGCCCAGAAATCAAGAACGACCACTTTTCCCTTCAAATCAGCCAATTGCTTCCACCCTGGAGTGCTCTCATCGCTGCGCGCAACCCACAGCAGATCGAGGCTTGGGGCAGGAAATCCAACCAACTCGCCGCGCATCGACGCGCCATCAAGCACGCCGATCATGCGACGAAGACTCTTCTGAATCTTCTCGTCGGTGGCGTTGCCAAGTCGCTCTTGCGTTGCGGCGACCACGTTCACGCGCGCCGTTTCCACGTCTGACTTCGGCGCGACTTTCTGCATGAGTTCGATCCACGCGATGGCGCTTCCGAAGACAGTCTTCGGCGCGTCCGCAACGTAATTCGCACGCAATGCTTCGATCTGCGCTGTGTACGGCGCAAGCTTCACAACGTCGACCTCCTCAAGCAGCATGAAGACTGTGCGCGCGGATTCGCTCGCCATGCCTTCCTTGAACGCTGGATGGTGAAACAGTTTGAGCACATCATCGGCGTGCTCAGGCTCGCCGGTTTGGTTCGACATCACCTGCTGCGCAGCCGCCGCGAAACCTGCGGCAGTGGGCGCAAGCGCGCGCGTGCTGAGCGCTGCTTCGTATTGCGCGTAATGATCCTTGCCTGCAAACGTGTAAAGCTGTGCTGCCATAGAGAACGCAGCAGCGTCGAGTGTTGCGAGATCAATGCCCACGATTGCAGCAGCGGCGAGCGCGTTCGACTGTGCTTCAAACTCAGATTCTTGTTGAGCAGTGCGAGCTCCACCCTCTACATTTGCCTCGTCTAGGGCTGCGATCGCCTGGTACAGCGCGTTCGTACGCGCTCGAAGCACAGCCGCAGTGATGACTTCCGCTTGCGCAGTCGCGGGGGTTGTCTGCGGATCTTGCGCAATGCAGGTGGACGAGACAGGAACCATCGAGAGAGCAGTGACGAGCGTGAGGCGAGCAATCATGTGAACTCCTAAGTTGAGGTGCAGCAAATCCGAAGAGGCGTATTCAATCACAATCCAGCACATTGGCTTCTGCAAATCCCTTCGCGCGAAGAATGCACGCGTCGCAATGTCCGCAGGGAACTCCCGCGAGAGAAGGGTCATAACACGAGAGCGTGCGCGCGGTCGGCACATGAAGTTGGACGGCAAGTTTCACAATGTCCGCCTTCGAGAGCGCTTGGAGTGGCGTGTGAATCGTGAACTTTCCGTGTTCTTGCATGGCTGAGCGCGTCGCGAGATTCGCGAGCTTTTCAAACGCGTGAATGAAGTCAGGACGGCAATCAGGGTAGCCCGAGTAGTCAATCGCATTCACGCCGATGGCGAGATCCGTCGCGCCAATCGTTTCCGCGTAGGCAAGAGCGAACGCGAGGAAGATCGTGTTGCGCGCGGGCACGTAGGTGATCGGAACACCGCAAGCCATCGCGCCTTCGTCACGATCTTTCGGCACGGGAATGTCCGCCGTCAACGCACTGCCACCAAACGCGCGAAGATCAATCTCCGCCGTGCGATGCTCCACGACATTGAACAGCTGCGCGATATCGCGCGCGCGCTCGAGTTCAATGTGATGGCGTTGCCCGTAGCGAAAACTCAGCGCGTAACAGGCGAAACCTTCGCGCTGCATCCACGCCAAGACCGTCGCGCTGTCGAGACCGCCGCTCAAGAGAATCACTGCTTTGCGTTTGGCTGGCGTCATGCGCACATGCTCTGAAATTTAGACGGGACTCGCGACACTCTCAATGACGCGCTGCATGATGCGACGCGTCGTCAGCGTGTCGCCCGCGTGCATATAGGTACGACTGATGACGCGATGCGCGCACACGCTGATGACATTTTGCACGACGTCATCCGGCACGACGTACTCGCGCGCTGCGAGAATTGCCGTGGCTTTCGCAGCAGCGGCGAGTGCAAGCGCACCGCGCGGCGAGATTCCCACTTGCAGATCTTCCGCTTGTCGCGTAGCTGTGGCGATCGCGATGATGTAATCGACGATGCCCTGATCGATCTTCACATTGTCGACGAGGCGCTGCAACCCGATGACCTCTTCAGGATTCACGACGGGCTTCAATTCAGGCAAAGCGGTGCGCGCAGGCTGCTTGCGCAGAATGCGACTCTCATCATCTGGCGATGGGTAGCCAAGCGACAGGCGCATCAAGAACCGATCGAGTTGATTCTCAGGCAAGAAGTAGGTGCCTTCGAACTCGTAAGGGTTCTGCGTCGCAACCACCATGAACGGTTGCGGGAGCGGCAGCACTTGTCCTTCCGCAGAAACCGTGCCATCGCTCATCGCTTCGAGCATGGCCGACTGCGTGCGCGGTGTCGTGCGATTCACTTCATCCGCAAGCACGATGTTGGCGAAGATCGGCCCCTTGCGAAACTCAAACGTCCCCTTTTCGCGATGAAAAATGCTCGTGCCGGTGATATCACTTGGAAGCAAGTCGGGCGTGCATTGAATGCGGCTGAAACTGCAATGAATCGAGCGCGCCAGTGCGTTGGCGAGCACGGTCTTGCCGACACCAGGCACGTCTTCAATCAGCACGTGTCCGCGCGCGAGCAGGCAGACGAGGAGTCGATCGACCGCCTGCGTGTTCCCCATGTAGACAGACACAATGTTCTGTCGGAGCGCATCGAGTTTGACGAGAGCGTCGGAAATCGACATCGGTGTACACTGCCTCAGAAGGATCGGAGTAACGAACTTCTCTGATCATACAGGCGGGCAACATGTGTGCAGTTGATCCCCACAACTCCGAGGTCTTGAGCGAAAGCACCGTAGCAAACGACCCCGTCGTGCGTCGTCCGATTGCATGCTCACATTGTGGTTACAACCTCGAGGGTTTACGAGCGCACGGTCGATGTCCTGAATGCGGCACGAGCGTGCTTGAATCCCTTGCATCAAGCATCGATCTTGCAACATCGCACATGGAACCTCTCGAGCGCGGCGGGCGGCTCGGCGGCACGTTACTCGTCCTCGCGATGTGCACGTTGTTTGCGACTGCTGCAACGCTCGGACCTGTCGCGTACTTCATCACGGAGTCGATCACCACGCTGCCACCAGCGACGAGTCCGTCGACGCTGAGCGGGTCACTGGCGGTTGGCTCGGTGCTTTGCCTCTCACTCGCGCGCATCGGCGCGTGCCTCGGCATTCTCGCGTCGGGTCCATTCCCGTGGGGTACGAGAAAACTCGATCAAACACTCTTCACGAGCATGACGCGCTCGCGACTTTTCATCTGCGGCGGTTTCATCTTGTGGCTCGTTGCGATGGCACCTTCACTCGCGATGCTGTCGCTGCCTTTGGCAACCTACGCAGCGATTCCCGCAACGATGGTGCTCATCGGGCTGCAACCACTCGTCACACGAGCTGGTGAACGATCGAAGATGTATAGAGGCTCCGTTGCGCGACAACCCATCCAACTCTTAATACTCGCCGCAGTCCTCGCAGGCGGCGCGAGCTTGACGAAGATCTTCTTGCAGATCGGCGTTCCTGAAACAGAAGAGTGGCAGTACCTCCTTGGCGTGATCGCGCTGACTTCGTTCGCGCTCCTCGAACTCGGACTGTGCTACCTCGTCCTCAACTGCTGGTGGATCTGGCGCGCGCTCGCATCACCACCGCCGCAACTCGACGCATTGCTCGAAGCACCGAAGCAGTAGCTCGCGAGGATCCGGACCAGACGCGGGCGCCGCAACCTCCTTCGCTGCCGTTCTGGCAGCAGCGCGCGCGAGGAATCGCTTGCCTGTCACGCCCCGCCGCGAGAGGAGCGGCGATTCCGCCTCGGTTTCGTCGAAAACCCGCGCCTTTCCCCCATAAACGCGGTTTTTCCATCCCGCCTGCGTTGGTACGAGGTTTGTCTCTTCGCTGCCCCACCCGAGACCGTTCGCGGAATTGCGTGCGTCTCAGTTTAGTTCGCAGTTCATGCCGCATTCGCGGATCAGACAGCACTTCGCCCTCGCACTTGGTCGCCTTAGTTTAAGGCACCTAAACCGTTCTGGAGATTGAAATTATGGCAGTCAAGGACATCACCTTCGACAATGACGCTCGCAAAGCCCTTCTCGCTGGAGTTGAGAAACTCGCCGCAGCTGTGAAGAGCACCCTCGGTCCTCGCGGACGAAACGCCGTGCTCGACAAGAGTTGGGGCGGGCCGACCGTCACGAAGGACGGCGTCTCGGTCGCTGAAGAAATCGAACTTCGCTGCAAGGTTGAAAACATGGGCGCGAAGCTCGTGAAAGAAGCCGCTTCGAAGACCTCCGATGACGCGGGCGATGGCACCACCACCGCAACCGTCCTCGCCGAAGCGCTCCTGAAATCCGGCATGCGGCAGATCGCTGCGGGCGCAAATCCAAACGCACTCGTCCGCGGCATGAAGAAGGGTGTTGAAGCAGTCGTTGCTTCCATCAAGGCTTCGGCGCGACCTGTCGAGAAGGTTGCGGGCGGCATCGCGTCGGTCGCTTCCATCAGCGCGAACAACGATCCCACGATTGGCAAGATCATGGCCGAAGCGTTTGCGCGCGTTGGCAAAGATGGCGTCATCACGGTGGAAGAAGGCAAGTCGCGCGAAACGACGATCGATGTTGTTGAAGGCATGCAGTTCGATCGCGGTTACCTCAGCGCGAACTTCGTCACCAACACCGATGCGATGACGTGCGAATTTTCGAAGGCACTCGTCCTCATTCACGAAGACAAGATCGATTCGCTCCAGAAACTCGTGCCCTTCCTCGAGAAGGTCATGGAGTCGAAGAAGCCGCTGCTCATCATCGCCGAAGACATCACCGGCGAAGCGCTCTCCACGCTTGTCATCAACAAGTTGCGCGGCGTGCTCAACGTGTGTGCAGTGAAGGCGCCTGGCTACGGCGATCGTCGCAAGGCGATGCTCGAAGACATCGCGATTCTCACGGGCGGCAAGGCGATCATGAAGGACCTTGGCCTCGATCTCGATAAGGTTTCACTCAAGGACCTCGGTCAAGTCAAGAAGCTCGAGATCGACGCGGACAAGACCACGATCATCGAAGGCGCTGGATCTTCGGCAGCGATCAAGTCGCGTTGCGAGCAGATTCGCCGCGAAATCGAGTCAACCGACAGCGAGTACGACCGCGAGAAGCTGCAAGAGCGTCTCGCGAAGCTTGCGGGCGGCGTTGCGCAAATCAACGTCGGCGCGTCAAGCGAAGCGGAACTCAAAGAGAAGAAGGCGCGCGTGGAAGATGCATTGCATGCGACACGCGCAGCCGTTGCTGAAGGCGTCGTTGCAGGCGGTGGTCTTTCGTTCATCCGAGCGATTCCTGCGCTTGAAACTGTGCGCAAGGCATGCGTCAATGACGACGAGCGTTCGGGTCTCGATGCAGTCGCGGAAGCACTCTGTGTGCCGCTGCGCACGATCGCCGACAACGCGGGCGAAAAGGGAACTGTCGTGGTTGCACGCGTGAAGGAACTCAAGGGCGATGTAGGCTTCAATGCACTCACGCTCGAGTACACCAATCTCATCGACGATGGCGTCATCACTCCTGCGAAGGTCGATCGCACTGCGTTGCAGAATGCGGCGAGCGTTGCAGGTTTGCTGCTCACATGCGATTGCGCGATCAGTGAGAAGCCACAACCCAAGGACGACAAGGCTGGCGGCGGACATGGCCACGATCACGGTCATGGTGGCGGCGGCATGGGTGGGATGGGCGGCATGGGAGGCATGGGCTTCTAAGCGCACCTCGTTCATCTCGCAAAACGCACGAATACAAGCATTTTCAAACAACAACCAGACTCCACGGAGCAATACACAATGTCTTCAGTACGACCACTCGACGATCGAATCCTCATCAAGCCACTCGAAGCCGCAACCAAAACCGCAAGCGGACTTTTCCTTCCTGAGAGCGCGAAAGAGCGCCCCATGCAAGGCAAAGTTGTTGCCACAGGTCCTGGTCGTTTGCTCGATGACGGCACGCGACAAACTGTCGGCGTGAAAAAGGGCGACACCGTTGTCTATGGCAAGTACGCAGGCACGGAAGTTGAAATTAAGACTGTGTCGCACGTCATTCTTCGCGAGTCAGAACTCCTCGGCGTGCTCGATTCTTGATGCGCGATGCAGTTGACTCTTTGATCTTCACGACTCACTACTGAATTCGGAGCCTCCCTATGGCCACTAAGCAAATGAAGTTTGATTCCGCGGCGCACCTTGAACTCAAGCGTGGCGTCGACCAACTCGTCGCGGCTGTCGCGATCACGATGGGTCCCGTTGGACACAACGTGCTGTTCCAGAAATCATTCGGTCCACCGACCATCACCAAAGATGGCGTGACGGTCGCGAAGGAAATTGATCTTCCTGCACCGTTTGAAAACATCGGCGCCAAGATGGTGCAACAAGTCGCGAAGAAGACCGCAGATGTCGCAGGCGATGGCACGACGTGCGCCACCGTGCTTGCCGGTGCGATCTTCAACGGCGGACTCAAGTACATCGCCGCGGGCAGCAACGCTGTCAGCATTCAGCGCGGCATTCTCGCAGCATCGCTCGTCGCCTCAGCTGCGATCGATGAACTCGCGCAGAAGTGCAAGGGCAAGAGCGATCTTGAAAAGGTCGCGACCGTTTCCGCGAATCACGACACGACGATCGGCTCGATCATTGCCGAAGCGATTGACAAGGTCGGCGCTGAAGGCGTTGTGGAAATCGAAGAAGGCAAGACTGCCGACACGACACTCACGTACGTCGAAGGCATGGCGTTCGACAAGGGCTACCTCTCGCCGTACTTCATGACGGACCCCAAGCGCGCCGAGTGCGTTATCGAGAATCCACTCATTCTTCTCCATGAGAAGAAGATTTCGAATCTCGCCGATCTGCTCCCGCTCTTGAACAAGATCGCGACAGCATCGAAGCCTCTGCTCATCATCGCGGAAGAAGTTGAGAACGAAGCGCTCGCAGCGCTCGTCGTGAACCGCTTGCGCGGTGTGCTCAACGTGTGCGCGGTGAAAGCACCTGGATTCGGCGATCGCCGCAAGGCGATGATGGGCGACATTGCAACCCTCACGGGCGGCACGTTCTTCGCAGAAGACCTCGGTCGCAGTCTCGAAGATGTCGAACTCAAAGAACTTGGCAGCGCTCGCAAGGTCATCATCACCAAGGATGACACGACCATCGTCGAAGGCGCAGGCAAGAAGAAGGATCTCGAATCGCGCTGCGATCAGATCAAGACACAAATCGAGCGCGCGACCAGTGACTACGACAAGGAGAAGCTCCAAGAGCGTCTCGCGAAACTCACCGGCGGCGTCGCGATCATTAGCGTCGGCGGAGCCACGGAAACTGCGATGAAGGAAGCGAAGGATCGTGTCGATGACGCGCTCCACGCGACTCGCGCCGCAGCGAAGGAAGGCTACGTTGCGGGCGGCGGCGTTGCACTCGTGCGCGTCCATGCTGCAGTGCTTGAAGGCAAGCGCAAGGCGAAGGGCGATGAGAAGTTTGGCTTCGACATCGTCGCGGAAGCAATCTTGCGCCCCTGCGCGCAAATCGCTGAAAACGCGGGCTTTGATGGCGATCTCGTCGTTGCCAAGACACTCGAAGGCAAGGGAAACTTTGGCTTCAACGCAGCGACAGGTGAGTACACCGATCTCGTGAAGGCTGGCATCATCGATCCAGCGTTGGTCGTGAAAACTGCGCTCGTGAACGCCGCAAGCGTCGCGGGTCTCATGCTTACGACGAACGTCGTCATCGCTGAACTCAAGGAAGACACCGCGCCGGTCGAAGGCGCGATCAGCTAATTTGAACGCAGTCGAGGACTCGGCATGCGGGGCGTGAGCCGTCACCGCATGCCGAGTCTTCGCGCTTTTCTAGAAGCATCACCTTGTCCACGCAGCGCGACTATTACGAAATTCTCAGCCTCACTCGCGAATCGAGCGGCGATGAAGTCAAGCGTGCCTATCGCCGCATGGCGATGAAGTGGCATCCTGATCGAAATCCTGGCAACGCGGAAGCGGTCGTCGAATTCAAGTGCTGCACCGAGGCCTACGAAGTTCTCTCTGATCCTGAGCGTCGTCAACTCTACGACCGACACGGACACGCAGGTCTTCGCCAGCAGCCCGCGCATGACTTCAGCACGATGCATGTCGAAGACATCTTCTCGATGTTCGGCGACATTTTCGGGGGTGGCGCAGGTGGCGGTGGTGGACGCCGCGCACGCGGACCCGCGCGTGGACTTGATCTCGAAACAGAGATTGAAGTTTCGCTGCGTGATTGCGTCACGGGCACGAAGCGCGATGTTGATTTCAAACGCGTCGATGTCTGCAAAGGTTGCACGGGCAGCGGCGCAGCCAAGGGCGCGAAGGCTGAAAAATGCACGGTGTGCGATGGCGTTGGTCAAGTCGCGCAGGCGGGATTCGGCGGCATGTTCCGCATGGTGACCGCGTGTCCAGAATGTCGCGGTCGTCGGACGGTCGTGAGAGATAAATGCCCGGATTGCCGCGGCAAAGGTCGCGTGCCCACGCGACGCAAAGTTGCAGTCGCGATTCCGCCAGGCGTCGACGATGGCGTTGTGATTCGTGTGCGCGGTGAAGGCGAGCCGCCAGCACCTGAGGTGAATCCCGACGGCAGCGGCACGCGCGGCGATCTGCACGTTGTCATTCGCATTTCGGATGATGTTGAGAGTGAACGATTCGAACGACGCGGCGATGATCTCGTCACCGTCGCACCCATGGCATTCGCGCAAGCAGCGCTTGGCGCACAACTCAGCGTGCCGACCGTCGATGGCGGGATCTGCATGGTTGATGTTCCGCCAGGATCGCAACATGGCGACCCTGTTCTGGTGACTGGTTTGGGCATGCCCAACTTGCGCACGAAGGATCGCGGCGACATGCACGTCGTGTTGCAGCTCATCGTGCCGAAGAAACTCTCTCTCGAACAGCGCAAGTTGCTTGAGGACTACGCGAAGACAGAGAAAGTCGATGTGCGCGAGCAGACAAGCTTCTGGAAAAAAATCAAAGAACAAATTACTGGCGACTGAGATGCGCCACGAACGAAGCGAAGGAGTGCACCATGACCGAAGCTGAAGCAAAAAACACGAACGACGAGCGCGATCCTCCCGCGTGCGGCTCTGATGCCTGCACAGGCGAAGGCTGTGGCGAAGACGTTGACACAGTCGAAGCGCTTATCGCACGACTCGAAGCCGAACGCGACGATGCGCTCGCGCTGCGACAGCGTGCGCTTGCGGATTACGCGAACTTTCAGCGTCGTTCCGTCGAGAACGAAGCGCGCGCACGGCACTTCGGCATTGCTGGATTTGCACGGGCGCTGATGCCTGTGCTCGATCACTTCGATCTCACAGCGTCGCAGGATTTGTCGAAACTCACCGTCGAACAGATCGCGAAATCTGTCACGATGACGCGGACAGAATTGCAGCGCGCGCTCGAACAACAAGGGCTCGCGAAGATCGAGCCTGACGTCGGCGCAGAGTTTGATCCAACGCAGCACGAAGCCGTCACGCAGATGCTTGCCGAAGGCGTTGGATCCGGCAAGATTGCGATGCGTTTTCAAGTCGGATGGCGTTTGGGTGAGAGTGTGCTTCGACCTGCAAAGGTCGCCGTGACACCGACAGAGTGAACGGCTCACGCATGCCGACCTACGAATACATCTGCAAAGCGTGCCAGCACGAGTTCGAGTCATTCCACTCGATCAAGGCAGATCCGATCAGCGTCTGCCCGAAGTGCCGCAAGAAAAAGGTTGCGCGCAAACTCGGTATCGGCGGCGCGGTGATCTTCAAGGGTGGCGGCTTCTACGAGACGGACTATCGCAGCGAGAGTTACAAGCGAGGCGAAACGGACGCGAGCAAAGCGACCGAAGAGAAGGGCGCGGCAACGACGACGAGTGACGCGAAGACGGATGCGAAATCGGACGCGGTCGCTGCACCGACGACCGCAAAGCCATCCACCGAAACGAAGTCGACAGATGCAGCGGCAGCGAAGCCAGCAGCGCCGTCGACGCCAAGCAAGGAGAGCGCTCCAGCGAAAGATTCGCGCGCGACCCATCCATCGCGAGTCGGTCGCGGTCGCGGCAACATCGTGCAAAGCGCCGCCAAGGCAAACGCGCCGAAGAAACCCGCTTCTCGCGGCAAGAAGTCGAAGTAAGTCTTCGCACGTGGCGTGTCGCCTACACTTGCCCCCCTCATGCCTCTTCGATTCCGCGGCCGTATTCTCGATCACCTCTCGCACGAAACCTACAAGCCCAGCGAGTCGGCGGAGATTGCGCGCCAACTGCGCATCACGATCGAAGAGCGCCCGATCTTTGAAGCTGCGGTGAAAGAGCTCATTGCGGAGTCGCTGCTCGACATTTCGAAAGATGATCGCATTCGATTGCCGCAACTTCCAGATGAAGTGGAAGGCACGATTCGCATCACGCAGCGAGGATTCGGATTTCTTCGCACCGGACGACAGTTTCGCGGCGGTGATCTGTATGTCCCGCAGGGTGAAACGCGCGATGCGGTCAACGGCGATCGCGTGCGATGCAAGGTTGTGCGTCGCGGTCAGCGCACGGGTCGCGCAACGACGGTGAGCGGCGCGAAAGATTACGGTCGCATCGGCGTCGTGGTGGAAGTGCTCGAGCGCAAGCAGGTCAAGTTCGCAGGCAAACTCACCAAGCAAGGTCGCGAGTGGATCGTGATCGCCGATGGTCGCGCGATTCGCGAACCGATCATCGTGCGCGATCCGCACGCGAAGAACGCAAACGAAGGCGACAAAGTCATCGTCGAAGTGGTGACCTGGCCAGCGGCTGGATATCTCGCCGAAGGTGTCATCACAGAAGTGCTCGGCGAAGCAGGACGACCCGATGTCGAAACGCGCGCGTGCATCGCGGCGTTTGATTTGCCCGGTCCGTTCGCAGAAGAAGTCATCGACGCGGCGCGCGATGCTGCGAGTAAGTTCGATGTGTGTTCCACCACGCACGATTGGGGAGACCGCGTCGATCTCACCAACGAATTCATCTTCACGATCGATCCACCGGACGCGAAGGATTACGACGACGCGATTTCGATCTCGCACAACAGTGCTGCCGCAACATGGACGCTCGGCGTGCATATCGCCGACGTTGCGTTCTTCGTCGAACCAGGATCGCCACTCGATGTAGAAGCGCAAGCGCGCGCAACGAGCGTCTATCTGCCGCGCGTTGTGATTCCGATGTTGCCCGAGCAGTTGAGCAACGGCGTGTGCTCGCTGCAAGAGCGCGTGGAACGATTCACGCTCAGCGTGTTCATTGACTTTGATGATCGCGGCCGTCCCTCCTCGCATCGACTGCGGCGCAGCGTCATTAAGAGTGTCAAGCGTTTGACCTATCTCGAAGCGCAAGCGCTCATCGACGGAAAAGTGGATGAGGCGCGCGCGCACGCGAAGACCGAGCCTATCTACGTCGAGCAGCTCACGGAATCACTTCTCCTCGCGGATCAACTTGCGAAGTTGTTGCGCAAGCGACGGCAGAAGGATGGACTCATCCATCTTGACCTTCCGGAAGTCGAACTTGTTTTCGACGACGCCGGCAACGTGATCGATGCCGTCAAAGAAGACGACGCGTTCACGCACACGCTCATTGAGATGTTCATGGTGGAAGCGAATGAAGCGCTCGCGCGCACGTTTGCGGATCTCCATGTTCCGCTGCTGCGACGCATTCACCCAGAGCCTGGATTTGCCGACATTGAAGAGCTGCGCATCTACGCGAGGCTCGCGCAATGGCGACTTCCTGACGAGCCTGCGCGTGAAGATTTGCAGTCGCTGCTTGAGGCGGCGAAGAGTTCACCAGCCGCGCGTGCGATTCACTTCGCGGTGCTGCGCACGATGTCGAAAGCGACATACTCGCCTGCGCTCGTGGGTCACTACGCACTCGCGAGTGAGCACTACGCGCACTTCACAAGTCCTATTCGACGCTATCCCGATCTCCTCGTGCATCGCGTTGTGCATGCATATCTCGATCTCACCGAGAATGGTCAAGCTTCGATGGGCGGACGCAAGCGCGCGCAGATGGTTGAAGATTTGCGTTCGGATCCACGTGTGCCCGATGAAAGCGCGCTCATCGACCTCGGTGCGCATTGCTCTGACCACGAAGTGACTGCGGAGGAAGCGGAGCGCGACCTGCGCACGTTCCTCGTGCTCAAACTGCTGCAAGAGAAGCACCTTGGTGAAGAGTGCATTGGACTCGTCACAGGCACGATGCAGAACACGGGCGTGTTTGTTTCGGTTGAACCATGGCTCGTCGACGGAGTCGTCAAGACGCGTGACATGCCTGGTGGTGATCGTCGCGCGGATCGTTGGAGCGCGGATGGACGTTCGGGACGACTCGTTGCGAATCGTTCGGGCGCATCGATCGGACTTGGCGATCGCATCAAGGTGAAGATTGCGCGCATCGATCTTGCGAGTCGCACGCTTGATCTTGATATCACCGCGTTTGCGCGCGTGTCGTTGCAAGATGATGGCTCGCTCCAAGAAAAAGAAGTGTGGACGCCGAAGTCGACGCAACCAGAAGCGGGCAAGCCGCGTCATCGTTGGATGCCCAGTACGACCGAGACCGATGCCGCAAGCCCAGGCAGCGCACCAACGCCCGCAGCACCTGATCCACTCGGCGGACGCGAAAACATTCCGCGTGGCCGCATGAAAGATGGCAAACGCGCAGGCTTCAAAAAGGGCCGTCGCGGCAAGAAGAGCTTCTAGAGTCTGCGGGAGCGATAGGGGTTCCGCGCAAAACTACATCGCCTGACTTCCGCCACGCGCCGATGCACTCGGTATGGCGGAGGCGAGCGCTCAACGACGTCCCGCGAGAACGTCGCAGACGGCTGACTTTCGTAGTTGAGTGCTCGCGTGGTAGGCTCTCCGCGTCTGGTCGGGCTTCCACCCAACGGAGAGATGCGCATGATCCAGTACTTTCTGCGGCGTAAAGGCACGGATGTCTCGGGTCCATTCACGAGCGCACAGTTGCGCAACCTCGCGAGAAATGGAGAGATCGCGAGCACTGACGCAATCTCCGCAGACAACGGGGAGACATGGATTCCCGCGCCGAAGGTGCGAGGAATACGCGAGTTTCTTGCGGAGAATCCACTGCGAGCGAGTGCTGCGCCTATCGACCCGCCTAGTGAGTTCGCGCAAGCCTCCATTGATCTCGCGGATCACGAGCCGCAGACATACGGCGTTGCAGAACCCGTCACTCCACCTCTACCGCACGCGTCAACCTCGCACCCGTCAACATCGCGCGCGCCCGCAACTCCTGCGCGAGGCGCATCGCGATGGAGCGCGCCCGCGGCAACCCCAACTCTCGGACTCGCTGATCGCATCTTGCGCGGCGCATTTCGATTCGCGCGATCCATCTCCGTCCTCATCATTCTGCTCTGCGCAATCGCATTGATCGTGAGCGGCATCGGCGCGCTCTACGCAATCGCGCCCAACAAAAATCCCTACGAACAGTTTCCTGAGCCTCCCGTCGAAGCAGAAATCTCGCCCGTCGATCCGCTCGATGTTCCGTTCCCGACGGCGAAAGCGTTCATCGCAGTTTGCAGCGTGCCTGATCGACCCGAGACTACAACACCGAAAGCGCCTACTCGAAACACCCGCATCACAGCGAGCGAGCCCACCGACCCATGCGATTCGTTCAGCGATGCGATCGCGATCGTACTGAGCAATCTGCAGTTGAACGAGAGCACCGGGAATGACATTTGCAATTTGACGCGCGATCTTCCCAGGAAGTACCAACAGCGGTTCCTAGGTGGCTTCACGGAATTCGCGCAGTCGTATGCTGCAGCGCGACCGACCGATGAAGACTGCGATGGTGTAGACGCGGCGCGTTACTACATTCAACAGTTCAAGCTCAAAGTCACGGCACTCGAAGAAGAACAGGCGGCAGAGCAGCTCGCGCGAACTGAGCGCATGAATGATTTAATCGCCGAGCGCTTGATGCGCATTGCCGAAGCGGAACTCGACATCGAACAACGAAAAGCAATCCTGTATCCGTCGGTCATGCTCGCAGGATCCGCCGTGGCAGCGCTCCTCATCTTCCTCGTGCTACCGCTGTTGATTCAGATTGAACGCAACACGCGCTCCGCCTGACCCGCTCGATCACTTGCTAGCAGCGGGCGGGAGCTTCGCGAGGAACTGTTGCGGATTCGCTTCGAACAGTTTGACGCAGGGCTTGCAGCAGAACGCAACCTCTTGACCGTCATACACGATGACGATGGGATCGCCCATCGAACCAAGCGCGTTGTCCGTGACGATGCACGTGTCAAGCGGATACTTCTTCACGCCCGAGGTCGAGGGAGATGCGGACGAAGACACTGCCGCGTCCTTCGAAGAAGTCGATCCAGCCGTCGCGCACGCGCCGAGCGCAAGTGTCGTGCTGAGGCAAACAGCGACTGAAGGCAATGAGGATGTGATGAGTTGGATGCAGCGCATGGAAGTCACTGTAGCGTGGAATTGCATTTCAAAACCGAAACGTGCAGCCAATTCCAAAGCCATGTTGACTGTCATAGAGCGTCGTCAGCGAAACACTCTTCGTGAGTGCGTAATCAAAGCCAAGTCGCCAGTCCCAACGCGATGATGTGTCATAGTAAAACTCTGATTGAAAACTGAGCCGATCGAACAGATCGATGCTCTTTTCCGCGCCAAATCGTCCATCGCCTTCGGAATCGATCTCGAGATGCGTGACGATGAGGAGTGGGAGTCGATAGTCGATGCCTGCGAATGCCGTGATTTCCTCGTCCTGCTCATTCGTGAAGCGCGCGCCCGCTTTCGTGGAAAAGTTCGGGTTGAAGTACCGCGTCCACAAGGCATCGACTTCGTACTCCCTCTGCCCCATGTCGTCCATGCCCTCCATCTCTTTCATGTATCCAACATCCCAATCAACGCCGAATCCATCGACACCACGCATGATGCGTGCTTCGCCCATCGTCATGTTGCTGAGCACGGTTGCATCGAGCATGAAGAACGGCGTGTTCTCCATCGTGGGCTCAAGAGATGGAACGTGATCAGGACCCGCGTAGGTGACAACCCGACCCATCCCCATCTCCATGTGATAGAGCAAGTGACAATGAAAGAACCAGTCGCCTTCTTCATTCGCTTCAAACTCGATCACACGGCGCCCCATCGGCGGAACGTCAATCGTGTGCTTGAGCGGAGCATGATCGCCCTGCTCGCCAATCACGCGAAAGAAGTGTCCGTGGAGATGCATCGGGTGGTGCATCATCGTGTCGTTGACAAGTGTGAATCGCAGCACTTCGCCCTTGGTCACAGGGATCGTGCTCTCCTGATCAATCGTGAGACCGTTGATCGACCAGAAGTAACGCTCCATGTCGCCCGTCAGTCGCAACGTGAGATCGCGTCGCGGAAGATCCGCAGCAAATGCCGTGGAATCTCGCGCGTGGAGATGACGATACGGTGGCGGCGGACGCGCCGCGTCGTCATCCATTTTCATCGCGCCGCTCGATTCCATTCCGCTCTCGAGCATCGCATCCATGCGATAAATGTCGGCGTTCGGTACGAGAGGCGCGGACGTCTCTGTGCCTGAACCAAACAGCGCCGACGCATGACCCGAACCATCTTGCGCAGTCGCGCGAAACTCCCACGCTCCTTGCGCAGGCATCGTGATGATCGCGTCGTATGTTTCGCCAATCGCGATAAGGAGTCGAGAGACTTCGGTGGGAGCGACATCCATGCCATCCGCGGCAATCAACTGGAGCTGTCCTCCTGCGAATTGCACATAGAAGTACGAAGCGGCGGAAGCGTTAACGATGCGAAGTCGAATCCGTTCACCAGGCTCCGGAGAGATGAACACGCGTGATTGCCCGTTCACGAGAAACGCGTCGTAGGCGACATCCGACAAATCCATCGGAGCCATGCGCGACCACTCGCGGTGGATGTATTCGTCGAGCGCGTTGTTCGCGATGGCGCCAAAGAGCGTTGGAAAATTCCCCTTGCGCATTGCGTACCAATCACTTCCGCGCATCAGCGTGCGCAGAACATCGACGGGATTCTCATCCGTCCAATCCGAAAGCACGAGCACCTCTTCGCGCAATGCGGGAGCGGCGCTGGCTGCATCGCGAGGTTCATCAATCACAATCGCACCGTACATGCCCTGCTGTTCCTGCAATCCACTATGTGAGTGATACCAGTACGTCCCCGTCTGCCGAATGGGAAAACGATAGACGAAGGTCGTGCCCGGTTCGATCGGTGGCGTTGTGAGATACGGAACTCCGTCTTCTGCATTCGGAAGCAAAAGGCCATGCCAATGCAGCGACGTACTCACGTCGAGCGTGTTGTGCACACGGATCACCGCTTCATCACCGAGTGTGAAACGCAACGTCGGCGCGGGAACTCCGCCATTGATCGTCAGCGCATTGCGGACAACTCCGTCGATCTCGATCTTCTGCTTCGCGACCACGAGGTCATACTCGCGCGTCTCCGCGTGGGCAGCGATCGTGGAGAAGATCGACAGCGAGAGCAGACATATGAACACTCGGTGCAACATTTGCATCCGCGCAGAGTAGCGGGCATTGATGATCGATCCTGCTGTCGCGCGTCACGCAAGCAGGCCGGAGATGACATTGCCATGCACATCCGTGAGTCGCATGTCGCGACCACCGAAGCGCCAGGTGAGTTTTCGATGATCCACGCCGAGGAGGTGCAGGATCGTTGCATGCAAATCATGCATAGAAACAGGCTGTTCCACGGCTTTGTATCCGTACTCATCCGTCGCGCCGTGCACATGCCCACGCTTCACGCCGCCACCAGCGAGAAAAATGGAATAGCCAAACGGATTGTGATCGCGACCGTCGCTGCCCTGCGCAAACGGCGTGCGACCAAACTCTCCCGCCCACACAACCAGCGTCGACTCGAGCAAGCCGAGCCGCTTGAGGTCATACAGCAGCGCCGCCGTTGGTTGATCAACCGCGCGCGCGTTGTCCTCGTGACCTTTGCGGAGATCACTGTGCTGATCCCAACGATCGTTCGCCGTCTTCGGAATAGTGAGTTCCACAAATCGCACGCCGCGTTCGACGAGTCGCCGTGCGAGCAAACACTCATGCGCGTAAATGCGTGTCGCTTCATCCTTCGCGTCGAACCCATACATCGAACGAATCGTCTCGCTCTCACCGTCAATCGCGGCGAGTTCAGGAACACTCGACTGCATGCGGAAGGCGAGTTCTTGATTCGCAATCGCGCTCTCCACCGCATCACACGCGACCTCCTCTTGGAATCGATCATCGAATCGCGCGAGCAACGCGCGCTTGCGGAGCGCTGCGTCAGCATCCGCGTCGTGCGATGTGAGGTTGGCAATCGGCTGCGCGCGTGGCTTCATGCGCGATGCTTGATGCGTTGCGGGGAGGAAGCCGTTCGAGAAACAGTCGAGACCACCAGGCGGCGTGAGACCTCCATCCAGCACCACAAATCCAGGCAAATTCGCGCTCTCGCATCCGAGGCCATAGGAACACCACGCGCCCATCGACGGTCGACCCGCCAGGCCAGCGCCCGTGTGCAAGAAGTAGTTCGCGTTCGTGTGCTCGCTGAACTCACTCGTCATGGATCGCACGACGCAAAGCTCATCCGCCATCGTCGCGATGTGTGGAAAGAGTTCTGAAATTTCCATCCCACACTCGCCGTGGCGCGCAAACTTCCACGGCGACGCGAGCAGATTGCCATCATTATTGAATTGCGTTTGCGCCTTCGAGAATGGCACAGGCTGCCCATGCTCTCGCGTGAGCCTCGGCTTCGGATCAAACGTGTCCATCTGTGAGGGACCACCATCTTGATAGAGAAAGATGACGCTCCGGACTTGCGCGACAAAGTGCGATGCGGCGAGCGAGCCCGGCGACGCGATGCGCGAGAGGATCTCCGCTCCTGCCTTCGATGCGTAGAGACCACCAAGCGCGAGCGCGCCAAATCCGCAAGAGAGTTGCGAGAGCATCGCTCGTCGCGACAGTGGTGCAGATTGAAATTGTCCACAGTGACCATTCATCGCAGGTGTGTGAACTCCTTCGCGTTGAACAGGACATGAGCCAGCGCGGCCCACGCGTCGAGGCGAGAACGACCAGCCTGCGTTTCCTCCGTGAGAAATGCCAACGCGTCCTCGACATCATCTGCGGTCGCGTCTCGCCCATACGCAGAAACGAACGCGAATTGCACCGCATCGCGGTCGATCGGCTGCGCCGCACAAGCGCGCACCGCAAATCGCAACGCAAGTTCATGCACCAGCGGATCGTTGAGCATCGCAAGTGATTGCGCGGGCACATTCGAACGATTGCGGCAACCCACCGTCGTCGAAGGCACGGGCGCATCAAACGCTTGCATGAATGGATCAAGAAAGTTGCGGCGCACTTCGAGGTACACGCTGCGGCGCGATGCGCCATCGAGTGGACCACTCGCGCTCGGTCGACCGCGTCCGGTCATGAATTCATCGAGATACACGGGGACACTCGGACCACCAGCGCGTGCGTCAAGTGAGCCCGATGAGACGAGCATCGCGTCGCGGATCGCTTCACCATCGAGCCGTCGCAGCATCGCGCGCGAAAAGAGATCATTCTCAGGATCGATGCGCAACGCGGCACTCGAGTCTTCACTCGACTGTCGATACGTCCTACTGAGGACCACTTCGCGAATGAGTGACTTCAACGAACCATGATCGCGAAGTTGGAGCGCGAGCATGTCGAGCAATTCTGGATGCGTTGGAGGTCGACCAAGTTGACCGAAATCATCGGTGGTGCGCACGATGCCGCGCCCGAGGAGATGATGCACAACTCGATTCGCCAACGTGCGCCACACAAACGGCGCGTCGGGCTGCAGCATCATCTCCGCGAGTTCGCGGCGACCAGAACCAACTTGCACGGGAGCAGCGTCCTTTGCTGCGAGGAACGAGAGCATCGCGCGCGGCGTGACATCACCATAACTCGCAGACTTTCCGCGCAGATGCACAGGCTCATCAAAGCCCACCTCTGAGTCCCGCGACTCAATGGTTCGACCCATCGCGGGCGCGTGCTCGAGCGACTGCGCGAACGCGTTGAAGATCTCGCGCGCGGATGACGCGACGCTGGCGTCGACAATGCTCAATGTCGGCGCGATATCATCAATGGGCGCTTCGCCATCGACGCACGCAATCCAATCGACTTCTATCGCGCCATCATTGTCGTCCACAATTTCGATGTACGCGTGTTCACCTTGAAATCGCCCGAGGTCTATCTTGACCGTACGCCACTCAGCGGTGGGACGTTGAATGCATGACTCGAAGAGCAGCGCGTTCGCTTCGTCTAACCAGTAATTGTCAACGATCACTCGCAGTAAGCCTGTGTTGCCACGCAAACGCGCGGAGATGAAACGCGTGTCGATCACGAATGGATTCGATCGAAGGCTGCCTTGCAATGTTCCGTGCAATCGCGCGCTGTCGAGCGTGTCCGCGTCGGCAGTTCCGTCCGCGCGAAGCACAGATTGCGGCAAGGAGAACGCCAACCCTGTCGCTCGCCAGCGCGATTCGAATCCTGGCGAGAAGTCTTCGAACAGTGCTTGCGTTTGCGACGCCTCAACATGCCCGAGGATCGCTGCACGCGGCGCGAGGATTTCGAGCGCACTGCGCGCAGTTGTCACCGCATCCAAACGTGTCGCGTCCGCTTCGGAGAAACCAACAACACGCTGCGTTGAACGCATGACTCCGAACAGCGCGTAAAAATCCGTCGTCGGAATCGGATCGAACTTGTGATCATGGCATCGCGCACAACTCACGGTCAATCCGAGAAACGCTTTGCCGAAGACTTCAATCGAATTCGCGTGACGATCCGCTTCATCTTGTCGCGCGTCGGTTGGACCGTGCGTTGCTTGTCCGATCCACCAGAATGCTGTCGCTATCGGAGCGGCATTGCTCGCAACACCAACAACCGCACGCGGTGCGATGCAATCACCCGCAACCTGTTCGGCAACAAATCGCGAGACGGGCAAGTCGCGATTGAACGCATCGATCACCCAATCGCGGTATCGCCACGCGTTGGGAATGGCGTAATCAAACTCATGCCCGAGTGTTTCGGAGTAGCGCACGCAATCGAGCCAATGCCGAGCCCATCGTTCACCGAAGGCTGTGCTCGCGAGCAGTTCATCGACGATCAACGCAAGCGACGCATCGCTGTGATCTGCGACAAATCGCGCATGCAACTCCGCACTCGGCGGCAGGCCTGTGAGATCGAAGGACACGCGCCGCAAGAGTGTGTCTGCATCCGCGTCGCGTGCAGGATGCAGTGCTTTGGATTCAAGTCGCGCGAGCACATATCGATCGAGATCACCGAGCGGCCACGTTGCATCGAGAACAGCAGGCGCATCGGTTCGCGCAAGTTTCGTAAACGCCCAAGGTGGTGTGTAGTGCGCACCTTCCTCGATCCACTGCGTCAAGGTCGCAATCTCGTTCGCGCTCAACGGTTCACGACCCTCAGGCGGCATGCGTTCATCAACATCAGTGTTGCGAACACGATGCAAGAGCGCGCTCGCCTCCGCATCCGATTCCACGATCGCGCGATGACCATTGGGCAATACCTCGGTGGCAAACTCGGCGCGGTCCAAACGAAGATTCGCTTTGCGACTCGACGGATCCGGACCATGACACTGAAAGCAATGAGCGGCGAGGAGCGGTCGCACCTCACGATCAAAGTCGACTTGCGCCTCCGACTTCGAATGCACACCGCTTCCGATGAAGAGCGCCAAGACCAGCATGCGTGAGTTGAAAGGCGCCATCAAGGGAAAGTATGCCGCAATCGGGACCGATCGGAAGTCGCTCGCAGCCATTTTCCACTTGCTGCAGACAACTAGCGCAGAAATTTTCCCCCGCGGCTGCGAGAACGAAGGCCGTTGTGCGGAAGACTTCTGTAGGAACTGAAGTCGCAACGTCCGCGACTTCAGTCTGAACTGAAAACATTTACTACAGAGGAGCCCGTCATGAACATCAATCGCACAGCTCGTTCGTCCCTGACCGTGATCGCCGCCGCAAGCGCAAACCTGTTCGTTGTAGGAGCCGCACTCGCCGCAGGCATCGGCGCCGTCACTGCACTCGTCGGCGCGCCATTCGTGGTCGTCAGCGTCTCGCAAGTGACATCCATTGCGCAAGTCGTTGGCAGTCGTGTCGAGGTGAGTTACGCCGCTACTCCAACGTTTGTTGCTCCACCGTTTGTTGGCTACTTCCCAGCGGCGGTGGGAACAACCTCAACGCTGAATGGCCCTGGTTTCTCGCTGATCTGCGATCACGCCGGCGCAAATCCAACCTTCAGACTCACGCACAGTGGCGCTGTTGGATACAACATCGTGGAACTGCGACTCATCGGCCTCAACAATGTCGGCGGCAAGAAGTATTGCTTCGATCGCACGTTTCCAAATCCAGGCACCGCGCAAAGCCTCAATGGCGCAGACATCGTGTATCTCGGTGGCGTAGGAACTTGGCTGGCGGGACCTGAGTACAGCAATCGCGTGAACCTCGTCGGCGTCGCGCCGCAGAACGACACCTACATGAAACTCCGCGTCAAGTTCTCGACGTCCTTCGTCCCGACCAATGTACTCGCCTTCGGTCTTGACATCGATCGCATCAACTGATGCGCGATCATTGAAAAACCTTTCGCTTCAGACGAACCAAGACTCCATCTGGTTCGTCTGATGTGCAAGGTTCCCCCGCCTCAACCGAACAACCCCCGCTCCTCACCTGCAGCCCATTCGTTTCTGTTCGCGAATGGGCTGTTCTAATCGCTCGCGCTTAAAAGCACGGACCCCACGCGTTGAGCACGATCGTGAGATCGGTTGCGCCCACGACACCGTTGTTGTCCACGTCGGCGAGTTCGGAAATGCTTCCCCAGTAGCCGAGCACGATGGAAACATCTTGCGCGCTCACGACACCGTCTTCATTGATATCCGCGATACATGGAGAATCTTCAATACCGAGATACAAGATCTCGGTGTCGCTTCCTGAAAGATTCGTTGCTCGCACAAAGAGCATGTACTGAAATGGATTCGCGAGCGGATCGTTCCATGTGATCACGCCTGTGACCGGATGGATCCACATCCCTGCAGGCGGCGATGCAACGAGCGACCACGTTGTTGTCGCCATGTTGATTGGACGCGCCAGTTGCGGAGTTGGACTGACCCACGGTTTGTTCGCGGTCCCGAAATGTTGGCCGAGCGGCGCGACGATTTCAGGAGCGAGTCGCGCGACATGCGCAGGGACGCAATACGCCGCGTCGTTGTTGTCCTCGAATTCTTCAGCGATCGCATGTTGCGGATCGAGAACCGTCAGCACATGCCAATCGCGCGACTCGAGATCGACACGCTCGTTGCGTCAACGCGCGCGGCGATGCACAACGCAAGCGCTGCGGCAGCATGCAAGATGCGAGATGCGCGGACGACGCCCCAGAGAAAATTCGTCGTTCTCATACATGCAACAGAGTCGCTTCGAAATGGGAGGCAAACTTCGACCGTGCTTTCCCGTTGAGTTCCTTTCCGCGCCACCCGCACAACCCGCACATCACGATTGCATGGGAGCCGAAAGCGCTTGAAATCGCGGATTTCCCGCAGTATCTCGCGTCAAGAGCGCGTAATGGAAACGAGGGCGGAACCCTAAGAATCCCGTCGTCAGGACTTGCACGAGTTGTGCTCCCGCCGCTTTCCCTTGCAAGACTGTGAGCACCTTGATCTTCTTGAATCGTTCAGGATCGTGTGTCTTGAAGAATCCCTCAAGTGCCGGCTGCGGCTGACCAGCTCGACCGTCGCGCAACAGAGAGACGCCACGCAACACCGACGACGCATCGAGTTCATCAGGATCCAATGCAATGCCCAGCAGCGCGCACTGCTTGAACTCCGACTTCAAGATCACACGACCACTCCACGCACAACGCGAAACCAACGACGCGAGACAGAGCCGACCGCCGCGATCCTCTTTCGTCAGCAAGCGCGCATCGACAAATTGCCGCGTGACTTTGCACTGCTCGCCTTCGCGAGGAAAGAGCGGAATGCCACTCAGTGCACACGGAACACATTCATCGGCGCCGCCGCGTTTCGTCGGCGCAACGACGCTCGAACGCATGGAGCCGAGTCGGTAGCGCTGCGAGCTGAAGTCACTCGTCTCGGCCTCTGAAGGGAAGAGGAGTTCGCGCGTTGCGTGATCCTCCACAAGCTCTGTACGGTGCGCGCGCTTTCCCGTGACGGCACTCGCAGCGCACTCGGATGTGCGAACAAACTTCTGGCTCACGGCGCTCACCTCGCCTTCACTCGGTAGCAGCGTCACACCTGTGATTGCGCATGGTTGAAGGAGATGCGCAAGCGCGCGCGTTCCACTCTGACTCGACGCAGCCATCCACTCCGATGGAACATCACACTGCGTGATCGCGCATCGCTCCAATGGTTTACCCGACGCATCGGACACGCGAACGTGCTGCGCACCCTCCCGCGAGCATCGCAATGTCGCGTGCATCCGCTTGTTTTTCGCGGAGAGGCGCACACGAACGTCGAAACCTTTCGACAACACACCGTGCAGCGCGACAACTTCTTGCTCGACGATGGGCGTGTATTCCTCACGCACGACGCGCTCGCGACCACGCTCTGCGCGCGCGGCCTCTTCATCTGCTCGCTCAGCGTAGAACCGAAGAAACTCGCGAACACTCGCGTCTTCCTGCGGCGCGACCGTTGCTGCACGCAACACCGCTATCGGAAGATCGCGCGCGGTCAGCGTCTCGGTGCATGGAAGAGCGTTTGGC
The DNA here is from genome assembly GCA_009691805.1 of Phycisphaerales bacterium. Lineage (GTDB taxonomy): Bacteria > Planctomycetota > Phycisphaerae > Phycisphaerales > SM1A02 > F1-140-MAGs142. The sequence continues at coordinate 26,332 of SIAK01000026.1, forward strand.
GCGGCGACGGTCGCGCTGTTCCCTACCGCAATTCGTAGGAGTGTCTCAAACGCATCGTGTCGATTGGATCCTCGCCAGCGCACGACGACTTCACCATCAAAGCCATCTTCAGCAGTCACAGACTCAATCTCCTCGAGTTGCATCTCGCACGCAACAGGGAAGGCGCTGCACCACGAGGTGACGGCTGTGCGCGCATCTTCCGCGCTCACTGCGTCTCCGATCGAAAGTCTCGAGTGATCGCGAGCAACCCATCGCTCACACAATCGCTCGAAGTCCGCATGACCTGGCGCGAATCGACGCACGCCGATCTCCGCGCGCTCACCGTGCGTCGCGCGAACAATCGCGCCCGATGCATCGACGTACTCGAATTGATCTGTCGCACTCTCGAGCACGCGAGCACCTTCCGCGCGCAGTGCTTCGCTCACAAACTCGCGCGCCGTCATTGTCGGCGTCGGCTGCACGAGATCAGGCAACTTTGCGCCAACCGAATGCAGCGCATCGAGCTGACCAAGCGTGTCGTCAATCGACTTCTCTTGCTGCGCGAGCGTTGTCTTCGCCTCCGTCCAACTCTGCTCCATCTCTAGGCGTGCCTTCTTCACGTCCTGACCGCGCAGCGAACGCATGACCATGCTGAACATCGCGGTCTCGAACGAAACTTCATCGTCAAGGTTTGTCGACTCAAGCACCGCTTCGATGTCGCCGACCGTTTGCGCAACAGTCTGCAGTTTCGTCATCAAGAGTCCAACGAGATACTCATCAAACGTTCCCTCCGAAACGACATTGAGAATTTCAACTGCGCCATGCTTGCTTCCAAGACGCTGGATGCGACCGATGCGCTGCTCGACCTTCATGGGATTCCACGGAAGATCGAGATTCACAAGCACATTGGACGATTGCAAATTGACACCCTCTGCACCTGCATCGGTCGAAACAACGACACGCACGCCAGGATCTTCCTGTCGAAACAGATCAAGCGTGCGTTGATTTGTCACCGCGTCACCACCACGAATCGTCCCCACTGTGTATCCATCTTGCTCAAGCGCCTCGACCAATCGCTCTTGCGTGACGCGGCGACCTGTGAAGACAACCGCGCGCCAATCAGGGCGCGACGCGCTGAGCCGCTGCAACAGCACGCGCAGTGCTACGACTTTGCTACCCAGTGGAAATCGCGGCGCATCAGGACTCGCGCGCGGCGGCGCAAGTCGCTCAATCTCCGTGCGCAACAGACCGCACGATGGATTCTTCGCCGTCATATTGCCGAGTTGTTCATGCAATGCGTCCACGGAACTCGACAACGCTTGCAAGATCGAGATAGACGCGAGCTTGGGAAGCTTCTCCTCTTGAATGAGCACTGCAACGCGCGCATGCACATCCTTCTCAAATGGCGTCAGCGTCGCGCGCTCGAGTCGCACAGTGCGATCAGGGAACACGAGCTTCGCATCGACACGGCGCGTGCGTGCGAGATACTGCGAGAGAATTTCTCGGAAGCGCGCTTGCGTCCCCTCGCGGATTTTTCGCCCTGAATGATCGGTGCAGTAGGTGCGCTCAAAATGCGCTGGCGTTCCGAACGGATTGCGATGACCGCGCGCGACAGTCATGCAATCGACGAGGCTGTAGAGATCCCACAATCGGTTCTGCATCGGCGTTGCAGTGAGCATCAGCACGAAACGAAAGCGGCGTTCTTCAAGTAATCGACGCACAACTTGCGCGAATCGAACGTCGCCATCGGGATAGAGATTTCGTAGCCGATGTGCTTCATCGAGAATGAGCATGTCGAACGAGGCAAGCGCTGTGTTTGCCGTGGGATTCTCTGGATCCTCAAATCGATTGCGCGCCGTCTCGTAGGTCGTGATCACAACTTGCGCATCGCTTTCGACCGCCGCATCAAACTCCGCCGCGGAACCATCGAGCGCGCGAAGTCCGAACTTCGTCGTCATCTCTTCGTTCCATTGCGGCAACAAAAGTTTCGGCGCAAGCACGAGTGCACGCGTGACGCGTTTGCGTGCGATGAGTTCGGAGAGAATGAGCCCCGCGGAAATCGTCTTCCCCAGACCGACATCGTCAGCGAGGAGCGTCACGGGAAGTCGGCGACAAAACGTAATGAGATTCTGCACCTGATGCGCGAACGGTTGCACGCGATCGCGCCAGGAACTACTCGAACGAATGTCGTCGGCGCTATCAATGACGATCGGCGCAACAAGATCCCACGCATGCGCTGCGACATGCAGATTCCAATGCGAAAGACTTGAGGCGGGCAGCAGTGTGCCTGGTGAAGGCGATGCAGATTGTGAATTCGGCTCTTGCATCTTTCCCGTTCTTTCCTACGCGTCAAAGACCTCGCGAAACAATCCGACGGAACCTTCGTACGCGCGAGCCGCGGCAATCGCTCGGTACTGCACGCCAAAGCTTGGATCATTCGCCTCTAGATTTGTGAACGCGTGCAGTGTGCCGCCAAATGCGTGCAACTGCCAATCTGCTTTGGCAGCCGTCATTTCCGAAGCAAACTCGACGACTGCGTCAGGTTTCGCCATTGGATCATCCCAACCGTGATACGCAAGCACCTTCGCTTGGATCGCGGCTTGCGCGCCAATGTTGGGCGGCGAGAAGAGCCCGTGATACGCGATCGCGCCGAGAAGCCCAGGCGCATTGGCGCGTGCGAGATCGAGCGCGCAGAGTCCGCCGAAGCAAAACCCAATCGCGCAGAGGCGCGTGGGATCCGCGTTCGGCAGGTGTGCGGCATGCGCGACGCTTGCGAGCAACCGACGACGGAGCATCGCGCGATCCTCGATAAACGGCGTCATAAGTTTCGAACAGGACTCCGTGTCCGTTCCGCGCCGGCCTTTGCCATAGACATCAATCGCGAATCCGATGTAACCGAGGCTCGCGATCCACTCCGCGCGTTCTCGATCAAACGCTTCCGTTCCCCGCCACGCGTGACAGAGAAGAACGACGGGGAGCGGCTGATTCGAGACGGGCGCGGCGATGAAGCCTTCGAGTTCCGTTGCTCCATCTCGGTAGTGCACGATCTCAGTACGCAGGTTCCTCGACATGCGGCGAAGTGTATCGACGACGCGCACGCGATCGATGCGGGTTGTGCGTGCGAAGTTTGCTCGATGAAAAATCTTTGGAGAAAAAAGGAAGCGTTTCGCAAGAGTGCAAGAAACAAGCGCTAAAACATGCGAGTCAACGCGTGCGCAGATCGGATGCGCATTCGGGGCAGTCAGCGGAGTCCAGCGGAATTCAAGTCAACTCAACAAAGGGGATCTCATGCGTTGGTATCCATGGGCAGGCGGTTTGCTATGGACAGTGAAGGCGAATGGAACAGCGGCGGGCGGAATGGGAGCAAGGGGCGTGGACGCGTTGGGCTGCGCAAGATCTCGGTGGCGATCGCGGCGCGGGGTGGGAATTCGTGTGCTTGCATACGTGATAGTTGGCGGCGCGTTTCTCGGCGACAACGCGCTGGCGATGTCTTCTATAAACACGACACCGCACGCAGAGTCATCCTGCGTTGTGACGACGCGAGAGATTCGCGAACTCGTGCTCACTCCTGCGTTGAAGGCGTACGAACCGCGATTTGGCGCGTCGCTCACGGCATCTACGCGATGGCTCGCTGTGGGCGCGCCTATGGATCACGACGACGGCAACATTCCAGGATCTGTCCATCTTTATGAGGTGACGCCGTCTTCGCGTTCTGCCACTCAGACGCATGAAATTGCGCACACGGATTCTCCGATCGGAGGCGATCGATTTGGGATCTCGCTCGCGCTGCGTTTCGCGGAAACTCCTGAGCCTGAGCTCCTCGTCGGCTGCGATCAGTCGGATGAGATCTTGCGAGATGGGGGCTGCGTTCGAATGTTCCGCCTAGAGAACGGTGAACTTCAAGTCGGCAGCATCTTGTTTTCACCTCGACCTGAACCTGGCGAAGCGTTCGGTCACGCACTCGCGGCGAACGCGGACTGCATCATCGTGGGGGCACCGCGCGGCGACGCGACTGTCGTGCAGACGGATCCAAATGGCGAGGTCCGTTCCACCCAAGTTTATGACACGGGACATGCGTACATCTTCTCGCGAAGTTCACAAAGCGGCGCGTGGTACGTCAGCGCGACGCTCGACCGCGAGACACCTGAAGCGAGCGCGTGGTTTGGAAGAGCCGTCGCAGCAAGCGGCGATTGGATTGCCATTGGCGCGCCTGGCGTCGATGCAGTGGGTGAGGACGCTTCGATTCCTGTGGTGATGAGTGTGGGCGAGGTCAGCGTCTTTCATCGCACTGCGCAGCGCACATGGAAACTGCACGGAATCGTGCGACCCACGGAAGCAGCACAATTCGCGTCGTTCGGAAGCACAGTCGCGATTGAAGGAGACACACTCATCGTCGGCGCTCCTGGATTCACAGCTGCGCCAAGCGGCAGCGCGGAAGTTGCGGCAGTTGGCGCGGTGTTCGCGTACGACATGCAAGATCTCGAAGGCGCGACACCACAAATCATCACTGCGCCGGATGGAAGTAAGAGTGCGTTCTTCGGTCTCTCTGTCGCACTCTCGCGAGGTCAACTGCTCGTCGGTTCACCTGGCGCGAGTGACGCAGGACAATCCAGCGGCGCGGCATGGCGATTCGCACGCAGCGGCGCAGACGAACCGTTTCTTCCGATCGCCAGACTCACTGCGCAAAGCGCAGGCGAAATGTTTCTGTTGGGAAGTTCAACCGCGCTCCTCGACCACTGCGCGATCGTCGGCCGCTTTCACGACGAAGAAAGTGGACATCCACAAGGCTCAGCACATCTCTTCACGATCGATCCGATCGCAATCACCCGCACCGCACGCCTCAACTCCAGCATCGCAGAGAGC
>SIAK01000087.1 GCA_009691805.1 Phycisphaerales bacterium
CTGATGTGACCTACACGCTCACTTCGGCAACCTTCACTGGCTGGAATTTCAGCGAAGCAGCCGTAGGTGGTTCGCTCGACGGCACCCTCACCGGCGCGTCGATCAACGTCGTCCTCGAGGCTTCTGTCAGCTACACATACGCAGACGATCTCTGCATCTATATCGCTGGTACCCCACTCGCACTCGGTGGCGCCCTTCAGTGCGGCGGTTACTCGAACTTGAACGCAGGTCTACGGTACTTCTGGCCAAACGGCGGAAGCAGCGCGGTCGGCACCACCTCGATCGGTACCGTGAACTTCACGACCGGCTTGAACATGACCGGCAGCACGAACTCCGTGTGGATCGGCAACGGCTACGGCTATGCGGCTACCTCGGGAACCTGGTCGGGCACCGTCACGCTTCACGGTGTGAATGCAGTTCCAGCACCAGGCGCGATTGCGCTCCTCGGACTCGTCGGCCTTGCTGGCCGTCGTCGACGCTGAATGCAGATTGCTTGCTGACTCCGTTCCTTAAGAACGGACTAAAGTCAACACAACCCACGGGGCGGTTCTCACGAACCGCCCCGTGTTCTTTTTTGTCAGAACTGATTATTTCTCCCGCCTACAGCAGCACACTCGCGCAGAGAACGATCACCACGATCGCCGCGCAATCAAGCACGATTCCTGCGCGCATCATGTCGCGCGCGCGGATCTTCCCCGACGCAAAGACCAGCGCGTTCGGCGGCGTACCAACAGGCATCGCGAAGGCCCAACTCGCCGCAAAGACCGCGGGTATCACCAGCGTTTCTGGCGCGACACCAAGTCCGGGCGCCATTGCCCCCACAATCGGAACCGCCATCGCAGCAAGCGCAGTGTTCGACGCGACTTCGCTAGCAAGCACGAGCGCCGTCACCAGAATTGCGAGTAACGCAATCGATGGAAGTACCCCCGCGCTCGCGATCGCCTCTCCGAGAGCTGCAGAAAGCCCTGTGCGCTGCATCGCCCCTGCGAGCGACAATCCTCCGCCGAAGAGCAGCAAGACGCGCCAAGGCACAAAGGCGAGCGCGCTCGGTTGCAGAATCGCATCGCGCGCACTCTGCTTTGGCAGGAGGAAGAGCGTGGCTGCGGCAAGCACGGCAATGGTTCCATCATTGATGCTCGGGAAAAAAGCCGCATACATCGGCTGACTCAGCCACGCTGTCACCGCACCGGCAAACACGAAAAGTACAACCTTCGCGTCACGGCTGAGTCGCTTCGCTTCGCCTTCAAACGGTGTCAGCGTCAGCCCCCGAGTTGGAAAGAGCCACAAGCCAAGGATCGCGACTGCGACGATCCAGAACGCGACTGTTGTTGGAATGCTAAACCGCAGCCATCGCACGAAGTCCATTTCCACGCCATGGCTCGAGAGCCACTTCACCGCGATCGGATTGGGCGGGCTTCCGATGATCGTGAGCGCGCCACCGATGCTCGATGCAAACGCGACACCAAGAATGAGTGAGGTCGCGAAGTTCTTCGAGAGCTTGTTGGAATGATCGCTGCCCGCGACGGTCTTCGCGCGCGCTGCCGTCGCAATCGCGAGTGGGAGCATTGTTGCAGCGGTCGCGAGATTGGAAACGAACCCGCTCAGTAGCGCGGTGGCCGCCATCAACGCTGCAAAGACTCGAAACGGTGAACTCCCAGCGATGCGTAGGAGCGCGCGCGCGAAGTACTCCGAAGCGCCTGTCGAATAGAGCGCGTATCCAAGCAGCGTCCCACCGCCAAAGAGAAACATCACTTCATCCGCATACGGAGACGCAATTTCTTTCGGCGTGCCAACGCTAAGCACGCCGAAGGCAACGATTGGAATCAGCCCCGTTATCGCTGGGTCGATCGCGAGCGTGACCCACCAAGACGCCATCAGTACCAGCACGCCGAGCGTCCAAGCTGCATCGACGTTCAATCCACCAAGCGCACCAAATGCGGGATGCACAATCCCCACGGCAACCGCTGCCAAGCATGGACCAACTACGCGTCCAATCTTCGACCAACGCGCGTCACCATCCTGCTCAGCATCAACTTCGTCGACATGCATGCGCGGTACTTCGGTCATCTCGATCGCGCAGCGCGATCATGCAGGATTGAGCGCCTTCATGATCGCGCCAGCCCACTCTTCAAACGCCTTTTCCACGGCGCCCCAGGTACTAAACTTGTCAAGCCCGAATCGACTCGTCGCGTCGGTGTCGCGGAAGCGTAAGAGCACAGCACCATCCGCACCGTTGCTCAGCGTTGCTTCGATCGCGGCGTAGCCACGACCTGCTCCGGTAGCACGGCCGATGGGCGAGATGTTCTTGAACGGCTTGTTCGGCACTGCACGCACGATCTTTGCGCGCACGACGAGAACATTCGGGCCCGCCGCAGATGCTCTCGCGTACCTCTTGAAGAACGCGGATTCCAGATCGCTCTGCAACTTCGCTTGAAGATCTGCCAACTGCCCTGCGTCTACATCATCACCCTGCGTTGCGTCTGGCGCGATGGATGGAAACTCCACGAACACCGCGTTGAACTTCGTGAAGTCCGCGCCAGGAACTCGCGAGATCTCTGGTTCGGGATCCACAATTGACGCGGTCGCTCCGGGTTGATCCGGGTCGCTGTTGAGCAAGCTTTGCCCGCCGCAGCCAGAGATCAAAGTGATCGCGAGAGTAAACGGCACCGTGTAAAGAAACGCCCGGGTCATTAGCATATGCATGGCTGCAGTCTAACGAATCCGCCGCGCAACAAAGCAACCGCGACTCACTCGCTCATTTCCCATCCAACAAGAATCACCGCTGGGCACGGCGGATACTCCAAACGCACGCGCAAGCAGAGGAACTCCGCAGGATTGAGTTTCGCCGCGTCAAACATCGTGCGAACAAGCTCCGGGTACCGCGGGAAGGATTGGATCGCGAGCGACGCGTCGTCCATTAAAAGCGATTCGATGCGCGCCGTGATCGGAAGCTTCGCAGCCGTGCGCAATCCTGGGTCATTCGAGAGTGGACCAGCGAGCGTTCCCACAACTTGAGCAGTCGCTGCTCGCGCATCCTTGCACGCTAGCGGAACGAAGAGATCGGTCACCACTGATTCGCTGGGGACACTAATCGCGGTACTAAAATCCGTGTTGAAATCACCCGGGCTTCGGCGAACGGGAATTGCGTTTGGCATACGCCCGCCAAACAAGAAGTCATTGATTCCCGTGCTTCCGATTGGACCTGTTCCAAGTTCGAGAATTCCAGCGGCAGAACTGCTACGCGTTCGGAGCGCATGTTCATCGGCGGTCGAGAAATTTTCAAGCAGCCACTTCCGACGCGGATCCACAGAGGTGGATTCAAGGAGTGGCAACATCTGCAACTCCGATTCCCCGGCGGATTGCGTATATTTTGTCACGAAGCGAAAGAGTGGCAATCCTTCGACGGAGCGAAGTCGCTGCAATCCGATGAGACCAATGGCTAAGAAGTAGTCGTACGATCCAGACGGGTCGCGGGACGCGGAGGGCGCCATGATCTGCGAAGTGATGCGCAATCTGGCTTGCGTCCCAAAGACTCCGCTCAGTCCGCGAAAGGCCAGCCGCCGCGCGTGCTCAAGATTTCCCTCGCGTCGAAGCCCGTCAAGCACCGTGTCGAGTTGTTCGCGATCACCGATATGCGCTGTGGTTACATACTCAAGCCGCGCGAGTGCCTGTCGCACCGCCGTGGCGCACTCTGCAGGCGCGCCCGCGTCCTGAAAGGCTCGAAGATAAATCTCCACCCCACCGGCACCCGGGAGCATCGAGATGGCATCTGCGGGCTCCTCCGATTGGATGATGCGCATGACTTTCCAGGTCAGGTTCTTGTTCAGCCTCAGCCGGCGGGAAACATCCTGTGGTCGCAGTGCGTCGGCGCCGATTGCTCGGTTCAGCCCGAGGAACGTCTCTCGAAGCGTCGCGATCGCAGCTTGGAGGTCGTCCTCAAAGCTGCGTAGACCGGTTTGGGTATCGTTACTGCTGATTGTGGACATCGCTCAAGAAGCTCCAAGTTTGAGAGTAGCACGGGTTTCGCGGAGCGACAGAATTCCAAAAAAATTCCCTAGGGAAACTTGCGCGGGCGAAAACTAGGATTACCCTTCAAGCGATTGTGTCGAGCCCATCCCGAACCATCGAGTGCGGTGTGGCTCGACGCATGCTCCGTTCATCGGTCTGTTCTATTGCCTAGCCGCAACGGTTCAAGGGGGCACCCTCAACAGATCTGACCTTAGAGACTCATCGTCCGCACGCCTCAGTCCGAATGCCTCAACTTGCACGCACCGAGTGTTTGCCGTGGAAACGCGACAAACACTCTTCCTCGATTGCTCCTCCCTCCTACTTCCTTCCTCGTTGCTTGCAGCGCATCTCTGCCGAACCACTCCTATGAAGCTCACACTGACGATTCAGCTTTCTTCCTCCGCTGCAATCATTCTCGCGGCGAGCAGCACATTCTCTGCACAAGCGCAAGCCCTTCATCTTCTCGGCGCCGTGCCTTACTCCTACGCGACGGGCGTGAGCGATGACGGCACGGTTGCGGTCGGATATGACTCTGGTTCCTACTGGTACTGGACAGAAGCCACGTGGGTTGTGCAGCTCACCGGCTTCACCCTTCCGCCAGGCAACGGTGTTGGCGGCAGCGGGCGCGTTCGTGGCGATGGCAGTCAGATGAGTTGCTCGACGCTTGTCAATGCCAAGGCAGAGGGAACGATTTACGACATCCTCACCACCGAGACTTCCCCGATCGGAAGCCTCGGCTTCAACTGCGACATTGAGCGATGTGGTATCTGGGACATGAGTCCAGATGCGCAACATTGCGTCGGTCTTATCTGGAACAACGGATGCGCTGCGAGCGGATTCCACTGGAATTCGACCGAAGGCTTCAAGCTGCTTCCCTCCTCGTACTTTTTCAAACCAACGCGCGCGAATGCTGTGAGTAACAATGGCAATGTGATTGCGGGCTGGAACGATGACTACAACGGATACCGTCAAGGCGCCATGTGGACACGAAACGCCGCAGGAAACTACATCGAAACACTCATGACCTCGCCGCCGATCCCGCCCTCAACGGTGCCGTCAAAGTGCAGAGAGGCGATGGCGATCAGTGGCAACGGTCAATGGGTGTACGGCCTTGGTAAGAGCACTGTCGACAGTGGCGCTGCGTGGCGATGGAGTGCCGCAACGGGATACCAATCAATCCTTCCCTCTCCGTCGACATCCACTGGATATGTCACGGATGCAAACTTCGATGGAAGCCTACTCGTCGGTTTCTTCGGCATGCTGGGCGGTGGTGGCGGATTCATCTGGATTGGCGGTCGCGGCTACGTGGACCTCAATGCCTACGCACTCGAGCGCGGCGTCACGATTCCCGCGAAGGTTTTCTTGAGCATGCCGCTCGCGATTTCTGCCGATGGAAATACGATCACGGGAACCGCCTTCGGACCGTTTGGATCTTCGCCATTCGTGCTGCACCTTGGCTCGAAAACGCCGCAGTGCCCTGCCGACGTTAACGGCGATGGAACAGTGGGCGCGCAGGACCTCGCATCTGTGCTCTCGTTCTGGGAAACGACGGAACCGTCCAACGACATCAACGGTGATGGCATCGTCAACGCACAAGACATGGCGATGATCCTGAACGCATGGGGCGACTGCGCGCCGTAACCGACGACCGCGCGC
>SIAK01000088.1 GCA_009691805.1 Phycisphaerales bacterium
TGTTGCATCAAGCGACGCGCGAGTTCGGCGCGGACCATTCGCAAGCACTGTATGGAGCAGACTTCCAAGTCCATAGACATCCACCAACGTTGTCGCAGGAGTACAACTCGCTTGCTCAGGCGCCATGTATTCAGGGGTGCCAAGCGGAATCCCTGGCAATGTGTCGCCCTCTTGCGTGTCAAGCAGTTTCGCTAATCCAAAGTCGATGACAATCGCGCGCGGCGCAGTGCGTTCGCCAATCGCGAGCACGTTGAAAGGCTTGATATCCCGATGAATGAGACCACGTTGATGCGCATACGCAACCGCATCACACACCTGCAGCACGAGCGAGACGCGCTCTAGTGCGGAGAGTGCCTGCGCATGCGCGAAACTCGTGATCGGTTCACCCGGCACGAAAGGCATCGCGATCCAATGTTCACCATCCGCAAATCGGCCGACATCAAGAATGCCGACAATCCCTGGATGATCGAGTAGCGCAAGCGCGGTGTGCTCGGTGCGGAATCGTGCAACGAGGGTTGAACTCGAAGAAATCGGAAGCACCTTGAGCGCGATCACACGATTGGGCATCGAGTCGCGACGCGCGAGAAAGACTGAACCGTGGCTTCCATAGCCAAGCAGTCCCATGAGTGTGAACTCACCGCGCCTTTCGCCGTGCACTGGCTGCGTCGCGTTGCTCTGCGACACAGCAGGCAGCGCCTCGATCATCTTGCGAACCGTCTCGACAACATCACCACGCCATTCCACGCACGCATCAAGCCAACGCAGTCGCGCGTGCGCCGGCTGCAACATCGCTTGATAAAATAGCGATTCAACATCCGGCGAAAGAATCAAGTGAGTTCCTCCGTCAGCCGCGCGGAAATCCACGCAGTTGCAAGCACAAGTTCACGATTCACCGTCGACTTACTTGTCCCAACAGTTTGCGCAATCGCATCGCTATCAAGTCCGCACGCATACGACAACGTAAGAATCGCAGCCTTCCGCTCGTCATAGATCGCGAGTTGCTCAAGCGAATCCGCGAGCGCATCCGCACGCATCTCCTCCCGCTCTCGCGAAGGACGCGTTTCAATTTCACAACTCGCGCGAAGAGCCGCCTTCGCCTTCCGATCCACCCGCCGCCGACGAATCCGATCAATCGCGGTGCGCCGCAAAAACACAGTCGTCAGCCCCTTCAAATGCATCGCATTCTCAACAGGCGCACTCTGCCCTAGCACCCGCGTCATCGCCTCGCCCAGCAAAGAAGCAGGATCATCCGAAGCCTCCGGATACCGAGCCCGCTCGCGAGAGGCAATCGTGAGAAGGTCAACCCAGCACTCGGCAATCAAAGAATTGAGTTGATGATCAGTCGGCATCGCACAGATTCCCACAGTTCAAGTCGAACAATCGTAACGATTACCCGCATCACATCGAAACCAGCATCGTTCTCGGTCGCGCATAAACGCGAAGAGCGTCACCGTTTGGCGCATCAAGTGTGCGAGTTTGTCTTTTTGAATTCGAAAGGCAATTCTTGCGCCCGTGCGTGATCTCGTTCGCGTCTGAAGCGATCCGAATCACACAAACTCAATTGGAGAAACAAATGAAACTGCTCATGACAACCGGCCTTGCCGCATCCTTGATTTCAGGAACCATTCTCGCTGACAACCACGTCCTCTCACTCGACGCCGTCAACGAATACGTGATCGTGCCGCACCATGCTTCGCAGAACACCGCGCCAGGTGGGTTGACTGTGGAGTTTTGGATGCTGATGTCTGGTGGAGGTCAGAATGCTCGTGGTGTCCAGAAAAGTGCGCCATCAGACTGCGAATGGGGATTGAACCCTCAAGGCTTTCCGATTTGGGGGCGATGCGGTCCAGCGACAGATGTCTTTGGAGATGTCCTCCCGATGCATCAATGGGTTCATGTCGCTGGCAACTTTGATGCGCTGAGCAACACCGCTGAACTCTTTGTCGATGGAATTCTCGTCGGCTCCTCAACAGGCAGCGGAGCGACACAGATCACGAACTACCCGATCCTTATGGGAATGCAGCCTGGGTATTCAAGCTCACAACTCTTCGGCAAGATCGACAACGTTCGCGTGTGGAACTACGCGCGCACCGACCAACAGATCCAACAGTCTGCGTCGTTGCAAATCACCGCCGCCGACGCTTCAAACTACCCTGGTCTCATCGGCTCCTGGTCCTTCGAAGACGGCGCCAACGACGCGACAGGCGTGAATCACGGCACACTCATGGGCGGCGCTGAAATCATGGTCGACAACTTTCTTCCATCTCCGTGCCCTGGTGATGTCGACGACTCAACCGCGGTCGATGGAATTGACCTCGCGATCCTTCTACAAAATTGGGGTGAACCGAGCCCGAAGTATCCGCAAGCCGACATCAATGAAGATGGCGCCGTCGATGCGTTCGATCTCGCAATCGTGCTCGACGGCTGGGGCGCCTGTCCATAAGAGTATGCCTCGTCTACGGGCAGATGTGACCACAAAACCGGACACATCTGCCCGTAGAAATGGGGATCGCGCATGAGTACAGGGAACATGAGTACGGGGAACAAGCGAGTGTTTCACGAATTTTGGAAGGGTATCCGCCACTCGCTGAGTGCGCGCGCCAGCTCCTGCTTCACCCAAGCAACGCTGCTCGAACACTGCGGTCGGTGAGGCGTTTGCCTCTCACGCCTGCGCCGTGGGCGGCGAGGAATTTTCCCAAGGCTGTGGTTGCGAGGTGGAGGGCTGCGGAGTGGTTACGCGCGGTTGGGAGGCCTGGGAGTAAGGCGGTTGTCGCGTGTGGTTGGGACCAACTTCCTGCGGGGGTTTGGTTGGGGTTGGAGAGTGGGTCGGCGGCGCTCGCGCCGTCGAGTTGGGTTGTGCAGAGCCATTCGATGGCGCGGTGGAGATTGTGGTCGTCTTTGCCTTGGAGCTCGAGGAGGAGCGTTGCAGCTGCGGCGGTGGCTGTTGCTGTTGATATTGATGTTGATGGCTGTTGGTGATTGTGCGCGGCGGAGTCGCTGAAACTTCCGTCGGTTTTTTGGATGGAAGTGATCCAGTCGGCTGCGCGTTGGAGCCATGATTCTTCGGGGTTTGCGCCGCAGGCGATGGCGCCGCTGACTGCGCTGCTGGTGTTGGAGATTTTATCTTTGCCTTCGGGGTCGGTCCAGAAGCCGTCGGCGTGTTGCGTTGACTTGAGGTAGGCGAGGGCGTCGCGGACGCTTGCATGATCAATGGTGATTGCTCGCGCGGCGAAACATTCGAGGACGCTGCCGGTGATGTCCACGCGTGATGGGTCTTGGAGTTGCAGCGCGTCTGCGCATGGCAGTGATGCGATGCGCGTGGAGGGTTCGGATGTTCCGGTGAAACTCCAGCCGCCGTCGGTGTTTTGTTGGGTGAGGAGTGAGTGTGCGATGCGACTGCTGAATGCGTGCGCCTTGAATTCGCCCATGCGATCAAGCAGGATTGCGGTGCTTGCGGCGTCGGAGGCGTTAAGGGCGAGCGATGCTTCTTGCATCGAGAGACTTGCGAGCGCGCGCTTGGTGCAGGCGTCTGCTGCGGTGAATCCGCACTCCATCAGTGCGCGTAATGCGTTCACTGTTTCGTGCAGAGTTGAAACGAATGGCTGCACGCGAATGGTTGAACTTGCAACGACGAATCGTGCGTCGAGTGCGCGCTCTGCTCGCTGCACTTTTGGGTCCTGTCGTGCGTAGCCGAGCGAATGCAGCGCGAGCTGCCAGAGAATGAGCGACGCGCTTGATGCTTCGGTTTCGCGCTGATTGGTTTCGATCCATGCAGACGCACGGTTGATGGAACCTTGGCGCCACGCGATGGGTCCGAAGCGATGCGCCCACTTGAGAAGTGCGTCGACGCACGCTGCAGTCCGTGTTGCGTGTCGAGACCCGCGCATGGACGGACGCACGAAGAGTTCGTCGATGCTGAGTGCGGGCGACAACGTGCGCAATGGTTGGCGCATCGAGAGAATCGAAAGTGCGAGGAGTGGCGCTCGGCTCCATGCGCTTAACTGTTCGATGTGCAGTGGGAACCAGCGAGGAAGGTCGATGATTTCAGGAGGCACGGAGGGCACGGCGTTCCACGATGTTTGACCGAGCGCTGCGAGAAAGAACTTCGTGCATGAGTCGGACGCTGCTGCGCCCCCCCGCTGCACGATCACTGCTCGCGCGCGTTTCATGTGCGGCGCGGAAGGCGAGTCGCCGAAGAGTTTGAGGCAGAAATATGCTTTGACACTTGCAGAGAGATCGGTCGGCGCGTGCGGCGCGTTGCCCCACGACCCGTCCTCGTGTTGTTGAACGCGCAGCGACGCAACGATGCGCAGCAGTGTGTCCGCGCCCGATCCATCCGCGAGCGGTTCGCGCTCTTGATGCGTGATCCACTTCATGAGCAAGTAGTCGCTCTCTGCAGTGGAGTCGCCTTCGATTTCACTGTGCCACAGACCATCCTCGCGCTGCTCTCGCACGAGGACTTCTACCGCACGCTCAAGATGCAACTCAATCTGGGGAAGCGTGCGCATGATCAAAACTTGTCGAGTTCACGAATAGGAACGTTGCGATGTTCGCGCGCGCTGCGAATGGCTGCTTCAAGCACGCATTGCGTTTTGAGTGCGTCTTCGAAGTCAGGCAATGGAACAACACTCGCGCCGCCGCCGAGAACAGCGGAGATATCCGCGGCTTGGCTCACGAAACCATGCTCGTAACCGACCACATGCGCCGCTGGCCAATAGTGTCCGCCGTATGGATGACCAGCATCGGTGCACATGATGCGACTCCAACCGCGCAACTTCGCGTCGAGCGTGTGATCCCACCACTGCAGTTCATTCATGCGCTCAAAGTTGAACTTCACGCTGCCGAGTTCGCCGTTGATTTCGATGCAGTTGCGATTCTGATTGCCCGTCGCAAGTCGAGTTGCTTCGAAACTCGCGATTGCGCCGTGCTTGAAACGCGCGAGAAAGAGCACTGCATCATCGACAGTCGACTTGCCTGAACCCTTCGACGGAACTTTCGCACCCTTCAACTTGCTGCTCGACGCGAGCGCGTCTGTTGCTGCACTCACGATCGCGCGTTCCTTGATGAAGGTCTCTTCAATCGCGCCCACGACTTCGATGATCTCATCACCCGTGATGAATCGCGCCATGTCAATCAAGTGCGCGTTGAGATCACCGTGCGCGCCTGAACCTGCTTGATCGGATTGAAAGCGCCAGAGCAGCGGTGTCTCGGGTCCGCCCCAATCTTGCAAGTAGGTTGCGCGCACATGGAAGATGCGACCGAGTTTGCCTTCCTTCACCAATCGATGCGCAAACGCAACCGCGCTGCAGCGACGATAGTTGAACCACACAAACGTCTGCACGCCCTTCTTCTTCGCCGCGCGTGCGGCAAGCACCATGCGCTTCGCATCATTGATAGGACTTCGCTTTTCCGACGCCGCGCGCGGATTGATAATTGATAGGACTTCGCTTTTCCGACGCCGCGCGCGCGCGCCCGACAACTCCACTGCGAATCGGCGGTTTCATGCGTTTCATGCAGCACCGCGGTGCTGAAACACAAATGGCAGGCTCGTTGGCAACCTTCTCCCTCATTGCGGAGCGGTTTCCGCTCGTTTCCGTGCCCCCGACGGTGTTCATATCGCGCGACGATTCCATGCGACATC
>SIAK01000089.1 GCA_009691805.1 Phycisphaerales bacterium
GGAATGCCGTTGCTGTTGCAATCCTGCGCCGTGCCAGTGCCGATGTCGCAGGAATCAGAAATGCCGTTGCTGTTGCAGTCGACCGTTCCGCCGTAGCGAACCGTCACGCGCGAGAGCGCGTTGCCGCACTGCGCAGCGTTGACGAGCGGAGATCCCGTGATCGAGACTGCGACGGTTCCATTCGTCGCTGCTCCGACGATGGCGTTCCACTCCTTCGCCGTCATCGTGACGGTCGCTTGATCGGGCGTGGCTGGGCAGTCAAGGCCGCCCGCTTGAAACAACCAATTGAAAATCATGCCGCCCACTGTGAGCGTTGCGTATTCCGTTGTCGTGTTGAGATCGGCGATCGCTTCGAGGGTGATCGTGACGGTGGTGAGGCTGCGCGTTGTTGTTGCGAGCGTCCCTTGCGCGGTCACGCCGTTTCCAAACGCGCCCATGTTTCCTGTGTTCCGCGTGATGATCATCTCGCACGCATCGCCCACGCCATCGCCGTCGCAATCGACCTGCGTGGGATTCGGGATCGTCGGGCAATTGTCCGATGCGTCAGGGAATCCGTCGCCATCTCCATCTTGCGCGACTGCGCTGGAGGTGAATGCGCAGAGCGACAAGACCGCCGCACAGAGGAACGAACAAAGTTTGCGATCCGACATCATCTTTGATTCTTTCTACTGACTTCTCAGTACTGACTTCTCGCGCGAGAGTGATCCGAATCAGCCGACCATGCCATGCCACTCCATGCCACTCCATGCCATGCCATGCCATGCCACACCTGCCGTCGGCAAAGGTACTTGCTCGACGCGCGGAAGCAAACAACTAACCACAGATTTTGGGCTTCCTCACGGCGAGGTTTGGCAGCGTTCGCACTCTTCTACGTTGGCGCGAAACTCGTCGAGCGTTGCTCGTTGGGAATGCGCTTCAACCCATGCACGGAGCGCGTCCACAGAGAGTCCAGTCTGCGCATCACGTTCCATGATGACGGTCAAGGATGGCATTCTCGGAGAGCCTCTACCGAACCGCGAAACTCCATGCGATTGGGCTCGGTTCGCCCGTGGGCAAACTTGCCTCGCAACGCGCGAACTTCCGTCCTCCGTTGCGCGTAGCGACTGCGTGACCATGCTCTCTGTCTCGCAACTTTTTTCTCGCGAGATTTCGATCCCCTCGTTCTTTGCGCGAAGCGTTATTCTGTCCCTTTGCATGCCACCTGTTACGACCACGAAAGTCATCGAACGTAGCGACGAGGAACTCATCGTGGCGTATCGGAACGGCGATGCGTCCTGCTTTCGCACGCTGCTCGAGAGATATCGCCTTGACCTCTGGCACTTTCTCGTTCGGCTCACGGGTTCGCGCGCTGCTGCGGATGATGTCTTTCAAGAAGCGTTCTTGCAGGTTCATCTTTCGGCGGACAGTTTCGATGCGGAACGCAGATTCAAACCTTGGCTGTTCACCATCGCTGCAAACAAAGGCCGCGATTTTCTGCGTCGACAGCATCGACGCGCTGCGACGAGCCTCTCCACACCGCTCTCACGTGATGGTGATGGAACGCTCGGCGACTTGATGGCTTCCGACACACCATTGCCGAGTGCGCCGATGGTGAACGAGCAAGATCGCAGTGCGGTCACGCGCGTCGTCGATGCGCTGCCTACACACTATCGCGAGATCTTGGTGCTCGCGTATTTTCAAAAAATGAGTTACGAGCAAATCTCGCAAACGCTGGAAATCCCGCTCGGAACGGTGAAGAGTCGCCTGCATGCAGCGGTCGCAAGTTTCTCGGATGGATACAAACGCGCGAACGCGACGGAGGTGATGAAGTGAGTGCATCCAACGACAACGCCGCCACACCCTCGCCGCTGCATGCGCGCGAATGTGAAGCCGTCGATGTGCTTGTCGAACACGGATTCGATCTCGCACTCGCGATGCGCGCGCGTCCTGATCTTGCGGCGGAAATGCAATCGATGCATGGAACGATGGGTGAACTCGATGCGTACGCAACGGGCGAACCTGATCCCGATCTCATCGCGTTGACACTCGCGCGTGTCGATCGCGCAGCGCGCGAGCAATCGGATCGCATGAACATCAGCAGCGCGCGTGCTTCAGGCGGCAGTGGTCAATGGCGCGACATCGTGGCGATCGCCGCAGTCGCGCTCCTCGTTGTCAGCGTCGCAGTGCCCGTACTTTCGTACGTGAAATCGCAACAAGCAATCGCAGGTTGCAGCGCAAACTTGTCGCGCGTTGCAGGCGCGACCGAAGGTTTCTACAACGATCACAGTGCGCTTCCGATGGCGGCTGGGTTCATGCTCCCGGATGGCTTGATGCCGAATGGAAATGCGCATGAATTCCACGCCTCGGATTGCCTCGATCGCCTCGTCGCGGGTGGATACTGCAAGAGCGAATGCCTCGCGTGCGCGTCCGACCACGAAGCCGAGCCGAACTACGCGGTTCAGATGGCGAGTCCGAAGCATCCGATCCATTGGCGATCTGGAGTTCGACGACCTCTGATTGCCGACCGCAACCCGTTGACCGATTTCCTGCGCTCGGGTGGAACCGTCACCGTAATCGCGCTCCACAGTCGTACCCACGGTTCATCCGGCCAGAACGTGCTGTTTACCGATGCCTCCGTCGAGTTCTTGACCACCACGGCGGTCGATGTGGGCGGAAAACTCGATCAGTTGTACGTCCCCCGCGATCACGGCGGGCTTGAGGATGACGTCGGGTCGTTCGCGGAATGGGTTGGTTCGGACACCTTCCTCACCCAGTAACTTTTCGACCTGCAAAATCGCGCATTCTGCCGCTTGCGAATGGTCAAGTTGCCTGCTAATCTTCTCGATCCCCCTCAGTGTTGGGGGAGAGTCTGTTTGCGCCTGTTTCTTTCTTCAAGTTGATTGCCAAACTCCCTTTCATGGGGACCCTTCCAATGCCAAAGAACAAATCCCACAAGGGTCTCGCCAAGCGAATCAAGATCACCAAGACTGGCAAGGTGCGCGTCAAGCGTCCAAACAGTCGGCACTTGAAGAGCAACAAGAACGGCACGGCGATTCAGTCGTACCGCGGCAACAACTACGCGAGCTCGGGCAACCTCAAGGCACTCGCCAAGATGCTCTTCCGCGGACTTCGTTCCGAAGAGCAATCCAAGCTCGACAAGGCAGCCGCCCTTGTTGAAGTCGCCGCTGCGTAAGTCTTCTCTCTCACGAATCTGTTTTGTTTTCACCATCTGTCCGTCGGGACCGAAGTGCGCCGACTGTAACGCGCCTCCGCCGGACAAACGCCTAGGAGTTCACTATGCCTCGCGCACGCAAGGGTGCAGCCCGCACGCAAGCCCGTCGCAAGCTTCTTCGAGAAGCTCGCGGTTTCTTCGGTACCAAGAGTCGCCTTAAGCAACAGGCCAAGGTCGCGCTCATGCGCGCCGGTCGTTACGCGTGGAGAGATCGTCGCGCGCGAAAGCGAGACTTCCGCGCACTCTGGATCACGCGCATCACTGCAGGCTGCCGCATGCGTGGTGTTCGCTACTCGCTGTTCATCAACGGACTCCAGCGCGCTGGCTGCCTGTTGAATCGCAAGATGCTCTCGGAAGTCGCGATCCATGATCCGATCACCTTCGACGCACTCGTGACCCTCGCGAAGGCGAAGACCACTGCCTCGGCAGCGTGCGCAGCCTGATCGAGAACGCAAGTTCTAGACAATCAATCGAACACGCGCGGCGCTGGATTCTTCCAGCGCCGCGCGTGTTTTCATTCCTGTCCGAGTGCGAATGCTCAAACTTACGGTAACTCGATCACATCGCGACCGCGGATGCCGTCGTTGGTGAGGAAGTGCGCGGAAGTTTTCGCAAACATATCGGCAGCAATGTCCCCGTAGTACCCGTCCGACCCGAGTGGCGTGTATTTATTCCACAGCCCGATGCCGCCTACCCGCAGACTCGCTTGCTGCGTTTCACGCGGTGTGATGATGCGCACGGATCCATCGTAGAAAGCTGCGAGTGAGCGACCGTAGTAAACATGGTTCGCCATGTACGGCACACTCCCTCCGGGGAATGCTGGATTCTGAAGTGTTGGCGCGCCTTCCATGCACCACATTTCCATGAGGCGCGTCTTGAGCGCGGGATACTGGCATTGCGAAACTGTCGGCGATTTGTAGCCATCCGCGAAGCTTTTGGGGTTCACGTAATTGCTACCAGGACCGTCGCCAAACACGCGAGGGTCGAACATCGCTGCAGGCGACATCGTGTACGTCGACTCTTTGAAGACGCTCATGTCGAAGTCCGCGCCTTCACCGATGCGCCGCCATACTTTGCGACTCACTGAAACATCGTCGGGTGCGTAGAAGGTGCTATCGAGAAATCGTCCGTTCACGTACTGATTGAGCGCGCGCACGTTGCCGAGCCGAAATCCACCAATCATCGAATCAAACGAGAGAGAGAACGGCTCCAACCAACTGGTGATGGACCCAGGACTGCCTGTGCAATTCACACCGATCGTCACTGGATTTCCCGCCGCATTGTTCCCAAGCAAGGTTGGTGGAACACAACCCTCTGCTGCTTGCATCGTCGTCCAATTGCCGCCGTATGCGCCAAGTGAGTCGGGACAGATTGTGAGTTGACGATCACTAAAGTCGAGCGCGTACATGTTGTGCGCGCCCGAGAGCACCGCGAGATTCGCCGCCGATTGCGCTCGTGCTGCGCTGCAGCCGACGCGTTGAAAAACCGGAACGGCAACGCTCGCCGCAATCGCGGTGATTGCGAGTACGACGGATGTTTCAAGCATCGTGAATCCGCGCGCGCGGCGCGGGCTGTGTGGTGCTGCAATTTCTGTGCTTCGATTCACTGGACACCTCCGTCTCTTTGAAGAAGATCTCGGCCGAGAATTCCGCCTGTGGTGAGAATGTGGAAACCAGTTTGCAAGTCATCGACAGTGCCTGTCGGGCGGTAGCCATTCTTGCCGATGGGCGTGTCGCGACTCCAGAGTCCATCGCCCGATGCGCTTCCCTCGCGTGCAATCGCGTCGTCGTATTCCGCGTTCGCCATGAGCACCATTTGCACGCTTCCGTCAAAGAAAAGCGTGGCTGGATTCGCCGAGCGACCGGAAGAAAATGCGAGATTCGCGCTCGGTGCGTTGCGGTACCAACCGTATTCGCACATCCGCGTTTTCAAGGATGGGTACGCACACTGCGTCACGCTCGGCGCGCGGTAGCAATCGGCAAACGCGTGTGGATTCTGAAAACCACCTTCCGCGAGAGGTCGCAACACATCTTGATGGAGCATCGCTGCAGGCGAGAAACAGTAACTCGAGTCCGCATACCCACCGGCAATCGCGCTCACTGGATAGGCAAACTCACTCGCGGCATTGAACTGCGTCGAAGCGCCAGCAAACGAAGGATCATCCTCACTGAACCATTCGCGCGCATAAAAGTTCTTCGACGTGTACTCCCGCATTCCCTTCATGTTTGGCATGCGAAATGCGCCCCGACCAGATGTCGACGGATCCTCGAATTCGATGGGCACGTAGG
>SIAK01000090.1 GCA_009691805.1 Phycisphaerales bacterium
AAAATCAAAGTGCTATTGCACGCTTCGACCTGGCACCGGTCACCTACAGAACACCTTCGCGGGACACGTGTGGGTGATCTCCTGCGATGGCAAACAACTCGGCGCCGTCGTTGCAACGCCTGTCGATAGTCGCGCAGAAATCAAGTAGTCGCGAGGAAATCCGTGCAACCCAACCGCGTACCCGCCGATGGAAAAAGCTCAACTCGGTTCTTGCGACGCAACCTCGAGAACTTGCGCGAGTATTCCGCGCAGTGACTGTCTTTGAGAGAACGTATCCGTACATACGTCGAACGCAGTATGCCGCTCGTCTGGTGAATGATGGAGCCAATAGACAAGCACGGGATGAGAATCGATCATCGCGACAATAAAGCGCACACAATCGCACGTAGCACAGGGCTGCCTCGGTTCTCGGCTCCTCGCCATTCGCACGATTGCACAATCGAGTCGCACTGATTCTTGAGACTACTTCTGCGGCATTATGTCGACACTTGGGCGAGACAAATTCTTCGCTGCTTCATACTTCGCCTTCGCCGCAGCGACAAGCTCCGCTTTCTTCGCGTTGCCCTGCTCTTTGGTCATCGATTTGTCTAGGACTTCTGGCATCGACGTGACGCGGATCCTCCCTGCCATGACCCACTGCTTCTGACGCAGTTCCAGAATCAGCTTCTTCGCCGGATTGCGCTCTCGCCAAGTGGGGCCGACTTCGAACTCGTTTTCCGCAATGAGAATCCTCTGCTCCGCATCCGCGGTCGCACGCATAAGGTCGAAATAGTTTGTGTTCGTACTGCAAGCGGTCAGGCTGAGACCGACAACTGCAATCACTGCGCTACAAACCGTAAAGTACGCGGGAGAAGTGAGCCTTTTCATGGCGCGTGTTGTAACATCAATTCCTTCAACATGAGGGATCGACCCTGCACAACTTCGCGAGACTGGAATTGCTTCGCAGGCATGCTCGCGATCGTCGGCAGCATGCTCGGAAGCAGCCTTGGAGGTTGGGGATGTCAAAGCATCACCCCCACTGCGCCAACCCCGCACGCAGCGGAGCCGCTCTGCGCTGATGCGTGCATCGAGTTTCAACTCGATGGCATTCGCACCGATGATGGAGTGGGTCCGATTCTGATTGCGTTGTGGGCTAACGAGCAAACTTTTTTACAAGACGGCAAGTGGATCCGCGGGATCACTCTGACTCCAACGGAAGCCGCAGGGAAGCCCGTGATCAGCGGGCTTGTCGCAGGCACCTACGCCGTTTCAGCATTCCAAGACACGACAAACTGCGGCGCACTCCGTCGCGGCGCGTTCGGAATTCCCCTTGATCCGTGGGCTTTTTCGAATGGCGGCGCAGCGATGCTGCCACCGTCTTGGAAACGCGCGTCCTTCGAAGTGCGTGCAGGCACGACGCGCATCGTCTTGGATTTCACACACAAGAGCGCATCGCCTTCACTTCAGCCGAAGGCGGCGAAGCCATGAATGCATGGAGCTTGTTTTCGAAAGCGTTGTACGACGGGTTGCGTCTCGCGACACTCTCGACGGTCAAGGTGATTGATGAAGGAGGCGCGCATGTACTCGCCGCGCACGCGCCGTTCATCCTCGCTGCTAACCACCAGAGTCATGCGGATACGAGTGTGCTGTTCTACACGCTTCCACGCGCGTGCCGAGATCGTGTGCGATTTGTTGCAAGTGGCCCGCGCTTTCGCCTCACAACAAAGGACGCTTCACGGAAAGAGCGCCTCGAGCGCTGGATGTTGAACGGGCTCGCAGTGCGCGTGTTCCGTGCAATTCTCGTAGGCGGTGATGACAGTGGACTGCGCTCCATCGAACTCATCAGCTCCGCACTCGAGGGCGACGGTATTGTCGCGATGTATCCAGAAGGCACGCGATCTCGCACCGGCGAACTCGGCACGCTGAAGCCGGGCATCGCGATGGTCGCGCTTGCGACAGGTTGCCGCGTTGTTCCTGTGCGTCTCGATGGCACACTGCAGGCACTTCCAAAATCACTGCGATTTCCGCGCTTTCGAAACCGGATCACCGTGCGCTTTCGCGCGCCTCTCCAAGCACTGCCGAGTGAAACACACGCGCAGTTTCTCGCGCGGCTGAAACTAGCAATTCAACCTTCCCATGAAACGGATCGCGCATGAGCGATCGAATCGCGCGATTCGCGTTCAACGAAATCTACTACCGCATCCTTGAGGACTTTCCTCTGCTCGCGCCACCCGCGTGCAAAGTCGTGCAAGTCGGTGCCTACGCATGCGCATCTGCATGGCGTCGAAATCTCCATTTCAATGCAGGGCTTGCACTCGGTCCGAACTCAACACCGATGCAGCGCGCACTCTGCGCATATCGCATGCTCGGATCCATGCAAAGCTTCATCGCAGAAGTCCTTCGCGAACAGGTGGCATCCCCCGAAGCGCTCCGCGCAAGCGTGACGGAATTCGGTGGCACAGATATTTACCTTGCCGCGCGAAATCTTCGACGCGGCGTCGTGATTGCTGGCATTCACTTGGGTTCGTTTGAACCTGCGCTCGCAACATTGTGCGCCGTCGAGCCTCGCGTGCATGTGCTGTTTCAGCCCGACCCAATGCCACGATTCGAACGCGCGCGCAGTGCGCGTCGTCGTCGCCTCGGCATCATCGAACATCGCGTTGCGGACGGCGTGGAAGCGTGGGGCGCGTTGCAGGACGCGCTCCGTGCAGACGAAGCAGTGGTGATACACGCTGATCGCACGATGCCTGGTCAAATCGCCTCGCCGATGCCGTTTCTTGGACTCGCGAATGCTGCGTTGCCGTCGGGACCCGTGCGCCTCGCGACGAGCCTCGGCTCGCCGATCGTGCCGGCATTTTGCGCGAGAACGCCGAGTGGATTGCGTATGTGGGCTGATCGCTGCATCCCAACAAACCAAGAACACATTCGCGCACAGGATGTCGCTCAACATCCTGCGCAACTTGCATTGGTCGCTGCGATGGAATCGGCGATCCGTCAATTTCCTACGCAATGGATGGCGATCGCGGATCTCCGAACTCCAACTCCAGAGGTCGTGCGAACATGAGTGCGATCGCGATTACACGCATTGCTGTTCGCTCGCCGCTCGGCGAATCGCTCGAAGCAACGGTGCTCGCGCTGCGCGAGGGCGGTGTTGGAATTCGCACGCCGCTCGATCTTGAACAACAACCTCGCATCGATGCTGGCGCAGGCGAAGTGCCGCTCGCAGTCGATGAACGAGGCGCATTTCGCGCGGAGATTATTCTCGCGAAGACAATCGATGATCTCTTGAACGCCGAGGACCGAGCCTCCATCCAATCCGCTCCGCAACGCTGGGGCATGGTGATCGGCACAACGCTCGCGGGCATGCGCCACCGCGCGGTCGGCGTTCGCGCGGAGAACGCAGGTCGCGAGATCGAAGCGGATATTGCTTACGCGCGCAGTTGCGCTTCCGCTGTCCTCAGTCATGCAATGCGCGATTGCGGCATCACAGGTCCAACCATCACGGTCTCCTGCGCATGCGCGTCAGCGCTGAGTGCGGTGTCGCATGCCTGCACTCTTTTACATGCGGGCGAAGCGGATGCAGTGATCGCTGGCGGATACGACCCTCTCTCAGAGTTTGTCTACGGTGGATTTTCCGCGCTGCAATTGGTTGCGACTGGACCGCTGAGTCCGTTCGCGACCGATCGCGAAGGCATGAAACTCGGCGAAGGCGCAGCGCTTTTTGTGCTTCGCCGCGTAGAGGATCTCACCGCGCAGGAACTTCACAGCGTGCGTGGCGTGATCGAAGCCACCGCTGAAACAAGCGACGCGCATCATCTCACGCAACCGCATCCGCAAGGGCTCGGCGCGTTTCGTGCGCTCTCAACTGTCGTGCACAACCACGATGCGCAAGAGCCGCACAAACCCGATCTCATCGTCGCGCACGCAACGGGAACTCCTGGCAACGACAGTGCCGAGTACGAGGCGTATCGCGCAGCGTTCGGTGTTTCGCTCGCATCCATTCCAGTTGTTGCGTTGAAGAGTCGCTTCGGTCATCCGCTCGGCGCGGCGGGTGTGCTTGAACTCGCTTGTGCCATCGGTTGCGCCGATCAAGGATTCATGCCAACCACCGCAGGGCGTGGGCGTGATCGCGTTGCGTTTCCTGATCTTGATCTCCTCGAAGGAGAAACTCGTATTGGTGCACCGCGAACAATCGTCGCACTTTCTGCGGGGTTCGGAGGCGCAAATGCAGCGCTGCGCGTGTCACGAGGTGAAGGCATCGTTCGCGAGGTGACTGCGTGCGTCACGCCTCGCGCATCGATTGCGCGAACGATGTTCGTCACTGCAGTCGGCGCGGTGTCCCCCGCTGGCCGTGGCGTTGCAGCGTTGCGTGCGCGCGCGCATGAAGGCGGAGTTTGGCCTGCATTTTCAGAAGAAATACTCACACCGCTGCTCGACCAAGCGAAGTCGCGTCGGCTCGCGTTGCTTCCACGACTCATGATCGCAGCAGTCCGTGACCTCCTCGAGAGCAGCACGCTGACGACGGCAGAACTGCGCTCCACCCCCTTGATCGCCGCGAATTGGTGCGGCACTGCCGACTACACCGAGCGCTACTACCGAGATCTTGTTCGCGCAGGAATTGATCTCGCGAATCCGATGCTGTTCGCAGAGAGCGTTCCCAATATCGGCAGCGCGCATTGCTCACTCGCATTTGGAATCGAAGCTGCAACGCTCAGTGTGATTGGACGACGAACGTCTGCCGTCGAAGCAATCATGCTTGCATCTGCACGCATTGCGACCGGCGCGTGGCAGCGCGCAATCATTGTCGCGGGAGAAGAGACGCACCCTATCGTCGAGCGCGTGCTCCGCCGAGGCATCAGCGCGGACGTGCCAGTTCGATCGTCCGCCGTCGCAATTCTGCTCGAGAGTCCGATCGCTGCGATGGAGGCTCGGCGCAACAGCATTGTTGAGATCGATCATGTTCTCGGAGCAACGCGACCACTCGCACCGACACACGCCGCACAAGATCTCCGCCGCTCGATGGAACTTGTGCAGCCATCCTCGACGTGCATGAGAACCACCACCTCACCGTTTGACGCGCCCTTCACGCAGCTCTTCGACAACTGCGAAGATGCAGGTTTTTCGCGAGAATGCAAGCTCCTCCCGCCTCTTTCACTCACCGAACTCGGCGCGACAACCCCACTGGCTGCGCTGGTCGCGAGCGATCTCGCGCAGCACGGAAGCCAAGCACCTCCAACGCCCCAATGGTTGTGTTCAAGCGATCCACACGGAGCATCTTGGGCAATACTGGCGCGGCGAGGAGGTCGTCACAGTGCGAGGTGATATAGTTTCAGGCGCGATGCAGCATTCATCGGGTCAAGTCGAAAGGTGTCCGACTCCGTCGGTGATCACTGCGTGGATGGCGACGGGAAATCCCGCGCTCGATCTCGCGTCATGGACTCGCG
>SIAK01000027.1 GCA_009691805.1 Phycisphaerales bacterium
AGGCAAGTCGCAGGCATCGAAACAGTCTTCATCGTGACGGGCGAAAGTTACGCCTACACAAGCTCAAGTTTGATCAAGCAGATCGCAGCACTCGGCGGTTCCCTCGACGCCCTCGCAACGCTCGTCCCACCACAAGTCGTCGACGCCCTCGCCCGCATGCGAAAAGACCCCTCAAGCGCCATTAGCCGCCTCGCCCGCGACGGCCTCGCGGAGTAAGCGCGAAAGACCCGCGGAACTTTCGCAAATCTCTACAAATGCGTGAGGTGAGGGAGCACCGATCGCGCGTGAGGAGGTGGATGGAGGTGTTGGTAGGGAACCGCGCAAGATTTTCATGATCGGTTCATGGGAGTACGATCGATCGATATCATTTACCGTCCAGATTCGCAATCTTACAAACCTTCGAGGAGTGGCTGCTCATGAGAAAATGTTCAAACGCGGTTGGTGAATGCTCGCTCGTCCTTGCAATTCTTACGATTCCTTGGGCTCTGCAGGGCTGTTCGGGAGGCGCGAAGAGTTCTGCGGCTTCGGTCGCATCGACGAAGAGCGCGTGGTCCACAGATCAATACACAGCTGCCGATACCGATGTTGGCCTGCGCATGAACGCAGCCAGAATCCTCGCGACACCCAACGGCTCTGTGGATCAGGTCATGCAAGTCGCGTCGGTTTGCGTACTGATGCACAAGGGAGCAAGCGCAGTCACTGAAGTTGTTGGCGTCCTGAACGACGGCGATGCGGTGCGAGTGATTGAGGGAGCGCATTACTTTCGAAAGACCGCCACTGGCGCGATGGGTGAATTCTCCGCGGACGAGACTGGACCATCATGGGTGAAGGTGGAGTCGGGCGCATTTGTTGGTTGGGTTCCTGCGCGATGCTTGTTCGACCCAATGGTGCTCGCAACGAGTAGTGGCGCTATCTCGCAGGAGCGCGCGGCAGCTAAGGCGGGGAACTCCGGCAAGGGATTCAGTGAGAAAGTGAAGCGCACGGCAACCACGATGAAGGGTGCAGCGGGCACGCCAATCCTCAAGGGTGCGAACTATCCGGCAGCGGATGCGATCCTTCTCGCGTGTGCCACACCGATGGCCTACACCGCTGCACCAGGTGCTTCCTATGTAAAGGTTGAACGCAAGGGAGACATTCCAGACGCAGGACAGCCGCTCGCAGCCATCGATCCGGAGTTAGCGCAGCGGGTTGCAGCAGCCACCGCTGCAGCGGCCGCACCACCGAGCGCCGAAACAGGTGGATCAGCGATTGGTGGATTGCTGGGGGGACTTGGCGTCGATAGCGATCAAGCGAAGATGGTAAGCGTGGTCGCAAACCTAGTGACCGAATTGAGCAAGACGAGCCCACTGACACCGGTCGAGGAGCGCATCCTCGGGCGAGAATGCCTCGCGCTCTGCATCGGCGAGACAAAGGTACTTCCACCAAATGACCCGATTGCGCGCTACGTGCACTCTGTCGGAGCGCGCATCGCGTCCAACAGCACTTTGCCTTATCCGTCGATCGGCTTTGCCTTCGTCGTCCTCGACGACGACGAGACGATCAACGCGATGGCAGTTCCTGGTGGCCCGATCGTGATCACCACAGGAATGCTGAAGTTCTTCGAAAGCGAGAACGAACTTGCCTCGATCCTTGGGCATGAGATCGCGCATGTTGAGGAGCGTCATGGGCTTCAGTCAGCGACCGATTCTGGCGCGGAAGTCCTCCCCAAGTTGCTCGGCATCGCTGAGATGGCATCTTCGGGTGAGCTTGACGGATTCCTCGCGGGCGCACTTGAGCAGCTCCCCGAAGCACTGCGCGCGCAGGCCGCAGGTTTGATTCGCGACCAATTGATGTCAGCGCTGAATTCGGCGTTCGAATCGGCCGCCACCTCGATGATGGAGAACATTCAGAAGGGACCGAATCAGGCGAGCGAAACGGGCGCGGACCTTCGCGGGATGTCGCTTGCGCGTGCGGCGGGTTGGGATCCGGTTGCCTTGCAGACGGTGCTTCAACGGCTCCAGACGACAACCGGTGGATATGGAGGCGCGAACTACTCCGAGTCTCGTCTTGCGGACACGGGTGAAGTCCTCCCATTCTTGCCCTCCTCCGCCGAAACCGTCGCAGGAAGTGCCGAGCGCTGGACAAAACTTGATGAGCTCCTCAGCAAATCATAATGAAGCATCGGCTGCCGACAAACGGCACGAGTTGCTCCAACGCCAGACGGCGGCGTTGGAGCAGCTCGCCGTCGTCTCGGACCCTGCGTACGCGCCGCGCAAGAAAGCAATCGCAAAACTTGTCTCGCTTGTACTCCTTGGGAGTGGAGTGGTCTTGGGCGGATACGAGTTCGCCCTCTTCCTCTTAGAGGCTTACGAGCGCCGCGCGATGGTGGCTAACTGGGTTGAAGCGTCACGCGAACTCTACGAGGTGGAAGGAAACCCGGAAGCGGCGCTTGCGCTGCTGAGCCGTGCGAGTGAGTTCGATCCGCAAGCAGCATCGGTCCTGAAACTCGACGCGTATGTCCAAGGCATGCAAACAGTAGAAGTCTTGTTCAACCTTGATCGCCCGTTCTCGAAAGAAGATGTTTCACAGTATGGGAAGGCTGCTGGGCAGGCAGTCATGTTAGAACGAGTGGATCCGGACTCTCCAGACTGGGCGATTCTTCGAGGTCAGTTAGCACTCGTCGCTGGCGACCCTGATCGTGCGCGCGCTTTCCTTGAGAAGGCACTCGAACTCGAGGGCGGCAATGCGTTCGCGACGCAACGGATGGGCCTCGTGCACCGCAGCTTGTCCCTTGCCGCGACTGATGTAGCCGTACAAGCAGCAGAACTCGCAGCTTGTAAGGCACTTCTTCACGAGTCACTGGCGTTGAATCCAAAGTCGAAATGGACTTTGCTCTGGCTGGGTTCCATCGCTCTCGAACAGGATGCCGATCCAAAGACCGCGCTCGAATTTTTTGAACAGGCAGTGGCGATCGACTCTCGATTTGCCAATGCGTATCACAGCATCGGACAGGCGCAGGAGCAATTGGAGGATTTGGTCGCGGCCGAGCGAGCGTATGTGCGCGCGCTTGAATTGCGACCTGACCTCTCTGTCTCGCTTGCAGGTCTCGCGTATGTTTACGGCGCGCGCGACATGTATGAAATCGGGCTGCGTTACGCACGCAAGGCAACCGAAGTTGATGTCGGTCGTTTCGGTTCGTGGACGATGCGCGGTCGACTTGCGCGCGAATGGGGAAAGGTGCTCGAGACTCGCGGGAATGAAGAGGATGTCGCACTCGTGATGGCGGAAGCGATCGACGCTTACACGAAGGCACTCGATCTTGATCCGCGCAACGCAGACGCGTATATCGATCGATCCGCATTGTTTCAGTATGCGAATAAGTTAGCGGAAGCTGGCGACGATGCGCGTAACGCCGTGCTGTTCGCGAAGGAGGATCCGTTCGCGTGGAACGCGCTCGCACGCGTGCAAGCCAAGGGTGGATTCCATCAAGAAGCTTGCGCGAGTTTCTCAGAAGTGATTACGCGTGACGCGGCCTTTGACGAGGCGTACCTCGGTCGAGCGGCTTCACACGAGGCACTCGGCGATCTTCCCGCAGCGGCTGCGGATTTCGAGAGCGCGGTGCTGCACGCGACGGATGATCTCCGTGCGGACATCCTGCTGGCGCGTGGATTGTTTCTCGAGCGCCGAGGCGAATTGCAGCGAGCACTCGCTGACTTCGAAGCCGCACGAACGTTGCAAAGTGGGATGTTTGACGCATGGCTCGCCGAGGCCGCCGTACTGCTCAAACTCGACCGCGCGGTCGACGCAGCAGCAGCAGCGCGAAAGGCGCGAATGCTACGGCCAGAGAGCGCTGAAGCACGTGCGTTCGAGGAGAAAGCTTCGCAAGTTAGCGCGGACGCCACCGCCTTGGCAGGTATCAAGGCGCAGACACAATGATCACCGATCACCGGTTCGGAGTGCACGAATGCACAGACCGTTTCAGTTGTCAATGGTATACAGGATCCCATTATTGACACAAGTGTTTGAGTAAATCACATCAGCGAAGCCGCGTACCCGCTGAACAAGGCGGGTGCGCCATTAGCATTAGAAGCAGTGGTCACGAGTTCCTCAATACGGAGAATTACGAATGTCAAAAAAATGGATTTGGGGACTCATTGTCCCAGTCGCGCTCATGGTTGTTTCATTCATCGCATTCGCCGTGATCGGCGCCAGTTTGCCCAAGGACGCAGATGGCGAGATGATCGAAGAGGGAGGCATGCACGTTCTGTTCATTCTTTTTGGAGCTAGTTTCCTTTGTGTCGGACCGGTGTGGCTCGCGATCGCGGCAGTCATGGGTTTACTCGCGCGCCGCGCCATTGCTGCGCCAGTGGTCGCGGCTCCTGTACCGTCAAGTCCAGTCGCAGCGGTGGCTGCACGAAGTTCTCCACCAGTCACAGTTAGCGCAGCGCAGTACGGGACGATTGAAATCCACGGCAAGACGCATGTGGGAACCTTTGTTACCCGTATCCACGAGGAATGCGGAATTCATGTGCGGGTGTATCAGGGCAACTCAAAGCGGCACGCAGAGTCTGAAGTCACGATTCACTCCACACGGTCAGAGGATGCTCCAAAGGGGAACTCGCTGAGCCTCCATGGCAATATGCGGGTCGATACCGTTGAAGCTTCGGTCTATGAGCAGATCGGGATTCGAATCCAGATCGTGGACCGAAATGGCAAGTTGATGGACAATAGTGAGATGCTCAGAAACATCCGAGATTGAAGAGAAGCGTCGCGTCGTGTGCCAATCGCCACGACGCGACGCTGCTTGTTTGATGATTCAAGCGACTCGCTGGATCAGCGAAGCGTGCTCAGGCGGACAGCATTGTCCGCATTCTTCCCCGACTTGTCGAGAATCTGAACCTTGAACCCGAGGGAGTTCTT
Organism: Phycisphaerales bacterium; assembly: GCA_009691805.1. Lineage (GTDB taxonomy): Bacteria > Planctomycetota > Phycisphaerae > Phycisphaerales > SM1A02 > F1-140-MAGs142. Next base: position 4,900 of record SIAK01000027.1, read on the forward strand.
GATCGCGTCCTCAGCAGTGCCAACCGTCATATTTCCGTGCAACTCGAGCTCGCCAGTTGAGTCATTCGCCTTCTCACTGCGGATGGCAGCGAGAGTCGCGGAGTCTTCGGCGAAGCTGCCGGTGCTGAAGCCGTTATGAACATTGACGGCGACCCCGAATTCATCCTTGAAATTGCTCTTGAAGGTTTTGACGAGGGTTTTTCCGTGCGCTTTCATGATGTATTCCTTCTGTAATCGCTTGGTAGCGCAGCGCAATGCAGGGTGTTGCAGGCACATGCCTGGTGTTTCCACCTCGATCGGTCGCCGGCTACGGATCAGCGCGCCAAAGTTTGGCGACACTTCTTGACGCGTAATCCGGCAAAGCGCCCCTCACACCCAACGGAAAAATTATTCCTTTCGGTGATTTTTCGGGAGCGCCAAATGCGCCAGGGGCGCGGAACGCCTGAAGGGATGCAGTTTGAACCAGGTCGTCGGCGGCTGGGATTCTGAGGGTACACAGAAGGAGAAGCTCAACCCCATTGAGACGCCCGATTCCGCATCCCGCGCACAAACGCGATTCCGTTGTCAGTCAGCGCGTGGCTCGCGATCTCTAGAGAGTTCAGAGCCACCTCGAGATCGCTTGTGTGCTCGGCGAGAAGCTTCGCTTGTCGCCGCGATTCAGATTGGAGAATCGGGTGATGGTGAGACCCAAGATCGCGATGCAGTTGGACAAGGTGCAACAAGACCCAAGCCTGGTGCATCAGTCCTGAAATCGGCCGGGGGTCCTTGCGCAACGGGGTCATCAGGCGAAGCTCCGAATCGATGTACAGCATTCGCACTCGCTCTACACCGTTGAGCCAGAGGTGCACGGATTCGTGCACCAACCCCTCCATGAAGAGAAGCAGTGGAACTTCGGAGAGAAAGACCAGCCCTGGTATCCGCTTGACCGTGAGAGAGACCGCGCTCTGTTCCGCGAGGGGCGGTTGGGTCGAGACGAGCACGACTGCGGCGCATTGCGCTTGCACGAGTCTCATCAGCGCGGGGCTCGCTTCGCGAAGCACTCTGAGCGATTGGTCAAGCAGGTCGGCGTGGGATTGTGAAATGTCCATCGAGGGTAATGCCACGAGAGACACGCCGTGAATGTCCGAGCGCCAAGAAACATCAAGCGCACGCTGCACAACATCATGAGCAGGAACGATTGAAATCAGATTCGTTTGTTCAGATCGAACGAGCGTCCTGAGCGGCTGCGGGGGCTTTGCGGCCAATGATTCCGAAACATGTGTTGCACTCTCGATGTCGCCTGCAGCGAGACACTTCGCGACTTCCAAGGCGCAGAGGAAGAACGACCACAGCTCTCGAGGTGGAACCGCTTCGAGAGCGCTTGTTACAAGTACCGCGTTTCGAACGCGAGTCCAGTTCCCTGGAAGTTGTTCTTCGAGCCATTGGTCGAGCGCGCGCGCGCGTTCTCCCCAGTGCGCAGTGGCATCGGCACACTCATAGAAATCTAGTTCGTTCCCTGCGCTCTTCAATTGTTCCATAGTGATACTGTAACTCCTCGGAACGCACTCTATGAGCAACACCCATCGGTTTTGGATCTGGCATATCGGCTCTCGAAACGGCTTCATTCCCGTAGGATTTCCCTCACAACTCGATCCATCGATCGGAGTTCTTCTGATGGATGGCGCAGATGTAGGGTTGCTTCCGTCCGTCATGCTTCCCGACGGTCGCAACGCGTTCTGCAAGACCGAGCAGCTTCGCGTCGCTGTTTGGAATGAAGACGGAGATATCCAGCTGTTTCACACCGCGTGTCCGTTTGCGACAAGCGCGAGGCAATTGGCCCCAAGATTTGCCGAGTGGACGCTCTTTGGAAATGGTGATTGTGACTATGTGCTTGGCGAGGCGCACCAAATCGAGCGGACAGAAGTTGTTCGTGCCCGAAGTCTTGATTCGATCGCGAGTGATCGGAATCCGAGTGGGGGGATGCCCTCCATTCTCTCCATCGATGCGCAGGGAGGATCGCTGCCAATTCTCCTCGGCGCTACTGCGTTGCTTGACGAACATATCGACGTGATCGTTTGTGAGACGGAACTCATCCCATTCTACGGGGGGACACCTGGATTCTCAGGAACACTAGAGCTGCTGAGCGCGAAGGGGTTTCTGTTTTCGGGCTTCTTGGACGAACCAACCACTTGGGCGTCGCCATGTCGCATGCCCGTCGGGATTCGATCGCGCACACTACGGGGCTCGCTCGACGCGATGTTCATCCGCGACCCCCGCCATCTTCCCGCGGACCTCAGCCCCGAGCGCGCGACTCGATTCGTGATCGCTGCGTGCATACTCGGGCATGCTGACCTCGCCGCTTCGGTGCTCCTGCGCGTGACGGAGCATTTTCCAGAATCGGTCGATCCCGCCATGGCGTTTGCGCGCCGATTGCGTGAGGCTGTGCTCGAGATGCCACAGCATTTTCCGCCGACTTTTCTCGAAGCCAAGCTCGCTGAGAAGACTGGCCGCGGATCGAGACCCGCTCGCAACGAACAAGTGCCCACCCACAGTCCGTTCGAATCCTGTCTCCGCGGCGCGGGTTTTACCGACCTCGCCGATCAAGTTCGCCAGTTCCGGTTTGACCAGTCTCCGTTCACGCTGCTTTGAAGCGGAGAGCAGTCGTGGAATTGCCGAGAGAACCGTGCACGAGCCTCAATTCTTTGAAGCCGCCAGCCGTCGCACGCATGTCGGATCCGAGTATGATCGCCTGATGAAGAGTTCCGCGAAGAGATTTCCGCGAGGCCAACGGAAACCGATGTTCGGAGAAGACGCGGTATCGATCTACGATCGTTGCCCCTCGCCAGTGTTTGATCGACTGCTCGAGTTCATCCACGCTCGGGCACCGTCTGCGGGAAGACTCATTGATGTAGGCTGCGGAACAGGTTCATTGATTGCGCTTCTCGCCCGACGCGGCTGGAAATGCGCCGGATGCGATCCTTCCGCAGCGATGGTGCTTGCGGCGAAGGCAAAGAATCGCAGCGCGACCATCACGGCTGCCGGGGCCGACGATTTTCCAATCGAGTTTCCAGTCGATCTTGTGACGTGTACCTTTGATGTCGTCAATCATTTCCACACACTCCGCTTAGTGGGCACTTTTTTCCGGCGCGCGCGGAGAGCGCTACGACCGGGTGGCTTGTTGGTGTTTGACACCCTAACTCCAGGAGACATCAATCGGAACTGGATGGGCTACATAGAGGTTGACCGCGTCGGCGATACGTACATGGTTCGCAGTGGAGCCCGCACGGGCGACGGAAAGGGCACGCTGACGTACGAGATTTTCCGGAGGGTTCACGGTGATGACTGGCGTAGATCCGTTGAAGTGCATGCGCTCCGTGCGTTCGACCGCGTGTGGATGCTTGACGCGTTGCGCGCTTCAGGATTCGTAAACATCGAGGTGGTGGATGCGATGACGCTTCGTCGAGCAACCGCGCGAACCGTGCGATGGCTCGTCGCCGCGCGCGCGCCTCATGCGACCGCTACCCGCGGTGCTGCGAATCAAGCGCACTGAGACCAACTTCGACGGATTCAAACACTCGTTGGCCGAGCTCCGTTAATGTGGCGGAACTGGTGAGTGTTTCCATCGCCACCCGAACTTGAGCGGTGCGAAAAGAGGCCGCAGTCTCTACCTCACACGCGCATATGCGTCGCCCGCGCGCCGCTGAAAGTTCCCATGGCTTAGGCATGGATGCGTAATCAGCTTGGGCGCGATACATGAATTGTGCCACATGCACAAACACAAAGCACCCATGCAGTAACAGATTGGCTGGCCTGTTCACCGTCCGCCAAGGCGTCGGTAGCGGTGTGGCAGAGAGTGCAAGCTCACCTCCTGAGAGCCACTCACCGAGCAGTAGTTCCATGTGCAGGCACTCATGAAGCCAGCACTCCGCATAGAGCGGTCGTGGCACACCTGTCGGAAGCATGAGTGTTCCGGGTAGAGCGCGGGATGTGCCGCTGCCGCTTGCTGGTGGTCGGCAAGAAAAGGGCAGAATGAGCCCAGTATTGCGCCGAATCACATCAATGCCGTAACCCGTTTGCACGAGAAGTTGCTCGGCACGTTGAACTTCCGCGAGGTGTGTTGAAACTCTCGGAGTGACGTCATGCTCCTCAGCCGCGCCCCCTAGCATTCCACAAAGCGCGGCGATCCATCGCGCAGAGAAGTCATCTTTTTCGTCACGAATTCCCGCGACGAGAACTGCACTCCCAAGGGCTGCTGCTGTTTCAATTCCTAAGTCCGAGATGTGGTCTCGTGACCCCGTGATATCCGGCGGTTGTTTGGTCGAGAGACCAAGCACAGAAAGGGCGCAACGGAGAGAAAGGCGGCTCCATTCTGAAGCACTGGAGAAATGTGCGATGCTTTGTACGTGGGTCAAATCAGCGAGTGGACAAATCGAACGCAGCGCTGCCGCGTGTTCAGTAGAGGTGAGTACGCATCCCGCGCTAGCAATCCCATTCTCTGGCAAAATTACACCGCGTGGTTCTGTCACAGTCGTGGACTCACTTTTTCGGGGAACCGAAACTTTGAAACACTACCAACCATGTTGGTGATTTGCAGTTCGCAAACTGTACCGAAGTGTTGAAATGGTACAAGCCAAGGACTTCGCGCATGTATCCAACTTGGACAATTCATCTGCGCGATTGACGAGAGCTTGCGTGAGACGACGCCTCGAGTTTCCACGTGCAGAACGGCGCCGTCCAGCCGCCAGTTTGGCCACCGGACGAGGCTTCCCTCCCAAACAGTGAGCGGAGCCTGAAGTACTCTCATCCACTCTGCCGCCCGCGCTTCGCCGAACAGCGTACAAGCGAGCGAGAGGCCGCGCGCCCCGATCGCACGCGCAGATTCGCAGGAGAGCTTGCACGGCAGGAAGTCGGGAATAACTCGGACGCGGGTGAAGAGTGCTGCAAGCCGATTGATCTCCCAGCACCGGGGCTCCTGCGAAAAAACAGAGTCACTGTAGTACTCAGCGAGCGGCCGTCGTTGCTGATGTTGGGCTACGCAACAGTCCGGATATCCAAGCGCCGCGCCCGTGTGAGTCTCGAGCCAGACCGATCCGACCGACACCCGGGTTGACCTCGCGAACCAAATCTCAATCCAATCATCTTCGCGCGGTTCTGCGCTGGACTCGGTCGAAGCGAGCACCCCATCTTGTGATGCGGAATCTTGAGATCGTCGAAGCCTGCGCGAGTGGATTCGTGTCATACGACAGCCTTCTAACACGCTGTCAATTCTTGTCGATGAGGAAAGTGGTGCATGCAATAAGCCGAAATCGCGTAACCCTTCCGAGACGGAAGCGAGGTCAATCCAAAGTCCCTCATCAAGCTCGAGCGCTGCCAGTTCGTCAAGGAGGCTCATGAGAATTCTGATTCTGGTAGGGGTTCGCTTGCACGGGCGAGAGCGCCATCTTTCATTTCGGTCGGGGCATGAATGCTCGCCCTCAGTCCTCCTCCAGAATCGATCCAATAAATCGCTCGCGCGGCGTTACGGACCGATTCCCGTGCCTGTGGAAGAAATTTCCGCACTGCGTTCCAGCGGGTGGTCGCCAATCGAATGGAAGGCACACAAGCGCGGCTGCACGGAAAATGCGGTAGGAGTGACCCATCAAGAATTGCTGCACCCGGCCAAATGAGTGGGTTGAAATATCCACCTTTCGAGTACAGGTTGATGCACTCGTTCATCGTCGGGACACACTCGTTGCGTTTGACAAACGCGATGCAGCAGGGCGGATATCCCAGTGCGTTTCCGCAGCACTCGTCATCACGGCTCTCATCTGCGGACCGCGTCACTTCGGCGATTGCATCGGTTAAGGCGACGTAGAAGATGGCAAAGCGTTCCGTGTTGGAGGCGTCGGCGTTGGAGAATCCATCGACATAACTGGAAGTCGATCTGGCAACCCGTACCGCACCGCGGCCAACGATCACGCGCAACCCAAGTGCGAGTGCAAGCGTCGCGCCGATTGCATCTTCACCGTCGATTCGCACGAGCACTCGCGCGGCGGGTCTGATCCCTAGTGCAACATCCAAAAGATCGAGTCGAAGTTGTAGTGGAAGTTCGCTGCTCTCGAGCAGGCTGAAACCCATCGGATTCGGGGTAGCGTCAGCCATGAGGGGCGCGCTCTGGCTTACAGGTCAACCGTTCGATTTTTCGAAGTTGCTCAGTTCGAACCGCTTGTCGCGCCGAATTCAAAGTGTTTTCGTTGACACCGATCAGCGCATTTGCAAGCCGTGCAAGAGAGTTGCGTACAATGGCGCGTCCGACCTCAGTGAGTGATTCGCTGCGTCCGCATTCCTCCGCACCAGCTTCGACTTGAGTTGCGATTCGTACTAATCGAGCGAGCGAGGCGCTGTGCGCGCCACTTCGAACGAGCGATGCGAGTACGACGCTCGCGCAAGAGAATACGAACACCCCGTGGATGATGCCCGCGAGCGGCCTCGGGTCGTCACGCCAGGGTGACGCCCACTCGGCTGCGCCCCATGGGTCGCTACAAAGCGGGCTTACTTCCTCGACGAGATTCAGCCAAAGATGAGCAGCCTCATGGGTGATGCTCTCGGCGAGCGCCTCATCACTCAAGGGCTCCACCATATGGATCGAACCCCAGAAGTCTGTGGTCGACCCGGAAAAATAAGGGATCCGTGGGCGTCCCTCGACAGCCACGAAAGTGACTGTGCGGACGATTGAAACGAAAGCTTGCCAATCTTCGCCAGTCAATGCGGCAATCCGCGCGAGTGCGGCGTCGAGGAAGTCTGGCGCGTAGTCCTCCGCCGATGGATCCAAGACGATGATCGCGCCTCTAGTTTCGGCGGTCGGGAGTAGCGCTCTGCTTTGGAGGAGTGAAATCTGATTTGACGAAATGCGCTCTGCGAACTGCGCGTCAGTTGATAACAATTCACTCAGCAGTGCTCCCGCGCGTTCTGCGTTGATGTATCCAGCGGAAAACGCTGCGAGCCCGTGCGCTGTTGGAAAGCGCGCCATCGCCCAATCTGCCGCGGGGAATCTCTGCTCTAGAATTTTGGAGCGAAGCGACGCAATGAGCGACTGCACGGAGTCCATCCGATGCTTGAGCCGAGCATGCACCGCAGGAGAGCAGGTCATCTCAACCGTGCCATCTGGTCGCGCATAAAGGCCGATCAGCATCGCGGCTCCGAGCGCTGTACGGTGAGTTGTTGCAACCGCGCGTGAATGCGAGTGGCAACTTGTTCCTCAACTCCTGGTTGACGAGCCAACCATCCTCCTAAGTGTCCGAACAACTCTTTGAGCTCCGCGCAGTACACCGAGGGATTGTGAAAGCCATGACCGAGGCCATACCGGGTCGGGAAGTAACCGCCCGCGCACCACTTCACAATTCCACAATCGCGACACTCATCGCATAACGTGGCGCCGTCTGCTCGTGCCTGTATGAAGCGATGTCGAAGCGCATCATCAATGGAGTCGTTCCCCACATTGGAGTCGAGCACGCGTCCCTCAGCTCCAACAATTTTCAGGGAATCAAGACCTTCGTAACTTCCATCGGTTGCCACTATGATGAACCCCGGCGGGACAGATGGGAACCATTCAGACGTGGGTCTTTCAGTCATGATTCCGTAGAGCGCGTCGCTGAGGATGCCAACGCGAATCTTGCTCAAACTCGGCGTTCGCTCCCAGTGGTCGAACGCTTGCGATAGCCACGAACCAAGTGAGTACCGATGAGCAGTAGAGGTGGGGGGATTGTCATGGTTCCCAAACGGTTGACTGAGTTCGATGAGCGGCGGCGAAAATGCGCCGAGCGTATCGAGCACGGTCTCCGGGTCGCTGTCGAGGTCGATCACCGCTTGAATTCCGGAGACCAGTTGAGCAGCGAGCAGCATCTGCAATCCGTTTACCGTGCGCTGCCACGAACTTCCGCCACTGTGATCGACTCGCAATCGATTGGCGCGCATGTCACCGTCGAGACTCACGCCCACGCGAACAGAATGCCGCGCAAGCACATCGACAATCGCCTTCGTAATCAAGGTGCCATTCGTCTGCATTCCAAGTCGAAGCCGCAACCCTTGCGTCGTCTCTTTCAGAATTGTGATGACACTTTCCAAACCGGCGGCTCCGAGCAAAGTGGGCTCGCCGCCATGGAGGTTGACTTGAAAAGAATCCCGACTGTGCGTTCGGCAGTACTCCGAGATTCGATCTCCCACTCGGGCGACAATGTTTGACGAGATGTGCTTTGGCTTGCTCTTCCAAGTCGAATCGCCGCGATTATATTCGTAACAATAAGTGCAATTCAAATTGCATGGCGCCGCCACTTTCAGAATCACAGAGTTGAGTACGAATGGATTCAAGGGATCAGGCCTTTGTATGTGTATCTGTCAAAGCCAACCGTTGCGTATGCTTCGTAAGTCGATCTTGACTGTGGTCAAGCAGTGCCAGAATTCCCTCGCAATATGTCGAAGGGTTGTCAAAGCCTCGAGCCGCCGAATGCCGTGATGGAAGATGCCCGCCCGCGCAGACATCAGCCCAGCGGCAGCCGTTACATGCATGTGGCAACTTGTCTCCACCTCGCTCCGAGAGCAACTGTTCCGCAAACCTCGCGGCATCCTGAAGGCTGCAGTCGCGGATAGTTCGGCCGAATTGCCTCATCGCAGCACTCTCGGCGCCGATCGCTTTAAGTTGATCCAGAAGATCATAGGTTCCATCGGTCTCGATGACCATGTACGAGATCCGTCGTGGGCCAAACCAATCTGTCTCTGGGCGGCGCGTGAGTGACGCGCGAAGCGCATCGTCGAGTACCCGGATCCGCACTTTCGCGTACTCCGGCCGCTCAATCCATCGATCCATCGCCCTGCACATCCACTGCCCAAAGCGATTCGCTGTCGCCTCTCGCGTGTTCCCCGCAGCGTCGTGCGTTAGGAATGGTTGCAACAGATCCACCATCGGCGGGCGAAGAGAGCAGAGTGCGTCCACAATCTCCTCGGGATCATGCTCCAAATCAATGACACACAATAACCCGCCAAAAAGAGCACCTGGCGTAGATCGAAGTGTCTCGATTCCCGCGAGCACTTGATCATAGGATAGAAGCCCTCGATGGTCGATCCGTCGTCGATTATGGATTGCGGATCCATCGAGACTTACGCCGACGGTGACTTGATGCTGCGCCAACACAGCACAAATGGAAGGTGTCAAGAGCGTGCCGTTGGTTTGCAAACTGAACTTCACGCCAATCGGGCTCGCGCGATTGCTTATCGCAGAGAGCACTGCGTCTAACCTCGCTGCGCCGAGAAGGAGCGGTTCGCCGCCATGCGCGACAACCGTCATGCGGTCCTTACCGACGGATTCGCCGAATTCTCGGATTCGCTCTCCGATGCGCTCCGCCGTCTCGAGGAGGATCCCCTTCGGCTTGGTGCGCCAGCTCTCATCTCCTGCGGCGTACTCATAACAGTAGGTGCACGCAAGATTGCAGGTCGCTGCGAATTTCACAATCAGGGTGTCGAGGGGATTCATGTGATGACCGCCGCACTCAAGAGGCGAGAGAAAAGTTCAATTCCGTCGGCGGTGAGGGCGGAGCGTGCATCGTTGAGAACAGACAAGCCCTGCTCTAGTCCAGATGCATGGAGTTCCCTTCGCTGACGCACCCGGTCTTCGTTATGAAGCACAACGGGCGAACGATTCTCGAGCATGCCGTCGTAGAGATGCACTAAGTGCAGTAGTACCCACGCCTGGTGAAGGAGACCGGAGACCGGCCGGGGGTCTGGTCGCAGAGGAGTCTTGAAGCGACACGTGGTGTCGAGATAGAGTTCGCTTACGCGCTCTCGACAGGTGAGGCAGAGATGTGCTGACTCATGTACGATGGATTCAGCGGAGAGAATTGTTGGCACAGGCGTGAGATAGATGAGCCCTGGTATCAACTTGCTTGTCAGGGAAACGCAGCCGCCGGTCGCGAGCGCTGGTGTCGCTCTGAGAAGGCAAATCGCCCCACAATGGGTCGCAACCAATTCCATTCCAGCAGGGCAGGAGTCGGAGATAAGTTTCAGTGCGTCTGACAGCACAACCTCTACGCCCGCAAGCGAATCTCCCTCTCCGAAACCTGAAAGGGTTACTCCCTGAATCGCGGGATGAGCAACCGTGCGAAGGTCCGCGCGAACCGTAGGATGATCCTTGGGAAGGTCGATCGAACCTCCCTGCGGGAGTAGGATCGAGGCAAACTTCTGCGGCACTGAACGTGCGAGCGCAACGACAGCGTCGCGCTTTGCAAAGAGGTCGCCTCCGGCAGCGGTGGATATGCGCACAACCTCTGTTGCGGCCAAAAAAAAGCCCGAAAGACTCCGCGGAGGACAGCGATCCAAAGCCGGTAGCGCCCAACACGCTTTCAACTCCAACCAAGGGTCGCCGATAGATTCGGTTATCCACTGGTCAAGAGCGATCGCACGATCGCATGTAGGCGCTGACAACCTTGCATCGTTGTATCGAATCGCGTCCTGGAACTGCAATAACATCTTGGAGTTCGGCCTCTAACACCGAGGGCGGAAGTCTTGGTTTCGCGTGGTCGTCACGCCTTCGCATCATCCTCAAACACACCAGATGTGTAGGAGTTATGCGCAGTCGTTGAACTGTCATTGAGTTCCGCTGCTCGAACTTCTGCGAGCACGCGGGCGAGCACGTCGTCTGGTTTCTTCGCGGTCTTGTTCTCATCCTCAAACACGCCTGATGTGTAGGAGTTGTGCGCGGTTGTTGAGCTGTCGCAGCACTCCGCGGCTTTGACTTCTTCCAAGATCCGAGCGAGCACAGTTTTGTCTTCGATCATCTTAATTATTCCAATCTTTCACTCATGCGACTCCCGGAGAGAACAGCCGGATGCCTCAGCGCCGGGTCTGCCGAAGCACGAAGGAAAGTATACTGACTCGGCTCAGGGGCTGCAAGGCGGCAACTTTGCCGAGGTGGTCCCACGAAGGGGGCGCAGCGCGGCGTGAATCGCGGTGTGCTGGAAGTCCGCGCGAGCATCAAAGAACGCCGCGCCGGCGCGGAGTTCGATTTCGCGGCTCTCAGATGCGGGCTTGCAGCGCACCCTGTGCTAGTCGAATGCGCGCTCCGCGGGAAGGCTGGTCGGATCGCGCGCGGGCGAGAACAAAATGCACCATGAAGATCACAAAGTTTACCGTTTCGAAACCGGATACGGCGCTTCGCATGGATGCCGCGTTCAGTTTCGAGGTCGACAACCCAACAGACGAAGAGGTTCACACGGTCGCTTGGAGCTACGGCTTTTTCAACGGTGATGGATTCGCTCTCAGTGAGGGATCTATCATCGGATCTCAGCACCGTAGCGGATTCGATGCCAAAGGAATTCCGCCTAGTGGATCTAGAGTGCTTGATGCCCCTTCGCCTCGAATCGATGCGCGATTGTGCGGGAAAAAACATGACGCGATCACTCTAAGGACCGTCGCGACTCTGTGTCGCCGAGAGCGCTTTCTGTTCGCTGAACTTGAGATTCATTCGGATTCAACGCAAGCTTCGTTTCAGAAGCTCATCACCGATTCGACTGTGGTTGGCCCTTGCATCACCGTGATGGTTCGTCGTGAACGGGATGGGCCAGATGCGTTCAAGACCAAAGTCGTCGTTGGATTTTCGAACCATCTCCCGAAGCGGCTTGAGGTTGTGAGAGTCCACGCGGGATTTGTCATTGCAGAAGAGGTTGCGCGTTCGACTTCGGCTAGCGTGGGGGGGTAAACTTTGTTCTGAAACGTGGGCGGTCCATCCCTACAGCGCTGCGGAACTACTCATCGAAGCCTGTGAATATCCTCCGAGGCTACCCGCGGAAGGACGCGTTTACGTGCGGTGTGATATTTACATCCCAGTCCACCACGCATTCGTCGAAGGAATTGGCGACGCACGAAAGTGATAGGAAGAAGTGCACCGAAGTCGCTTAGAGTCGGACGGAGAGAGGGTAATCATTCAAGTGACGCGAGGCTAGTGTGGCGGGCGAATGCCGCTGAGCCTCACCGTGTCATCGATCTTGTTGCCATCCTTGTCCGTGACCTCAAGGAGAACGCCAAACCTGCTCAAAGATCGAAGCTTCAACGCGGGAGATTCGCATGTTGCTGTGCAAGCTCAGCGAGGTTCCCTGAGAAGCGCCTTTGGGCCTCACCTCGTGAATGATTTTAGAATCAGAAGCTATCGCATTTCGACACGTGTCGTAGGCCCGCACATAAACGCCGCAGTCATCAAACATTAGTTTCTTGAATGTTGAGACCAACATTTTTCCGTGGACGTAAGTCGGCGCGTACTCTGGGAGTGACATGCTCCCCTCTGAGGCGGGACTTGGTGCGCATGTCTCTGTCGCTGAATCAGGAGACCTGGTCACTGCGTTGTTAGATGAAAATTCAGATAGGTCATCCCACCTCTGCTGATCTTCCGGGCAGCTGCAGCGGATCAACGCAACCTTCATCAACGAGTTTCGTTCGAGGTCGAGTGCGTTCCTTAAAATCGAGTCCGCGCTCTGAATGATCTCGGATTCAGGCAGCCACTGTGCGTACAGCCTAGTGATTTTCGCAACGACGCGCGCGGGCTCACTCGCAGTACAAAGGTATGAAATCGAACGGCCTGCGTCCTGGAAGATTTGGCAATCCTTGCCCTTCGTTCCCGCCTACCGTTGTCGGCGTCGGAGGCACGTTCCAATGAGGAGTCCAATCCTTGGAGAGGAGGTGCGAGTTAAGTATATGAATGAAGACACTGCAGTGTCTCAATTGGTCTTGGGCTACCCTGAGTCGTCGCCGCTTGGCGAGGTGTTTGGCCCAAATACCGCCCACCACAATGGAGCCGAACATCGCGGTAGTTCCGGCTACAGCCTCTAACAACGGAGCCACTGTGAAGGGGGACTCTTCATGCCAACCGTACACGATGAATGGAGCCCCGACGAGTACGCCAATCAGACAGGTCCCGATGGTGGTGAAGATCCCTCAGCCGAATCGCGGCTTGAGGCTACTCTTCGCCGTTTCGATCTCTCTTCTTCTCTCTTCGAGAATGAGCGATCTTCTAGTCTGCGACGGAGTAGTGTACAGATGAGGCAATGCAACGTAAGCGCAGAAAATGGCGCGCAGAAGCGGACATCGCGGCGCCTGGCCGGAGCGATTACGCTTGGGCGTCCTATGACTGCAACTTTTCGCGTGATTTCAATTGGCACACTTTCTGCGCATCCGTTTTGGAGTGAGCGTGGATCGGTGCGGGCGGCGCATGCGACGACGACGCTTATCGTGAGTGGTGCTGCGCGCATTCTTGTGGATCCGTCGTTGCCTGCGTCGATCTTGCTTCCGAAACTTGCGGAGCGCAGTGGGCTTGGCGCGGAGTCTGTGACGCATGTGTATCTCACGTGTTTCAACCCGGTGCATCGGCGCGCGCTTGCGTCGTTTGAGGGAGCGGAGTGGTTGATTGCTGAACGCGAGCGAGAGGCGATCGGACAGCAACTCGTTGCGAAGTTTCATGAAGCGCGCAGCGCAGGTGATGCGGATCTGCTTGCTGCGATTGGTCCTGAGATTGCGATTCTTGAACGCACGAAAGCTGCGCCTGATGCGCTCGCGAAGGGCGTGGATCTTTTTCCACTTTGCGGCGTGACACCAGGACTGACAGGGCTCCTTCTCCCTGGTCGCACCGCGACCGTGCTCATCGCAGGCGATGCAATTCCGACGCTTGAACATCTCGAGAGCGGTCAGGTGCTCACGCCATGCTTTGATGTTGAAATGGCGCGCGCGTCGCTTGGCGAAGCCATCGAAATTGCCGATTGGATCATTTGTGGACGCGATAACGTGATCCCGAATCCGACGCGCCGACCATTTTGATGCGTTGGCCGCCGCGCTCGTCGAATAGTATTTGCACCTATGCAGCCCACGCGAAACGCGCCTGAGATATCGCAACCTCATCGCGAAGACTCTTCTTCACCAGAGCGATGGCCAGGGCCTGATGCGTCGATCGCTCCCGTGAGTATCCGCGCTCTGCAACGCGCGACACGTGAGGGTGTGAAGTTTGCGTGCCTCACCTGTTACGACGCGACCACTGCGCGTTGGCTTGAACGCGCGGGCGTTCCCGTCTTGCTTGTCGGCGACACCGCTGCAGAAATGATTCTCGGTTTTCCAAACACGCTGCATGCGCCGCTGGAATTCATGATCACGCTCACTGCTGCTGTGAAGCGCGGTGCGCCGCGATGCTTGGTCATGGCGGACATGCCCTTCATGAGTTACCAAGCCGACAACGCAGAAGGCGTGCGCAACGCAGGGCGATTCATGACGGAAGGTTGCGCGGATTGCGTGAAGCTTGAAGTCGATCGGACATTTGCGCCACTTGTCGCACAGATGAGTCGTGCGGGCATTCCTGTGGTTGCGCACATCGGCTCTCGTCCTCAACACGCGAAAGTGCAGGGCGGCTACTACTCTGCGGGCAAGACTGCGGAAACTGCCACAGCGCTCGTCGCGGATGCGAAGGCGATGATCGATGCGGGCGCGACGATGTTGCTTGTGGAAGCGACGCCTGTGGAAGTGACGGAAGAAATCGTTCGACGCTCGACCGTGCCTGTCATCGGTTGTGGTGCGGGCGCAGCCTGCCACGGTCAGGTTGTTGTCACCAATGATTTACTAGGACTCACATCGCGACAGCCACCATTCGCGTTACCGCTCGTGCACATGGGCGAAATGCTCGGCGAAATGTCGAAAATGTGGAAGGAACGTGTCCGAACGAGTGTGCTGGGCGAACATCCGTACGCGCTGAGCGAAGAAGAAGCTGTCGAGTTTCGGCGTCGTATGCAAGAGTCATGATGCTGCATTCGTGAAGCTTGCCGAATTGCAGCGCATCCGAAACCGACACGAGATGTTTGATTGCTTCGAGAGGATCTACCTATGAAAGCCATCACGACCTACGGACCTGCGCTTGTTGTCCTTGCCGCCGTCGGAGCAGTGCTCGTTGCGGCACCGACAGTCATTCGCAACTCGAACGAAGCGGAGACGCTGACGAATGTACGCGCCGCTGCGCAACGACTCGAGCAAACAGATGTGCTCGCGTTGATCAATCAAGCGCAGCGCGATATCGCCACGCTTGTCGAACCATCGGTCGTGCATGTGAGCACGGAGACGACGGCGCAACGACGGCGCTTCTCTGAGTCCTACGCTTCAAGCGGCAGTGGTTGGATATGGGATGAAGATGGACACATCGTGACGAACGCGCACGTTGTGGATGGCGCGGATCGCATTCAGATTCAGCTGCACGACGGTGAAGTGCGATCAGCGACGCTTGTTGGACTCGACTTGCACACGGATATCGCGGTGCTCGTCGTGAGCACAGGTCGATTGCATCCGTCACGGCGCGGCGACAGCGACGCGATTCGACAGGGCGATCAAGTCTTCGCGTTTGGTTCGCCGTTTGATTTTCGTTTCTCGATGTCGCGCGGCATCGTGAGTGGTCTCGGTCGCAGCGCGGGGCTCGCGGATATTGATTACGAAAACTTCATTCAAACAGACGCTGCGATCAATCCCGGGAACTCCGGTGGACCGCTCACGGATATTCGCGGGCAAGTCATCGGGATGAACACCGCGATTGCGACAGGTCGCGGAAACTCCGTTGGACAAGGGCAATTCGCGGGGATCGGACTTGCGATTCCGATCGCGATGATTGATTCCGTCGTGTCGCAAATCATCGAGATGGGCGAAGTGAAGAAGGGCTACCTCGGCGTGAGTGTCGCGTCGATCACATTGCTTCGCTCTGGCGGACGGATCGACAACGCATCACTGCGCGCGATTGCGAAAGATTTTAAAGGTGAAGGCGCGGCAGTCAGTTTCGTGAGTGAAGGCTCACCCGCGGCGAAGGCGGGTTTGCTCGTCGGTGATGTCATCGTTGCATTGGACGGGAAGAAGATCACGGAAGACGGGCAGATTCCTGCGATCATTAGTTCGAAGCGTCCAGGGACAACCGTGCAGTTCTCCATCGTGCGTCCGAACGCTGCGACGAACGCGCTTGACGAACTGCAACTCACTGCGACGCTTGCGGAACTCGATCCTGCGCTGCGTGCTTCGCCTGCGCTTCTTGCGGCGCTGCGTCGCGCTGGATTTGAAAGTCTCGTCACGAGTAACGCCGCGTCTGCTGCACGCCTCGAAGCAACGCATCATCCTGGCGTGTTGATTGAAGACCTGCGCGAAGGCTCGGATGTCGATCGGGTGCTCGATGAGGGCGACGCCATTATCGGTGTGATGGGGCAACCGATTCAGACGATCGACGAGCTCTACGCGCGCGTGCAACGCTCGGCGAATCCGCGCGGCGTGTTGCCACCGGAGATTCCACTGACCTGCCAACTTGCGGATGGTCGGACGATTCAAATCATGGTGCGGCTGTACTAGCCACGCGCCATTTTCTTCGAGAAATTCCCTTCCGCGAAGCGACGTGCTGCGGTTACAGTCATGTTCGTGGCCGCAGACCCAAACGCTCCCGTTCTTCTTGACGTGAAAAACCTCCGCACGTGGTTTCCTGTTCGCAAGGGACTCCTGCAACGGACCGTGGGACATTTCAAAGCAGTTGACGATGTGAGTTTTTCCATCGCGCGCGGCGAGACACTGGGACTTGTCGGTGAGTCTGGATGCGGCAAGACCACGGTTGGACGCACAATTCTTCGGCTCATCAAAGCAACGGGCGGCGAAGTGCGATTCGAAGGCAAGTCTGTCTTCGACGCTTCCGCATCAGAGTTGCGATCGCTGCGCCGACAGATGCAGATCATCTTCCAGGATCCTGGTGGCAGTCTGAATCCGCGCATGCGAGTTGGAAGCATCATCGGCGAGCCGCTTGAAGTGCACGGACTCACGAAGTCCGACGACGAGACCCGCGCAAAGGTCGAAGAACTCCTCGTGAAGTGTGGATTGTGGAAGCAAGCAGCCGACCGCTATCCGCATGAATTCTCTGGCGGTCAACGCCAGCGCATCGGCATCGCGCGCGCGCTTTCACTCAATCCGAAGTTGATCGTGTGCGACGAGCCAACGAGCGCGCTGGATGTTTCGATTCAATCACAGATTCTCAATCTACTCAAAGATCTCCAAGCGGAATTTGGTCTCTCGTACCTCTTTATTTCGCACGATATGGCGGTGATTCATCACATCTGTGATCGCATCGCCGTGATGTACAACGGCAAGATCGTCGAAGAGGGTTCGCGCGCGGATGTGATCGAACGGCCGCGAGAGGCGTACACGCAGGCGCTGTTGAGCGCGGTTCCGGAACCTGATCCGCATCGCAAGAAGAAGCGGATTACGTTCGACGGCATGCGCATGTGACGAAGGCTCGCGGATACGCTTGCACGCATGCATGGCAAGCGACTTTTCGTCATCATCCTTGGGTGCTTCATCCTCGCGTCCATTGGCACGACGATTTTTGCATGGAGCGTCGTTGGCGGAGTGCGTAACGACGCGAAGGTGACGAGCGCGCAGCTTCGATTGGTCGCGGACTCGCTTGTCGGTTACGCCACGGAGCATCACGGGTTTCCCTTAAGCGCGACGGAGTTTCTCGCGCAATCCTCTGACGCGCAGCGTGCGGAACTTGAGATTGCGCTGCAGCATGTGCAGGTCGAGTGGTCGATCGATCGCAGTGTGCAACCGATTCTGCGCGTGGACGGGAAGCCGACACTCATCAATGCGCTCCCCGCCGCAGCAGAGGAGTTGTCGCGCGCGGCCGAGACAATTCGCACGGCATCTCCGCCGCCGCCGCAGTGAGAATTATTCGGGAAATGAAGCGATAAACGCGCGCGCATTTGTTGGCATAATGAGCGGATGCCCCCCGAAGTGACCTCTGAGAATTCAGGCTGTTCGTCCGCCAGTGTTTCCCCCGAAGCGATGGCGGGTGCGCCTGTGCGACCGATCGAACGCATTGCGCCGAAGGTGCCGATGGTCGATGTCATGGGTGGCAGCGCGCGCTGGCAGATTCCCGTGCATGAGCATGGATTTGTTGCGCTCTGTGATGCGATGCCGCGACTTGTGCCAGAGGGCAAGACCGCTGACTTCGCGATCGTGCAAGCAGCGCGCGTCTCGTATGGCGAAGGTACGAAACTGGTGAATGAGGATCGCGGTTTGGTGCGCTACCTCTTGCGTCATCGACACACGACGCCGCTGGAAATGGTCGAGTTTAAGTTCCACATCGCGATGCCGATGTTCATTGCGCGGCAGTGGATTCGCCATCGCACCGCGAATGTGAATGAATACTCCGCGCGTTACTCGATCGTGCCTGATCGTTTCTATCGCCCCTCGGTGGACAGCGTGCGCTCGCAATCGAAGTCCAATCGACAGGGTTCCGATGGCATGATCGAAGTTGGAACGGCAGAACAATTTCTTGAGCTCTTGCAGGATGCGGAGTCGCACTACAAGAAGTATCTGAGCCTTATGGAACAAGGTGTGGCGCGTGAACTTGCCCGCACCGCGTTGCCTGTGAGTGTTTATACAGAGTGGTATTGGAAGTGCGACTTGCACAACATTTTCCACTTCCTCTCGCTTCGGATGGATGACCATGCGCAATTGGAGATCCAAGATTTCGCGCGCGCGATGTACGCATTGATCAAACCGATCGTGCCGATTGCGTGCGAAGCATTCGAGGATTACCGACTCAACGGCATGCACCTCACCGCGCTCGAGATTGAAGCGATGCGCACAGGAAAGCCGCTTGCGACGGAGAATTCACGCGAAATCGCCGAGTGGGAAGCGAAGCGGGTTCGACTTGCGCGCGAGAGCTGAGCGTGAGCAAGATTCTGACCGCGCGGTCAAATCGTTGTATTCGCTTTCGACGCAGATGCTGCGAATGAACCGCACTCGCCAGCAGTTCGGCGTGTTCGCTCTGCCGCTCATGCGCGCAATGGGCTTCAGTTTCCAGTGGCGAGTCGGGCGCGTTCGAGTTCGCGTTCCGTTGGAATCGCAACGAGACCGATGAGTGGATCCTTCGCGGCAGTTTGAATCTGCACGAGACGAATCGGTGTCGGTTGGAAGCGTCGGAAGATGCCGCCAGGGAAGGGCGCTTCTCCGCGGTGATCCCAGAACTCCGCGACTTCGAGTTGCAGCGTTTCGCCAGGACCAATGCGCGCGACATGTTGCAGGTAGCGCTGGTTCAACCAGACATCCACTTCGGTAAACTCGTGCAGCGTCGCGTTCACGATCACCATGTACTCATCGACATTGAGGACTTGCACTTCAAGCACGCTGCCTTGCGCAAGTTCAAAGGGATACGGCCGTGTCGCCTTCGCGGGGTCGGTGCGAACACCCGTGCCGCAACCACTCAGTGACGCAACGATGATTGTTGCTGCAGCGAAGATGGAATGGGCGGTGAAACGCATGAGTTCGAAGTGTACTGCGGAGTGGGGGAGCTAGAGACCCGCGGCAATGCGGCAACTTTGCACGAGTTCTGCCGCTCGCGCTTGCGTGGTGGCTTCGGCGATCACGCGCACGATCGGTTCTGTGTTCGACGCGCGAAGATGCACCCAACCATCGGCGAAGTCCACGCGCACACCATCGACATCGTTGACGCGCGCATTGGAAAACGCGCTCTTCACTTTGCTCAGCGCGGCATGCACCGCGTCACTGCCGCCCACGGACGCGAGATCGAGTTTCGTCTTGAGCATCGCGTACTTCGGCATCGCGTCCACGAGCTGCGAGAGTGATTGCGTCCCGTTTGCCGCAAGGAGATCAAGCACAAGCGCCATCGCCGAAAGCGAATCCCGCACGAAGCAAACTTCCGGCACGATCACGCCGCCGTTGCCCTCGCCGCCGATGCGTCCGCCAGAAGGTTTGAGCGCGGCAACGACGTGCGCTTCGCCAACAGCAGTACGCAACACGCTCGCGCCTTGATAACGCGCGGCGACATCATCGATCATGCGGGAGGTCGAAAGATTCGCCGCCATCGTGGTCGCGCCGCAGCGCGCGAGCATCGCACTCGCGCAGAGCACGAGGGTGTATTCCTCGCCGATGAAACGACCATGCTCATCCACAATCGCGAGCCGATCTGCGTCGGGGTCTTGCGCGAATCCGACGGCAGCACCAGTTGTCGAAGCGACGAGCGCGCACAACTCCGTGAGGTTTTCTTCAACAGGCTCTGGTCGATGTGCAAACACACCCGTGGGTTCACCATGGAGATGGACAAGCGTGCAGCCGAGTCGTTCCAGCAACACGCGCCCAGGGATGCAGCCAGATGCGTTCACGCTATCGAGAACAACATTGAATTTTCGCGCTGCAATGGCAGCCACGCGCGCCGCGCCAAGCATCGCGAGCACCTTCTCGACATGCACAGCATTGGCATCGTTGCGCGTTTCGCACACGCCGATGGCTTCGGCGAGGACGAATGAAAATCGCTCTTGACGAAACCGTTCAATGATTGCATCCGCTTCCTGCTTGGGCGGCGCGAGCCCATCTTCATTGAGGCACTTCAGTCCATTCCACTCGAGTGGATTGTGGCTCGCGGTGACACACATGCCGCCATCAAGTTTGAGTTCACGAATCATCACGCCGATCGTTGGCGTCATCGCGACGCCGAAATCGAGGACATCGCAACCAACCGCTGCAAGCGCGCCCTTCACGGAGTTTGCGAACGCTTCGCCGCCCGCGCGACCGTCACGACCAATCGCGAGCCTGGGACGAATCGCGGAAGGCACACGGCTCGCGCCTCGCAAGTGCGAACCAAAGGCGGCAGCAAACTTGCTCGCCACAATTGGCGTCATGCTTGCACCGACGATGCCTCGAGCGCCAGAAACGGAAAGCATGAATGGAGCGTCGGAGGTAGGCATGGAAGATGGTGAAGATAGCGGAGAGTTTCAAGCTCGGTGCGCGCTGAGAAACTTCGCAAACGCTTCGATTGTCGCGGGGCTCACGTGGTGCTCAATGCCTTCCGCATCGATGCGCGCAGTCGCGTCATCAATACCGAGCTTCAGGAGGAACGCATGGACGAGTTCGTGACGAGCGCGCGCGGCTTCGGCGAGTTTGCGTCCTTTGGGCGTGAGGAGAATGGGCTTGTACGGCGCGGTCTCGAGCAATCCTTCGCGTTGCAATCGCGCGATCGTGCGGCTCACTGTCACATGCGAAAGCCCGAATCGTCGCGCGAGATGCACAACGCGACTCTCGCCCGTTGCATTAATCGCATCTTGAATCGCCTCGCAATAATCTTCCGCTCGTTCACTCGCGTGCTGCGTGCGTAAGCGTGCGTGATCCGACGGTGTCGCGCGCGGCGCCGCATCCTTTGCGGAAGAAGATTGATCCTGCCGCCTACTCACTCGTCATTGCCTCGCAGTGCGGCGAGTGCGCCAAGGTCATCGAGTGTTGAAGTGTCTTGCTTGGAATCACGACCCGCCGCAATATCGCGCAAGAGCCGACGCATGATCTTGCCGGATCGCGTCTTCGGCAGCGCGTTCGTAAATCGAATCATGTCCGGCTTGGCGATCGCACCGAGCACGCTCGCGACATGCTCGCGCAACTCACTCTTCAACGCATCACTCGGCGTTCCGCCCGGACCAAGTGTGACGAACGCGGCGATGCCGGTGCCCTTGATCTCATGCGGCATGCCAACCACCGCGGCTTCGACGACACTCGCGTGCGAGACGAGTGCGCTCTCAACTTCCATCGTGCCAAGACGATGTCCACTGACGTTGATCACATCGTCGACGCGACCCATGATCCAGAAGTAGCCGCGTTCATCGCGCCGCGCGCCGTCGCCCGCGAGATACATGCCAGGAATGCGCGACCAGTATGTTTCAATGAATCGTGGGCGATCGCCGTGAATGCCGCGCAGCATCGATGGCCACGGTTTGCGAATGACGAGCAAACCGCCTGTGTTTGCAGGCATTTCAGTGCCGTGCTCATCGACGATCGCCGCGTCGATACCAAAGAATGGCACGGTGCACGAACCCGGAAGAGTCGGCGTGACGCACGGCAATGGCGTGATGACGTGACCGCCCGTTTCCGTCTGCCAGAAGGTGTCGACGATCGGGCAACGCGAAGCGCCAATCTGTTCGTGGTACCAGATCCATGCTTCAGGATTGATCGGCTCGCCGACAGTGCCCAATAGTTTGAGCGTCGTGAGATCGTGTTTCTTTGGATGCTCTTCTCCCCACTTCATAAACGCGCGAATCGCGGTGGGCGCCGTGTAAAAATGCGTGACGCGATGTCGCTCGATGATTTCCCAGAAGCGATCTTCCGCAGGAAAGTTCGGCGCGCCTTCATACATCAATGTGGGCACGCGATTGGGAAGAATTCCGTAGACGATGTACGAGTGACCCGTGACCCAACCAATGTCGGCGGTGCACCAGAACACCTGGCCGGTGTTTGGTTTCAGATTGAAGGTCATGCGCGCCGTGAAGGCGGTGTAGACCATGTAGCCGCCCGTGGTGTGGCGAATGCCCTTGGGTTTGCCTGTGGAACCTGAGGTGTAGAGCACGAAGAGGAGGTCTTCGGAATCCACTGCTTCGCAAGCACAATCAGTCGATGCATGCGCGACAACGTCATGCCACCATTGGTCGCGCGCAGCGTTCCATGGAATCTCTTGCGCCGTTCGTTTCAAGACGACGCAATGCTCGACGTTGTGTGCTTGCGCGCTCAACAGCGCGATCGCTTCATCGACATTCTGCTTGAGCGGAACAACGCTGCCGCGTCGCCACGCGCCGTCGCACGTCACGATGACACGCGACTTCGCATCGAGCACGCGATCGACAATGGATGGCGCAGGAAAACCACCGAAGATCACGCTATGCGCAGCACCGATGCGTGCACACGCGAGCATCGCAATCGGAAGCTCGGGCACCATGCCCATGTACAGCGTGACAATGTCACCCTTCACGACGCCAAGCGACTTCAGCGCGTTTGCGAAGCGAGAGACCTCGTCGAGAAGCTCGCCATAGGAGAGGTGGCGAATTTCGGGCAAGCCATGGGCCTGCGGTTCGCCCTCCCAGATCAATCCAACAGCGTGCGCATGACCATCAAGGACATGTCGATCGATCGCGTTGTGACAAATGTTTGTCGTCGCATCCACAAACCAGCGCGCATCCGGGCAATGCCATTCGAGCACACTCGACCACGGCGTGAACCACTCAAAGTCTTGCGCGACCTCGCCCCAAAATCCACTCGGATCCGCGATCGATCGCGCGTGCATCGCTTTGTATTCGTCCACCGAACTTACCGCAGCGCCACCGAGCGCCGCGGCTTGCGCACCTGTGGGAGCGAAGATGCGATTCTCCTTCAGCAATGACTCGACGGAAGTACTTGAGGTCGGGGAACTCGCCATGTTGCACAAGGTATCCGCAGCACCAAGCGCACGAGATTGGCTTTGATCAGCATGGTGACGATGTTTTCATCGAGCGCGTCGCTCGCGCAGAAACACAACCGCCCGCCAGCATGGGCATTGCTTGGCGGGCGGCCGGCCTAGCTTGAGCAGGTCACTTCCCGAAAGGGGTGACTTGCTCTAGTGGACGCCCGCAAGGAGACACGGAGTCGTGTGATCCTTGTGGGTGCGTTCGAGGAGAATGCGGATTGGACTTTGCCTGTAGGCCTGTTCCGCATTCAAAGATCATGGAGAAGATGTTCCGAGAGTTATCGATGTCTGAAGGTGACCGTCCTTCATTAGCATCCACGCGATGGAGCCGCGAACGGTCCTCACTTCAATGTACTGTGGGATGAACGCGTATGTTCTCACCCGCGATAAGAATACGGAATTCTCCCCATCGACCACCGTGGATCTACGCGACGCACGCGTGCTGATTGGCGAACGTCTTCGCAGCCGCGAGTGCATCATGCAACTTCGATGGATCCTTGCCGCCTGCTTGTGCGGCGTCTGGTTTTCCGCCGCCGTTGCCGCCGCATGCTTGCGCGGCGACCTTCACCCAATCGCCTGCTTTGAAGCCTTTTTCGATGGCACACTTCGGGCAGATTGCAGCGAGCGAAACTTTTCCTTCGCCGTGATCCGCGCTCGCGAACATCGTCGCAGTGTTCGGAAGCAGCGCGCGTGCCACGTCGAGTGCTGCCATCAGCGCAGGTGTGTCCGCGTCTTCGATGATCGCAATCAACGCCGCTTGCGCACCCGCGCCACTTGATGCGTGTTGTTCCGCAAGTTCACGCGCCTTCGTGACCGCACGCTCGCGCGTTGCGCCCTCCGCTTGCTTACGCGCGGACTTCGCCTTCTCCTTCAGTGGTTCCATTGCAGCATCGAGTGCGTTGCGACCAAGTGCGCCGAGCGTGAGTGCCTGCGCGGTCTTTGCAATGTCAGCGGATTCCGCGAGAAGTTCGCCACCGGAAAGTTTCAACGCCTCTGTTGCGCGCGCGATGAGTGACTGCGCTGTCATGTCCGCCGCGCTTGCAGCCGCGCCTGTCAGTGCAAAGACGCGACGCACACCCGCAGCGAGTCCGCCTTCACTCGCGAGGACGAAGTGCTTCGCATCACCTGTGCGCGCGAGATGCGTGCCGCCACAGAACTCCGTGGATTGCAGCGCCCATGCGGCATTCGTAGGATTTGCGAGCAGCTCGTCGACTGTCGCGCCGATGGACACAACGCGCACAGGATCTGGATATCGCTCACCGAACACAGCGCGAACGCCGTTGATCGCGCGTGCAGACGTGAGCGGAACATCCTTCGCGTCGACGATCAGGTTTGCGCGAATCGCATCGTTCACGCGCGCTTCAATCGCGCGCACATGATCGAGGCTGAGTCCTTGCTTGGCGCTGTAGTCGAATCGCAAGCGATCGCGATCGACGAGCGAACCCTTCTGTTCAACGTCCGCACCAACCTCCGCTTTGAGTGCGAGATTGAGCAGGTGTGTCGTCGTGTGATTGGCGCGAATGAGTTCGCGGCGCTCACGCTCGATCATGAGCGAGCCTTGATCGCCAACATGCAATCGCCCACGCGTGACCGTTCCAATGTGCAGGACATAACCGCCGATGCGTTTGGCATCCGTGAAGTCGATCGTGGCATGCACGCCGCTGCCGTGCTCGGTGCGGAACGCACCGTGGTCGGCAACTTGTCCGCCCATCTCTGCATAAAACGGCGTGCGATCGAAGATGACCGCGATCGTGCGCGCGCTCTCTGCGTCG
>SIAK01000028.1 GCA_009691805.1 Phycisphaerales bacterium
GCAGCTCGATTTTCAGCCATCGACAGCCGAAGGCCGACGCATTCAGACTGCGTGGATGCTCTTCGCGCTTGCTTAGATACTCACGCGACGATTTCAGGGACGACGCGGCCTTTCACGTCGGTGAGACGGAAGTCGCGACCGGCGTGATTGAATGTGAGGGTTTGGTGATCGAGTCCCATGAGGTGGAGCGCGGTTGCGTGCCAGGCGTGGATGTCCATCACGCCGTCGACTGCTTCGCCGCCAGTTGCATCGGTGCTGCCGTAACTGAGTCCGCCCTTCACGCCGCCGCCTGCCATCCAGATCGTGAAGCCCTTCGCATTGTGATCGCGTCCGTCGCCATTTTGTGCGTAGGGCGTGCGTCCAAACTCGCCGCCCCAGATGACAAGGGTGTCGTCGAGCATGCCGCGTTGTTTGAGATCGGTGAGCAGCGCTGCGATTGGTCGATCGACCGCGCCGCATTGGCGTTCGAGATCGGCGCGAAGATTGCGATGCGTGTCCCAACCACCTTGCGAGACTTCGATGAAGCGCACGCCTTCTTCCGCGAATCTGCGGGCGAGCAAGCATTGTCGACCGAATCCATCCGTGGCGGTTTGCCCGATGCCGTACATGTCGAGCGTGGATTGTTTCTCATTCGTGAGATCAACGAGTTCAGGGACTTCCGCTTGCATGCGGAATGCAAGCTCGTAGCTCTCGATGAGCCCTTCAATCGCAGTGTCCTTCTCGCGTCGCTGCTTTTCCTTGTTGAGTGCTTGCACGAAATCGATTTGCTCGCGCTGCGCGCTGCGCGTGTACCGATCGTTGCGAAGATCTTCGATCGGTTCATCCGGCGTTGCTTGTCCTCGACCACCACCACCACCACGATTACCGTTGCGCCCGACATCCACGCGCGTCCCTTGCACCGACGCGGGAAGAAACGACGCGCCGTAATTCTGCGCGCCGCCATTGCCCGCGCCTGGATTGATCGTGATGAAGCCTGGAAGATTTTCATTTCCACTTCCAAGTCCATACAACACCCACGACCCAAAGCTCGGTCGCACGAATTGGAACGAACCGGTGTGCATCATCACACTCGCTTGCGCGTGCGCTGGCACGGCAGTTTTCATGCCGCGCAACAAACAGATGTCGTCAGCGCAATTGCGCACGTTGGGAAAGAGATCGCTGATCCACAAACCGCTCTTGCCACCTTGCTGAAATTTCCACGGGCTCGCGAGAAGCTGACCGCTGCCGCGACCGACGCTGAGATTCTTGCCATCCGCATTTGCGAGTTCAGGCTTGTAATCAAACGTATCGAGGTGACTCGGTCCGCCAGCCATGTAGAGGAAGATCACGCGCTTGGCTTTCGCGGACTTGGCTCCCGCGACGAAGGCGGGTCTGCCATCGGGACCAAGGATCGTGCTCGCCATCGAGTTCTGCGCGAGCATGGCGGCAAACGCCATCGCGCCGAATCCGCAACCGACACGCGTCAACATTTCGCGGCGCGAGACGACAGTTTCACTATTGGAGCAGCAGTCATGGAACATGGAAGTTTCCTTGAAGCGGTCGAGAGATTGGAATCAGTCGATGGTGCGGAACTCCGCCGTGGCAAAGAGTGATTGACAGAACGCGCTGAGTGCGATGAGTTCAGGGTCGCTGGGAATAGTTGCTTCCGCGCGACCGAGTCGTGCGCGCATGCGTTGCGCAGCGCCGCCTTGTCGTTGCTGCGGATCGTTGCGGCGATTGGCTTGTGCGTTGGACCCTTCGCTCGATTCGTTCGCGGCACGCGTGGCGAGTTGTTCGAAGTGTCTGATGAAGGAACTCGCAGCGGAAGATTCTGCGCCTGATGGGTTTCGACCAAGCGCAAGCATGAATGCGCGTTGAATGCGTTCGCCGGTCGTCTTCGCATCGCGTTGTAGACGCTCTGCGAAGGCGTCTGACACGCGCATCACCTGTTCATCGTTGAGGAAATAGAGCGCTTGCGTGGGCACCGTCGTTTCATCGCGATCGCCTGTGACGAAACTTGATTCCGCGAAATCAAACGCTTGCAAGGACTGCGGAACGAAATCGCGCACGACAGGCAAATACAGGCTGCGCGAGCGATTGTCCGCTTGCAACACTTGCAGGAGTTGTTCGATGCGTGTGCCGCTTTCCACCATATTCACAAGGCTTCCCGCAGGTCGCGCGAGATCGAGCGTGCCCGCCGCGGTGAGCATCGCGTCGCGAATCGCTTCGCCTTCGAGACGGCGATGGAGCATGTGTCCGTACCAGTCAGCGTCAGGGTCGGCCTTCGCTTGTGCAGCATCGGGCGTGCTGTCGAGTTGATACGCATGCGAGGAGACGATTTCTTTGATGAGCGCTTTCGTGTTCCAACCTTGCGCCATGAAATCAACCGCGAGTCGATCAAGCAATTCTGGATGCGTGGGAAGTTGACCGCTTGAACCAAAGTTGTCGGGCGTGCGCACGAGTCCCTTGCCAAAGAGATGGAGCCACACGCGATTGACCCACACGCGTGCAGTGAGTGGATGCGATTCGTCGGCGATCCACTGTGCGAGTTCGAGTCGCCCACTTGCAGAGCTAGGAAGTTCGGGAGTGGAAGCCACGCACAAGACTTGAGGCACACCGCGCGGAACGATCTCGCGCGCCTTATCAATCTCGCCGCGCTCAAGCAGTGGAACCGCCATGATGCGTTCGGAGTCTGCAACGCCCATGGCAAGAAGATTGCCACTGATGGGCTTGCCGTCTGCATCAAAGCGCGTCGCGAGATGTTCATACATACTCAGCTGATCGCGTGCGCCGCGCGTGCGTTGCGCCTGCTGCAAGTCAATCTTGGGCTTCTCGCCGCGAGATTCCGCCATGCGTGCTTCGCGAATCTCCGCTTCGGTGGGCGCATTTTCGACGAGTGCTTTCGTGCGGTCGTATGCGGCTTGCAAGATGCGTTGCACTTGCTCAGGTTGCGCTGCGCCGAGAGAGAGGCCTGCGTTGTCGGGAAGTCGAATGAGTTGTGATGGAAAATTATTCTGCTGCTGCGGCAGCGTGCCGTAGCGCGTTTCGGTGGACGCGAAAATGCCTGCGAGCGCGTAGTAATCCTTCTGTGGAATCGGATCAAACTTGTGATCGTGGCAGCGCGCGCACGCAACAGTGGTGGCGAGAATGCCTTGACTCACGGCATCGATCTGTTCATCGACGAGGTCTGCTTGAAACTGGGCACGACCGCGCGCGTTGTGACTTTTCGTGCCGAGCGCGAGGTAACCTGTGGCGATCCATTGATCCGCGAACTCGCGATCGTTATGTGCGGGCAGAAGGTCACCGGCGAGTTGCTCGACGATGAACTCGTCGTAGGGGGTGTTCTTGTTGAACGCATCGATGACCCAGTCGCGATAGCGCCACGCGTGTGGATAGAGGATGTTGGTTTCTTTGCCGCTCGACTCTGCGTAGCGCGCGACATCAAGCCAGTGACGACCCCAACGTTCACCGTAGGCGCTTGATTCAAGGAGTCGGTCGACAACCTTCGTGTACGCGTTGGGAGATTTGTCGCGCAAGAACGCGGTGACTTCAGCGGGAGTCGGTGGAAGTCCCGTGAGATCGAAGGTCACGCGTCGTAGCAGTGTTCCCTTTTCGGAATCCTTCACAGGCGTGATGTCATGCGCTTCCATCGACGCGAGCAGGTAGTAGTCGAGCGTCGTGCTTGGCCACGCTTCATTTTCAACGGTGGGAAGTGGCGTTGAAACGGGCAACTGATACGCCCAGAAGTTTCGTCCTTTTTCGATATCGATTGCGCTTGCGGGTGTTGCGGAGTTTGCTGTCGTGGAGTTTGCCGAAGAGCCAAAGTTCTCTCGCGCGCGAGGATCGGGGCAACCCATCGCGACCCACTGTTCGAAGTCCGCGATGACTTCGTCAGAAAGTTTTCCAGAGGGCGGCATTTCATAATCTTCGTCCGAGTGGCGGAGTGCGCGAATGAGAATGCTTGAATCAGCATCCCCAGGAACAATCGCGGGCCCGCTCTCGCCGCCGCGCAACATCGCATCAGGTGTATCGACGCGAAGACCTCCGCGCACACGCGAACCTTCACTGTGACATTTGAAACACGCGCCGCTGAGCACGGGGCGAATCTTCGTTTCGAAGAAACTGATTTCCGCTTGCGTGAGTTCGGATGGATCCTTCTGTCGCACTTCGTTCGCGCTCATCGTGCCCGAACTCATTCCGCCCGCGCTCATTCCTCCACTACTCATGCCTTCTTGCATGCCATCCATCGAGTCTGCATCTTTCGCTGCTGCGCGAGGCGCCTGCGCGGAAGGGCGATCAGGCGACTTCGGTGGCGCAGTTGAAGCAGCGAGCAGCAAGGTCGCCGTTCCTCCAACAAGCAGCAGTTGGCAGAGAGCACGAGGGGAGAGAATTGAGTTCATGCGCATGCGGAGGTTCCTTTGCACGAGAGATTCAACGCACACAAATAGGCAGTGATTGCTTCACTCAGGAGATTGTCGACTCAGGAGATCGAGAATGGAAACAATCCGCCTCGAAAGGCGTAGGAAGTTCGGCGGTTATGGCCTTGTCTCAGTGCGACGCGAGCGTTTCGGCAGCCAGGATCTCGGCGGGGGTCTGCGGTCCGTTCAAACCAATCGACTGCGATTCCGCAGCGGCGGCCTCGGCTTCTTCGAGCGTGTCGAAGTAGCCGCCGAACGCCGCAATCACGCCATCGCCGACGCCAAGCAATGCCCATCCTGCGATGAGACCTGCGCAGACCGCTTCTTTCGAATCGACCCACAAGCGCCAGCCGAATGAACCAACCTTCTCGTGATACTTGCGCTCGAAGAAGGCAAAGATCAGCGCGCCGATGAACATCATCAACGTTGAGTCAGGTGGAAGCACGACGCCAAGCCCAATGCCAACGGCGCTGAGTGGGAATTTTCCCTTGCTCGCGATGCGCGCGATTTCAAACACGATCGCGATGATCGCGCCAAACAGCATCGCCCATGCGGCAGAGACGGGAAGCACACCCCAGAACTTCGCGATGCCATCCGCGCCCGTTTGCACGAGCTCGATACCTTGCTTGCCCATGCCGCCGATCACATCGGAGATCGCAGCCCACTGAATTGCGCCAGGGACCGCCCAATCATTCGTGACGTGATCCTTGATCGAAACATCGGGCTTCTTGTTCGCCATGAAGAGGATGAAGAACAACGGCGTCGATGCGATTGCGCCCGCGAGGATGCCGATGCAGTGACCGACCGCTTGTTGCCGGGGTTTCGCGCCGAGCATGTAGCCGGGCTTGATGTCCATCAACAAGTTCGACGCGTTTGACGCAACTTCCGTCGTCACGCCCGCAGTCATGAGATTTGTCGCGGGATTTGTCGGCGCCATCGTGCCGAAGGTGAACTGCGTGATCTTCGAGAGCGAACCGGTTGGAGTTGTCGACGTGAGCGCGGTTGCGTTCGCGGCGATCAGCGTGAGCAGGATGATGAGCGGAATCGAAAGTGCGCCGATGAATGGATCAACATCGAACCAGAGCCAGTTGAGCCAGATGATCGCGGCCGACGCAATGGGAATACCGATGAGGCTCCACTTGATCGGAAACTCGATGTGCTTCACGCAGTCGACAGTCTTTTCTTTCTTCGAGAAAAGTCCCGTGAACGCGCTCAGAATCATCTTCGGTTTCGCGAAGAGTCCGACCATCGACGCAGTGACCATCATTGCCACGCCCCACCAAAGGCACCAGGTGTTGGTGAGGTGTGGGCGACCGAAGATCGCTTCTGACATTGCATAGGTGCCGTCGGGCTGCACGATTTTCGCCCAGTTTTTAGGCACAATCTGACCAGCCGTAATCATCATCGGCGCGACGATCAAAAAGTTCACCACCATGCCGATGAAGACGCTCGATGCCACGCGCATGCCCATGAGTCCGCCCGCGCCGACCATCGAAAGATCAAACACAAGGTGTGCGCCGAGTTCATTGAAGCTCACGCCTTTGACATTCGGGACCCATCGACTCGGATCGCTTTTCGCGAGATCGTAGTACCACGCGTCGAGCCGCTCGGGAATCTTGTACAGCTGGTCTTTCACCTTCGCAGTGTGGAGTACGGAGATCTGCAGGATCGCCATGTATCCACCTGCGACGAGAATCTGCAGACCTGCGCCGATCATCGCGGCAACCGCAAGTGCTTTCGCTTTGAACACGCCCGCGTCGACGCCTTCGCCTGCGGCTTTGTGCGGATCAGCGACAGGCATGTCGTTGACCATGTTCTTCGTGCCACCTTGCGGCGCGTCGGGATAGAGCGAGTCGAGCACGACTGCGCACGCGCGACCTTCGGGAAATGGTTGCTGTTCATCGTTGATGAAGCGGCGCTTCATCGGGAACGCGACCATCACGCCGAGCAAGCTCGCGATGACATTCCAGATGAGCATCTTGTACCACTCCATCGTGGTGTTGGTCACAAACATGTACGCCATCAGCGCGGAGATGAGCGGACCTGTCATGTACCCCGCAGCAGTCGCGATCGACTGCACTGCGTTGTTCTCGAGGATCGTCATGTCCTTCCCGAACTGCGCTCTGGAAATCGCGCGGAACATCACGAAGGAGAGGATCACGCTGGTCACGCCAACGCCGAGCGTCCAACCAGTTTTCGCGCCGATGTATAGATTGGTCGCGGAAAGAACGCCGCCGAGCAGAAAGCCAGTGAGCGCGGCGCGGATCGTCAACTGCGGCATGCTGCCGCGAAAGACGTTCTCCAACCACCAACGATCCTTTTGTTCGCGAGACCAGGTTCGAACTTGCTCGTCCGTCAGATGGGGCAATGCCATAGACGCGGAATGTAAACGCTTTTTTTGCGGAGCGCGATTGCGCGCGATCGCGCAGAGGCGATCATGCGTTGTCCGTTTCGCGCGCAGGTGCACGACGAGCAGGGGAAGTCCCGTTCTCAATTTCCGTCACGCCGAGGAGCAAGTTCACACGCACCAAGCGCTCGTGTACTGGTCGGCTCAAACCGCACACCGTTGCGTCATGGAACTTCGCTCGAAGCACCTGTAATTCAAGCGCGAATTGAGTTGCTTCTTCCTCGGTCAGCAGCGCTTCTTCCGATGTGAGCGAGTGGCGCTTCGCATCGTGTGCGGGAGTTCGTGCGGCGTGATCGGTGAAAACCCGCTCGGCAGTACGAAGGGTGCCGCGAATCACCTCATCCCAGCCCTCTGCGCTGCTCTGGGTCGCGTCCTCGAAATCAAGACTTACGCTGTCGTAAGGGAAGGCGTATCGAATCGTCCCTTCACCCTCCACGCGAGTCAAAACTCCTGCTGCCTCAAGTGCTTCAAGATGCGGATACACGGATTGAGGCGGCTGGCCGAGCCACTTTGCAGCGTCTGAAACCGACCGCGGCTTCTGATCGATGAATGCGCGGAGAACGCGGTTTTTGGCAGTACTTCGGAAGAGCCTCCACTGGGCGGCGGTCTCAACTCGGAAGATGCGTTGGGGGTGCATCCTAGGAATATAGCGTCGGGCAGAGGGCATGCACGAGATATCGAAAGATTGTTCAGAAATGGAATTTCTGACCTGAAACTGCTGATTATAGGACCCTCACGATGCCGCCAGCATCGATTTTTCTCAAATCATGGATCCCGAGATCACGAGTTACCAAAGGGCAACTTCCGGAAGAATTCAACGTCTTCTCCGCTCTGAAACTCACAAGGTAATGCACCAAGTGCGGCAAGCAAACTGAAACCGCAATCGCGTCCATGAGCCGACTCGCCGAAGTCTGGGACGGCGGCAATGCGCGCCTCTCCGCATCCGACATCGCCGACGCGCGAGGTCTGTCGCGCGCGATGGTCGCGAAGCTTTTGGTGTCGCTCTCGCAAGTGCGCCTCGTGGTTGGTTCGCCGGGACCGGGTGGTGGATACACGCTTTGTCGAGCGCGATGATCAGAGCGTTCTTTGCCCATTCGGTGGCGGTGTCTGTGGAGTGGGAACTCTCTGCGCGATCCATGATCGCTTGGTGTGGATGCAAGCGTCCGTGCGCAAACTGCCCACGGAGACAACATTCGAAACATTCCGCGTCGCAGTGCAAGAAGGAGGACTCAAGCCCGTTGCGAAAGGCGTTCGCGCAGCGACAGCGCGCGAGAGTTAACGAGCAACGCGCACGCGTAAGACTCCGTGATGCATACGAGGCTGCGACTTAAATTTGCAGCTTTGCGCAGAAATTCGACCCTCGGGCTCAAACAGATGCGGCATGATTCGTTGCGATGCGATGTTCTATCCGCGGACTCTTCTACCTTTCGCTCGCGCTCCTCACAGCGTGCGGTCAAACGGTCAAAGTCGAAGGCAATGCGGATCGCGTCTGGCAGGTGACGCTCTCAACCTTGCGCGCAACTGGCGCGTTGACGAAAGCCGATGAACTTCGCGCGATGGAGGGAAGTGCTGTGCGTCCTCGCATTGATTACGCGGAGGGAGAAATCGATCTTCCATTTCGCGGCGACTTTTATCGCGGAGAGAGCGCGCTGTTTGTTGTCGTCGATGTCGCGAAGCCTGATCGCATTGAACAGCGCAGCGTGCGCATTGGCATTGACTCCGAACTTGGAAATCTCGTCGTGCGTCCTGGGCGCGCACTTGACAGTCGTGCGACCGATGCGTTTGCGCAGAAGTTTCTCGCTGCGCTGAAGATTGCGGATCAATCTGTGCCTCCATCCATTCCCATCGTTCTCCCCGAAGCACATGCATCGACACCATGACTTACCTACAGAGCGTGCACCATTGAACGCGCTCGCGCAGAGTTGGCGTAAGCCGAGCGCGCCTCGTTCGATTGTCTGTATTGGCGGCGGTGGCATCGTCAGCGGCGCGCACATTCCTGCGTATCGCGCGGTTGGATTCGAGGTCACGGCAGTGTTCGATCTTGATGCAACGCGCGCCGCACACTGCGCCTCGCTTGCGAATGCGGTTGTTGTGGATTCGCTCGAGCAAGCACTCGCACTCGACGGTGTTGTCTTTGATCTTGCAGTTCCTCCGCAAGCGATCGCACCGATTCTTGAGCAGATGCCGGTTGGATCCGCAGTGCTCATCCAGAAGCCGTTTGGTCGTGATCTCGCCGAAGCGTCGCGCATCCTTGCGATCATTCAATCGCGACATCTGGTTGCTGCTGTCAACTTTCAATTGCGATTTTCGCCTTCGATGTTGGCGCTCCATGATCTCGTCACTCGCGGCGCGCTCGGTCGGATCATCGATTGCGAGATGAGTCTGCACTGCGTAATGCCTTGGGAGAACTGGCCGTTTCTTGCGCAACTCGCGCGCATGGAGTTCGTGATGCACTCGATCCACTATCTCGATCTTGTGCGGCATTTTCTCGGCGAGCCGCGCGGCGTGTGGGCACAAACGGTCGCGCATCCAAGCGCTCCGCAGCTCGCGAGTTCCCGTTCCGTCGCAATTCTCGATTACGGCGCGCAAGTTCGCGCGTTTGTCGCGACGAATCATCATCACCATTTCGGGAACGAGGAACAGCGCAGCGAGTTTCGCATTGAAGGCACGAACGGCGCCGCAATTGCGAGCTTTGGCGCGAATCTCCTTTATCCGCAAGGCGCACCGGACAGCTTGCGCGTTTTCACCAGCGAGAGCGCGCATTGGCGTGATGTTCCACTGCGAGGCTCGTGGTTTCCTGAAGCGTTTGAAGGACCGATGTGCAATCTGCAGCGCTATCTGAGCGGCGAAGATGAGGTGCTTGTTTCAAGTGCGGTGGATGCGTGGCGCACGATGGCGCTTGTCGAAGCGTGCTACGCGAGTAGTGCGAGCGGCGCGACGCCGATTCCGCAGATGGAAAGTCTTGAGGAGCGCGAGTGATCGAAGGCAGCATCGATGCACACTTGCATGTGTGGGATCCTGCGCGAGGTGATTACGGTTGGCTCGCGCAGGCGCCGCTTACGTTGCAGCGTGCGTACCTGATGCAAGAAGCTGTCGAAGCGCTCGACGCTTGTGATGTGCAGCGCGCGATACTCGTGCAAGCAGCTCCGACGATTGCGGAGACGGAATATCTCTTGAGCCTCGCATCACGCGACAAACGCGTGGCGGGCGTTGTCGGTTGGTTGCCACTCACGGGTGCATACGCGACTGCAGGAGAACTTGCTGCGTTGCGAGGCTGCGCTGGCGGGGCGGTGCTCGTCGCCATTCGACCGATGTTGCAGGACATCTCGGATGACGGGTACTTGCTGCGCGACGAAGTCATCGCGTCGATCGAGGTGCTCGCGACGGATGCACGCCCACTTGCGCTCGACGCGCTTGTGCTTCCCAAGCATCTTGATGTGCTCGAAAGTTTTCTGCGGCGCGCGGAACAGTTTGCGCGACCGCTCAACGTCATCGTGGATCACATCGCCAAACCAGCGGTGCGCGAGGGAAACGGATGGCGAGGGCTGTGCGCGTGGAGATCACAATTGCGCGCGATTGCGCAGTTTCCGAATGCTTCGTGCAAACTCTCAGGACTTCCTGCAGAGGCGGAAGCCGACGCAACGGCAGAGACATTTCGTCCATACATCGAGACCGCACTCGAACTCTTCGGTGCAGAGCGATTGCTCTGGGGCAGTGACTGGCCGATCGTTGCGCTCTCGACGCCGATGCGCAACTGGCGCGATGCAGTTTCGGGTTGCCTTTCGTCACTTTCTTCCACCGAACGCGACGCAATCTTCGGGGCAAACGCGAGTCGCATCTATCAGCTCGCGCCGGCGCAACTCGGATAGGCTTGCACGCGATGCGCGATGCAAAGATTCTTCGATTCGAAGTCATCGATCTTCGATTTCCCACGAGCGACACGCTCGATGGATCCGATGCGATGCATCCTGATCCTGATTACTCCGCGGCGTACGTGCGCATTGTGACGGATGACCCTACGCTCGAAGGTCGCGGTTTCACGTTCACGATTGGTCGCGGTACTGATTTATGCGTCGCGGCGATTCATCTGCTTGAGCCGCTCGTCATTGGTCGCACGCTCAGTTCGATCAAAGCCGACATGCGCAGTTTCTGGCGCAGGCTCACGAGTGACTCGCAGTTGCGTTGGGTTGGTCCTGAGAAGGGCGTCGTTCATCTTGCCACTGCTGCGGTCGTCAACGGCGTGTGGGATGTGCTCGCGAAAGCGTCGGATCTTCCGCTCTGGAAGTATCTCGCGTCAATGACCTCCGAAGAACTCGTCGCGTCGATTGACTTTCGATACATCACCGATGCGCTCACGGAACAAGAGGCGCTCGAACTGCTCCGCGCACAGGAATCGCAGAAACCCGCGCGCATGGAGGCGATTGCAGCGCGCGGATATCCGGCGTACACGACGAGTTGCGGTTGGCTGGGATACTCCGACGAAAAGATTCGTCGACTTTGTCGCGAGGCGATAGCGGACGGATTCCATCACTTCAAGGTGAAAGTCGGCGCTGATCTTCAAGATGACATTCGTCGCGTCGGCATCGTGCGTGAAGAAATCGGCAGCACGCGCAAACTCATGATCGACGCGAATCAGCGCTGGGATGTCGCGGAGGCAATCGCATGGACGAAAGCGCTTGCGCGATTTGATTTGTGGTGGATCGAAGAGCCGACATCGCCGGATGATGTCCTCGGACACGCGGCGATCGCGCGCGCTGTCGCGCCCATCGGTGTTGCCACAGGCGAGCAATGTCAGAACCGCGTGATGTTCAAGCAACTACTGCAAGCGAACGCGATTGAGTTCTGCCAGATCGACGCGTGTCGGCTCGGTGGCGTGAATGAAGTTCTCGCGGTGCTGCTCATGGCTCGCAAGTTTGGTGTGCGCGTCTGTCCGCACGCGGGAGGCGTTGGTCTTTGCGAACTTGTGAATCACCTCGTGCATTTCGAATACTGCGCGATCACGGGCAGCGACGAAGGTCGCGTGTGTGAGTTCGTGGATCACCTCCACGAACATTTCGAAGATCCCTGTATTGTGCGTGGAGGTCGATACCAGACGCCCATGCGAGCGGGTTATGCATCCGACATCAAAGCCGCGTCGCTGCGTGCGTTCGCGTTTCCAGATGGAAGCGAATGGCAAGCACGACGCGCACAGAAAGCCGCACTTTCAGGAGCAATTGCATGAGCGCATCACAAGGAAGATTGCATGGCAAGCGAGCGATTGTCACCGCAGCCGCGCAGGGAATTGGCCGAGCGACTGCGATTGCATTCTTGCGCGAAGGCGCGGAAGTGCTCGCGACCGACATCAACACCGACGCGCTCGCGACGCTCGTTGCGGCGCATCCTGCGATGCAGACACGGCGCATGGATGTGCGCAGCGACAGTAGTGTGGCCGACGCGGTTGCCGCATGGGGACGCACGGATGTGCTCTTCAATTGCGCGGGCATCGTCCATCAGGGTTCGATTCTCGATGCGAAGTCCGATGAACTTTCGCTCGCGCTTGATCTCAATGTGCATTCGATGTTTCGCACGATTCGCGCGTGTCTGCCTTCCATGCTTGAACACGGTTGCGGTTCGATCGTGAACATGGCAAGCGTCGCGTCGAGTTTGAAGGGGGTGCCGAATCGATTCGCGTACCAGACCTCGAAAGCAGCCGTGATTGGATTGACCAAGTCTGTCGCCGCAGACTTTGTTGCGCGCGGCATTCGTTGCAACGCAGTTTGTCCAGGCACGGTGCAGACGCCGTCACTCGATGAACGCATCAACGCTCTCGGCGGTGGCGCAGAGATTCGCAACGCGTTTGTCGCGCGGCAACCGATCGGGCGGCTCGGGACACCTGAAGAAATCGCGGAGCTTGTCTTGCATCTTGCGGGTGACGAAAGCTCGTACACGACGGGCGCGACATTTGTTGTCGATGGAGGTTGGAGTTGTTGAATCCAAGCGATGCATCAGGTGCGTTCGATCCCAAGCAGTTCTTAAACGTTGGTGAGTTCGAGTCTGTCGCGTATGCGCGCATGACGAAAATGGCGAGCGACTATTTCCGCTCGGGCGCGTGGGGCGAAAACACTCTGCGATGGAACGTGCAAGCGTGGGAACAAATTCGTGTGTATCACCGCGCGATGGTGGATGTGAGCAAGCGCTCCACCGCGACGACGTTGCTCGGTTCGCCCTCCGCGTTTCCGTTCATCATCGCGCCTGCGGCATTGCATAAACTTGCCTGTAAAGAAGGCGAAATTGCAACAGCGCGTGCCGCGTCGTCGCGCGGCGTGCCGCTCATTCTTTCAAGTCTGAGTTCAACAGGTGTAGAAGAAGTCTGCCGCGCTGCGAAGGATGTAGACGTTTGGATGCAGCTCTACATCGGCAAGGAGCGCTCGCATGTGCTCGACCTTGCAGCGCGCGCGCATGCTGCTGGTTGCAAGGCGCTTGTGCTGACGGTCGATGCGCCTGTGTGGGGTGTGCGCGAACGTGACATCCGCAATGGATTCTGTTTGCCTCCAGATATTGAAGTGGTCAATCTCATGCGCAGCAGTCGCGACGGAGCGGGGCATGGCGCAGAAGGTGGGCTCACCGGTCACTCGGGTGCGGGCATCGCGGAGGCGCTCGGCTGGACCATCGATGCGTCGCTCTCGTGGAAGGATCTCGATTGGCTCGTGTCGAAGGTATCGCTTCCGATCATGGTGAAGGGAATCTGCCGCGTCGACGATGCGTGTCGCGCGGTCGATGCGGGCGCGAAGGGCGTGCTCGTTTCTAATCACGGCGGTCGTCAACTTGATGGCGCGCCTGCGACGGCGGAAAGTCTCGAAGCTGTCGCGGATGCGGTGGGTGATCGCGCGTGCGTCATCGTCGATGGAGGCATCCGTCGCGGCGTCGATGTGCTGCGCGCGCTCGCACTCGGTGCGCACGGCGCGAGCGCTGCGCGTCCGATCTTGTGGGGACTTGGTGCAGGTGGTGAAGCGGGAGTCGCGCGCGTGCTCGAACTCTTGCAGACGGAGTTTGATCTCGCGATGGCACTCGCCGGCTGCGCAACACTCGAAGAAATTACAGCGGATCTGCTGCTCGGCTGAGAAGGTCACGCCATGCGAAAGACTTCGCAATCCAACGCACTTCCGCTCTCGTCGCTTGCAAATGTCGGCAAGGCAACGCTCGGAGATTTCGAAGTCCTTGGCATTCAATCGCGCGCACAACTCGCGCGTCGAGATCCGTTCAAGCTGTATGAGGCGCTCTGTGCATTGACGAAGCAACGACACGATCCCTGTGTGATCGATGTGTTTCTCGCGACGATCTCCGAGTGCCGTGGAGGCGCGCCGACCAAGTGGTGGTTCTTTACGGCGGCGCGAAAAGCTGCGCTGAAAAGCGATCCCTCGCGTGCGCCATCCGTTTGAGCGCTACAAAGGATGCAGGGTTGGGTCACCCAAGAGAATGAATTTCATCGCTTGGAAAAAAATGCTCGGCGGATACCAACCGCTGTCGGATTTCAATGTGCTCAAGTGTTCAGCGTTGTGGTAGTGCGTGATCGCCGCTTTCCACCAGACGCCGACAGAATCTTCCGAGCGCGTGCGCGCGGCTTCGACAAATCCATTGAGCAATGTCTGCGCGCAGGGTTGTGCGCCCGTCACGCAACCAATCACACACGCAGCCCCACCTCGACGCATGCGGATCGCATCTTCGCTGAGACTGTTCGCATCGAACTCTGACGGTTGCAACACATGCGGTGGCGGTGGAGGTGCGGTGAAGATTTCGCCCGCGTTGGTTCCCTTGTGCGCAACACCGAAGGCATCGAGGTACGCGGCGTAGGGAGGCTGCGGCGCGACTTCTGCGGTCGAGCATCCAATGGAGAAAAGCACGGGAATTGCTTGCGTGTCTTTCGTCGGCGTGAGTGTTTCGATATTGAGGCATTGCTCCCAACCGTGTGGCGATCCATGTCCCGTGTGACAGACAATGCGCGGCGAAGTCGCGAGAGCTGCACGCAAGTTCGGTTCCGTCGCGGGCGTTTGTGCATCGAAGAAACTCAAGCAGCGCACGCTCCACGGCGCGGGATCGGTCGGTGTTGCCACGCGCGCGAGCTTCTTGATCGCGGCTTGATTATCAATCCAACCGCCGACGGCAACGACAAGCAACTCTGGTTTCGCACGTGCTTGTTTCCAAGCGATTTCCGTCTCCATGGACTTCGCGGCGATCGTGGAAACTTCTTTCGCGTCGCGCGCTGGCCAACGACCGACAGCAATCTCAGGGAGGTAGGAGATCGCATCGAAGTTGATGGGGCTTTGTTTGTCCGTTTCGCCATGTACTTCGCCGAAGTACCCCGCCTGCGTTCCATCGCGCGCGCTGTTCCAGTCATCAAAGGTGCCGTCGGCACGCGCGAGATCCGCGTAGTAGAGATCGCTCGGATAAAACGCAGTGTTGAACGCGTTCGAATCTCTGCGATCAAGCATCATGTAGCGAAAGGGCATGAGCGTGCAGTCGCCGACGAGCAAGAGCGCGTCGCAGGATCCCGCTTTCCAATGCGCATAGACGGCGCGCTTGAGTTTTTCCGCAGCATCCGCACTGCTCTCGGTTGCTTGCAACGCATCTTCAAGTATGAGCAACCTGCAACTCGCAATGTTGGGTTGCGTGCGCTTGAATGCAACGAACGCATCCAAGGACGCTGCGCACGACGCGGGCGCGACGATCAAGAGATTCTCGCGCGGCGGCGGAGTGAGGGCGAGCATCGTCTGCAATGCGAGCACTGCGAGCATCATTGCGATGGCACTCCGCGTGTGTTCAAGAGATCTTGCCGCGCATTGACAGTCGAGCCCGGAATCGGCGGAAGTCCGAGCAGTAGAAGCGCAGTGTTTCCAGCATCGGCGTTCCGGATGGGCGGCGCTTGACCAGGCGAGAAGCGTTCGCTGCGCGGCGGGAGATGTCGCGAGGTTGCAGCGATGTCGTAGAGATCACAGGCGGGAAGCCATGCGCCCCATATTAAAAATGGAATCGTAAAGTTGATCGGATCGGTGTGTACCGTGTGGCTGTACGAAGGATTTCCGCCGCCGTGATCGGCGGTGAGCACGATCGCGACGTGCGAGCGCAGTGCGGGATCTGCCTCGATGTTTGTGAGAATCTCGCCGAGCGCGCAGTCGACAACTTGGATGGACTCGAAGTACGGCGAATTCGTTTTCAGTTCCCACACATCACCGTGCCCTGCAATGTCGGGATTCGAAAAGTGCAAGAACGCGAGACTTGAGACGCGCGACTCGGATGCTTCGCGCAAGAATCGAATCGTCCTGCGAGCGATGCCTTCACTCTCGAGTGCGAATTCAACGGCATCAATCTTGTCGCGACCAGCATCTCGTCGTCCAAGCGACGGCGCGCCGACGAGTTCGTCGTAGCTCCGATCAAACAGAATGAACTTCGACTTCATCGCGAAGAGTCCAGTCAAACATCCCGCATCGTGCGCGACATCAAACATGGAGGCGGTGTACCGATCATGCGTCTCATGCAGCGTCTCGCCTTCTGCGGGAATCGGTGGAAGGATATTGGGCAGCCAACCGTGCCCGTTCGCGCCTGAGAGCAATCGCCCCGTCGCCATGCCGACATGATTGGGAAGCGTGACACTCACATCAGGATCGCAGCGCGCGCCAAGCGTGTGCGGACCGTTCAGCAATTGCGCGAACTCGGGCAGTTGCTCGATCCATGGAGACTGCAGCGCATCAGGACGGAGTCCATCGATAGAAATCACGAGGACATGCTGCGCGCATCCAAACCCAAAGGAAGAATCTGCGGTCTGGCTCGCGGAATCATTATCCTTGTTCGAGACTGCAGCCGTCCGTTGATCGCACGCCGGCAAAGCAGCTCCGCACGCAGCGGCGAACAGGAAAACAAGGCACTTTCGACGCAACTGCATTGGACGAATCCTACCGTGGAGTGTCGCGGCGGCATTGCGCGCGAAAGTTCGCCTATCCTGAGCATCTCCGTTGGGTGTCTGGTTTTTCATGTCTTGCATTCGAGTCGCCATTTTCACTGCGTGCATGCTGTTTCAGCGTGGCGCTGTCGCGTCT
This sequence comes from Phycisphaerales bacterium, assembly GCA_009691805.1. Classification (GTDB taxonomy): domain Bacteria; phylum Planctomycetota; class Phycisphaerae; order Phycisphaerales; family SM1A02; genus F1-140-MAGs142. The sequence continues at coordinate 16,875 of SIAK01000028.1, forward strand.
TCATCAAACGAGAACAATGCGCAGGCGGCGCCATCGTGTGAAGCCGCCGCGAAACTGCCGCAACCGCCGAAGATGTTTGATCCGACGGCACCCGATGAAGTGGGGTCTGAGGAAGACGACGGCTCGAACGAAAAGGTGAAGCCAAAGGTGTCCTGGACGCCACCCGAGCCAGGCGCCGTGATTGATCTGAGTCGACGCTGGGCATTTTCCTTCGAGCCGAGCGCGTGGGTTCCGTTGAACGGCATCGATGTCGCGCAAAGCATCATCGCGATGCCGATGGCGCAACTCAATACCGCCGACGCAGAGATCCCCGATCGATTCGGCTTCGCTGGTAAGGGTGAAGCTTGGTACGACGAAGTTTTCGGCGTTGTGCTTGATGGTCGCATCGTGCAGCTCGATGATGCGGATCTTGGCAATGGACTTGGCACGCGAAGTTTTTTCGTCGACGCGCAGACGGCGTTTCGCGTGCTCAGCGACGATGAGGATGCGATGGGAGGTGTGACGATCGACCTGCTTGCAGGCACGCGTGTCTACGCGGTCGAACAGGGGACGCTCGCGCCGGGTTCGGATATAGAAGCGATCGCTGGTGTGCTTGTTGGCGCGCGCGCTTCGTGGCAGTTTGTCGAAGGTGTGGACTTCGCAATGCAGGCGGACATCGGCGGAACCAATCTTGCTGCGGATCCATCGTGGGGCGCGACTGCGCAGGCGGCAATTGCGCTTCCGGAGCATTGGCTGTTCTCGCTGAATGCGGGTTGGCGCACGCTTGATGAGACGTTTATGGCGCCGATCGGGACGCAGTCGGCTCAGGCGGAGGACGGAGTCGCAACAGGGGCGATGTGGATTGGTTTCGAGCGGCGGTTCTGAGACGGCGATGCAGCCTGAAACGAGAGCATCACTGATCAGCAAGCGGCGGTGTTTTTATAGGGCGTACACCGATTTGGAGGCGCTCGGGAATTGTTCAATCACCATAAGTATCCACGAAGGTTTGTGGACTTCCGTCAGACTGCGACTACTTTGAAAGGGTCAACATCGGCCATCCCTGCCGCGCTGTCGATTGGATCGTGATTCCGTCCTAGCCCTCTCTGTCCTCATTTCAAGCCCCTTTTTCGAACATTCAGGAGATCAAGATGACGAAGCATTTTCTCGTTGCAGCCGTGATGACCTCGGCGATTGCCGCCGGTGCGTCCGCGTCCCTCGTGGTTGGTTGGACCATACCGACCGCAGTTCCTGCCGCAACAACTGGCGTTTCGTACAACTACGGTGCCGCTGACCTTGGCAGTGCTGCATCAGGTTCGATGCTCAGCGGATCGCATGCCGCAGCAGCGACTACTTGGTCAAGCCCAGCAGGAAACGGTTCGCAGTTTTCGCTCAGCAGCAACAACTGGGCGATCGGAGATTTCTATCAGATCTCTTTCTCGACCATCGGTGCTGAAGCAGTTGACGTCACGTGGGATCAAACCCGCAGCAGCACAGGCCCGGGTTCCTTCTCAGTGCTGATGAGCATCAACGGTGGTGCGAACTGGACGACTGTGCTCGCGAGTTATACCGTCATTCAAGCAGGTTTGGCTGGAAACAACACGACGTCGTGGAACACGGTGACGAACCAACCATTGTTCTTCACCACAAGCGTTGCACTCGGCGAGACTGCTTCGAATCAAGCATCCGTCTTGGTGCGATTCTCCTCGCTCGTGACGACAAGTGCGGCGGGTACCAACCGCGTTGACAACATCATGGTCAACGCAGTTCCAGCACCAGGCGCGATCGCGCTCCTCGGTCTTGCAGGTCTCGTTGCTCGCCGCCGCCGTTGATCCGCCCGCAACGCAGCCGTCTCCTTGAATCTCCTTGAATCTCCTTGAATCTCCTTGAATCTCCATGAATCTCCATGAACGCCCGAGCATTGGCTCGGGCGTTCTCTTTTTGTTGAACTGATACCTTGCCCGCATGCGTATTCGATTCCTCGGCGCTGCGGGTGAGGTCACGGGATCGTGCTACCTCATTGAAACGACGCAAGCCACCGTGCTTGTCGATTGCGGCATGTTTCAAGGCGCGCGCAGCGATCACGAGCGCAATCGCGATCTCGGCATCATTCGCCCTGAAGCGCTCGACGCAGTTGTCGTCACGCATGCACATCAAGATCACACCGGGCGACTGCCGTTGCTGCGTGGACTTCGCGCGTCGGTACATGCCACGCCTGCGACAGTTGAGTTGTCACGCATCATGCTTGAAGATTCCGCGCGCATTCAAGAGTCGGAAGCGGATCGCGAGAATCGTTGGCGCGAACGTGAAGGCAAGCCGCAAGTCGAACCGCTCTACCGCCGTGAAGATGTCGATGCAATCAGCGCGCGATGGAGTGGATTGCAACTCGGGCAGACGCGCGAGATCGCAACGGGCGTGCAACTTCGATTTCAAGAAGCGGGACACATTCTTGGCTCCGCGTCGGTCATTCTCGATGTGACGGAGCAGGGCGCGTTGCCGAAGCGCATCGTGTTCAGTGGCGACATCGGACAGCATGGAATGCCTTTCATTCGCGATCCAGATCTGTGCGCGAGCGATGCGGATCTTGTCGTCTGCGAATCTACCTACGGTGATCGAGACCATCGAGCGAGCGCGGAAACATTCGAGGAACTTGCGGAGATTCTGCGTCAAGCGGCGTGGGCTCGACACAAAGTGCTCGTGCCTGCATTTGCCGTTGGTCGCGCGCAGTTGATGATTCACGCGGTGATGGAACTCGCGCGCGAAGGTCGTTCGCCGCAGGTGCCTGTCTATCTCGATTCTCCGCTGGCGGTGAAGGCAACGAAGCTCTACACATCGTTTTGCGAACTGCTGGATGATGAATTGCAGAACGCGTGTCGAGTGGGCGCACTCGCGCGAGATCTCGCGATTGCGAAGCCGGTGCTGAGTGGCGCGGAGTCGCGTGAGTTGAATGAACTGTGGGAACCGATGGTCGTGATCGCAGGATCGGGCATGTGCAATGGTGGCCGCATCGTGCATCACCTCCGACACAATCTCTGGCGTCACGGTGTGCAAGTGGTGTTGCCAGGATTCATGGCGCAAGGCACGCTCGGCCGCGCGCTCGTCGAAGCATCACAAGGACGGCGCACGCATGTTCGCATCATGGGTCAGGAAGTCCTTGTGCGCGCGAAGATTCACACGATCGGCGGACTCAGCGCGCATGCAGGAAAGAGCGGGCTTCTGAACTGGATCGCGGGCGGATATCAGGGACGCACGAAGCCGAAGCTTGCGCTCACGCACGGTGAAGCGGAACCGCGCCATGCACTCGCGATTGCCGCGAAGGCGCGCGTCGGCGTCGATGTGCTTGAGCCGATGCACGGCGACACGATCGAACTCTGAGTTCAATGCATGCGTTTGTACGGCGAGTGTTGTCCTTCAGGCGGCGGAACAATGCAGAAGACGCGCGCACTCTTGGCGTTCATCCGCACTGCGGCGTAGCCCATTTCCACGCGGATCGTGTGCGCATGCGCATCGTCACTTGAGGCGAGCGCGTCGCGAAAAACTGTGCCCGCCATGATGCGTCCGTCTCGAATGGCGATCGATTCTTCGACATCGACATCAAGCATGTTCGTGACAACGAGACAAATCTCCAACGCGACATCGGTCGTTCGAAGAAATGCAACGAGGTGCTGGCTGCGAAGGAAGATGACGTCGCCTTTGGAAAGCGCGCGATGCGTTCGTCTCGCCGCGTAAAGCGCACGCATGCCGCGCAATTCATCATTGCCGTCATGACACAGATCCCACCGCATCGGCGCGCGATTCTCGGGATCCGCGCCGCCTTGCATGCCGACCTCTTGCCCGTAGTAAAGATTCGGACATCCTGGAAGTGTCGCTTGCAAGAGATGCCCAATGCTCCGCGCGCGCGCATCTGGAATGCGATGCGCGAGTCGTTCGGTGTCGTGATTCTCGAGCGTGGTCCAACAACGCAAGGCGAACTCGATTCCTGCGTCCTCAATCATGTCGGCGAAGTGTTCACTCGTCGTCCTCGCATCCGCGCGAGCACTGCAATAGTTGAGGATCGTGAGTCGCGCGTGCATGTTGAGAATGCCGTCAAGCGTTCCTTCCCATCCCGCGGGAGTGTTCCAAATCTCGCCGACAATTGCCGAGTGCGGCTTCTCTGCGTGCGCGGACTTGGTCAGTTCGCGCAAGAACACAGGACCAAGGTCACTCGCGACATCAAGGCGCCAACCATCAATGCCATCGCGAAGATAGGAGCGCACAACACTCGATGGATCAAGCCAGAGAAATGCGCGCACTGCTTCGTTTTCAAGGCGAAGATCAGGCAAATTCGCGACATCGGCCCAACCCCGATAGCCGTGTTGGTACTGCGGTCCGATGAAAAACCAATCGCGGTAGGGGCTCTGCGGATTCGAGTTCGCATCGATGAAAAACGCATTGCGTCGACCAATGTGATTGAAGACTCCGTCGAGGATGATGTGCATGCCGAGCGCGTGCACCTCTGCGGCGAGCGCGCGCAAGTCGTCGCGCGTGCCGTACTCGGCGGAGATCTCGAGGTAGTCCGTCGCGTCATACTTGTGATTTGTGAACGCGTGCTGAATCGGATTGAGATACAGCACATCTGCGTGCATGCTTTGCACGTGGCGCAGATGCGTGCGCACACTTTCAAGATCGCCGCCCCAGAAATCTAACTCTTGACTCCACACGGAGTGTTCCGCAATGAAGTGCCCACGCGAGGGCAGTTCACTCCACGCACGGAGCGTGCGCGGTGCTGCGTAGTGATGCGTCTTCTGCGCGAGATTGGCAGCGGGTGCGAATCGATCCACGAACACTTGATAGACAACCGCGCCCACACGCCAATCTTGGTCACGGCGAGCGAAGCGTGGTCGGGCATCAACTTGAATGGGAGTCTGCATGAAGACGCTGAAGATAGCACTCCTTGCGATACGCTTGCAGGGATGGATCGCACACGACTTCTCGTGACGAGTTTCGAACCGTTCGGTGAGAGCGCTGTCAATCCGACGATGGAGATTGCGGCGCGACTTCGTGCGCATTTCACTCCGCTCGGTGTCGCATTTGTTCAGTTGCCTGTCATCGGAGGCACACACACGGAAAGCGCACGCGCCGTGAGTGCGCGTGCAATCGAGGAGTTCCGCCCATCGACGGTCGTGCATCTCGGCGAAGCGCAGGGGCGAAGCAAGATTTCCATCGAGCGCGTGGCGATCAATGTTCGCGACAGCCGCATCGCGGACAACGATGGCGTGCAAGTCGTGGATGTCCCGGTTGTGGAAGGCGCGCCGGATGCATACTTTTCAACGCTGCCGCTTCGCGCGCTCGTCGATACTTGCACACGCGCGGGGATCGCGAATGAAATCTCGTCAAGCGCGGGAACTTTTCTCTGCAACGAAGTGATGTTCGCGACACTGCATGCGAGCACGACACACGCTTCGAGCGTCACGCGCAGTGGATTTATTCATGTGCCGCAGTTACCCGAGCAAGCAGCGGTGCGTGGTGGACCTTCTATGTCAGCCGAGGAATCTGCGCGAGCGATCCACTCGGTTCTCGAAGCGCTTCTGAGGGACGTTGCCGTATGAATCACTTGCTTGCGATTTCGCTCGCGTGCTCGACGCAGTGTTTGGCGACAGAAGCGTCACGGCCGAACATCGTCCTCATCGTCATTGATGATCTGGGCGCGCACGACTTCGGATGCACAGGCGGCGACCTCGCGCTGACTCCTGCGATCGATGCGCTTGCGAAGCGAGGCGTTCGATTCGAACGAGCGTACGCCGCAGGTTGCGTCTGCTCGCCAACGCGCGCGTCGATCATGACTGGTCAAGCACCCGCACGAACGGGGATCACGGATTGGATTCCAGGCGCGCGACTTGCGGGCATGCCGATGCTCGAGCCCGTGATTCCGAATGCGCTCGCCAGCGAAGCGAGGACGATTGCGGAAGCGTTGCAGGCCGCTGGATATGCCACGTTTCATGTAGGAAAATGGCATCTCGGTGGGACGGGCTCGTTGCCGACCGATCACGGATTCGATGTAAATGTCGGCGGTGATTTCAATGGACATCCCGCGTCGTACTTTTTTCCATACGACGGAAAGAATCCCAGCAGCCCTTGGCGGGTGCGTCCCTTTCCGACTGCTGCGGAGAGTCGCACACACACGATGGATGAGTACCTCACCGATCGATTGACGGATGAGGCGATCTTGCTCATCGATGCGGCTGTGGAATCGAAGAAGCCGTTCTTTCTCAGTCTGCAACATTACGCGGTGCACTCTCCCTTGCAAGCACCTGCCGCCGAAGTTGCGGAGTACAAGCAAATCCTCGCTGCGGGAGGCGATGTCGTCCGCGGGCATAAGAACGCGACGTACGCGGCAATGACCGCTGCGGTGGATCGAAGTGTCGGTCGCGTGGTCGCGGAACTCGATCGCGTTGGTCAGCGTGACAACACCATCATCATCCTGACGAGTGACAATGGTGGTGAAGAGAGCGCGACATCGAATGCGCCGCTGCGAAGCGCGAAAGGTCGCTTGTATGAAGGTGGCATTCGCGTGCCGCTGCTGTTTGCGGGCAGTGGAATCGCGGGCGACATCGTTCGCTCTGTTCCAGTCGTGAGCACGGATCTCTATCCGACGATTCTCGCGCTCGCGCATGCTTCCACGGACTCACAGATGTGCGATGGTCAGAGTCTCACCGGACTTCTTGGCGCGGATCTCGTCGCGTTGCCCGCGCGCAATCTGTACTGGCACTATCCGCACTACCACACCAAAGATCGGCGACCCGTGAGCGCGGTGCGTGTTGGCGATTTCAAGCTGGTTTTCTACTGGGATTCGCGCATCAGCGAACTCTACGACCTCGCGTCGGATCCTTCCGAGACGCGTGACCTTGCAGCCTCGCACGCGGAACAGGTTGTGGAGATGCGCGCAGTGCTTGGGCAGTGGCTGAAAGAGACTGGCGCGAAAGTTCCGCGCGCACGCGAGGAGCGTGACGCGACTACGGTTGAGTGAAACTCGACTCAGGTTGCGTTGAACATCCATTCTCTGCGAAGATGCCCGGATGCTGACGCGCCCTTCGATTGCATTAGATTCCGCTGCACGAAGTTCGACCAAGATCGAAGTGCAAGGCGGGATCGCGATCTTCCTCGCGATCGCGTACATCATGGTGATTGAACCCGCGGTGCTGTCGGGTCGCGCACTTGGCATGGACACCGGCATGCCCGAAGGCGCGGCGTTCACGGCAACGTGCATCGCCGCGTCCATCGCGTGCATCCTCATGGGCGTAGTCGGGAGATTGCCGATCGCAGCTGCGCCGTACATGGGAGAAAACTTTTTCTTCGTCACCGCACTCGTACCCGCCGCCGCAGCAGCGGGCTATGCGGAACCGTGGCGCGCAGCACTCGCAACAACGTTGCTCGCTGCACTCATGCTCTTCGCGATCAGCATCACAGGACTGCGTCGACTACTCGCGGAAGCGATTCCCTCCACGTTGGTCGCAGCCATCGGTGGCGGCATTGGACTCTTCATTGCGTTTCTCGGGCTCAAGGCAGCAGGAGCGATTGTTGCGAATCCCTCGACTTTCGTGGGGTTTACGCCGACGCCACTCTCGCCGGATCTCCTCGTGGCAACGATTGGATTGGTCGCAACGATCGCACTGCATGCGAGGGGTTCGAAGAGCGCGGTGGTCGTCGGGATCGTGTTGACCTTTGCGCTCGGACTTCTCACACGCGAGTTGATGCCGTATCTGCCCGATTGCATCGCGCACTCGCATGCGGTGACTTCAAGTGTCACGATGACAACGCTTACGATGTCGAGCGCCATCATCGCGATGCCGCCTTCGCCCGCGCCGCTCTTCTTGGGTCTTGAATGGAGCGCGATGTTTGATCCCAACCTTTTCGTCGGCGCGGTCGTGCTGCTGTTCATGATTCTCTTTGACGCGACAGGCACGCTCCTCGCCGTCACCGACTCGATCTCAACACGCGCGAAGAGCGACTCCTCAGATGCGGTGCGCGCCGAACTCGATCCACGATTTCAGCGCGGTCTCATGGCGGACGCGCTCGGTTCACTCGCAGCACCGTTGGTTGGAACGAGTTCAGTTGGCGCGTACATGGAGAGCGCCGTTGCTGCGCCGATGGGCGCGCGTCGCGGTCTGGCTGCGATCGTCGTCGGCATCTGCTTTCTGCTCGCGCTTCCATTTGCCCCTGTTTTCCAGAGCTTTGGGAGCTTCGCGCCGGCGACTGCGCCTGCGCTGATTTTCGTTGGCGCATTGCTCGTGTGCAGCGTGAAACGCATTCCGTGGGACGACATCACGGAGAGCGTGCCTGCACTCGTCGTGATCGCGGGCGTGCCACTCACCTTCAGCATCGCGCACGGCATCGCGTTCGGATTTCTACTCTGGCCTGTGATGAAACTCGCCGCAGGTCGTGGGCGCGAAGTCGGATGGGTCGCATGGGGACTCGGCGTGACTGCAGCGATCAGCCTCTGCTTGCACTGATTATCGTCTTCACATCAAGTCAATTTGTATTCGCCAGGACGTCGGACAAACGGAGTCGGCGCGCTGCCCTGCAGATCGATCGAGCTGGGGAAGAGTGCGAGTTTTGATTCCTTCGTCATGAAGTCCCAAGTGGTCACGGTGCCTGAGTACGCGGCTTCGCGACCCATCACTGCCATGAGCGATGATTCTGCGGTTTGTCGCAACTCGACGATGGGCTTGCCTTCAGCGATCGACGCGACAAGCGCTTTGTGTTCGGCGACATACGCAGCACCGATGTCGCCCTTCGTCTTCCAAAGTTCTTTGCCGCTGCGATCGTGAATGACGGAACCATCGGAAAACGCGCGAATTGTGGCGGTTCCCTTCGATCCGTACACGACGTTGTTACAGTCGACAGTCGAGTTCGGCCAGTGGCGACATTGCAAGGAGCAGACTTTTCCATCCGCCCACTCGTAGTCGATGGAAAAGCTGTCCCACATTTCGCTGTCCTCAGGTCTCTGCCAGCGGCTCCCCGAAGCGAACGCGCGCGTGGGTGGTCCGCCCATGACCCAGTGAATGCAATCGATGTTGTGCACCGCTTGTTCGGTGATCTGATCACCGGAGAGCCAGATGAAGTGCATCCAGTTGTAAATCTGATACTCCATGTCGCTCATGCCTGGCTTGCGATCGCGATACCAAATTCCGTTGCTGCAGTAGCGCGCGGTCATGCCGACGACATCACCAATCATGCCCTCGCGAATCTTCGCAATCGCATCGACGAAACTTCCTTGCCGTCGGTACTGCGTGCCAGTGGCAATCGCGGTGCCTTGCGCGAGAGCCGCATCATGCGCAGCGCAACAAATGTGGTATCCCGCAGCGTCGACACACACTGGTTTCTCCGCAAAAACATGCTTCTTTGCAGCAACAGCAGCGGTGATGTGCTGTGGGCGGAATCCAGGTGCTGTCGCGAGAATGACAAGGTCTACGTCAGTTCGCGCGAGGACTTTCAGATAGCCATCGATGCCATCAAAGATGTCCGCATCGGTTGCAGTGACGCGATCACCGAACTTTTTCTTGAGTTCATCGCGCAGACTCTTTGACGTCGTCGTGTTGATATCCGCCAACGCGACGAGTCGCACGCCAGGATTTCCTGTGAGCGTGTCGTTGGCGGCGCCACCGCCTCGACCTCCGCAACCAATGAGCGCGACGTTGATGAATCCGTTCGCGGAAGGGCGAATGCCATTGCCCATTGCGCCGAACGCGTAGGGCGCAACGATGCTCGCAGCGCCAAGCGCAAGTGTGCCAGCCATAAAGTCGCGGCGGGAGTTATCAGCGTTCAATGCGTTGGGATGCGTCATGTCGAGTCCTTGCGTGAGGTGGCGAAGTCGTGAATGAAAGCGGGCATGACAATACAGCCTCGCGGCGACTCCTGTTTTGTCGAATCGAGCGCATGCATCTTTTGCATGTGTTTTTTCGCCGGGCGGTACGCTTTGCGGATGCTCGGTTTCAATCTCGTCATCGTGGCCTTCGTGGTCGGAGCAACCTCCATCATGCCGAATCCATCTGTTCCGCCATCACACGTTGCGGTCGTCGCGGCGCCGCGCACGGATGAAGGCATTCTCGATCGTCAGGCACTCTGCATCAAGCGTGCGAAAGAGAGCGCGCCTGCACCAATTGTGTTCGTGGGTGATTCCATCACGCAGGCTTGGGAAGATCCTGGCGCTCAAGTGTGGAAGGATTCATTTGCACCAATGGGAGCGGTAAATCTTGGCGTCAGCGGTGATCGCACCGAGCATGTGCTTTGGCGATTGCAAGAAGCGCCACTGACACGGCTTCAACCGAAGGCAGTCGTGCTTCTGATTGGCACTAACAATCTTGGTCATGGAACTTCCAATGCGACGCAGACGCTCGAAGGCACGGTGAAAGTCATTGAGACCATTCGCACGCAAGTGCCCGAAGCGACGATCATCGCGTGCGCAACCTTTCCGCGCGGCGAGCAGTTCAACACGATGCGCGGCGACATCTTGCAAATCAATCAAGCGGTCGCGCGACGATTCGCGTCAGACGATCATGTCGTCTGTCTTGATCTCGGTGTGAAGTTTCTCAACCCCGATGGTTCCATTCCCACCGCGTTGATGCCCGACTCGCTACATCTCACGCCTGCCGCATACGCAATCTGGGCAGCAGGCATTCGCGAAGTGTTTGCGAAACTGAAGTGAGCGCGCGACTCAGCAGTACGCGACACCAACAGGCGCGCCGACTTCAACAGGAAAGCCGCGTCCTGCCCACGGCCAATATCCGCCGCGTAGATTCGCGACTTGGAATCCATGTCGACGGAGATACGCGCACGCGAGTTCAGAGCGATTGCCACTGCGGCAATAGCAAATGATTTGACGGTCGCGCGGGAGGTCCGCGAGTCGCTGGGGCAGCTGCGTGAAGGGCGCGAAGATCGCGCCAGGCAGATGTCCCGCTTCATATTCGCCACACAAGCGCGCATCGAGAAATGTCGCGTTTCCCGCTTCAAGTCGACGCACTGCTTCGCGCGGAGAGACTTCCGCGATATCGGTTTCGAAAAATGCGTCCTCGCTGAGGCTCTCTAGTTCAGCGGGTGTTGTCCACGCGAGCAGTTGATCGACCCCGACGCGGAAGAGCACGCGCACAGCCTTTTCGAGAAGCGCGGGATCCACGACGAGCAAGACGCGGTCATCGCGCTCGAGGTAACTACCTGCAGCCGAAGCGAACCATTTGTCGACGCCGACGGAAATCGAATTTGGAAGTGCGGCTTCGCTGAATCGACTGAAGCAGCGCGTGTCGAGCACCACGCAGCCTGGTTCGCGCGAGAGCGCGAGGAATTCCTCTGCGTGGAGGAATCTCGGCGAAGGAAGCGCGTGCGCATCCGCGCCGATCGCGTTCATCGCTTTCACGCGAGAAAAGTAGCTGGGAGGATCAGGGAGCCCGCGCGTCACTTGATCAACGAAAGTCTCCTCGTCGTTCGCGCATCGAAGTGACTTGTTGATGCGCCGTTCGATTGCCATGGAGGAACGCGGAAGCGTGCAGATTTTTCGTCCACACATACTGCCCGCTGTGTGACCTGGGTAGAGCGGCACCTCTCCGCTGAATCCTTCGAGCTTGAGCAGCGCCTCGCGCAAAGCCCGCGCCGCCACGCGAGGGTCCGTGCCCTGCATGAGCCGCGAACTGAGATCGGGGCGGCCGACTTCGCCTGCGAAGATGAAGTCACCTGTGAAGAGTGCGAGCACTCGATCCTCTTCGCCAAGCGCTGCAAACGTCACGGATTCCGCAGTGTGTCCTGGCGTGTGGATCGCGCGAAGTCGAAGTTGTCCCGAGGAACCAATCGCAAGTTCATCGCCATCATGGACGGCGTGCACGAGTGCGGAAAACTGCGTGGTCCACGCAGGAAGCGCGGGACCCTCACAACTGAGCCACGCGTGGATGCCGTGACCTTCCACCAGTGCGCGAAGTCCACTGACAAAGTCCGCGTGCAGATGCGTCTCGATGACACCGACCAGTGTCCATCCCGCGTTGGTGACGGCGGTGAACACGCGATCAATGTCGCGCGGGGGATCGAGGACGAAGCACTCGTTACACACGGAGCAACCGATGAGGTAGCTCACTTGGGAAAGCGCGTCGTCATGCAGGCGAACAATTTTCACTCCATCCACTCTAACGACAATTCGTCGGGCATCGTGGTTCGAACGGCGCCGCGAGGACGAATCGCGAGAACGCGCGGAGCGTTAGGATGCGGCGTATGGAGCCACGGTTGGCTGGGATCACATTTTTACGAAACGCCGTGCGCCTCGGCTATCCGTTCGTGGAGAGCATTCGCTCCATTCTGAGCATCGTCGATGAGTTCGTTGTCGCGGTTGGAGAGAGCGACGACGGCACGCTCGAAGCGGTGCGCGCGATGGACGATCAGCGCATCCGAGTCGTTCCAACAGTCTGGAACACTTCCGTCCCCAATGGATTTGTGTACGCGCAGCAGACGATGCTCGCGCTCTATCAAACTCGTGCGCGTTGGGTGCTTTCGATGCAAGGCGATGAAGTCGTCCACGAAGAGGACCTGCCGAAGATTCAAGCATCGATCGACGCCGCAGAACAAGATGATCGCGTCGAAGCGTTGACGTTCGACTACCTCCATTTCTACGGTCGACCCGACATTCTCGGCACAGGCTCGCGCTGGTATCGACGGGAGGTTCGGCTCCTCCGCAACTCCAAACGATTCATCGTGCCAAGTGATGCGCAGTGCTACACGATCATCGAGCGCAATCGACGGATGCGCTATCCAAACACCCGCGCATCGGGCGCGCGCATGTTCCATTATGGATGGCTGCGTCCCACCGAGGCGCATCTCGCGAAGGCGATCGATGTGTCGCCGATGTGGGGCGGCAAGGTTGTTCCCGCGAAGCCTTATGCGCAAGTGGATCACAAGGCGCTG
>SIAK01000091.1 GCA_009691805.1 Phycisphaerales bacterium
CGTAGTAACGCACCATCTGAAAGCGCTTGTCTGGAATGTGCTGCGTGATCGCCGCGATGAAATCACACGCGCTGAATACTTGAAAGTTGCGCTTGATCTTCGCGTTCATTCCCGAGCGATAGAGAATCGAATCGCCTGAGCGATTCACCTGCATCTTCGCCACGGAGAACGGATTGCGAACAATGTATTGCGCAAGTCGCTCCATATCTTGACACTCATGCGCCGCGATGCGCCGACTCTGATGGACTTGGAAACCAGAATGCACCCAGCCACGCAACATGCGCGCTCGATCCAGCGGCAGCAATCCGGCTTCGACCAAGAACGCAATCACGCGCGCGCGGAATAACTGCTCCAGCGCCGCGTGATTGCCGGTGCAAAGCGCGTCTATCGTGCCGCGCTGATCTTGAGTGAGTTCGCCAGCGCGCATCACATGAAACTTGCCAGCGCGATCAAACAATCCATCCGCCACCAACGCGTGCAAATTCGTGAGCGGTTGGCTGATGCATGAAGGCAGCGTGGCATCCACGGCGAACATCACTGGCGCTCTCTACGCAGTCGGAGATTCGTGGAGCGTAAAGTCAGTCCGCGATTTGAATGGCGACGGCAATGCGGATGTGCTTTGGTACAACGCGGAGACGGGCGGCGTGAATGGTTGGCTCATGAATGGCACGACGAAAACCGTCGGCGGCGTGATTCACGCAGGCATAGACCCGATTTGGCAAATCGATGGGGTGCGTGATATCAATGGCGATGGCAAGTTCGACGTCCTGTGGCGCCATCAGCAATCAGGCAACATGAACGGCTGGATCATGAACGGACTCACGAAACAGAGCGGCGGCTTCATCCGCACCGCATGCATAGAGTGGAACGCCGTAAATCCATAAGCGTGGTTGAGCGGGAGCGCGGAATCTGCCGCGAAGCGCGGACAAACTCCATCGCTCGCTTTCGACTCAGCCGCTGCGAATAAATCGCAGAAGGCTGAAGTCCGGCGCGTCCGATTGACTGCATCGAGATTCAGTTGTCAACGGAATTTGAGTTTCAAAGCACCGATGAAGAGCATGCGGAAGAGCAACAATCCGTGCCGGAAGCGTGAGATATTGGTCTCGCCATAGACGCGCTCGCGGTACCGAATGGGAATATCGGAAATCTTGAAGTTCAGCCGCGCGGCTCCGAACAACAAATCGAAATCACCGAATGGGTCAAACGCGCCAAAATACTTTCGATTCTGCGCGAGACGCTGGTAGTTCGCCTTGGTAAGAACCTTCGTTCCACACAACGTGTCACGCACAGGCTGTGAAAGCACGAAGCTAAACGCGCGCGCAAAGAAGTGATTCGCGAGCAGATTTAGAAACTGCATAGCTCGGTCATCCATGCCGTACACAAGGCGCGTTCCGTTTGCGAACTCTGCGTGCCCAGAGTGAATCGCCTCGTAGAAACGTGGAAGCATCTCCGCAGGCACAGTGAGATCCGCGTCGAGGATCATCAGGATCTCGCCCTTCGCTTCGGCAAACCCCGCACGAACCGCATCGCCCTTTCCTTTACCGGGCTGCTTCAATAATCGAATGCGTGGATCGTTTCTCTCCGCCACGGCCTTCTGCAAAACCTCCCATGTGTCGTCGGTGGAGTTCCCTTCCACAAAGAGTAACTCGGTCCACGCCCCCATCTGCGGCGTCTCGTTGAGGATGCGCGTGATGTTTCCCGACTCATTGCGTGCGGGCACGAGCACAGTGACGCTCATTGGGTGTTTCGCGCGTTCAGGCGCAAGTCGCGCAACCATCACCCGATGCAAGCACAACGCGCGAAAGAATGGCAATTTCGCGAGAAACCGATTAGCGATGGTGGAGACAACTGGAATTGCTACGGGAATCAATGTCTCCGCCGAGTCGTACACAACCTCAAATCCGCCGCGCGCGAGAGCTTGACGCAAGTCCGCAGGACTGAACCAAGTGCGACCAAACCGAGGCTTCGCGAAGCCGAGCGCCCGCGCAAACTTGAGCAATGGGCGCCACAGCTGGCTGTAGTTCGTGAGCACAAGTCGAGTCGATGGTGAACATGCCTTCCGCACGTTCGTCAAGAGATCATCGACGTCAAAACAATCGAGCAGCAAGTCTGACGCGATGACGTAGTCGAACTCTTCGTCTGGAACTGTCGACTCAGGATCGCCTTCAACGAATTCGAGTTGAGGGGATCCAACATTTCGAGCACGCGCCTCCTGCACGCACTTCGGCGCGATCTCAATACCGAGACCTCGCGATGGGTGAACCGCAGCGAGTATCTCGCCGGTGCCGCAACCCAATTGAAGGACTCGTGCATCCGGCATGACGATGTGCTTGAGTATCCGAACCAACGACGTGCGGTAGCGCGCGGATTGCTCCGTGCGAAGATTTCGCGAAGTCGCAACATCCTCACACCAGCGATTGCGGCGCGCTTCGAGATCTGTCAGGAGCAATGTTGATGTCATGCTTGTTTCTCCACCACAATCAACGCGAAGAGACCGAGTCTATCGAAGGGTCGTTCGCACGCACGCAAGAACGAGAACAGCGTACTTGGGATCGGCCATGCACGCCCGATGCCGCCGCACGCCAGATATGAGAGGCTCA
This sequence comes from Phycisphaerales bacterium, assembly GCA_009691805.1. Classification (GTDB taxonomy): domain Bacteria; phylum Planctomycetota; class Phycisphaerae; order Phycisphaerales; family SM1A02; genus F1-140-MAGs142. Next base: position 2,601 of record SIAK01000091.1, read on the forward strand.
TCATCGGCACGATCCGCTGCACGCGAAGTCGTGGAAACATCGCATGAAAACGTTCTCTATCCCGCGCGAACACGATCCAAGGAAGCGCGCCGTTCGCGGCAGACAGTGGGCCACTTCCTTCAATCGACCAGTCGCGGGACTCGTCGAACGGCTCATGATGATTCGTTCTGCCTCTCCAAAAAATATCTCGATGTGAGGAATGTGATGCAACACATTTGTTGCGACAATCGCGCGCAAGGAATCGTCCGCGAATGACAATCTGCTTGCATCGATGATGCGGTCAACACCTGTGAGCTTCATGACATCGGAAGTAATGACGTTGGCGATCACATCGCGGAGAAATCCCCCTCCGCTCCCAAGTTCGAGCACATCGCCTTCTCGCTGCGGAAGTTCGGAGCGAAGCTGCTCATACCAATGTGTGTAGAGTCGATGAAGATACGCATGACGCTGCAACAGCGCGCCTCGCGCGTTTGAAACTTCAGGGTCATCAAGCCCGAGATCTAGCGGTCGTGTCTTCACTCAGCAGCACTCCAAGTGTCTGCACGTTGGAGGATGGTGCTCTCGGTCTTACTCAGTTCCCCGAGGCGAATGCGTGCTACCGCATCGGGCGGACAATTCGGCACGATGATCCAAAAGGATACCCGCGCTGGATTGTGCGCGAGGACCAGAAATGGCGCAGGCTCGTCCGTCAGTGGGCCAACCATGAGATACGAGGGATGCACATTCCTCGCGATATCGTCGAGGAGATCCTTCTTCGAAACCACCGGCACACCCCAAATCCCCATCTCACTCGGACCGTCCACGACGTACACAGCAGGCGCGCCACGCAGGTCGATTTCGAATCCCTCCCGCGAGGAGGCGCTTCCACGCATTGAGAGGAACGCGATGACTCCGATGAGAAGGAGCAACGGAACGGACAGACCTGAGATCCAGATGAGAGGCGCGCCTCGCTCATCAGGAGAATCAGCCGCGCCAACTGCCACACTCGTCGCAGGGCGTCGACGCGCAATCGCGCCCACATATCCAAGAGAGACCGCGAGGATTGGCATCGCGACGGTGATTCCTCTCCACTGACCATCACCCCAGATCAGCGGCAGCGAGCCGACAAGTGCTATGAGAAAACTGAGGACGATCCAAGCATGCTTCGATCGATTGCAAAGGTGTTGAAACAATCCGAATCCCGCAAGGGCAAGCAGTGGAATGCCAAGTACACGCGCAAATTTTCGATCTTCGAACGGAAGAAGGATTCGCGTGATTCCAGCCGGAAAATTGCGCGCGATGGCGTCCACTCCACTTCCGAGGTTGTTAAAACCCAGACGGAGCCCGGGGTAGGGATCCCTGAGGAATTGTTCCTTCGCAAGCCTGAACATAATCTCGGCCTGTTCGCGCGCACCCATTCTAGATCGCGAAGGATCCGCCGCAATGAATTGATTATAACCGTCAGCCCACGTCATCCCATGCGCCATCCCGTACAGCGTATGTGCAGCATTTGCGTTTTGCATCGCTGAGGGTCTCGCGACAAGTTCAAATGCCGCTACGCCCACGACCTGAACCAGCACGATTGCGAGACTCACAAAAAAGGCTGCCCGCCATCTTCGCAAAGCTGCGAAGCAAATCTCTGAGAGCGGAAGCGCTGCAAGCAACAGCATCGGGCCCGGACGGATGGCGAGCGCGACCGCAAAGAGCGCCGCGCCGAGTACACGCCAATAAACTCGATTCAATGACCATCCGCGCATCGTTGCCGCGAGCGCCGTGCATGCGATCGCGAGTGCGACCGGCTCAGACAAATACGATCCAACAGAACCCGCGGCGAGCTGCAGGAGAATGACCCATGCGAAGAGTGCTGCTGCAAGTGAGAGGGCGCGAGCCGTGGCCGCCACAAGCGCTGCGACACCAAGCGAAACTAAGAGCGCCTGCACTCCGAGACTGGCAAGGTAACTGCCACCGACACTTGCGAGAACCCCTGCGCGGAATACCGCATGAAGTGGTCGCCGTGCGCCCCACGAGATTTCTTCACCCGACGCAACCGCGGCGCTCTGATTGAACCAACCTCCGGCATCAGAGTAGGGAAGTCGATTCGCGATCTGTGCGTGACCGACATCTGCAACGCCCCAGTGCTCTTGCCCCGGAACAGCACTGAGCGCGTTGAATAAGGTCAGCGAGAGAAAGAGCACGGTGATTCCAAAGATCGTCAGAGTAGAAATGCCAGACGCGCACGAGCTTCCTGCTCGCAAGATTTCGGATGCTCCCTCGCGCCTCCACTCTCGGACGGCAACAAAGATCGCCGTCACCACTCCAAGCGCGAGAGAGAAACGCAGCGCAGCGGAGCACAAAATCCGCACCTCTGATCCATCTCTGGAAAATCCAACCACTTGCGGAAAGAGCGTCCCGAAGAGCCCGAACGCCAAAATAGACGCCGCAGCAAACACTAGGAGACCACGCCGGCGAGCAGCGAAGAGGATGACAACAAGCACGGAAAGCGGTACTAGCCATCCAAACTGCAATAGGGAAGTCAAGTCAGCGAGAATCCACGAAGGTTCTAAAGACCAATGCACCTCGACGACCGAGGTCTTGTCGACGCCCTCCGGAAGCGAAAAATAAATCGCAGCAGACTTCGAAGAATTGCCCCAGATCGAGTATCGATCAGGCTGTTCAGCGATGTCCACGTGAATCGCATGCCCATGCGAGAGAGGTACGCCATTGACAATCAGCGT
>SIAK01000029.1 GCA_009691805.1 Phycisphaerales bacterium
GGATTGGCGTCGTCGGGAGGGCGAGGAGCGATCGGTTGGTGATGATTTGCTCGAGGTGGCTCAGTCGCTGGGTGTTCGCATGATTTCGCGAGAGGCGATTTGTAGGCGAGATCTCAGTGGGGTGATGTAGCGCGAGCGTTCGCGATCACTGCGCTCCCCAATCCAAAACCGCCGTTCAGATTTTCATCTGAAGCGGCGGCGGGTGGATGGCCAACAGGAAAGTTCTAGCGCTGGTTCGATGTTTGCGCGAAGCGGCGCTTGATCGAAGTGTGTGGCGGTCCACACGCACTCCTGTTATCCGTAAGAACCCGCTGCGAGTTCAGTTGTGTTCGCGTTTTTTGCCTCAGGTTGCAGAATCGTTGTTCGGTCTGGTGCGGCAGGTGCGAGAACTCGCTTCTTTGACGATGCACGTATGCAGCCCAAAAAGAGCGCTGCCCGACCTTGTTGAACAAGGTCGGGCAGCGGTTGCGTTTGCAATTGTCTTCGATGCGCGCTGCTTGGCGGCGCTGGAAGGAGTTAGTCCTTCTTCGTTTCGTTCGCGCCGAACTTCACGGTGTTGCCTGGTGCGCCGATGGTTTCCTTCGGTGCGGGGCGGACCTGTGCCGAATCGATCGCGGTGACGCTGCCAGAATCTGGGCCGCCGCAAGATGCGAGGAGGAGGGCGGTGGCAACCAAGGCGCTGGCGGTGAGAATCTTCTTCATGATGAACTCCCTATTCGTGGGTATGGGTCAAACTGTTGCGGTGAGTCTCACGACGACCGTGAGATGATCTTGGAATCTTGCAGGGCTCTAACAGGCGAACGGCAGATTTCGACCGATCCGACCCTTAGACCTGAATCGTATTGGAATGGTTTTCTGCGGTTCGGTCAACTTGCGCGCATCGAGGCAACTCACGGGCGTTTCAGCGTCGCAGGAGCGCCTTTGGGCGCAAGCCAGCGCCATTGCGTGTGGTAGTGCCCGTCATTGTCGGCGATCCCAATGTTGATCGGGATCGGGTTGCCTTCTGGAAGCAGGGATGCATCGAGGGTCAGCTTCAGGTGCCACTCTCCGAATGAGGCGTCAAGCAGTGGAACAGCGGAAGTCACCAGGACGAACTGATTGTCCTTCCATTCGCGCAGCGCGATGTTCGCGCCCGTTTCGATGAAGCAGATGAACGTGCGCTTGCTTGCGCCTTCTCCCAACTCGATCCGGAGCAGATCGCGCGCGGGATCGTTGAGATCCTTGCTGCTGCTTTGCGTGGGACCATCCGTGGAAAGCAATTCGTCGGGCACTCGAATGTCGAGCATCAACTCATTCGGTGCATGACTTGCGAACAGGACAGACCCATTCGCTTCGAGCTCGTCGTATTCAGAGTACTCCCATGCTGTGATTGGATAGCGAAGGCCGTCATTGATGGTGATCGTCCGCGCAATCGGAAGTCGTCGACGAAGATGGACAGGAACGGTTCGGTGCTGTGAATCCATGAACGTCACAATGAAGTCAACCTCAGGACCGACAACCGGAGTCGGTCCGCCGTCCGCGCTGTAGCCCAACAACATGGTCGCCTTTGCGTGCGGTGCGATCGTCTTGCTTTCGATCGGAAAGAAAACGAACGGCGTGTTTAGATCTGTGACGAATGGATTGAAGATGTCTATCGGTGTGCGCGAGATCCAACTCAGATTTCCCACCGTCCATGGTTGCGGAAAATCTTTGATCGGTTGCGCGCTGATGTTGATCTCGACATCGAGTGGATTTTCAATCTCGACTTCAAGCGTGCCTACCGCCGCATTGCCGAGCGGATCGATCAATGCGTTCTTGAACGCAATAACTTTCGCGCCGCCTTTCAGTTTGTACGAAGTGGCTTGATCTTCCGCGCGCATCCAATCGACGGGCAATGTCGTGCCTGCAATCTGGTGATACGGCTCGATCTTGCCATCCTCATGCACGACAAGAAACGTGAGGTGTTGAAGTTGCCCCGCAAGTGGATGCTGGTCGATCGAACCACCGCACGTGCCGAGAATCAGGTAGCGCGTCTTGCCACCAGCGCTGCCGCGCGTGCCTTCATCTTGCAGCGCGTGAAAATGTCCTGCGATGACCCAGTCCGCGTTGTACTTCGCGAGCAGTGGATCGATGCGTTGCTCCCACTTCGTTGCGCGGTCGTGCCAGAGCGGTCGATGCATGAGAAGCACGATTGGTTTCTTACGCGCGGCTGCGGAGGCGAGCGACTTTTCAAGCCATGCGACTTGCGCGTCGGAGATTCCCGCTTTGATCAAGCCATCGCCATCTTCCGTGAAGAGCACGATGATCGTGACAAGCTCGAGTTCCGTCGAGAAATACAGCGGTCCGAAGCGCTCGCGATAGAGATCCGCGTACGTGCGATCCTTCGCATCACGCGAGCCACTGACGACATCGTGGTTGCCGGGGGTTGGAAAGTACGGTGCCTTGAGCGCACCCACGATTGTCAGGTACTCCGCTTGTTGTCGCGAGAACTCTTCTTGCAAGCGCGTGTATCCCTGCACAAGGTCGCCCACGCTGAACACCGCATCTGGTTGCACGCGATTGATGTCTTGCACGCCTTCGTGCAAGTAGCGCAGCCCCCAGTCGCGTCCCGTCGTGCGATCAGGAAAGATCGCGATGACCTGCTGCTTCGCGCGTGGAGCAAGCGTGAGGGTCGCGCCATCGGGCTTGCCTGCAGCAGCCGTCTGTGGCGCGGCATGGCTCCGTTCCTGCATCACGAAAAACACGAGAAGGAACGAGCACAGGATCGCGCGGGAGGTCATCTCGTTAGCGTAACGGACAAGGGATGGACGAAAAAAACCCCGTTGATAGGTTTGTCCTGTCAGCGGGGCGGAGGGGAGAAAGATGCGAATTTGGTTTCAGGTGTTGTTCGCAGACGAACGCGATCCAATCCTGACACTGAAAGAACTCTGCTGCCGTACAAAACTTTCGGCTCGGATTCGTTTCGCGCATGAGAAATTGTTGAAGGGGGAATTCACCCCATGCATCGAGCGGCTTTAGCGCAGCGGATCGAGCCAAAGTCGCCATTCTGTAGGCATTGCGACAGGTTTACGCGAGGCAAGATCGACGTACGCCCAGCGGGTTGACGCGGAAAGGAGCAGCTTGGGCGCGATCGCAGCGGCGGAAATGCGGAAAACCGAAGTGCGTCGCATCAGCGTTGTGCGTCCCATGCTTTCGATCCACGTCGCGCCGTAGAGATCATCTCCCAGAAATGCTTCGCCGAGATAGTCGACCTCATGCCGTGCGACGAACCAAACCCGGCCTTGCCGCGCCTGCAGTTCGCGCGAACATCCATGCGCATCGGCGTGCAGTTCAGCGAGTCGATCGATCCACGCGGCCATCGCGACATTGTTCGCGTGCGCGACCGTTTGCGAGAGCTCGTGGGGATGCAAGATGATCGGCGCAAGAAACGCGCGCGGGTGCTCGATCGCGGCGCGCAGCAGTGTCTCCGTTTGCGCATTCATGGCGCTGCGTGCGTTTCGCAAAGTTCGCGCAGGTAACTCCACGCATAGATTCCTGTCGAGTGCCCGTCGCTGAAATGAATCTTGAGCGCGTAGTTTCCGACGAACTCAGCGCCGAGCGCGGTCAAGGGTTCGTTCGTTCCGTTGCTTGGAAGCACGGTGAGCGGGTTCGCTGCCATGGCTTTGCGGAGTTCGCGCGCGTCCGCGGAGGGCGAAAAACGACGAAGAATAGGAAGCGTGAGGAAAAACGTCGTGCCGTCCGCCCATGCGATCGAGAGCCCGCGGTTGCGGTCGAGATCGAGGTGCGTGGGGCGCTCTGTTTGCATCGGTACATCGTATCGAGTGAAGGGAATACACTTCGAATCCTATGAGCACGACGCAAACTTTGGCGCATCCGACGGACCTTCTGCTTGATGCGATGAAGCGCGCGGGAAGTCCAGTTTGTGTTGGGCTCGATCCTGTGCTCGAACGCTTGCCCCAACCGCTGCAGCCTCAAGAGGAAAGCAACGCGACCGCCGCCTACGCGATTGCGGCATTCTCTTGCGCGGTGCTTCATGCGGTGCGTGGAGTTGTCGGTGCGATCAAGGTGCAATCCGCTTGCTACGAACGATACGGTGCCGAAGGCGCGGCGGCGCTTGATTGCGTCTTTCGCGAAGCACGCGAGTTGGGGTTCTGCGTCATCTTTGATGCGAAGCGCGCAGACATCGGAGTCTCCACCGAACACTACGCCGCAGCATCGCGCGCGCTGGACGCGCAATTCACGACATGCTCGCCGTACTTGGGCGCCGATGGCATCGAGCCATTTCTGGCGCAACAGCGTGGCGCGTTCGCATTGGTTCGCACCAGTAATCCCAGCGGCGATCTCTTGCAATCACTCGCACTCGCCGATGGTCGCACGGTTGCGGAAGCGGTCGCGGATCTTGTCGCGCAACTGGGCGCGAAACATGTTGGTCAATCGGGATTCTCCAGCCTCGGCGCAGTTGTCGGAGCAACCAAGCGCGCCGACGCAGTGCAACTTCGCAAGCGCATGCCGCATGCGATGTTTCTCGTGCCTGGTTACGGAGCTCAAGGCGGAACCGCGGATGATGTGCGCGCCTGTTTTCGTGAAGATGGTCGCGGAGCGATCGTGAACGCGAGTCGTAGTGTGCTCTATCCGAAAGTTGCAGCGGGGCAGTCGTTTGAAGATGCGATTCGCGATGCCGCGTGTGTGTTCCGTGACGAAATTGCCGCAGTGGTGCGACCGATGGAGCAATCGTGCGCTTGATGCGAGCCATCGTGATCAAAGACTACTTGTTGCCGCTTTGCCTCGTGGCGCTGGCTGCGTTGCCGGTCGTTCTTTCGAAAGGCATCAGCGCGTCAAACCAGAACGATTGCGCGCGAGTGATCATTTATACACCGCATAACGAGCAGATTCGCAGTGAGTTCGCTGCAGGATTTGCAGCGTGGCATCGCGCGAAGTATGGGCAGTCAGGTGAGGTCATTTGGAATACGCCAGGCGGCACGAGCGAGATTCGCAAGATGCTCGAAGCCAATGCAATCGCAGCGCTGCGCGAGGGTGAGCCCGTTGGCGGAAACGCCGACCTCGTGTTTGGTGGTGGAAGTTACGAGTACACGCAGTTCAAGAAGGAACTGACCTTTGGTACTGGCGACGACCTGCGCAAGGGACGCATTGTCGATCAAGTTCCTATGGAGCAATCGGAACTTGATGCGATCTATGGCGAGAACAAAGTCGGAGATGCAACGCTGTACGACCCTGAGCATTACTGGTTCGGCACAGCGTTGAGTGGTTTCGGCATCGTCTACAACCGAGACTGTTTGCGCACGCTCGGTCTTGAGGATCCAAAGCACTGGGAAGATCTCACGGATGCGCGACTCAATGGTTGGATCACGCTTGTGAATCCGTCGCAGTCGGGCAGCGTGACGACTGCGTTTGAGGCGATCTTGCAACGACTTGGTTGGGAGCGTGGTTGGCAGATCATTCGGCGAATGTGTGCGAACGCGCGTTCGATCGCGTCGAGTGCGCCCAAAGTTCCGCTCGATGTTGTTGCAGGGGACGCTGCGGCGGGACCGTCGATTGACTTCTACGGCCGATTCGAAGAACAAGCGGTCGCAGACGCAGGTTTTCCCAATCGCATCGGATACATCGATCCGAAGGGCGAGACTGTCATTGATCCAGATCCGATCGCGTTGCTTGCGAACGCGCCCAATCGCGAAACCGCGCTGCACTTCATCGAGTTCTGCCTGAGCGATGAAGGTCAAGCGCTCTGGCAATTCGCCGCGCGTCATGGCGCGGAGGGACTTGGTCCCAATGAGTTTGAACTTCGACGCATGCCTGTGCGTCGCGATTTCATCGCACGGATGATGCCGAAGTTACGCGATCAAGTCGATCCGTTTTCGCTCGCGAGTGCGGTGGAGAAGCCCGATCGAAATGCGCGCGCGTTCATCCCGATTCTGTTCAGCGCCTTCTGCGCCGATCATCGCGTGGCGCTTGATCGCGCATGGGACGCGATCATTTCGCATCCGAGTTATCCGCGCGATCGCGCGCTTGTGACTGCGGCTGATGTGCGTGACCCAGAACTTTGCGCGATGCTGCTCGCCTTTGATGCGATGCCGAGTGCGCCTTCTCCCGAGGGCATGGTTGCGCTCGATACGCCGGAGGGTCGAGCCTTGATTCGCGATGGTTGGTTGAAGGGGAAGTGGATGTCCGCGTCACTCTGGAACGTCGATAGCTCAGCGGCGGACGAACTGCGTCGCAGTTGGGGCGAGTTCTTTGAAGGACAGTACGCAAAGATTTACACGGGAAACACCGAGTGAAACGCGCATTGCAACACGCGCGCGTCGCGATCTTGAGTGTGGGCGATGAGCTCGTGCTCGCGCAGATTGAAGACACGAACGCGCCGTTTCTTGCTCGAAGGCTATTGGAGATTGGCGCGATGCCCGGCGAGCGCCGCACTGTTGGTGACGATCAGCACGCGATTGCTCACGCGATGCTTGACCTTGCGCGAACGCATGTTGCGGTCATCGTGACGGGTGGCCTTGGTCCAACGCTCGACGATCTCACACGCGAAGCGCTTGCGGAAGCGATCGCGATTGCTTCGGGCGATTCGACGGAGCGCGCGTTGCTTGTTGAAGACCCTGCCGGCATCGCGCATTTGAAGATGTGGTTTGAAGACATGGGTCGCGTCATGCCGTTGATCAATCGCAAGCAAGCGTTGCGGCCGCACGCGAGTCGGCTTCTCGCGAATCCACTGGGTACAGCGCCCGGAGTGGCGACTCTCGCGAGCGCGCCGATTTCTGTCTATTGCCTTCCGGGTCCACCGAGAGAAATGCAGCCGATGTTTGATGCGGAGGTCGCGCCACACCTGGCATCCACGACGCATCTGATTGCGACGCGCGCGCTGCACACGGTTGGTCGCGGTGAGAGCGCGTTAGCGGAATTGCTCGGCGATTTGATGGATCGCACGCGAACGCCTTCCGTGGGAACGACCGCGCGGGGAGGCATCGTTTCGATTCGGATTCGCGCTGAAGGAAGTGCCGCATCTGCACGCGCTGCACTCGACGCAACAACCGCAGTTTGTCGTGAACGCGTCGGCAGTTTGATCTTCGGTTTCGATGACGAAACACTCGCGTCTTCTGTTGGCGCGATGCTCCTTGCACAGAGCCGCACGCTCGCCACAGCAGAGAGTTGCACGGGCGGACTCGTGAGCGCGCTCCTTACGGACATTGCTGGTTCGAGCGCGTGGTATCTCGGCGGGTTTGTGGTGTACGCCAACGCGCGCAAGATCGAAGATGTCGGCGTGCCAAGCGAAATGATTGCACGCTACGGCGCGGTGAGTCACGAGACTGCGATTGCGCTCGCACGGGGCGCGCTGCATCGCATGGGTAGTGACTACGCGATATCAACAACGGGCATCGCGGGACCAAGCGGTGGAACGCCGGAGAAACCAGTGGGCTGTGTGTTCATCGCGATCGCGGATCGCTGCAGCCAGCAAGTTTTTTCGCGGCGTTTTCTATTCGTGGGCGCGCGCCAAGCGATTCGCGAACGCGCCGCCGTGATGGCACTCGCGTCGTTGCGCGCCGCGTTGCTTTCCGATCCTTGTCAATCATTGCTGTGGGCAGAATCGGAGCTCGTGCGTGTCGAGGCCATCTGACATTGTTCAGGCATGCATCGCGCTCGGTTCGAATCTCGAATCGTCGGCTGGCTCGCCCCTTCAAACTTTGCGTGCAGCTTGCGATGCGCTCGATGCACTGCGCCATTGTCATATCGAGAAAATCAGTTCGGTATGGAAGACCGCGCCCGTTGGTAGCGTCGCTCAACCGGACTTCTTCAACGCAGCAGTCTTGCTTTCGACCTCCCTCACGCCCCGCACCTTGCTGCTCCAACTGCACGCGATTGAGCAGAGTTTCGGTCGCTGCCGCAACGAGGAAGTGCGCTTTGGACCGCGAACCCTTGACCTTGACATCATTTTCTATGGCACACAGATCATCGATGAACCTGACTTCAAAGTCCCGCATCCGCGCTACGCCGAGCGGGGATTTGTGCTGTTTCCGCTGAGCGAGATTGCGCCGTCGATGGTGGATCCAAAGTCCGGACTGTCGGTAGAATCCCTCCTTCGGTCCTTTCCCAACCACGATGGAGTGGCGCGGTTTGGACAACTCTCTGCAAGCGACCGCTGAACGGTCGCAAGAAAGATTGACATGAAAATCGTGATGGCTTCCGTCCTGACTTGTGCTGCGCTGATGACCTCAGGTGCAATGAACGCTGCGTACGCGCAGGATGGCGACTCGGCTCCTGGCGTTGCGCCGGGCATCTCGCTCCCGACCGCTCCCGATTTCGCGAGCAAGTTCACCGACGCGATGAAGACACCTGAAGCGCTCGAAGCGGGCGAAGCAGCACTCGGCAAAACTGCGGCTGCCTATGCAGCGGCGACGACATTTGAAGACACGATCACGATGACCGTTGCGATGGGTGAGCGCAAGGAGTCGCAAACATTCACGATCTCGCGTAACGCGGTTGGCACTCGGCTGAACCTGCAATCGCTTGTGATCACCGTCATGGGTGAGAAGATCTACATTGAGACGGAAGAAGTTCCCGACAAGTTCGTCGGCTTCCCCATCGAAGAGTCGATGCTCGCAACATTGTCGACGAAGCTTCCTGGATTCGATCTCCCATTCCCACGCATGCTTGTCGATCTGAAGGCTGCTGGAACAGCGCGCGTGCAAGGCGCGTTCTTGCAGGCGCCCACGCTTGCTGCGTTTGATGCTGCGACGAGCGCGCTGTATTTCACGAGCACCGAAGGCTCCGATGCGCTGATTTCGTTTGATCCGAAGACGCACTTTTTCACGACCGCGTCCTACGGGTTCACGCCTCCCGGCGCTCCTGAAGGATTCAAGGTTCCCATCAATGTTTCGTTTACTCCCACAACTCCCGACACACTCGTGAACGCAGTCGCGTTCGACCCAGGCGTGCGCAAGGAAGTGGATAGTCTCGAGAAGCTCGCGCCAACCCCATTCGAAATTGGCACGACGATTCCGGACGCGACATTCAAGCAGTTTGACGGCACGAGCGTGACGCTCTCTTCGATGGCGGGCAAGGCTGTCGTGATGGATCTCTGGGCAACCTGGTGTGGGCCATGCCGCAAGGGACTTCCGTTCATCGGCAAGTTTGCGGAGCTCGTGAAGGATGACAAGCAGATCCTCGTGTTCGGCGTCAACACTCTCGAGAATGCGAAGGGTGACGAGCAAATGGCTGTTGCGAAGAAGTTCTGGGATGAGCAGAAGTTCACGTTCAATTGCCTCGTGGATGATGGCACGTTCTTCAAGACCTTCGGCGTTGGTGGTATTCCGCTGACGATCGTCGTTGGCCCTCAGGGCACGCTCGTTGCTAAGCACGAGGGCATCGACCCTAAGAACATGGAAGGCATCATTGCGGAGCTGAAGGCGGAGTGCGATAAGGCACTCGGCCGCGCTGTTGCGGCTCCTGCAGTGCCAGTGCTTGCGCCAGCAGGTTCCTGATCGCGTTCGATGGAAGTTCATTCTGAGGCCGAGCGAGTTCCTTCGCTCGGCCTCTTTCATTTTTCACGCTATGCCGCTTGCAAGAAATTGCAAACGGAGGAGAATCCCACAATGCTCCACACTCGAGGTTGCGTGCACTTCTTGTCGGTCGCTTCGAGCGTTGCGTTGTTGCTTCTCTTGCCACCACGCGCTGTGCATGCTCAGGAGCAAGCCACCGAGTCGACTGCGCAACGCGAAGAACGCCGCGCATCCGAACGCATCGAAGCAAGCGCGCTCTTGCAATCCATCATGGATGCGTATCGCGCGGCACCCATGCTCGACGTTTCAACGACCGTCTCTGTGCTCGCAGAAGGAACGCAAGCGAACAGCGACGCGCGAACTTCGAAGGCGGAGTTTCAATTCGCGCCGCATCGTGAAGGCGTGCTTTCGTTCAACGGATACACACTGCATCTTCACGAAGGGAAGATTCGCGCGTTTCATGCGTCGAACAAGGACGCGTATGTTGAAGCGGGAGATGATGGCAGTCCGTTCTATGCCCTGTTCAATGCGTTTGGCGATCTACCGTTTCCTGAAATCGCGCTCGCGCTCGGCGAAGATTCCGTGGAGGACGTGTGTATGCAACTGCTCTCGCACACGCCTGATGTTTCGCCGTCGCATGTGAAGCATGTGCGTTCAGCAGAGGGCAAGCTCGAGTCGTTGCATCTTTTTCTTGAAGCGGATGGTCAGCGATTGGAGTTCATCGTCGACCCTGTCACGAAGTTTGTGCGATCGTCGATCGCGACTGTGACGCAAGGCGCTGAAACGGAAGAGGGCACGTCGCTCATCTGGAAGTCGACGTCGATCGTGGCGCGTGGCGAAGAGGCGATGGATGCTGCGGAATTGTGGCCAGCGGTCGAGGCGCGTCAGAAGGTTGACGGTTTGCAATCGCTCGTGAAGCGCGAACCAAAGCCGCCTGAAGGCGACGGCGCGGACATCGATGCTCCCGCCGGTGGAGCCGCGCCGCCAGTCGACGCGACGAAAATTGGTGACGCTGCGCCGCTGTTTGATCTTCCGCAGTTGGAAGCAGGCAGTTGCGCGCTCAAGAGTTTGCAAGGAAAATTCGTGCTGCTCGATTTCTGGGCGACATGGTGCGGTCCGTGTCGCGCGGCAATGCCGGCGATGACGGCGATGCTGCAGGATTTCGACGGTCGCGTCGTGGGTGTGCTCGTCAACGCGGGTGAGCAGGGCGAACTTGAAGCGCGCAAGTCGCGCATTCGTGAGGTGATCAAGAAAGGCGGAGTTGTTCTTGAAGGTAAACACGCCGAGCGCGTGCTGCTTGATCTCGATGGAGCGGCCGCGCGCGACTACGGCGTGCGCGCGTTTCCCACAATCTTGCTGCTCTCGCCTGAAGGAGTCATCCTCGGTCGATGGGAAGGTTGGTCGAAGTCTGTTGAGCAGGCCATTCGCGATGCAGTGAAGACCGACAAGATGCCGCCTGAGGATGGCGCTTGAGTTTGTCGCTCAGTCTTCCACAAGTACAAGATCGCGATGGCCTCGATAGCGAGCGACTTCGCATTCGCGCGCTCGTCCTCAGTGTCGCGCGTGGTGACGCACTCTTTGGTCGGCATGAGCGCATGCTCTACGCGACCGACGCGAGTCTCTATCAAGTCGAACCGATCGGCGTCTTCGTTCCTTCTAGCGTGGAAGACGGCGCGAACGCCGCGCGCGCGCTCGTTGCGGCGGGTGTTCCTATTCTCGCCCGCGGTGGAGGCACCGCGCTCGCAGGTCAAACGGTGAATCGCGCCGTGGTGATTGATTTCTCGAAGCACTGCCGCGCGATTGGCGACTTCGACGCAGTCGCACGCACGATTGAAGTTGAACCTGGAGTCGTGCTCGATCAACTGAATGCATTTCTCGCGCCGTCAGGATTGATGTTCGGCGCGGACGTCGCAACGAGTTCGCATGCGACGCTCGGCGGAATGATTGGCAACAACAGCGCGGGCGCGAATTCGATTCTTTACGGTCGCACCGTCGAAAACCTCGAAGCACTCGAAGTGCTGTTGCCAACGGGCGAGCGATTGTGGTTGACCGAAGGCGGCGCAGAGCATGACCCCATCCAGCGCCGGATCGTGGAACAAGTCGCGCGCATCGTCCGCAGTGTCGAGCGCGAGATTCACGAACGCGTGCCGAAGATTCTCAGGCACGTTGATGGATACAACCTCGATCTCGTGCTGCAGCAACTCGATGCTTCCACAGCAGGAACATTCGATCGCGTGAATCTCGCGCATCTCGTGTGTGGCAGCGAAGGAACACTCGCGACGATCTTGCGCGCGCGACTTCGATTGGTGGACCGACCGAACGAGCGTTCGCTTGCCGTGTTTGGTTTTCCATCAGTCACCGCAGCACTTGCGCCGTTGCAAGTCATCTTGGCAACTTTTCCAGCCGCAGTCGAACTCGTCGACGACGTGATTCTCGGCGTTGCGCGGGCAAACGCGGAGTATCGAAAGTACGTTGACCTCATGCCCACGCCGACGGATGGCGCGCTTGGCGCGGTGCTCTACGTCGAATACTTCGGAGCCACAGTCGCTGAAGTAGAGGCGAAGACACAAGCGCTGCGAGCGCTGCTTCCGCACGCGGCGTTTCGCAAAGCGTCCAACGCAACCGAGCGATTGGAACTTTGGAAGTTGCGCAAGGCAGGCGAGCCGCTGCTGCATGCAATGCCAGGGCAGCGCAAGCCTGTGACCTTCGTCGAGGACACCGCGGTCGATCCCGCGCGATTGCCTGCATTTGTCGAGCGATTCCGCGCGATCGTTTCTGCGCATGGCACAACGGCCGCGTACTACGCGCATGCGTCCGTCGGTTGCCTGCACATTCGACCACTGATCGCGATCCTCGAGCCCGTTGAGCGCGCGACCATGTTGAAGATCGCAGAAGCAGTTGCGGATCTCGTCGCGGAGTTCCATGGAGCGCTGTCGGGTGAGCATGGCGATGGTCGCGTGCGTTCACCGCTGCTTGAACGGGTGCTCGGACGCGCGTTGTGCGATGCGCTGCGCGCGGTGAAGGGAGTCTTCGATCCACGAGGATTGCTGAACCCTGGCAATCTTGTCGTCACCGCGCCAAGTGCATTGATCCTCGAGCATCTTCGGATCATGCCGCATGGCGAGCCGCTTCCACACGCGCCTGTTGAAACGTATTTCGATTTCTCTGCGCAGGATGGATTGCTGCACGCAGCCGCGCAATGCAATGGTGCAGGATTGTGTCGGCGACTTGAGGGCGGAGCTTCGATGTGTCCGTCGTACCGTGCGCTCAAAGATGAGCGCCACGCGACGCGCGGTCGAGCGAACGCACTTCGACTTGCGTTGACTGCGCAGAGTGGCGACGCAGCAAACGTTGACTTCAACGATGCCGAGACTCTCGCGACACTTGACCTTTGCCTCTCGTGCAAAGCGTGTAAGACAGAATGCCCTTCAGGAGTGGATCTCGCAAAGTTGAAAGCGGAGTTTCTCGCGCAGCGCTTTCGCGCCCTTGGCGGTGTTCCTGCGCAAACACGCGCGTTCGGTCGGGTGCGCGAGACGCTGGCATTCGCGTCCAAGTGGTGGCGAGTGTTTGCGCCGTTCGCGAAGACTTCGATGGCGCGACAGCTTGCAGCGAGTCGCATGGGAGTTGACCCGCGGCGCAGTCTGCCGCCGATTGGTCCGTCGCTCTTTCGCTGGTTTAGTCAGCGGCGCGCCCACGAATCCACGCGCACGGTGATTCTGTTCGGCGATTGTTTCGCGGGTTATAGCGAACCAGAAATCGGACGCAAGGCAATCGCGTTGCTTGAGGCATTCGGCTACCGAGTGGTGCTTGCGGATGTTGGTTGTTGCGGGCGGAGCCTGATTTCGACGGGCATGCTTGCAGAGGCGACGCAAGTTGTCGCGCGCGCCTCGAGTGCGCTGCTTGAACTCATCGATGCAACGGCAGCAGAAGCGGTGCTCGTACTTGAACCGAGTTGCGCGTCGGCGATTCGCGATGATTGGATCGAACTCGGTGTGGAAGGCAATCTCCATGAGCGCGCCCGTCGCGTGAAACTCGCGAGCCAGACGTGCCTCGTCGAAGAATTTCTCGATGAGCACTGGGACACGCATCCATGTCGACCGCCGCTGCCTGAAGTGCACGATGACATTCTGCTGCACGCACATTGCCATCAGAAAGCACTCTGGGGCGCTGCGTCGAGTGCGCGTTTTCTTCGCAGAATCTTCGGTGCGCGCCTGACTGTGCTTGACACAGGCTGCTGCGGTATGGCGGGAAGTTTCGGGATGACGAAGGAGCATTACGATCTCTCACTTGCGATTGGCGAGGATCGACTTTTTCCAGCGTTGCGCGCGGATCCAAGCGCGAGCGTCTGTGCTTCAGGCGCAAGTTGTCGTCATCAGATTCACGACGGCGTTGGTCGCACTGCGCTGCATCCTGTAGACCTCGCGTATCGCGCGCTGCGGCTTGAATCGCTGCTAGACTGCCAACCATGAGTTCCCTCACCAACGCGCCGTTACCGCTCGATGAAGCAGCGCTCGCAGATTTCGCGGCTGTGAGAATTCTTCTCGTGGATGACAACGTGCAGAACGTGGAACTCATGCAGGCGTACCTCGAGAGTCTTCCATGCAAGATCTCGACTGCGAAAGATGGCGTTGAAGCAATCGAAGCGGTGCATCGCGAACGGCCAGACATGGTGTTGCTGGACGTGATGATGCCGAGAATGTCGGGCTTCGATGTTTGCCGAAAGATCAAGAGCGATCCATCTTCGCGCGACACGATTGTCATCATGGTGACAGCACTGCATGAGGTTGGTGATCATGAGCGCGCGGTGGAATGCGGCACAGATGATTTTCTGACCAAGCCTGTCAACAAACTTGAGTTGCTGACTCGCGTGCGCAGCCTGTTGCGCGTCGCGATTCTCAAGAAGAAGCTTGCCGCTGCGCTTCGCGGCTAACGCGAGACGTTATCTGACGCGCGCGCGCGCGTTCCGAACTTCAACTGCAGCGATCGCGGGGGACTTGCCGATCATGTCATGGCTATGACGGACATCGAACGCCTCATCGAAGACATCCGCGACGTGAACCCCTCTGTTTCCGCAGAGTGGCTTGGTCGGTTTTCTCAGATCGAACTCGCGCACTACCTCGATCATCTTCGCGTGCTGACATTGCCTCGCGGAAGTTCGTGGGAACGTCGCGACAATCTCCCCGCGATTTCCGCGTACGAAGCGGCGTAAGTTGAAACTTTGACCTTTGCCGTCAGGTATGTGCTGGTGGACGCACGGC
This sequence comes from Phycisphaerales bacterium, assembly GCA_009691805.1. Lineage (GTDB taxonomy): Bacteria > Planctomycetota > Phycisphaerae > Phycisphaerales > SM1A02 > F1-140-MAGs142. The sequence continues at coordinate 14,750 of SIAK01000029.1, forward strand.
ATTCGCTTCCGCAAAAGGCGCGTTGACATCCGTGACTTCGCGAAGATCAAGTGCGATCGGCCCATCAAGATCATCTTGACTTGCGCTGAGACGACCTTGTCGCACGAGTTCAAGCACCGCGAGAAAGAGCCCGATGCGCTCACTCCGCGTGCGTCCTTCGAACACCGTACCGAGCGCGAGCTGCGTGCCTGGCGCGCGCGACAGGCGGTCGAGCAAATCTTCTTGGTGGAGAGAAATCGGCGTGTCGTCGTATTCAACCGCGTGCCCGTCGAGTCGACCAAAGTCAACGGCAGCGCTGATGCGCTCATACGCCTGCACTAAGTCGAGCAAGTGCAACTCATCGAGTTCGAAGTCTTCGAGAATCGCGTCGTCGCCCTGAGCGTCGACGAGTTCGCTTGCAGTCGCCTCGCTCGCACGCGCGCGCACGCGTGCACGCAGCGACCACTCTTTGCGGCGCAATTCCAATTGTCCCGCGAGTGTTCGAAACTTTTGATACGCGAGCAACTGTTGAATGAGTTCGCGCCGCGGATCCATGCCTGAATCGCTCCGCGTCGTCTCTTCCGAGTCTGCGCTCTGCTGTTCGATCGGCACGAGCGCGCGCGACTTCATTTCAACCAGCGTTGCCGCCATGACGAGAAAATCACCCGCGAGGTCGATGTCGACGCGGCTCAGTCGGCGGACATAATCGAGATACTGCTCGGCAATGCGATGAATGGGAATCTCTTGGATGTCCACTTCCGCGCGACGAATAAGAAACAGCAGGAGGTCGAGAGGACCTTCAAACGCGGGGAGGCGGACATTCCAGTCATCTTGCGACATTGCATCGGAGCGTACCAATTTCAGCTGCGTTTGTGCCTTTCGCGTGGCGGTCGTTGCATTCTCTTGATCCGTTAGAATCGTCCATTATGCGTGCGGATTACAGCGATCAGGTTCCCGTCCTTCCACTCAACCTTGAGGCGGAGCGGCAGTTCCTCGCCGAAGCGATGTTGGCTGAATCGTCGGCGATTACCGCGCTTGCGCAGCACACGCTCGCGGGCAATGTCGAGTTCGCAGCAGCACTCGATCTCATGGAAGGTTGCCGCGGACACGTTGTGATTTCTGGCATGGGCAAGTCGGGATTGATCGGCATGAAGATCAGCGCGACGCTCGCGAGTCTCGGACAGCCGTCGCATTTCGTACATCCTGCGGAAGCGGTGCATGGCGATCTAGGACGTTTGCGCGCCGACGATGTCGTGCTGCTGCTTTCCTACAGCGGCGAAACGGATGAAGTAGTGAGTCTCGCAGCGATTCTCAAAGCAGACGGCGTCGCGCGCATCGGTATGAGTGGTCGCGCGAACTCCGCGCTCGCGCGCAACTGCAGCGTGCATCTCAACATTGGCGATGTCATTGAAGCGTGTCCATTGAATCTCGCGCCCACAGCGTCCACCACGGTGATGCTTGCGGCAGGAGACGCACTCGCGCTCGGTCTCGCGCGAAGACGAGATTTCAAAGCGGATGATTTCCACAAGCATCACCCTGGCGGCATGCTCGGCGCGGGTCTTCGACCGATTGTCGAAGTACTTCGTTTCCGAGTCGGACACAATCTTGCCGCAGTAAGCGACACGCTCTCCGTGCGAGAAGCGCTCGCGCACGCCGGCGAAGGACGACGCGCTGGCGCTGTGATGCTCGTCGATGCAGAAGGAAAACTCTCAGGCATTCTCACCGACGGCGATCTGCGTCGCCTCGTCAACACGCACGGCGCTGCAGCACTCGAGCTTCCACTCACACAGGCTATGACGCGGCATCCCGTCGCGCTGCCGGTCGACGCACTGGTCCGAGACGTAGTGCAACTCGTGCGAGAACGCCGCCTTGACGAAGTCCCCGTCGTCGACGCAAACGGTCACCCCATCGGACTCGTGGATGTTCAAGACCTCATCGCGATGCGCGTCGTGCGAGAGTAGTCAGCACTCGTTCAACCGCGCGGGCAACAGAGGCATCATCGGCGGTGCTCAAAGGATCAATGTGAAGATCGTTCGCGTCAGCCGCATCAAAAGTGATGTCGGATGAGCGTTGCGCGCCGTCGACATAGATGCCGAGGTATCGCTCTGCGCCGATGAGTGTGCGCGCGGCTTCGCGCACTTGCGCGTTTGGTGCGGAAAATGCCATGAGTACAAGCATGCCTGCGTCGTTGAGTGTCTTCGCGACTTCCATGGATCGGCGGAGATTCTCCGAGCGATCCTCGCGGCTGAAGCCGAGGTCTCTGCAAAGTCCTTGTCGCATCGCATGCGCATCGAGGACGATCGCGGACTGCCCGTTGTCAAAGAGTGCGCGCTCAACTGCGCGAGCGAGTCTGCTCTTTCCTGCGCCTGTTGGTCCGTAGAAAAGGAGCGTGCGCGGCGCTGCACCAAATCGCTGTTCGCGCTGCGCACTTGTGACTGCCGACACACTCACGTCCATCGAACCGCTGCGTGGCGATGCCGTCCATCGCGCGTTGGGCGCGTGCAGTCCACTCAGCATCAGAGCGCACGCGGTTTGATTCGTCAGTCGATCGATAAGAATTGCTGCGCCTGTTTCGCGATTCTCGCTGTACGCATCGAACGCGAGCGGCTGCACGGTTTCGATTTCGAGTTCGCCGATTTCGTTGAACGCGAGCGAAGAGACGGGCGAGGATGCAAGTGTTTCAATCGACAGACGTGAAACGATGCGCGTCACCGTTGCGGGCGTCGTGTGCACGCCATGCTTCAGAAGATACTCACGCCCAGCGACGAGCGGTTGCGCGTCATCCATCCACACGCACTTCGCAGTCAGACTCGTTCCAACACTTGGCTCCGCGCCTGCGTGTGCAAGCGTGTCGCCGCGCGCAAGATCGATTTCATCCGTGAGGGTGAGTGTGACGGCAAGTCCCGCGCTTGCTTCCGTGAGGTCGCCATCGAACGTCACGATGCGATCAATCCGCGAAGATCGTCGCGAAGGCAGCGCGATCACCCTGTCGCCGGTGCGCACCACTCCGCTTGCGATCGTGCCAGCGTACCCACGAAAAGAAGCATCAGGTCGATTGACCCATTGCACCCCGAAGCGGAAGGGAAGGTCGGCGCGCGCATGCTCCATCGGTGCGGATTCAAGCATCGAAAGCAGCGTTTCGCCGCGATACCAAGGCATGCGCGTGCTTGGTTCAACGACGGAGTCGCCGGCCGTTGCGACCATCGGAATGCATTGGATGGAAGGGATACCTAACCGAAGCGCGAACGCTTGATACTCGGCGCAAATCTCCGCAAAGCGCGACTCGCTGAACTCCACAAGGTCCATCTTGTTCACCGCAACGATGACTTGCTTGATGCCCAACAGATGCACGATCACCGAGTGGCGGCGCGTTTGCGCAACAACGCCGCTGCGTGCGTCGATCAGAATCACCGCAAGGTCACAGGTGCTCGCGCCTGTTGCCATGTTGCGGGTGAACTGTTCGTGACCTGGCGTATCGGCGATGATGAACTTGCGCCGCGCTGTTGTGAAGGATCGATACGCGACATCAATCGTGATGCCTTGCTCGCGTTCTGCTTTCAATCCATCAACAAGCAGCGCGAGATCGAGCGCGCCATCTTGCGTGCCAAGCGTTTTCGAATCGCGAGTCGTTGCCGCGAGCGTGTCTTCGTGCACCGCATGCACATCATGGAGGAGTCGTCCGATGAGCGTGCTCTTTCCATCATCGACGCTGCCGCAGGTGAGAAAACGCAAGAGATCCTTGCGCTCGTGTTCGGCGAGGTAACGATCGATGTCGTGTTGGATGAGTTCGAGTTCCTGCATCGCAACGGCTAGAAATAGCCCTCTTTCTTCTTCTCTTCCATCGAACCAGCCGCGTCGTGGTCGATCACGCGACCCTGACGCTCAGACATGCGCGCAACCAGCATCTCGCGAATGATTTCAGGCAGCGTCGTCGCGGTGCTGTGGATCGCGCCCGAAAGCGGATAGCAACCGAGTGTGCGGAATCGCACAGACTCCATCGTGGGAACTTCACCAGGCTCAAGCCGCATGCGTGCATCGTCCACCATGATCGGCACACCATGGCGCATCACGATCGGTCTCTGAGCGGCGAAGTAGAGTGGAACAATCGGAATCTTTTCGAGATGGATGTACTGCCAAACATCCAACTCCGTCCAATTCGAAAGCGGGAAGACGCGAATCGATTCTCCCGCGTTCACCTGCGTGTTGAAGATGTGCCAGAGTTCAGGGCGTTGCGCGCGTGGCTCCCAACGATGATTCGTGTCTCGAAAACTAAAGACACGCTCCTTCGCACGCGACTTCTCTTCATCTCGTCGCGCGCCACCAAACGCCGCGTCAAATCGCCCCGCGGTGAGTGCTTGTTTCAGCGCGACGGTCTTCGTGAGATCGGTGTACTTGCGACTGCCGTGATCAAACGGATTGATGCCCGCAGTGCGCGCTTCTTCATTGACATGCACGCGCACATCAAGACCAAGTTCTTGCACCGCATACGCATCGCGAAACTTGTACATCTCCTGAAACTTCCACGTCGTATCAATGTGGAGCAGTGGGAACGGCAACTTCGCGGGGAAGAACGCCTTGCGCGCGAGATGCAGAAGCACGCTTGAATCCTTGCCGATCGAATACAACATTACGGGTCGTTCAAAGCTCGCGACCACCTCGCGAAAGATGAAGATCGACTCAGCTTCGAGTTCGCGGAGATGGGAGAGGGGACGAAGCATCAGAGAGGTGGTCACGGAGGCACGAGCGTTGCGCACGAAGCGCGTGGATTGAGGTAGGGTATCGGCACGATGGCCGTGGAACCTGACGCAAACAACGCGCGCAATGCTGCCAACATTGGTTGGGAAGTTGGTGCGGTCACGCGCGCGGACCGAGCAAACAAGCTGCAAATGCGCGGGGCGACATTCTGGTTCACAGGGCTTTCGGGCGCGGGCAAGAGCACGATTGCGGTGGAAGTAGAACGACGTTTGATCGCCGAGGGAACGGCTGCGTATCGCGTCGATGGAGACAACCTGCGTCATGGACTCTGCCGTGATTTGGGTTTTTCTCCCGCTGATCGAGCGCAGAATGTCGCGCGAGCGGGAGAGGTCGCGTGTCTTCTTGCAGATGCCGGTCTCGTTGTTCTCGCGAGCCTTGTGAGTCCGTTTCGAGCGGATCGTGATCGCTTGCGAGCGTTGCACGCGTCACGCGGCATTCCGTTTGTCGAAGTGCATGTTGCAGTGCCGCTCAAGGTTGCGGAGCAACGCGATACCAAGGGTCTCTATCGTCGCGCGCGCGCAGGGGAGTTGCAGGACTTCACGGGTGTGCAGCAGCCGTATGAAGAACCGATCGCGCCTGAACTCTTGCTTGAAACTGCGACGACGAGTCTTGAACAATGCGTCGAGCAAGTACTCGCTCGTGTTCGTGCGCTGTAACAGTTCAGCGCCGCAAGACATCGAGAATTCGCGTGACGAGTTCTTCGTCGCCGCAAAGGATTCCGTAATTGCTCGTCAGTCGCGCGCCTGTCGTGAAGTCAAGCGCATTCATATTCAAGTCGCACACGCGCGCGCCCGCTTCTTGCGCGATGAGCGTGCCAGCCGCGTGATCCCAGATGCACTCTGCGTAGCCCGCGAGCACGGGGATGCGCATGTAGAGGTCTGCATCACCACGAGCGACGAGTGCGTACTTCGCCTGGCTATCGAGTCGAAGGTTGTGGACTGCGCAGTCGAGCGCTTTGAAAATCTTGGCGCTTTCGTCGTGCGCGCTGTGCGCACTCTCGACGCTCTCGGCGAGTCGAATTGCAGATGCGGCTTTCCACTCTGCCACATGAAGTTCGCAGGGATCGGCAGTGACATCGCGCAAATCTAGTTCAAACGCGCCGTTGGCTCGCTCTGCAAATTGCAGTGTGCCTACAGCATCGACACTCAGCGCATCCGCGCTCGTGCACCGAAACGGCTGTAAATGCGGGCATCCGAGCGCTGCGAGCGTCGGAGTTCCATCTTCAATGAGCGCGAGCGCGATGGCGTATTGACCGCCGCGCAAAAAACCCTTGGTTCCATCTACAGGATCGAGCGTGAAGAACCGCGTGCTGCTCGTCGCATGCACGCAATGCGCGTTCTGAATCGCGTCGAGCACCTCATTCGCCGTGAGATTGTCGCGTTGCAATGCGAACGCGACGGCTGCGATGACGCGCTCGCGGAGCAGATGTTGTTCAGGCAATGCGAGAGCCTGCGCATCTTCTTCGCCGAGCATCGGAATGCTGCGCGTTGCGTCGTCGTCCGCGAGCGTCATGGAGATCACGGCTTGACTTGCGAAGTCAGCCGCGGTGACTGGGCTCATATCCGCTTTCGCAAGCGCGTCGAAGGATTGCGCAGAAATGAATCGCGTCGCGCGCATCGCGCGTTGTTGCGCGAGCAACAGCGCGGGCATCATTGGGTTGACAATCATAGGAAGTAGACCGCTGTGATGGATGCGGTGCCGACAACGACAGCGAGCGGAAGTCCGAGCCGCATGTAGTCACCGAACTTGTATCCGCCAGGCTCCTGCACCATGAGATTGGTTTGATATCCAAACGGCGTCGCGAAACTTGTGGACGCAGCAACCATCACTAAGAGTGCCATGTGTTGTGGATCGATGCCCGACTGTGTTGCCGCAGCAAGTGCGATCGGAATTGCGAGTGCAGCGGCTGTCGCGTTCGAAAGAATCTCCGTGAGCATCCATGTCATCGCGAAAACTGCAATCAGAACTGTGAGCCTCGAATCGCCCGCAAGTGCAACGATGCTCGTTGCTGCGCGCTGCGCGATGCCTGTTTGATCGAGTGCGAGACCAAGCGCGACTGCGCCAGCGATGATGAGCACCAGGCGCGGATTGGCAGCCTTGCGCGCTTCTGGTCCTGTTGTGCAGCGCGTGAGCAGCATGAGTCCTGCGCCCATCAGTGCTGCTTCAAACATGCCGAATCCAAAGGGACCGATCGTCGCCACGGCAACGACGAAGAGCAGCACAAGCGCCGAGATCCACGCGCGTTCTCGGCGCAGCGGTGTGGAGTCATCAACCTTGCGCACGAGTAAGAAGTCGCGCGCGTCATGGAATCGATCCATGAAGTTGCCCTGCGTCAAGAGCAAAAGCGCGTCGCCTTCTTCGAGTTCGATGTCGCCGAGTTTCATTCCCTCGATGCGTGTTCCGCCACGACTGACCGCAAGCACAACCGCCCCGTATCGCCCACGGAAACCCGCGCTGCGAATGGATTGCCCAACAGCGGGGGAGGCGCGCGAAATGATTGCTTCGACGAGAAATCGATGATGCGATGGACTTTCAAGTTTGAAAACTTGATCCGTCGCGATGCGTAAGCCGCGAATCTGCTGCAGTTCAACGACCTTCGCAACGACACCGACAAACACGAGTCGATCACCGCCAACGAGTCGCGTCGAAGAATCGGTTGCAAGCGCGACACCGTTGCGTTCAATCTCCGCAAGAAAGAGTCCGCGCAATCCGCGCAGTCCTGCCTCATCAACGGATTGACCAACGAGCGGACTTCCCGCTTCGACGAGCATCTCGATGCTGTATCCCCGTGGATCCGTTTCAAGAAGTCCTGGCGAGCGCGCTGCGGGAAGAAGCTTGGGCGCGGCAAGAATGAGAAAGACAAGTCCCGCAATTGCCGCAGGAATGCCGACAGGCGCGAGGTCGAACAGATGGAGCGGCGCATGTCCAGACTTCGCCCACATATCCGCGACAACGAGATTGGTACTCGTACCGATCAACGTGCACATTCCGCCGAGGGAAGCCGCAAACGCAATCGGCATGAGGAGCCGTGAAGGTCGAAGGCCGGTGCGTCGGCAGAAGTCATGCACAACGGGAATCGACATCGCAACCAGTGGCGTGTTGTTCAAGAACGCGCTGCCCGCTGCAAGTGGCAAGGTCAAGCGAAGCAGCGCGCCGCGCTCTGAAGTTGTTCGACCAAAGATGCTCGCGCCGACTGCTTGCACGAGTCCGGTTCCGATGACACCTTGCGAAACAATGAGCAGGAGTGGAATGGTGAGAATCGCAGGACTCGCGATGCCACTGAGCGCATCACTGGGGGAGAGCACGCCAGAGAGGACCAGCAATCCGATCGTTCCTGCCATGACCAAATCGAGTGACCAACGACCGCGCACGATGAGTGTGAGAGAAATCAGCGTGATGGCGAGCGCGAGCCAGCCTTGCACACTGATGGGATCTGTACTCAGCGCAGTTTGCATCATGCGATTCAACCACCCAACGCGTTTGCGGAAGCGCGGTTTGCGTCGCGGAGTGCATCGTGAATGGCACGCACGACTGCGTCTTGCAAACTCTTTGCTCGCGCGACGCGGTCCGCCTGTTCAAGTGAGTTTCCAAGAATCGAAAACGCGACGCGCTGACCATTGGGCGCAATCACAATGCCGGAGAGGCAACTCGTGCCACGAATGTAACCCGTCTTGCAATGCACACGCACTTCACTCTGCGCGAGGTCTTTGTATCGCTTCTGCACCGTGCCCGATTTGCCAGCCTCTGCCATGCTCTCGATGAACGCTGAAGCGAACACGGGGTCATTCGCAAACGACACGATCCAATCGCAGAGTGCGCGCGCGGTCACGCGATTGGCTGCGGAGAGTCCAGAGCCGTCATCAAGCACGAAGCCCTCTAACGCGCTTGCGCCAAGTCGCGCGGTGATTGCTTCCGCCATCGTCGCAGTGCCATTTGCCCAAGAACCAGGCGTTTTCGTGCGGGCTGCACCAGCGCGTTTACACAGGGATTCCGCGTAGAGATTGGAACTCTCGGTATTCGCGCGCTTGAGCACCGTAGCGATGGGCGTTTGAATCATCGGGCCAACGAGCGTGCCTTGCGGAGCAGGTTCGTCAAGAGCTGCATTGCGAACTCGATCGACCGTGATGCCCTTGCGCGCGAGTCGTGACGCGAAGAACTCGCCGAAGAGCGACGGCGAATCATGCACCGTCAACTCTGCGGCGTCGCGTGGCTGCTCTTTCGCATTGCCGCCAAGCGTGAGTGCATTCGAATCTGGTTCGCGCACGACCGTGAACGTGTGCTTGTCCTTCGCGCCTGTTTTCGATGTCGCTTTGTTCTGCTTCACAAGCCACGGCATCGCAGGACTCATCGAAGCGATTTCAGGTGCTCCACCTTTTCGCGGTGAAGGAATGACGCGCACAACGTTCGCGTGAAAATTCAATCCCCACACTTCCGCGCAGTATCCATTCGAGTATTGCTCGCGCGGCCAATGCGGTTGATAGCCGACCGTGTCAAAGATGCGCGCGTCGATCACGAGATCTTGAATGTGCGTCATGCCACTCGCGCGGACTGCTTCAGCCCAGATGTCAATGAGTGCCGTTGCGTCGAGGCCTGTCTGCACTTCGCCGCTCTGCGCAGTCCATGACATCTTTGAGAGAACATCAGGATCGCCGAACGCGGGGTCGCCATCGCCCACCACGGTCAGTCGATCACCTGATCGCAAGAGTTGTGTGCGAAAGAGAAAATTGTCTCCGAGTGTCAGTAGCGCCGTTCCCGTCGAAAACAACTTCATGTTGCTCGCGGGCTTCATCGGTTGATCCGGTGCGACCGAGGCGAGAATCGCGCCAGTGTCCGCGTCTCTGACCACGATTGAAATCGTTCCCTTTGGTAACCCAGATTTACGAACGGCTGCTTCAACGGCACTCCCGATGCTCGCGCGGGGCGCGGGAGCGAGAGGTGCGACATTGGTAGAAGCGATGACGCAAGCGAGCAGGGTGGCCAAACTCATGTGGGCTATTATCGGCGGAGTTCAATTTCTTGCTGCAGCGTTCGCGCGCAAGCCGAAGCAAAATTTGCAACTTCTCTTTCTCTGACGCACTCTCCTCTTGCACCTCGCGACGCCGAACCTCCCATGAGCACCCTCCATTCCAATCTGCTTGTGACTGGCGGCGCGGGATTCATCGGCGCGAACTTCGTCCGAGCGCACCTCGCGCATGATCCGACCGCGCGCGTTGTGATCCTCGACGCGCTGACGTACGCGGGAAACCTCGGCAATCTTGAAGGCATCGACGCGGAGCGATGCACGTTCGTACGAGGCGATATTCGCGACACGCCGCTCGTTTGCGATCTGCTGCGCCAGCACCAACTCCGCGCGCTCGTGCACTTTGCAGCGGAGAGTCACGTTGACCGTTCCATCCTTGGACCCGATCTTTTCATTGAAACCAACATCGTCGGCACGCACTCGCTGCTGAAGGCCACACGACTGGTGTGGCTTGAAGAGGAGGCGGGCGCGCATCGGTTCCATCATGTGTCAACGGACGAGGTCTATGGGTCACTTGAACTCCGTGACGCCGCGTTCACCGAGTCGAGCCCCGTGCGCCCGAACAGTCCCTACGCGGCGAGCAAGGCGGCGAGCGATCACCTTGTTCGTGCGTATCACGAGACTTTCGGGCTCGACGCCGTCATCACGAATTGCTCCAACAACTACGGCCCGTATCAACTTCCTGAAAAACTCGTTCCACTCTTGATCGTGAACTGCTTGCTCGGTGAACGACTGCCTGTGTATGGCGATGGATTGCACGTGCGCGACTGGCTGCATGTGCAAGATCATTGCAACGCGATTCTGCTGGCATTGCGCAAGGGTGTTGCGGGCGAGACCTACAACATCGGTGGTGAGAATGAACGCACGAGTCTTGAGATCTTGCGATTGGTCGTGAGTGCAATCGATCACGCGTTCGAGCGCGATGCATCGCTCGCGACGAAGTATCCGCAATGTCCCGCAGCGGCGGGGCGAAGTTGCGCAGAGCTCGTTGCCTTCGTGCGTGATCGACCGGGCGCAGATCGTCGATACGCACTCGACATCACGAAGGCGCGACGCGAGCTTGGCTATTGCCCGCACGCGATTGCGGGTCCGAAGTTTGAAGCAGCATTTCGCGACACCGTGCGTTGGTACATGGCGAATGACTCGTGGTGGAAGAGCGTGATGGACGGTCACTATCGCGAGTGGGTCGCGTTGAACTACAACAATCGCTAGTGCAAAGAAAACGGTCGTCTCCTGCGAGACGACCGTTTGAATTGCTGGAATGGCAGGGAACTTAGCTTCCAAGGCGAAGGCGAGCAAACGCCTTGATCGTCGTGCCCTTGGGGAGCAGTTCGCGCACTTGCTTCTTCTCGTCATAGACGAATGGTTGACCAAGCAAGGTCACCTCTTCGAAGAACTTGCGCATCTTGCCTTCCGCCATTTTCTCGGCGATGTTGGCTGGCTTGCCCGAAGCGGCCGCTTCCGCAATGGCTTCTGCGCGCTTCTCTGCGATCAGGTTTGGGCAGACGCCCGTCTGATCAACAGACATCGGAGTCGGAACATATCCCGCGATGTGCTGGCAGATTTCCTTGCCCGTTTGCTCTAGGAGTTCGCCTTCGTACTGCATGAGCACGGCGAGCTTCGCATCGTGATGGAGATACGACGAGAAGTTGCCGCCTTCGAAGACGACGCCACGCGCGAATGAAACATTCTCGCCTGTCGTGATCTTGATGTCATCCACGAGGTCGTTGATCGCTTGCGTCGCGACGACGTCGCCTGCAGCTTGCGTGATGGCCAGATTCGCAACGGCTTTCGCCATCGCGCGGAATCCATCATTGCGCGCAGTGAAATCTGTCTCGCTGCGCAACTCGACCGCAACAGCCTTGCCGTTGCCGATCACGATCGCCATGCAGCCTTCACCAGCAGCACGATCCGAACGTGCAGCCATCTTGCCCTTCAACTTCTCGCGGACATTCTTCTCAGCGAGCACCAGGTCGCCATTGGCTTCCACGAGTGCTTGCTTGCAATCGCCCATGCCAAGGCCGGTGCGATCTCGAAGAACTTTGACGTCAGATGCGGTGATGATCACGGTAGACATAGAAAACTCCCGTTGGGGGGTGCAACAATTATGGAAGACGCGTTCCGTTCACAACGGCGTAGCGCGAAAAGAGGCACGAAAGAATCACTCGGCAGCAGGTGCGGCAGCGGGCGCTGCAGTAGCGTCAGCAGTTGCATCGCCCGAGCGGAATTGCGAACGCGAGGAACGACGTCGTGGGGATGGCGCATCGCCGCGACCTTCCGAACGATCCGCGGATTCATCGCCACGATTGTCACCACGATTGTCACCACGATTGTCACCACGATTGTCGCCACGCTCAACTTCGTTCGCAGCGCGGGTTTCCTTGCCCTTTTTCGCAGCATCCATGAGCTCGCGAATGATGATGTCGATGGAGCGCATCGAGTCATCGTTGCCTGGGATTGGTAAATCGACGAGATCGGGATCGCCATCGGTATCAACGAGGCAGATGGTTGGAATGCCGAGCGACTTCGCTTCGAGCAATGCGTTCCTCTCGCGATTCGTGTCCACGACAACGAGCGCGCCAGGAAGCTTCGTCATGCCGCGGACGCCACCGAGGTTGCGCGTAATGACCTTGCGCTCGCGGAGGAGTTGCGACTCCATCTTCTTCGAGTAGTTGCGCATCTCGCCGCTCTCGACGAGTGCATCGAGTTCATCGAGACGCTTGAGGCGCTCGCGAATCGTGCGGAAATTGGTGAGCGTGCCGCCGAGCCAACGCTCGACAACGTAGTGCTGTCCAGCATCGGCTGCGTAATGTTCAACAGCGCCGCGTGCTTGACGCTTCGTGCCAACAAGGCAGATGTCCTTGCCGCTTTCGACAGACTTCTCGATGAACTTCTTCGCGAGAAGGAGACCCTTCACGGTCTCGCGGATGTCGATGATGTGAATCTGGTTGCGGACCGAGTGGATGTACGGAGCCATCTTCGGGTTCCAATTGGAACGGCGCTGACCAAAGTGGATTCCGGCTTCGATGAGGTCTTGAACGAGCGAAGGCATAACTGCAATCTCCAGCGACACCGACGAATGGTGGTGGCATCTGCTTGCGCAGACCCTTTCGTCACAGGGCGCTTAAGTGTTGGTCACTCCACTTGTGAGTTGTGGAGTCGACCCAGATCAGTTTCGCGTGCGGCGGTCGAACACTCGAACGACGCGCGCGAAAGGTGCATTCCTCGCCAACAGCCACCATGGCTTGCAAGGGTTCCCGCTCCGACAGATTCGGAGAGTGCGGGGGATCGAAGAGTGTAGCAAAGAGCCGTCGGTTTGCGGAAGGGTTAAAGCGCATGAATCTGCTCAACTTGGCAGAGTTTTCCGAAGGACGCAGATGGGATACCTTCGCGCTATGAGTCTTTCGAAGTGCTTCAAGGCGTATGACGTGCGTGCGGTCTATCCGAACCCTCTCAATGAGCAGGGAGCGTGGAAAGTGGGTTATGCGACTGCTGGGTTTCTCGCCGCGGAAGCGGTGCATGGCGGTCTCACTGGCGCCGCTGCACGGACGATTGCCGTGGGTCATGACATGCGAAAGAGTTCGCCCTCGCTGCGTGATGCGCTCGTGCGCGGGCTTCGCGATGGCGGCGCGGATGCTGTGCTTGTTGGACTCGTCGACACGCCGTTCACGTACTTCGCGGTGAATCACCTCAACTGCGCGGGTGCCGTTATGGTGACCGCGTCGCACAATCCGGCGCAATACAACGGCTTCAAGATTTCGAAGCATCACGCGAAACCAGTTGGACAAGACACTGGGCTCACGCGCATTCGCGAAGTTACAGAATCACTCGACGAAGCGACCGCGACGAAGCACGGGGGAAGTCTGCGCGAAGTGGATTTGTGGGAACCCTACCGCGCGCATCTCTTGCAGTTTGTTGATCCAGCATTGATGAGCGGCGAGAAGCGCATGAAGATTGTGGTGGATGCGTCGAATGGCATGGCGGGCACGATGCTGCCGAAGGTGTTCGCTGCTGTGCGCGGATTAGAGATTGAACAACTCAACTTCGACAACTCTTCAGGAGAGTTCCTGCACGAACCAAATCCGCTCGTGGAATCGAATCTCAAGCAGTTGCAAGACGCAGTGCGCGCGAGCGGTGCGCAAGCAGGATTTTGTTTCGACGGTGACGCGGATCGCTGTGCGGCTGTCGATGAACGCGGCGTGACAGTGGGCTGCGACATTCTGCTCGCATGGATGGTGCAGGACATGCTGCGCACGAAGCGCGGCGCGAGCGTTGTGTACGACCTCAGAAGTTCTCGCAGCGTGCCAGAGATCATCCGCGAATGCGGCGGCACGCCAGTGGAGAGTCGCGTCGGACACGTATTCATGAAAGCGAAACTCGCAGAGAGCAAGTCGGTGATCGGTGGCGAACTTTCTGGGCATTTCTACTTCGAAGACATGTTCGGAGCGGACAGCGGAGCGCGCGCGTTTGCCGCAGTGGTCACAGCGCTGTGTCACGCAACGAAGCCGCTCTCAGCACTCCTCGCACC
>SIAK01000092.1 GCA_009691805.1 Phycisphaerales bacterium
GTGCGCGGCGCGAGCGAACACGCAGCAGGTTGCATCGCAGGGTCGATGAATGTTGCCTACACGCGACTCACCACGAAGCTCGCCCAGATTCCGCGCGACCGACGCGTATTGGTGCACTGCGCACTCGGGGGGCGGTCCGCTGCAGCGACCGCGATGCTGCAACGACTTGGCTTTGACGCGGTGAATGTTGCAGGTGGTTTCGAAGCGTGGAAACGCGCGAAGTTGCCGACTGGATTGCCGACTGGGTTGCCGACTGGATTGCCGACTGGATTGCCGCCCGCCGCTGCGAATGAACAGCAGATGATGCCTTCGACGAGTCACGAAAGATTCGTGGTGGGTTTCCTTCACCCACGGGCGAAGTAAGTGTTGCCGTCGCCGCGCTGAAAAGTTGCGCTACATCTGCACGCGCTACTGCGTGCGCTTGAGTTTGGCCTTGGCGGTTTCAGCCGCCGCCTTCGCCCACTCCTTCACCTTGTCGAGCCATCGCTTCGCCCACGCAAACTCGATTGCGAGAATCGCGAGTCCAGAGGGGATCACGATGAACGCAGGTCCGGGCAGCACGAGCAGCGCAACGCCGATGAGCAACACAGTGCCGCCGATGATGAAGATGCCAACGCGCCGAAAGGTTCGATAGGGACCGGTGGCGGGGGCGTTCACGCGGTGAGAGTAGGGGTGCTCGCCGCCGTCCACCCCTCCTTACGGGACGAATCAACCGTCTACACGAACGATTCTTCCCGTAGTGGGGGGGCGGTGGACGTGGGACTCGTTCGCCTCTTACTTCGCCGGTGCAGCGCGTGCGCCGTTCAGTGATGCTTCGAGCGATGCGATCTCTTGCGCAGTCAGTCTTGCGCCCGACTTCTTGAGCATCTCAACGAACCACGCGATTTCTTCTGGCTGGGCCGGGAATCCGATGTTGCCGCCCGGTCCATTGGAGTTCACCAGCGCCTTGCCGTGCGCATTGAGAATCTCACACCAGGGGATGCCGCCATTCTTGCCAAGCGAGTGTTCCTTGAGGAGAGTCTCGCCGTCGGTCATGCGATCCGTATCAATCTTCACGACGACGAATGCCTTTGACATGATGGCGGCGACCTCCGCCCGAGCCATCCAATCCTCCAGTTTGTGACACCAGCCGCACCACGGTGCGCCGAAGTGCAGGAATACCAACTTGTCCTGCGATGCCGCCGTCGCCACCGCAACCGCGAGGACGCCATTCGCGTCGAGCGCAGGCGCTTGATTCGCCTTGAGAAACGCCAGCAGCTTCACAACATCGTGACCCTTGGGCTCCGCCCCCTCTGGCTTCTCGAGCGCCTCTGTCTCTTGATTGACGACTACCGAACCATCTGCTGCAAGCACCGTCAGAAACGGCACGCCGTTCTGCTTGAGATCCGCGCCGTACTTCGCAGCAAGTTCCTGATGCTTGTCCATGCGCCCAATGTCGACGAGCACCACCTCGTACTCGGCGCGCAATGCGCCTGCGATCTTTTTGTCGTCCTTGCAGGTCTTGTGCAGCCACTTGCACCATCCGCACCAATTCGCGCCCCACTGCACGAGCACGCGCGTGTTGTTGCGAGTCGCTCGCGCGAGTGCAGCTGCGATGTCGGCGTTGGCATCAGCAGATTCGTTGTAGACAACTTCTTGCGCAGGCGCGGATGATGGCGTCTGTGCAGCAGGCGGCGTCTGGGCTGCAGGTGTTCTGTGGGCTGCAGGCGGATCTCCCGCCAGTGCTGTTGCGACCAATCCGACCAATCCGACGACCGATGCAAACATGGATGTGTTTCTATTCATGAGGACTCCTCCGCGGATCATCCTAACTTCGCCCACCCGCTCATCCGTGCGCCGCGATGTGCTCGGTGAAGGTGTCTCGAACGCACTCGGCCTTGTCGATGTTGTCGAGGAGTATCTGCGCCAACTCTGGATCGAAGTGCTTTCCAGATTCATCACGGAAGTATGACTCGATTCGTTCGCGGGACCACGGTTCTTTGTACGAACGGCGAGTGCCAAGCGCGTCATACACATCAGCGATCGCCACAATCCGTGCGAAGAACGGAATGTCCTCGCCGCGAAGTTTCCGTGGATAGCCCGTGCCATCCCACTTCTCCTGATGACAGAGGACGACCGTTGCGGTGGCATCGTCCTTGTCGAGTTCGGAAAAGAGATCCGCGCCGATCTTGCAGTGTCGCTCCATCGCGATGCGTTCTTCTGCGTCGAGTTTGCCAGGCTTTTTCAGAATGGCATCGCCAATGCCAACCTTGCCAACATCGTGGAGCATCGCAGCGCATCGCAGCCGATCCCGGTCGCGTTCGTGGACATCTGATGCGAGGTGATGTGCATCCGCCCACGCGTCAAAGACGATCACCGAGATTTCCGCGACGCGTTGCACATGTCCGGCTGTTTCAGTTGGATCGCGCAGCGCCGCCATTGCAACCATGCGGAAGATCAGTGACCTCGCCGTTTGTGCTTGCGCAAGGGCAGCAGCTGCGAGCCCTGCAAAGTGACGAAGGAGTCGTTCGTCGTCGATGGAGAATCCATCGTCGTCGCTCGCATCACAGAGTGCGATCACTCCAAGCACCGTCGATCCTCGGGTGATCGGCAGAAAGAGCATCGACGCAGGTGCGCTGGGAAGAATGCCATCGGGCGCAACGGGGACTCCGGAACTCGAACGATCTCGGAGTCGAATGTGATGCACATCCGTGGCGCCGCCAAACTTCTCCACACGCAGCGCGTGGCCAGATGCGGCGATCGACCCGATGACCGTCGATCGATCGATTTGGGTTCTGGGAAATCGCGTCCCCGCGGCGGACGAGACGCCGTGTGAAAAGACCGTCGTTGCACGGAGCTCATTGCCCTCGCGCACAAACACAGCGCCGGACGAGGCGCCTGCGAAATTCGCCGCCTTGTCCAAGATGGTGTTCAACAGCAGGTCAAGATCTTGAATCTGCGCAAGACCGATCCCTGCGGACGCAAGTGATTCCACCCGTCGTCGCTGCGCAGCATTGTCGACCTCTAACACCTGATTCGCATGTGCGAGCCGCTCGTTCGCCTCATCGAGCATGGAGTTTCGCACCTGTAATTCATGATCCTTCTCTTCCAACGCACGCATCGCTGCATTGCGGGCAGCGAGCGCTCGTGATGCTTGCGCGTGGTGGAGTAGGCGGGCGACGAACTCCTCTGACGGCGGCAACTTCTCGATGTAGTCATCGGCGCCAAGTGCAAATGCCCGTGCCTTCACCGCGGGATCATCTGTCGCAGAGAGCATCACAATCGAGCATCCTTCAAGAATGGGCTGTGCGCGATACGCCGCGACGAGGTCCAACCCGTTGCCATCGGGAAGGTTGATGTCTTGCAGAATCACACAAGGGCAGAGTTCCATCGCACGCGAAAGCGCATCCGCCGCCCGGACGCACCCATGCACGCGCGCCCGCGTTGTGTCTGCGAGCAATCGACGCACAGCCTCGCAGATCATCGGCTGATCATCGACCACGAGCACATCAAAGGGCTCGTTGTGGAGGGTGGCGTTGTGTGTCACTGCACGAGCGTAACCGACCGACTGCGGTATCCACTTTGGGATACAGTCCGATTCTCCATTGGGATCACAGATGGCAACGACGCACATTCCCCGACGAACATTCGCGATTATTTCGCATCCCGACGCCGGCAAGACCACGCTCACCGAGAAACTGCTGCTCTATGGTGGCGCACTCGATCTTGCAGGCTCTGTGACCGCTCGTAAGACGCAACGGGCTACCGCCAGCGATTGGATGGAACTTGAAAAACAGCGAGGAATCTCGGTGAGTTCGACAGTGCTACAGTTTGACTACAACGGCTTTCGCATCAACCTGCTCGACACGCCTGGGCACAACGATTTTTCCGAGGACACCTATCGCGTGCTCACGGCGGTCGATGCGGTGATCATGGTGATTGACGCAGCCAAGGGAATTGAGACGCAAACACGCAAACTCTTCGAGGTCTGCCGCAGACGCGGCGTGCCGATCTTTACCTTCATGAACAAGTGCGATCGTCCCACGCGCGAGCCTCTTGAACTCATCGATGAACTCGAGCGCGTCCTTGGAATCAAAGCGTTTCCAGTGAATTGGCCACTCGGCTCGGGACCGACCTTTCGCGGCGTCTATGACAGACTCACGCACACCGTCTCACTTTTCGAGCGCACGCGCGCTGGAGCATTCGTCGCGCCAGTTGAGGTGCATTCGCTGGACGATGCCGAAGTGCGGGCGCGACTGGACGACTCTGTGTACGCACGCGCACGCGAAGAGATTGAACTGCTGCACGGCGCTGGCGAAACATTCGATGAAGCGCGCGTCGCCGCAGGAGCAGTCACACCTGTCTACTTCGGCAGCGCAATGAACAACTTCGGCGTGCAATTGCTTCTCGACGGTTTTCTTGCACACTCAGTCGGTCCGGGACCGCGCCCAGCGGGTGATCGACTTGTGCAGCCTGATGAACCGCA
Organism: Phycisphaerales bacterium; assembly: GCA_009691805.1. Lineage (GTDB taxonomy): Bacteria > Planctomycetota > Phycisphaerae > Phycisphaerales > SM1A02 > F1-140-MAGs142. The sequence goes on from SIAK01000092.1 coordinate 4,466, forward strand.
GTTCAGCGGATTCGTCTTCAAGATTCAGGCGAACATGGATCCGCGCCACCGCGACCGTATCGCATTCGTGCGCGTGGTTTCGGGGGCATTCACCCGTGAAATGTCGGTGGTTCATGCTCAAAGTGGACGGCGAATCCGTCTCTCGAACGCCCAGAAGCTCTTCGGGCAGCAGCGCGAGACAGTCGAGGAGGGTCGCGCTGGCGATGTCGTTGGCATCGTTGGACAAGACGCGCTGCGCATCGGTGACACGCTGACCGAGGATCGCACGATTGTGTACAACGAGATTCCGCGTTTCGCGCCCGAGTGCTTCGCGTATCTGCACAATCCGCAACCTGGCAACTCGAAAAAGTTTCAGTTGGGTGTCGAGCAACTTTTGCAAGAAGGAGTCGTGCAAGTCTTGACGCTCGGCACGGGGCAATCGCAGCGCCAACTGCTGACGGCGGTTGGTCCATTGCAGTTTGAAGTCGTGCAGTACAGACTGAAGGCTGAGTACGGCGCGGAGTCGAGACTTGAAACGCCGCGCTGGAAAATCGCGCGCTGGTGGCGCAAGCCCGGCGCGCCCGCCGATTGGCTGCCCGACCTGCTTTCGGATGCGATCACCGGAAACGACCGCGATGATCAGTCGATTGTGCTCTTCACAGACGAGTGGGCGCTGAAGCAGTTCGCTGCGCGCAACGTCGGTGTGGAGTTGTCCACGATTCC
>SIAK01000030.1 GCA_009691805.1 Phycisphaerales bacterium
ATCACTTGACATTGATTACTGTTACTGTAAGATCGAACCATGTCAACCGCGCTCGCCGACATCTTGGATGAAATCCCCACGGAGGGGCTCTCGCTCGAAGCACTCACTTCTACCGCGAGCCGAGCACTCTTCGAACTCGGGATCAATTCGGACGACGCGAGAACCTCTGCGTCAATCGACGTGCGTACCCTGCGCTTCTACCAAACGCTCGGCATCCTTCCAAAGCCAGCGTACGAAGGTCGGCGCGCGGTCTACGCGATGACGCACTTGGTGCGCGCGTTGGCGGCGAAGCAGCTTCAAGCAGAAGGCCACTCGCTGGCACAAATCCAATCCGTCTTGCCTGTGCAGAGCGATGACGCGCTTGTGCAGGCACTCACTCTCGCACTCGGCATACCGCGTCATGCCACTCGTCCATCCGCATCACTCGAGGCAATCACATTCGAAAAAAACCACTCCCCTCCATCGCCGTCTTTCGTCCCCGTTCCAGCTTCTCCCTGCGTCGAAGAACTTCGAACTTTCACCCTTACTCCTGGAGCAACACTTATCCTCGACCCACGTATCGTCGCCCTTCCTGAACAGCTCGCAGCAGTGCTCGGCACACTCGCGCGCGCGCACCTCTCGACTGCAGATCGATCGGATCCACGCAGTTCGCAATCTTCACGACCTTCCACACACTGAGCCCCTTGGAGGAATATAGATGTCTACAAAACTTTCAGAACTCCTGTCCGCAACGATTGAAACCTCGACCTCCTCGCGAACGCTCGGCGAACTGCTTGGCCTCAAGTCATCCGCGAGCGCGAAGCCTTCGCGCGCACGGAGCAATGAACCCCTGGCATTCCCACTGCAACGCGTCGTAGTGAGTACGCGCATCGTCGGAGACTGCGCGCACACCACGCTTGAAGAGCACTACACGAATCCGCATAAGCAACCGATGGACGTGACGCACACGATTCCATTGCCGCACACCGCCGCTGTTGTCGCGTTTGAAATCACTGCGGGCACACACACCGCGAAAGGACTGTGCAAGCCAACTGCAGATGCCAAGAAGGATTTCGCCAACGCGCTCGCGCGCGGCAAGACTGCGGCGATGGTGGAAAGTGTGCGCGATGACGTGCACACGATCTCGCTCGGCAACGTTCCCGCGAAGACGAGCATCATCGTTCGCATGGAACTCGTCGAGCGACTTTCCTCACGCGACGGCGCGCTCGAGTACCGATTTCCGACGGCGATTTCGCCGAAATTCGTGCCAGGCAATGCGCAAGGGCACAGCGGCGAAGGGACGAGTCCTGATACAGATCAGGCACCCGATGCGTCGCATCTCACGCCACCTGTTCGACTCGAAGGCGGCACGCAACTGCAATTCTCGATGCGTCTCCCGCTGGATCGTTGCTCGATCAAGAGTTCTGTTCCGATCACGCTGACGCGCGACGAGACGGAGACGCTTGTCACGCTGCAATCGAACGCGACATGCGATGGCGACATCGTGCTTCGCCTTGATGCGCGCGCGGTTGAGTCGACCGTGCGCGCGTACTCGGATGGAGAACGCACGCTCGTCGTCGTGGACCCACCGCTCACACGAGGGAAAAGTCTCGAACGCAAACTCGTCGCGTCGTTCGTGCTCGATCGTTCGAGTTCCATGCGTGGAGATCGCGTCCAGTCCGCCAAACGTGCGATCCGCGAAGCGCTCGGCGCACTGCGCGAAACGGATGCATTCGAACTCTCTGCATTTTGCACGAGCATTTCGAACTATCGCAACTCCGCGACACTCGCATCGAAGGAGAATGTTTGCGATGCTCTGCTGTGGCTCGACTCGATTCAGGCGGATGGAGGGACATTGGCACTTCCCGCACTCGAGGCTTCTTGCACGACACCCGTTGCAGAGGGTTGGGTTCGCACAGTGCTCTTCGTGACCGATGGTGATGTCGGCAACGATGGCGAACTTCTCGCACTCACCAATCGCATCGATCCCGCCACGCGTGTGTTTGTGGTCGGCATCGGCATGGCTCCTTCGCACGCGCTGCTTTCTCGGCTCGCGCGTCTTGGTGGAGGTTCCTACCTCGCACTTGGAGAGGATGACGATATCGAAGCAGAGATGACTCGATTCAACCACGAATTCACCGGTCCAATTGCGTTTGAACTTCGCGAACAGGGAAGCGCAGAAAGCATGCGTTGCGATCTCTTCAATGGTCGGTCGACGAGTTTCTTCATCCCTGCGCATCGTGATGCTGTCACGATCGAAAGTGCTGACGGACACTTTCACGGAGACTGCGTCGTGGAACGCGCACCGTTCAACCTCGGTGCACTTTGGGCGCGATTCATGGTCGAGAAGCTCGAAGATCAGATCATCGCCAAGCCTCGAGAACGGGAGTCGCTCGAATCCACGATTTGCAAACTCGGCGTCGATCATCAGATTCAGACACGGTTCACAGGATTCGTTGCCGTTGATGAGAACAGCAATGTCAATGGGGAACCGATCGCGGTCGTTCAACCAACCGACAGCATTGACGATTGCGACATGGGCTGCGAAATTGCGCCTGTTTCTAGGGGCTGCCAAGAGGCGGTTCAGATCACGGGCAAGGTTCAGAGGTTGTTGGACCTCCGTAGTTCCTCTCTCTGCCTCAACTTCTCTAGGCCACGCCTCCTTGCCCCCGTCCCCGCTCACAGAAAGATGGGCGCATCCCAATCTCTCGTCGAGAGAGTCAAAGCGTCCTCTTCGGAAAGCGCGTCGCCATTCACTGCCGCACCCACGGGCCGCCGTGCACTTGATTGGTCAACGGCGATGACTCCAGCGCCTTCCATTCCTCACGCGATTCAGATTCTCTACTGGGGGTTCTCTGCCTCTGAGAGTCGACAGTCACCACTCTGGCTTCAACTCTTCGCAATCCTGCGCGCCGCGAGCATCGACAAGGCAAACTCAAAGGTGCAACTCCGCTCACTGACGGATCTCTGCGATGCGCTTGATGGCACCAGCTACAAGCATGACATGAAGACTGCATTCACGCGAGCGAACAAGCGCTTTCCGCTCGCGTAAAACGCCTGCAATCATCGCAAGGATTGAACCACTGCTCCCCCTTCGGACGAACGCGTCCGAAGGGGGATTTTCTGTGCAGCCATCAATCGCCATGCAGCGCGCGCAATCGCGGCGAGAGTCGCAACATCCACTGCACGCGTTCAAACTCACCAAGCCAATCAGCGAGCGTCGCATGCATTTCTTCGTCAGAGTTTTTCGCCCACGGAAGTTCGCACGCGCCATCGAGCTTTCGACTCGCGATTGCGCGATATCGCGTGAGCGTGCAATCGCCGAGTACTCCGCAGGGCGCAAAATCTTCCGACATGAAAATCACAACCGGAACGCGCGCGCCACCACAGATCGTGACTTGATCACTCAGCGCGGCTGCCTCTGTGCGATCGATGCAGCGCAAGTCAATGTGCGGCGAACCTTCCGCGATGCGATGCAGAAGCGGAACCTGCTGCGCACAATCTCCGCACCAGGTGCCGCTCAGGCAAAGCACGTTCACTTTGCGTGTGAATGACGCGAGCAGCGCGGATTGCGCACTCGTGAGTTGCGATCGCGCATGCACCTGCCACCAATGCGGCGCACGGGCGGCATCCGCGTCGATGTATTGCGGAAAGGGACGCGCTTGCGCAAACGAAGTTTCCAACAGGGCTCGGTCGAACATCAAACACTCCTCGTAGACCGCGACTGATTCTTCGTTCGCAGTCCTTCCCCGTAGACTAATCGCTGTGCCGTTCCCGATTGCGCTCAGCCTCGCGCTTCTCTTCGCCCCGCCTTCGTCAGCGGATGGCGCGCGCGATGTCCCCGCGCAGCAAGCCGCGAACGAAATCGCGCTCTCCGATGCTTCCGCTGCCGAAAAGGAAGCACTTGCAAAGTTGCAGCACGGCAATTTCTGGCCGTCGCGCGCGCTGGCGTTGATGCGACTTGAACGGTTCGACTGCGAGGAGAGCGCGCTGATGCTCTCCAGTTTTCTCGAAGATAAAGCCTGGCAGGTGCGGTCCTACGCGTACGCCATTGCTGCTCGGCGCGGGCTTGAGATTCCCGCGTCGCGCATCGCGCTTGAACAAGACGCGTTGGTCGTACGCACGATTCTTCGCGCGCGACTTCCCTTTCCTTCCGATCGACTCGCGAGTGCGATCGGGCGATTGAGCTCCGCCGAGTCACTCGAATCGCAGTTGCTTGCCCTTGAGCTGAGTTGCGCGCGACGTGCGAGTCGTGCGCCTGCTGCAACAACGCTCGACCCGAAGGCCGCGCGCGCGCTGCTTGCTGCAGATCGACAGGAGGTCGATGCACTCGACGCACTCTTGAGTCGCATCGTGATGCGCATGACGCGCGCCGAAGCGGGCGTCTTCTCGCCAAGACTTGCGGCGATTACAGCGGGCGCGGATGCGAAGCGTGACTACCGATGGCGCGAGTGGCTTCGCAAGCACAACGCGAACCCAGGATATGAAGGTGCATTTCTCGTCGCGCAGAGTGCAGATGGTGTTCGACGAACATCGCTCAACGCCATCGCGCGGCTGGATGCACCAGACTTCGTGCAACTTGAGGTGTATCTCGGCGCGTTTGCGTCGAAGTCGATCGACCTCGCGATTCTTATCGATTGCACTGCGAGTATGTCGGGCGAACTCGCCGAAGCGCAAGCAGGCGCGGACGATTTGCTTGGCTTTCTCACAGGCTGCTGCGCATCGTTACGCACGGCAATCGCAGGCTATCGCGACACGCGCGATCGCTGGGAACTAAGCGCGTTTGACTTCACGAGCGACGCGAGCGTGGCGCGCAAAAATCTGTGGTCACTCACTGCGGAAGGTGGCGGCGATGAACCAGAGTCGTTGTACCGCGCGATGAAAGAGACACTCACCGCCGCGAACTGGCGACCGGATCCTCCTGAAGATTCGCAAGGCAGCAAGAGCGTTGCGCTCGAGCGTGTGATGGTCATCATCGGCGATGCGCCGCCGCATGTGGGCGAAGGCACGAAGTGCGAAGAACTCGCAAAGAGCGCCGCAACCAAGGGCATGCGCATCTACACAATTCAAGCGCACGCCGCGGATGCAGCGAAAGATGTGAAGTGGTTTCCTGAAATCGCGCTTGCGGGTGGTGGTCGCAGCGTGCGGCTTGGCGACGAAGATTCGCTCATCGCCGAAATCGCGCAACTCACGCTCGGCGATCGATTCCATGACGAACTCGGCGAATTCTTCAACGTCTATCGCTCACTTTGTCGCTAGATCAAGTGGCTGCTTTGCATCCGAACGCGCGCACGAGGACGCGCAGCGCCTCAGTCGAAAGCGAGCAGTGGAATCTGTCCGGGCTTGGCGGCGCATGCGCGCTCGCGCTCATGTTTCAGGTTCGACGCCAGGTGTCTTCGGTTGGCTTCACGAGCGTCCAGCATGCTTCGAGTAACTCGCGCATGCCCGTGCCTGTGGCGCCCGAGACGACGAAGCACGGTTCGTTCTTCGCAATGCCAATCGCGCCACTGAGTCGACGCACGAGCGCCGCGCGTTCACCGTCTTCCATGAGATCCGCTTTGCTGAACGCGACGATCTCTTGCTTCTCTGCAAGCTCTGTCGAGAACGCGTGGAGCTCCGCGCGAATCGCGCGATAGTTCGCAGCTGGATCAGATCCGTCGGCGGGTTCGAGTTCGACAAGATGCACGATCGCTTTCGTGCGTTCAATGTGACGGAGGAAGTCATGACCGAGTCCGTGACCATCACTCGCGCCTTCGATCAAACCAGGAATGTCCGCAACAATTAGTCGACGATCGCCGGGAAGTTCGGCGAGTCCAAGTTGCGGCTTCAGCGTTGTGAATGGATACGCCGCGACTTTCGGATTCGCACGACTAATCGCCTTCAACAATGTCGACTTGCCCGCGTTCGGCAATCCAACGAGTCCGATGTCCGCGATGAGCTTGAGTTCAATGTGGAGCGTGCGCTCAACCGACTCCCCCGGAGGATGCGACTCACTCGGTGTTTGATTCGTGCTGGTCTTGAAGTGCGCGTTTCCAAATCCGCCCTTGCCGCCCTTCGCAACGATGACTTCTTGATCGGGCTCGGTGATATCCGCGACAAAGTCGCCCGTCGCTCCATCAACGATCACGCTGCCTAGCGGCACACGCACGCGCATATCTGGCGCGTCTTTCCCGTGACAGCATTTTCCGCTTCCGCTCTCGCCATTTTCAGCGAAGTGATGTGGCTTGTAAGCAAACTCGATGAGTGTGTCGAGATGCGGATCACCAACGAGAATGACATCGCCGCCGCAGCCACCATCGCCACCATCCGGACCTGCGTAGGGACGATCCTTCTCGCGAAGCAAACTCACAACGCCGTTGCCACCATGACCCGAGCGGACAAATATTGTTGCTTCATCAACGAGCATAAGAACCAACCATCGCACACAATCTAGTGCGGAAAGAAACGCCGCACGCTATGCCCCAAGGCACGGTGCGGCAGAGAGATCATACGGTGTACAGCGAGCGATTAGCCGACTGCGGTGTAACGCGGAGTCGCTGCATCGACGGGAATGATGTCGATGTTCTTGCCGCGGAAACTCACATGACCAGCAGCAAGTGCCATCAGTGTGTCATCCTTCCCGCGATGCACGAGATATCCGGCGTGCCACTTCGTGCCGCATTGGCGCACGATGATCGAGCCTGCTTTCGCGAGTTCACCACCGAAGAGTTTCACTCCGCGGTATTGCGCATTCGAGTCTCGACCGTTTTCTGTAGAGCCTTGGCCCTTCTTGTGTGCCACTGATTCATCTCCTAAGCAAAACTATTGCTCGCAAGCGATCTGCTCGCGCAGCCAAATTGCATTTGTTGTTGGGAACTGTCCTGAACGCATCTCGAACCCACCAAGGGGCGGGATTCCGAGTCGGAGAGGATATCAAACTCTCAGCGCATGATCCAGTCAGTCTTTCTAGGTTCGTAACTTACTGTGGTGTGAGCCACCGCATCGCCCGGAATGAGGTAGCAGACGCGCATCGTTCGGCGTCGGACCAGAGGGTCACCACTCGTTGGATGTGGATTCTTATCAGACACGCGCGAGAGCCCTGTAATGAACACGGTGATTTCGGTCGGCTCGGTCTCGGTCATCCGCCAGACAATGAGCCCGCGGCGTGCATTTTCCTTGCCTTCAAGCACAGTGCCGAGCACTTGGAATTGGTCTTCCATCAGTGGGTCGCCGAGCGCCGTCTTGATCGCGCGCGTGACTTTCGATGGAACTTCGCTTCCTGCTTGGAGGACGACGCCATCATCGGTGAGAAGCTCAAATCGCGGCGCAAATCGACGATCGCTGCCCGTGTCGTTCTCAAGGTCGAACGTGATGTACGCGTAGGATTGCCCGCTCATCGGATCCTTGTAAACGCGCATCGCGTTTGGCGTGAGCGAAAGATCCTTACTCGGTGGAGCAAGCACACTGCTCACGGCAGTCGCATGCGAGGGCAGGGTGAAAGTTCCAACAGCCACAAATGAGGACGCGCAGAGCAACGCCACCGAGAGGGTGATGGAAGGAGAGACAACGACTTTGGTACCTCGCAGACGCATGAAGCCGATTGTACAACTTCCCCCGCCATTTGTGCGACTCGCCTCGACGGCGAACGCATCCGATACAGATTCACAAGACTCCCAACTCCCATGTCCAAGTCCCACGTTTTCATCTGCCCCCCCCACCGATTTGCAGATGCGGCAGCATTGCTCGTCGGAGGCGGGCCGAGTGCTGGGGAACGATTTCTTGCGCACGCGCGAGAGACGGGCATCAGCCTCGAGCGGCTCGTCTGCCTCGGCGAGCCGAGCGGTGTCTTGCTTGGCGCTGCCCTTCCGATCGTGGCGCCCGGACGAACCGCGATGATTGCGACTTCTTCGCCGACGAGTATCGAGAAAGCGGAATCACTCGCGTTGCTCATTCGGCACGCGGCGGACTCTGTGCGCACGGAAGTGGATCTTGCGCAAGCACTCGTTCCTCCCGAACGCACGCTTGAGATACACGCGTTTGATCGCGCGGGATTTTCACGGCTCGCGACACTCGCCTATCTCGAACGACCGATGCCGCGACTCTTCACGCCCGCGGTTGCCGAGCTCGCTTCAGGATGGAGTGTCGAAAGCATTGATCTCAGCATCGCGGGCGCGCGTGAAGAAATTTGCGCAGTGCTCACTCGCACCTACAGAGACACACTGGATTGCCCTGAGCTCGCTGGAATTCGCAAGACAACCGATGTACTTGAAGGGCACGTTCGCGCCGGTGGTGGTGCGCGATGGTGGGTCATGCTGCGCGATGCGCACGGTGCTGCGCATGGACTCGCGTTACTCAACCCAGCGATCACCGATGCTACTTCCGAGCTCGTGTACTTCGGACTCGCACCCGAAGCGCGCGGCAAAGGGCTCGGGATTGCGCTGCTTTCTCGCGCGATTGCAGCAGTGACGCGTGAGAGACGCGGCAGCGTTGTGCTTGCGATGGACACGCGCAATGCTCCAGCGCTGAAGCTCTACACGCAACTGGGATTTCGCGCAGTGGCAGAGCGCCTCGCACTCATCCGTGCGACAGCGTGCTGAATCTGCAAGACAAACGAGAAGCCTCGTGTCAAGTGCATGGGGCCCCGTAGCGAAAAAGATTTTTTGCGCAAGTCGTGCGAAGATTTTTCACAACTCGCGGGTTGTCCACAAGGCATGCAACGGAACGCATACGACGATTTTAAAATCGCAGAACCCTCATAGAACAAGGCACTTCCGTAGAGGTCAGAGACCTTGCATCACCGGAAAATTGCGCGCAGCGTTTGCATCGCGATGGTGATCGGGTATTGTTGGAAGCGCTGCAGGGACGCAGTGCGCCGCAAGGTGCCTTCAGACGTGTGTGTAGACGGGTAGACCGCCAGAACAGTGATGAGCGATGCGCGAGAAGTTCGCGATCTTTCGAAAGAGTTCTAGACGGAGTCAGTTGCCCGGTGGTGGAACACACCCGTCTGAACGAAGTTTGCCGCATGTGGGAGCACCCGCGACCGCATGCTCGCTCGTCACGACCGTTCAATCGCACTTCTTCGTTGAGTTTGGCAACTTACGCCACGCTTGATGTCCCTTTCCCTTCGGCGCGTCCATGTCACAATTGAATCCATCGAATCATCCTTTCGGGATCGGCAAAGCGCACGCATCTTCTGGTGCAGCCTCAGGGGACGGTCAGCACGAGCTTCGCCTCGCGGACTCACCGCAAGACGCGAAGAGCGCCTCTTTCGAAGCATGCGCCGCGGACCGCGACACGTTCGAGCGAAAGCTTCGCGATGTCATCGGTGAGCATCGATTCCGCATCTGCTTCGAAACGGGTGCCCGTGTCGCTTGCTCGCCGGGGTGCGTTCGGATCGCGACCGAGACGAGCTTCCAAGCGGATTTGATTACGCGCAACCTTCGTTTGCCTCTCGAGGCGGTCGCGCGCGAGCTCTTTGGTAATGCAACGCTCGTTGAGGTCGCGGTGGAATCTGCCGCGCAGTCGATCGCCGATTCCACGCCGAGCGCGACGCTGGGCGTTACCGAGATCAGTGCGTCGAAGCAGCCAGAGCGAAACGCGCCGAGTGTTTCTGTGCGCCCGAGAACGCGACTGCAGGTGCGTGAAGGCGCGTTTCGTCGACTCGACGATTTTGTCGTTGGCGATGCGAACAAACTTGCGTTCAGCGCCGCAGAAGCATTCGCGCAGAAGAGCATGGGCTCGCCAAGCGTGCTCTTCCTCCACGGCGAATGCGGCGTTGGGAAGACGCATCTGCTCCAAGGCATTTGTCGACGATGGACAGAAGCACTCCCCCACAGCACGATTCGTTACGCGACTGCGGAGCAATTCACGAACGAATACATCGCCGCGGTTCGAGCGAGCACGCTCGATGATTTCCGTCGAAGCATTCGCAAGCTCGATCTTCTCGCGATTGACGATGTCCACTTCTTCGCGAGCAAGAATCAAACGCAAGCGGAGTTCCTCCACACGATCGACGCCATTGCGCTTTCAGGCGCGCGGCTCGCGCTCGTGTCTGATGAACATCCTCGGCAAATCAAGCGGTTTAGTGAATCACTCATCAGTCGTTTCTTGTCCGGCATGGTCGTTCGCTTGGATCGACCAGATCGATCCACGCGGCTCTCGCTCGTCCGAAGACTCGCCACCGAGCGCAGACTTGTTCTGCGACCATGCGCCGAAGAGGTGCTGGTCTCTCGCTGCGCGGGAAGCGTGCGCGAGATCGAAGGGGCACTCGCTCGTCTCGTTGCAGTCGCGCGCCTTGATGACATTCGGACTGCAATCACCGGCTTGATTGCAGAGCGCATGCTCGGTGATCACGTGACGCAAGTACTCCCCTCCGCGCCGATCCGCCTGAGCCGCATCATCGAAGCGGTTGTTGGACGACTTGGCATTTCGCGCGACGAATTGCTCGCGAGCGCGCGTCATCAACGGGCAACGCGCGCGCGCGGCGTTGTCGCACACCTCGCCCGCGAACTCACCACGCACAGTTACCCTGAAATCGCTCGCGCGCTTGGGCGAAGCGCGCACTCCTCGGTGCACGCGGGCGCGAAGGCGATCCAACAACTGCTCCAAGGTGACGGACTGTTGTTCGCGGGACTTTCGACGCGAGAAGCGATCGACCAACTTCGCCATGATCTTGTGCGCGGCGCACGAACACAGCCTTCGCTACACTCGGCTTGATGTTCGCTGGCTCTCTGCGCAAGCACCGCTCACGCTCGCCTCTCGCACTTCCATTTCGGTCGTGCTGCGCAGTCACGCTCGCACTCGCGACACAGTTCGCGACACAGAACGCGTGGTCGCAATACGGTCCGGTCGATCCTTTCGACAGTGCGATGCGGCAGATGCGCAGCGCAATACAAGCGCGTTCGGATGGCGGACATCACGTTCTCCTCGTGGGACTTCGTCAACTCAAAGATCCGCGGATGCTTCCGCTGTTTGAGTGTCTCTCGCGTGCAGACCATTGGTCCATTCGCGTCGATGGCGTGCTTGGCATTGCAGAACTTTCTGCAACACACACGGTCGACGCCGCGCGCATTGAAAGACTTCCTGAGGAAACGGATCGCGACAATGCCATTCAAGCAGCACTCGCGATTGATTTGATCAGTGCTTCCGAGGCGCTCGCGATTGCGCAGTGGGATGAACTCGACGCCCGCGCGCGCGCAGTGCTCTGCGCGGAAGCAATCGAAAACAACGTCCACCCTCCTCGCGCGATGCTGGAGAAAATGGCTGCATCCAAGACTCCTGAAGTTGCGGCGCTCGGCGCAGTGCTCCTGCTGTCCTTGGGCATGAGTGATGCAGCGACTGTGCACGCAACGATCGCGACGATCGGCGCGCTCAGCCCACGCCTTCGGGCATCAACGCTCGCGGAAGTCAGCGGCACCATCGTTCGATTCAAGTTGAAGAACACGGCCACGCTCCTCACGGAAGCGCTCGCGCTCACGGATTTGAGCGCGGAATCACGCGCGCGCGTCATCGTTGCACTCTTGACAGTCGATCCCGCACAGGGCCTTGATGCCTGGCGCAAGCTCGTCAACGCAGAACGCACGCAGCTCGCGCTCGTGCGTGCGTCGCACCTCTTACTTGTCAGCGGAACGCGTGCGAGCGCTGAAGATTGGGCGCGCGTTCGCAATCAAGACCCGCTTCTTGAAGGCATCGCGGATGCTGGCGCGCATCTCTCGGCCAACAAACTCGATCAGTTTTACAACAGACTTCTAGCGACAGATCACCGACCAACACTCGCCGCAGCGACTGAGGGTGCGGCGCTCATCGGTGTCGATGCAGAGCGCGCACTCGGTGAGGCTGCGCTCAACCTGCTCGTGCAACAAGAGCCCTCCGCGCGATCTCTCGGCGAAGGTCTCCTCAAAGCAATCGCTCGACTTGCGGAACTTTCACCAGAGTCCTTTCGCGCAGCGCTCGTGACCGCGGAACTCAATGTTCCATTGAAGGATCTGCTTCTCTTCGCGCTCGCTGAAGCAGGCACCGAATCGGCAGCGATGGTCGCGCAAGGCGCACGCGACGGCGCGAGTGCGAAGGCAGAAGCGCTCATTCGCATTCTTCATGCGCGATACGCGAAGCAATTGACAGAAGCAGAATTGCTTGCGCTTTCGAAAGTCGCCGGGGCAGGCGAACCCGCAGTCGCCATTCAAGCGGCATGGCTGTGGCTCCGAAACTCTGGTCGAGAACAGGAATGCATCGCGATACTTTGCGCGGAGATTGATGGCGCTCCACCAAGCCCATGAGTTGCGGAGTTTGGGCTCAACCGCATGCAACGCGTGCGGACATGCGCGACTGCTCTCAGGGAATTCTCGCGATACGCGCGCCTGAAGTTGGCGTTACTCTTCTTCAGCGCACGCTCCATCGATGCGCGCATTCCCGCGCGCGCCGTTCCTCTTTGCGGAGACCACTATGAGCGAGATCATCACGCTCTCCCTGCCTTCGATTCAATCGCACGAACTTCATGCACTCCCCGAATTGCTTGATGGAAGCGTGGAAAATGCGCTCGCCCTTGAGAAGGAACTCGAAGAAGGTGTCGCGGATCTTGTCGAGCGACCGTTTGGTACGGCGTTCGGAACGACGCAAAGCGCGATTGAATGCGCACTGCAAGCGCTCGGCATTCGAGACGGCGACGAGGTCGTGCTGCCTGCTCTCGCACCTGCGGCGCTGGTTGCGGCAGTCGCGCGCGCGCGTGCACGACCACTCTTTGTCGATTCCGATTCGAAGTCATTGACGGTGCGAGGACCAGCAGTGGACGCGCGGTGCACGGCGCGCACGCGGCTCCTCATCGGAACGACGATGCATGGCGATCCGACTGGCTTGGATGAACTCGCGGCGGTCGCGTCAAAGTTTGAGATTCCGCTCCTTGAGATTGTGTGCGGCGGGCTCGGTGGGCGGCTCGGTCGCGATCCTGTTGGCCGCTTTGGTCGCGTGTCCATTGTTGGACTCGATGCCGCAAGTGGATACTTCGGCGCCACCGGTGCCGTTGCCTGTACGAACGACGATGCGCTTGCCGCAACGATGTCCATACTGCGCGAAGGCGGCGTTGTTCGCCCACGCGTGGATTGGGAACGCATTGGCGGTGTTCGCGCGATTGAGCAATTCGTGAGCGATCCAACACTGCCACTCATTGCTGCAGCAATCAGTCTTCTTCGAGTGCGTCGACATGCGGAGTTCACGAAACGCCTGCGTGAAATTTTCACGCAGTACATGACAAAGCTCAGCGGTCACACAGACATTCTGTTGCCGCCTTCTGCGGCGGACAACTCTGTCGCGTGGAGTCACTTCGCAATCCGACTGAGCGATCGTTACACGCGCGATGAGCGAGACTCCATCGTGCTTGGGTTGCTTCGACATGACATCGGTGCGTCAAGCGCTGTTTGCTACGCGCCTGGAGAACCTGCATCGCTCGCGCAGTTCGGGGTTGTCGAAGGATTCGCGACTGCTGAGCGAGCTGCGCATCGACTCATCACGCTGCCCTTTCATCCGAATCTCACCGAACGCGATGTGGATCTCACCTGCCAGACGCTTGAGGTGATGATTCAGCGTCAAAGCATCATGCGCTGATCGTCGCGTTTGCTGTACGCGCAGTTTGACTCGCTGTTCGACGCGCAGCTCTACGCGCAGTTCTCCTATGGGGCGAGCCCGAACGCTTTGTCACTCCCACTCGATCGTCGCTGGCGGTTTCGACGAGATGTCGTAAACCACGCGATTGACGCCCTTCACTTCATTGATGATGCGATTCGAAATGATCGCGAGCACGTCGTAGGGAATGCGCGACCAATCGGCGGTCATGAAGTCTTGCGTGTCAACCGATCGGACGGCGACGACGGATTCATACGTGCGCCCATCGCCCATCACGCCAACGCTCTTCACAGGCAGAAGCACGGTGAAGACTTGGCTTGTCGAACGGTAGAGATTCGCCGCGACGATTTCTTCGAGGAGGATCAGGTCGCACTCGCGAAGCAGATCGAGTTTCGGTGTCGTGACCTCGCCGAGCACGCGCACCGCCAGGCCTGGTCCTGGGAATGGATGGCGCCAGACGATCTGCGGTGGAAGTCCGAGGACTTCGCCAAGCGCGCGCACTTCATCTTTGAACAACAGACGCATGGGCTCGATGAGTTTGAACTCGAGATCCTCAGGAAGTCCACCGACGTTGTGATGGAGCTTGATGTTTGCGCTCGTGCCCGCGTGACCGTGACCTGACTCGATGACGTCGGGATAGAGCGTCCCTTGCGCGAGAAACTGGGCGCCGCCATCAATCGTCGCCGCAGTTTCCGAGAACACAGAGATGAATCGATGACCGATGCGGCGACGCTTCTCTTGTGGATCTTCGATGCCAACCAGATCGTCGAGGAATGCTTTGCTTGCGTCGATGACGCGCAGATCGACATCGAAGTGATCGCGAAAGGTTGTCTCGACAAGTTCTCGTTCGTTCTTTCGAAGCAGCCCGTTATCGACGAAAATGCACGTCAATTGGGAACCGATTGCTTTCGCGAGCAGCGCCGCAACAACCGAACTATCGACGCCGCCCGAGAGTCCACAGATCACGCGCGAAGATCCGACGCGTGCGCGAATTCGCGCGCACTCCGCATCAACAAAGTCCGACATCTTCCACGAACCGCTGCATCCACATCCCTTGAACAGGAAGTTGGCGATCATGTCGCCACCTTGTGGAGTGTGCGTCACTTCTGGATGGAACTGCATGCCGTAGAAACGGCGCGCCTTGTCGCGCATCGAAGAGACCGCGCAAGTAGACGTCGACGCGATCGACGAAAATCCATTCGGCAATTGGACAACTTGATCGCCGTGGCTCATCCACACCGTCGCGTGTGCGTCAACACCCGCGAAGAAATCTGAGCCGTCTGACACATCCAGCTTCGCACGACCAAACTCGCGGTGCGCGGCAGATTGCACGCGACCACCAAGCAGGTGCGCCATCAATTGCATGCCGTAGCAGATGCCGAGCACAGGGATGCCAAGCGTGAAGATCTCCGCGTCGCACGTCGGCGATCCAGCTTCAAAGACACTCGATGGGCCGCCCGAGAGAATGATGCCCTTCGGTGCGAGTTCACGCACTTCCGCCGCAGTGATCTTGGGGGAAACGAGCAAGCTGAACACGCCCGCCTCGCGAACCCGACGAGCAATCAATTGCGCGGTCTGACTCCCGAAATCGAGGATCAGAATGCTTTCAGTACCGGTAGGTGGTCGTTCGCTCATCGCTTCATCAATGCTCAATGCTCAGTCGATCAGAGGAGGATCTCCAGTCGCGCGCTGACTCTGTAGCCCTCGCGTTCCTGGGACCCTGTAGGGGAAACGAGCACTGTAGCAATACCTCCAATCCCGTCCGCGACTGTGATGCAGCGGTGACGCGACGATCATGCCATCACGGAAGGACGCCTGAGTTTGAGCGCAAGAATCGCGCATTTTCCGATCTCGGCCGTCCTCCTCTTTTTACGGCGGCGTTCCCGCGATCCAGAGATCACCAGAAAGACGAGCGAGGCCTCGTCGCGCGAGCGAAGTGAGCAGGATCGCAACATCACTCCACGGCGCATCAAGCGCTTCAGCGAGTTCATCTCCACAACGCGCGCGAATCTTTAGGAGATCGAGTAGTGCGCGATCGGCATCACTGAGTTGAAGCTGCGCATGAGAGGATGCATGATTCGGCGCATGATTCGGCGCATGATCCGGCAGATGCGTTCCACGAGCTGCTCGATCCAGATGCGCGGCCGAAACTGAACTCGATGCCGTTGCACGTTCGCGTGACGCAACCGTCGCTACACACAGTTCCGAAGCAGCACGCGAAACATCCTCTCCATGCGTGGTCGTCTCTGCAACCGGCACCGCATGCGGCGTCGCATCCAACATCGCGTGCGGCATCAAGTGCGCGAGGATGAGCGATCGCTGTGAGACAATCAGTTTCGCGACATCCTCAGGCTCGTGCGCAAGTTGCGCCCAACCCTCGCGAATCGCGCGATGACATCCAGCCGACCGTGTGGAATCAACTGGTCCAGGCACGCAAGCAACTTCCCGCGCCTGATCTTCAATCGCGAGCCGCGCAGTGAGGAGCGCACCGCTGCGCTCCGCAGCTTCCACGACAAGCACGACAAGACTCAATCCACTCACGAGACGATTGCGGCGAGGGAAGTACTCAGGTCGCGGCGACATGCCGCACGCAAACTCCGTGACCACCGCGCCACCGCCCTCGACAATCGCGTCAAACAACGACGCATGCTCAGGTGGATAGAGATGATCGAATCCACCGCCAAGCACCGCGACTGTGATTCCACCTGCTCGCAGCGCTGCACGATGCGCTTCTGCGTCAATCCCTCGTGCGCCTCCGCTCACGATCACAATCCCAAGTTCCGCCAATTCCCCTGCAAATCGCGCCGCTTGAAGTCGACCATACGCAGTCGCCGCACGCGAACCCACCACCGCGACACTCGGCTGCTCAGGCTCTGGCAATGTTCCGCGTACCCACAGCGCAGCGGGCGCATCCGCGAGCAGTTGCAACGCACGCGGCAGTTGCGGAAACGCAACAATGCGAGCGCCGTGACGAGCCGCCGCCGCTCGCTCCGCCGCAAGGTCGATGCCTCGTGCTTCTCGCAATGACATCGCAAGACCCTGCACTCGCGAGGCGAACGCAAACTGCGCCCACCACGCATCTGGCTTCGAGAAAACTGCCGCCGCGCACCCCGCGCAATCGACAGCAGCGCGCGCACTCCGCGGTCCGATCCCGCGCGCCAGCCCAAGACGAATCCACGCATCACATTCCGCTTGCTCTACATCAACTTCGCCGCACTCTGTTCCATTCCCAACCGTCACGGTCATCACTGGTTCCCCTTTCGCACCCGAATTCACACTCGATGCGAAGACACTACCACTCGTGAGAGTTGCTCCTTCAAAGTGCCACCTTTTTTCGGCAAAGATTTTAGGAATGCGAACGCGGGTCGTTCTCGTTGTCGAGCGCCACACGAAGTTCACGCAACTGCGGCGATGCACTGACCCACGCCGCATGATCTGAGCCATCGCACTCTGCGACTTCAGCGATCGAGGTCGTTTGTTCGCTCGCGTTCGTAGACTCTGCTTCTGTCATTTTCGCGTCAGCGTGCGCGTCATCATCCGCTTCATCATCCGCTTCATCATCCGCTTCATCATGCGCGTCATCCATCGCGACAACAAGCGTCGGCGCCATCGAGCAGCCCGCTTCCGCTTGCATGCTCGGTTCTACTTCCTCAAGCGAGGGGATACTCTCGCTCGCGGAGTCTTTGAGCTCAAGCGAACACGTTGGGAGCGCGGCATTGAGTGGGCGCGATGGGGGTGCTTCTGAAACCTTGCGCTTGCGACCGCTGAACTCCGTCTCAGGACCGACAAACAATCCGATGAACATCAGGAACGTTCCGATTCCAAGAATCCAAAGTCGACGAGGTCCTGTCGCCAGTCTCGAAAGCAGCGTGTCTGGAGCGGGCACCGCCGCGGCGACTTCAAGCGGAACCGATGCATCGATCCATTCGACAACGGTGTCATTCATGCTCGACGCGAGCATCAACGATTCCGCACCCGCGAGTTTGAGATTGAGTTGACTGGCCGCGAGTCTTCGCAGGACGCGGTCGTCACTTGCACTGAGATCCTGAAGAAAACGGTCGTATGCGGCGAGTCGTTCAAACGCCTGCTGCTCGCGCGCGCGGTGGTACTGGACAAGCCCTTTGAGGTCGTGCAATTCCCGCTGCGCCGGAATGAGCAACGCACTCACAAGGAGTGCAAGACCCGCGACGACGAAGGGCCATCCGGTATCGAATCTAAAGAGAGGAATTCCGCGAGACATGGAGACGAGTTCTATCGTCGAAATCCCCGCGATCGCTCAAATCGCCGGCGCGCGTTCTCTACTTCTCAGACCGCGCATCCAATCGCAACGCGCTCATCAGGCGTCTGCCCCAATCGAACACAGGTTGAAAAGCGTACTGCATCGACGGTCGGCGCTTGCCGATGCCGAATGCGCGGGGCGTTGAGTTCCACTCCCCGCTGACTCGTGACGTCAACGCCATTTCAACTCGATCCCGAAACCACCGCACCATGAGTCTTCGCCATTCCATTGATCAAGCCGCCAAGGCAGTCGTCCTCACTGAAGCGCGCGATCTTCCGGGCCTCGTTGCACTGCAGGATCTGTTGCAGGCGATCACGCGAGAAGCCGAATCTCGACAAGCGTCCGCCGCAGCGATCTGCTCCGCGGATGCCGCAGAGCTTGTCGAGCAAATCGTTTTGCGCCAGGTCGCCGACGTCGAGAAGGTGTTTGAACGACTGACACAAGCAATCTCGCGCCTCGATGAAACCACGACCGAAGATGGCGCAGTCGCGGGCGACGCGCTCGCTGATCTCAAGCGCAGAATTCACACGTTTAAAGGTGAATGCGGCGTGCTGAGCCTCGATCGCGCGCACGCGCCCTACGCGCCACGACCTCGCCTATCCACTCCATTCCATTTCACACGCCCTCTCTCACGCACGCGAATCCTCTCGCGCGCCTCAAGGAAAATCGAGGAAGCAGCGATCGTCTCATCGCGATTGGTACTTCCACGGGTGGAACGGAAGCGCTGCGTGTTGTCCTCAGCGCGCTCACGATCGATACGCCCGGCATCGTCATGGTGCAACACATGCCGGAGGGATTTACGAAGGCGTTTGCAGATCGCTTGAACACACTGTGCGCGATCGAAGTGAAGGAAGCGGAGGACGGCGACGCGATTCGCGTCGGTCGCGCGCTCCTCGCGCCGGGCAATCGACACATGCGCGTGGCTCGCGATGGCGCGCGATGGATCGTGCGCGTCTCCGATGGTCCTCGCGTGATGCGACACAAGCCGTCCGTCGAAGTGCTCTTCGAAAGCGCCGCGCAGCGCCTTGTTGCAGAGCCGTTTGTCGCCGTTCCTGCAGCGTGATCCTGAAACACACAACGCACGCCGTTGGGCGTGCGTTGTGCAAGAGAACTCTGTGCAAAGTGGATGCTTACGCGAGCTCGGGGAACAACTTCTGCACGACAGCGACGAGATCCTTCACGTGCTGCGCGCTCTCTGCAAACAGCGCGGCTTCTTCAGCATTGAACTTCACTTCAACGACCTTCTCCATGCCGCCCTTGCCGAGAATGCAAGGCACACCGACAAAGAAGCCCTTGCCCGTTTGTCCTGGCGCAACGCCGAATGCATCTTCGCAATACGCCGCGCAAGGAAGAATGCGCTTCTTGTCCTTGATGATCGCTTCTGCCATTTGAATCACGCCCGCGGCAGGCGCGTAGTACGCACTCGTTCCCATGAGCTGGACGATTTCACCGCCGCCAACTTTCGCGCGTTGCACGCACTCGGTGATCTCCGCTTCGGAAAGCAACTGATCAATCGGAATGCCGTGCACACTGGTGAAGCGTGGAAGCGGAACCATGTCATCGCCGTGACCACCGAGCAGCAGCGCTTGAATATCTTCGACCGAGCAACCGAGCTTCAGCGAGAGAAACGCGCGGAATCGCGCAACGTCCAAGCAGCCCGCTTGACCGAGCACGCGATGGGCTGGGAATCCGGAACTCTTCCACGCGGTGTAGACCATCGCATCGAGTGGATTCGAGAGGACGATGAGGATCGAGTTCGGCGCGTACTTCGCAACGTTCTGCGAAACCTCGCGGACGATCTTCACGTTCGTTTGAATGAGATCATCGCGGCTCATGCCTGGCTTGCGAGGAAGCCCTGCTGTGATCACGACGATGTCGCTGTCCGCAATGAGCGCGTAGTCACTGCCACCCTCGATGCGGCAATCGAAACCTTCGATCGGCGCCGCTTCATAAAGATCGAGCGCCTTGCCTTTCGCGACACCTTCGGCGATATCGAGGAGCACGATGTCTCCGAGTTCCTTAGATGCAGCCCACACTGCACAAGCAGCACCAGTGTTTCCAGCTCCGATGATCGAGATCTTCGCGCGACGCATTGAGGTCAGTACTCCAAGAAAAAGTGAAATCGTTTGCGGTAAAGGAGGCACCCCGTCGACTCCCGAAGGGGGTAGAGAGCATAGGCGAATCCACGATTGAGTTCGGACTGCAGCGCGTGCATTCGCACCGACTTGCAAAGTCCCAAAAAGGCATGCAGCCGTTCCAAAGATGGAACGGCTGCATGCGCGAATGGGCCTGAAAGGACTCGAACCTTCGACCTCACCCTTATCAGGGGTGCGCTCTAGCCAGCTGAGCTACAAGCCCCACGCGGGGGGCGAGGAGTATAGCAAGAACGCTGTTGAATTCCACGCGATAATCGTGCGGTTACCACGCAGCAAGATCGCCGACAAGTGGCTCGACGAGGTCCTTGATCGTGACGATGCCAAGAGGTTTGTCGGGGCGTTCCGCGACAATTGCGAACGTCACGCGCGCGCTTCGCATCTCGCTCAACGCAGTGAGCGCGGGCGTGTGCGGCGGCAACACCGGCACAGGCTTCAGGAGTTTCATCGTCTGCGCGGCAGGACTCAACAGAACATCGAGCGCTGTCACGATGCCAACCACTGCGCCCTGCGCATCGACTGCGGGAAGGCGACTAAACGGCGTCCTACGAAGCAGTTCAAGTCGATCGAATGCGCTGGTTGCGACAGGCAAAATCGCAACCTGCTTCCATGGCACCATCTCTGCACCAATGGTGACCCCACGCATCGTGAAGACGCGTTCGGCGATGCCCATTTGTTGCTCGCTCAAACTCTCACTGTCTTCATGCAGCAATGCGAACACGCGTTGACGTGCATCGATCGGAGCGCCGTCCTTCGACGCACCTGTCAGCGTCGAGATGGTGCTCGCAATCCAGGAGAGCACGGGAATGATTCCAGTCCACGTGCAGATCACACGCAGCACCAACAGAGGACGCGCGAAGGTTGGCAACCATCGATCGGAATTGGTGCGGAACAATTCCTTCGGCATCACGTCGCCCATGATGAAGAGAAGCGGTGTCAAGATCGCCAACTCCGCGAGCGTTGCGGCGAGCGTCGAGAGCCCCATCGCTTCAAGACCACTTGCAATTCCAAGACCGCCGATCCAACCACCCGCTGCCTGCAGGAGCAGTGTCGTACTGATCACCCGTTCAGGTGTCTTCAGCTCGCGCTCAAGGATGATCGCGCGCGAATCTCCGCGCGCCGCGCGCACAAAGAGGCGCACCCGACTCAGCGTATAGATGCCTGTTTCAATACCAGAAGCGATGCCCGCGAGCATCATGCCGCCAAGCGCGATGGCGATGTAGAGCAGCACGTCGGAAGGATGATTCACTCTGCGCCCTCCTGTGAAACGAGCACGCTCTCCACGCGCGCACCGTCCATCAATTCCACTTCGAGCGAGACGTTTCCAAGTTGAACGCGATCTCCAACGCGGGGCAGGCGCGTGAGCCTCTCGAGCACAAGACCCGCAACCGTACTCGTCCGTCCCGATCGATGTTGCAGTCCAAAGACTTCACTCCAACGATGCGCGCTCATTTCGCCGCTCACGCGCCAACGACCATCGGGCAACTCCTCAGGAATCGTAATCGCGCGTTCGCCAGAGCCAATGATGTCGCCGATGATTTCTTCAACGCAATCTTCCACAGCAACGACACCTGCAGTGCCTCCATATTCGTCGACGACGATTGCAAGTTTGGTTGCGGTCTTGCGGAAGTGTTCGAGGAGTAGTTCGAGTGAGGCGAGTTCCGGAATGAACTGCACCTCTTCGAGTGAGTCCGCAATCGAACGACGAGGCTGCGCAAGCAGCCACTGCTTCACGGCGAGCAATCCGCGCACGTCATCGACGTCCGTTCCAACGATGGGGAAGTGCGTGAGACGAAAACTGCCTGCCGCCTCGAGGACTTCTTGCTCCGTTGCATCAAGACCGAGCGACGCCATATCCACGCGCGGCGTCATGACATCACGCACGCGCAACCGCCGCAATCGAACAACTCCTTCGAGCACGCCCTGCTCCGTCGCGTCGATTGAACCGCTTCGTGCTGAAAGATCGAGCAAAGCCGCAAGCTCTTCGCGCGTCAATTGCGGTGCTTCCGTGGCTCTTCCCAGGAGGCGCGTCAGTGGCATGATGAGCAACTGATCGAGCATGTTGCGCACAGGAGCGACGATCGAATCGAATGCCACTGCGGGATAGACCAGCAATGCTGCGAGCCGAACACGATCGAGCATCGCGAGAGCCTTCGGAATCAATTCTCCCGCGACAACACACCCGAAGATAGAGACGACGGCGAGTGCGATTTTGCCGAGAGGCGAACCGCCAACACGCGTGAACAGCACGGTGCTCGCCACGAAGTATGCGCTCGAGCAGAGAATTGCGCCGAGCATTGTGGAGAGCAAGAGTGCGCGCGGGCGTCGACGCAATCGCTCGACAAGTGCTGCTGCGTGAGGGCGGGTGCGCTTCATGGTGACGCGATCGGCCGCCGTCAATCCAAAGAGTGCTGTCTCGACTGCCGCAAAGAACGCGATGCCCGCGATCATCGGAATCATCGCGATACCGACGGCAATCTCAGCGATGCCAGCGACTTCAGCTTCAGGACTCACGAGCCCTCCTGACTTGCGTGCTGCGCGAGTTGCTCAAGCATGCGCGCGACCGCGCGCATGACATTGACATTCTGTCGCACAGACTGCGCTGCGGCGAGGGAGAATTGTCCTGCGACGTTGCCGTCTTGAAAAGCGCGCGTGAGCGAATCCTGCGCAGCATCTCGCATGCGAGCGCCCTCACGCGCGAGACTCTCCAGCTCCGTTGCGTCTCCATCTGCGGCATCGAGTCGCTCGCGCAACTCCATCATCTCAAGGAGAAAACCGTCAGGAAGCGCACGAGCATCGGTCACCGGCGCATGCAATGCGATCAAGAGAGCATCCGCGCGTGCGAGCGGATCGAGCAGCACTTTGTACGCATCGTTGAGCAACGCAGCATCCGCTGCGCCGCCGCCTACATCGGGATGTACCAACGCAACGCGCCGCATCCATGCCCGACGAAGTTGCTCTGCACTGAGTTCAAACGTCAACGCGACGCCGAGGAGCGCAAATGGACACGGGGAACTCAATCGCTCCCCGATACTCTCTCAATCTCGTCGAAACTTGTCATACCGTTGGCAACAAGTTGGAACCCATACGACTGCAATGTCGTGAAGAGGCTTCCCGAGAGTGACTCACGAATCTGTGCGATCGTCGGCTTCTTGAGAATCACGTCGCGGAGATTGTCGTTGAACTCGACCATCTCGAAGATCGCGCGACGACCATAGAAACCTGTATCAAGGCAATACGCGCAACCTTGCGGCGCGTAGATCTGTGCGACGCCGTGCATCGACTTGCCCATCTTCATCTGCTGCGCTGGCGTTGGAACCACCGCCTTACGGCATGTTCCGCAGAGCACTCGCACGAGTCGTTGCGCGATAACGAGGTTGAGTGCGTTCGCGATCTGGTAACTCTCGACGCCTAGATCCATGAGTCGAAAAATGGTTCCAATCGTGTCACGCGCGTGCACTGTCGAGAACACGAGGTGCCCCGTCATCGCGGCTTGCATCGCGACGGTCGCCGTTTCAAGATCGCGAATCTCCCCGACGAGAATGACGTCGGGATCTTGGCGAAGCACGGAACGCAGCAGTCCGCCGAAACTATGCCCCTGCTTCGCATCGATAGGAATCTGCGTTGCACCTTCGATCTGGTACTCCACAGGATCTTCAATCGTGATCGCATTGCGTTCGACGAGATTGATCTCGCGAAGGCAAGAGTAGAGGGACGTCGTCTTGCCCGAGCCTGTCGGACCACAGACAAGAATGAGACCAGCGTCGCGATTACAAACGACGCGCACTTTCTCGTACATCCACGGAAGCAAGCCCATTTCGTGCAAGCGACCGGGCGCCGTTGCAGGATCGAGGACTCGCACAACCATCTTCTGACCGTGCATGGCGGGAGTGAGGCTCACGCGATAGTCGACGCGACGCGATCGCACATTCACCGTGAAGTGACCATCGAGCACTTCGTTCTTCAAACTCTGATCGAAATGACAGAGCACTTTCACAACGCCGAGAATGCGGCGAAACACCTGTAACGGAAGATCGCACACCGTGACCATCGTTCCATCGACACGAAACCGCACGACCGCAACATCCGTGCGCGGTTCAATGTGAAGATCCGAGGCACGCGCGCGGAAGCACGCAAGGAGGAGCAATCGATAGATGTACACGCTTTCGGCCGGCGCATCTTCGCCCGATTCATCGCCTTGTGCGGCGTGAAGCACTGCACCGCGCGCATCCACGAGCGCGATGTCCGTCTCGCCAAACGGCTTCGCGAGACTAGAGTCGATCACGCGACGAATGTCAGATTCATAACTTGACTGCGCGGCAACATCTTTCGCGTCAATGTCAATCGTCGCCTGCGGTCGCGCGCGCGTTTGCTGCGGCGGCGGTGTTGCGCTCTTCACAGGCTCCGCGCCCTGCGGTTCAAGGAAACGAATCTCAATGGAACCCACACGCACGATGTCGCCGTTGCCGAGCACTTGCAGCGGCACCTTGGCGCCGTTGACCTTCATCCCATTCCGAGACGCAAGGTCGCGCACCTGCCAAAGACCATCGATCGCCTCAATGACGCAGTGCTGACGGCTCAAACCATCATCGTTGTAGTTGATCTCGTTCTCGGGAAGCCGACCGATGCGAATCGGCTCAGTTCCAAGGTCAATGCGCCGCGTCCATCGAGGACTCGATACTTCAAGAAATGCCATAAGTTGAGATCGTACAACGCGCTCGAAAGTGAGCACAAGCAGCGAAACTTCAACCGCCGAATCCGAGCCGAGAAGCAAGAGTTTTTCCAAGTATGCCATTTCGCAGGCGAACAGCCGCGCTTACGATGAAAGCACGCGAAGGAAGCGCACTATGTTCAAGCTCTTTGTCGGCAATCTCAGTTTCCACACCAGCGCGACTCGCCTACGGCAGTTGTTTGCGCAGTACGGTGAGGTCGCTGAGGTCTTCATCGGTACAGATCGCCAGACTGGCCGATCTCGCGGTTTCGGTTTCGTCTCGATGGGAACCAAGGAAGCTGGCGAACTCGCAATCGCCGCGCTCAACGGAAAACCTCTCGAAGGTCGGACGATCGTCGTCAACGCTGGCGAGAAGAGCACGAACGATTCCCCTCGCGTGAGCAAACGCGTGAAGCGCACAAGTGAAACACCGCCCGAAAGCGCGCCACCAACTCCACTTCCCCCACCGAAGGGTTGGGATGGACATCATGACAGCAGCAGGCAGTGGGACCACGGCCGCGCGCGCGACGAAGCGCACGATCAAAAGCGCGAAGGGCGATTCGAACGAGAAGATTGAGCGTCACGCAATCGTGTGTCCCGACGCTTGACTAAGACTTTGTTTTCTTCGCGACTTTTGCGCCCTTCGCGACTTTCGCGACCTTCACAACTTTTGCGACCTTCGCAACTTTCGCGACCTTCGCAACCTTCGCAACTTTTGCGGCCTTTGCAACTTTCGCGACCTTCACAACTTTTGCGGCCTTGGCAACCTTCGCGATCTTCACTTCTTTCGCGACCTTCACAACTTTCACAGCCTTCGCAACCTTCGCGCTCTTCGTCGTTTTCGCAGCGACTGCTTTCACCTTTACGGGAGTTGCTACTACTGCAGGTTCTGCCGCAGCTAACTTCGCAGCAGCAGCGCTCGCGGAAGTCGCACGCGCCACGGATGCTGGATTGACGGGAACTCCCGGAACACGGCTAAACGGTCGGGCCGCACCTGTCGCAACAACTCGCGTCGGTGCGCCTGAGTAACCTGAGAGCGGCGCGATCGAAGCTCCAGCACCAGACGCGCTTGATGCTCCCGCACTGCCTCCACGTCCTGCGGCAGAATTCGTTGCGCTTGAACTCGCAATCGAGCGCCCACTCAAACCCATCGATGTACTCGGTGCCAAGCTCGCACGCGGAGCGTCTGAAGTTGGAGTCGGCACTGCGCCGGAGATCGGCGATGCTGCGCGAGGCGAGTTCACTTCACTCGCGCGCGCGGAGAAACTTCCAATGGGGCGCGAAAAACGCGGCGCAGCCGAACTCGGGACATCGTTCGAGTAACCAAGTCGAGGCGCACCTACTGAGGGCGCTCCCGCACTCGCGCCGGGGCCGCGTCTCGGATTACCTCGCCCACCGAATCGAGCAACGCCGCCGACGCCGCGATTCATGTGTGGTCCGAAGGGGCTAGCCTGTGCTGGGCGTTCTTGCACAGCACCTTTCTTCTTGAGGATTTCATTGATGATGAGTTCCTTGCCAAGAAGTCGCTTGCCTTGATTCGCTTCAATCGCCAAGCGACCGAGCTCAGGGTCGCGCACCATGATGATGGCGAAGCCCTTGCTTTTCTCGGTGTCGGGATTGATAGCAATCACCGCGTCTTCGATCGTTACAAACGGCGCGAACAACTCGCGAATCTGTTCGATCTTGGTTCGAGGCTCGAGGTTCCCCACATAGATCTTAAACATAGCCATAAAGATTTCTTTCGTGCATCACGCCCCCAAAGGAAATCCCCCCACCGCACCAAGTGTGCGATGCTGTTGGAAGCCACTCCGATACAGCACACCGACACTTTCCTTCCAAACTCATTGGCTGTCAAGCAACTCCTGAAGCGAGATGAAAATTTTCCTCTCGTCGCGCGCGCTGCAGAGTCAAGTCGATGCTCCAAGCACGACCTAAAACCTCGAGGCAACCGTCCGACGGATGCCCCGCGCTATGTGCAGCACGAAACCTCTCAACGTGATTCGACAATTCCAAAGCCACATCTCCAAATCCGCCGCGATCGGTTCAATACACGACGCTTCCCCCGCGTTGCTCTGAGACATTCCAAGGCGCGGCCTGCAGAGCGCATCCGCGCATCAGGTAAACGGCCCCACGAGTTGACCCCATTCCGACCATGCGTCGAAACAAACCCGAACCCTCGAAACTCGTTGCACTCTTCATGCAACCGACGCACTTCTCCAGAGCCGAAGCATCATCCAATACGAAATCGCCTCGATAGAACAACAGACGCGAGCGATCACCCGCGAGATCGCCGAAAATCGATCACCAAACTCACAACTCCACACAGACTCCGAATGGTCAGCGCCCGAACGAACAGACCTTCAGCGGAGAAATTTCCACGCCCTCTACGCCCGCAGGTTCAGACAATCAAACATCCAGAGCACTTCGCTCTGAGCTCGGTTCGAGCGCTGGCAGCAATCCAGCCAAGCAAAGCCATGCAAAGCCTATGAGCCCACGATGGTGCGAACTCAAACGCAGCCCGCCACGCGCGCGCGTAGTTCCTCAATGAACCGCGTCGCCCTTCGATAAACCGCGCTCTTCCTCGATGCGCTGCGTCGTTCCTCGATGAACGGTGTAGTCCTTCGATGAACCGTGTAGTTCCTCGATGAACTCTCGCGCTCGACGCAATATTCGTTCAGCCTTGATAAGGCGAAGCCAGCTGTTCGCGCAGACTCAGAAAACACAGCGTTCGAGTCGGCAAAAATGGAGCGGGAAACGGAGCACGCGCAATTCCGCGAAGCATCAGGAAGATCCAGGGCACTCAGCAAGAACTCCGCAATGACTCCCGCGAACTCCACGAGAACTCCGTAAGGACTCTCGAGAACTCCGTAAGGACTGAGGGAGGACACTACGAGCAAAAATAAAAAAGGCTCCTGTCGAGTTTCCTCGACAGGAGCCATTAAGCCGGCAGTCACCTACTTTCCCGCTGAGCAGTATCATTGGCGACAAGGTCTTAACTTCTGTGTTCGGGATGGGAACAGGTGTGACCCCTTGTCTATATTCACCGGCAAATCTTGGAGCGCCCTTTCGGGCGCTCCAAGCATAAAATCGTGCAATGAAATCGTGTGACGTGCTGGAAGAATCACTTCCACCAGCCCGTGATTTGAATTCGAAACGAGCGCCGTCGGCGACCGATCCACTGAGCGCAGATAAACTGCGATCCGGAGACCGGTAGACGCGACGAAGTCTTTGACCGTTAGTACCGCTTCGCTGAACGGATTTCTCCGCGTACACGTGCGGCCTATCAACCTAGTAGTCTCCTAGGGGTCTCAAAGCAATACTTATCTTCAGGTGGGCTTCCCGCTTAGATGCTTTCAGCGGTTATCCCTGCCGTACGTAGCTACCCAGCTGTGGACCGAGCGGTCCAACTGGCACACCAGGGGTACGTCCAATCCAATCCTCTCGTACTAAGATTGTATCCCGTCAATATTGCAACGCCCACGACAGATAGGGACCGACCTGGCTCACGCCGGTCTGAACCCAGCTCGCGTACCACTTTAATAGGCGAACAGCCTAACCCTTGGGACCGCCTTCAGCCCCAGGATGTGATGAGCCGACATCGAGGTGCCAAACCGCTCCGCCGCTATGGACGCTCGGGAGCGATCAGCCTGTTATCCCCGGGGTACCTTTTATCCGTTGAGCGACGACCCTTCCACACAGAATCGCCGGATCACTAGAGCC
>SIAK01000031.1 GCA_009691805.1 Phycisphaerales bacterium
GCCGTCATCATTGAGATCGCCAGGCAGACTCACACCTTGACCAGCTGGCAGGACGATCGGCAATTCAAGGAAGCAGCATGGGTGAAAGGTGAGCGAGTGCAGGCCGATGATGAGTGGAATCGGTGTGCCCGCTGGAAGCGCGGTCGTCACCGTGATCGGACCAATGGCAACCGTCCCACCGTACGGCGTAGTTGGGATGTTGATCAAACTCGGTGACACTGTCGCAGGAACACCCGCAGCCACTGCGATCGAAACCCATTCACCTGCGTACGCCTCAAGATTCGTCAACGTGAAGGTGACGCTGTACTGACCTGCGACACCCGGTACCGGCAACACGACCAGTTGATGCTCTTGGAAGCACTCGCATTCAGGCAATTCAAGGCACACATCCGCAGTGCAGCAGATGCTGCCTTGCACCGAACCAAGCACGACCGGGAAGCAGAATGTCGCGAGAGGCTGCGGCCCTGCGATGTGCACGGTGAACGTTGTGCTGGCTCCGACCGCGAGTGGAGGACTAAACGTGAGCACGTGATTGGGCGCAAACGCTGCATCTGGAAGAATGAGCACATCTGCAATCTGCGCGGAATTGTTCGTGATCGTGAAGGTCCAATCAAACTCCATCGCGCCTCCCGTTTGCGGATCACACGCGATGTCCGTCGTCACAACTTCCATGCAGGCGTCGCTCACGCAACTGATGTCGAGTGAACCGAGTTCTAGCTTCTGATTGTTGTTCAAGACGCCGTCGAGATCGATCCAAGTCGCGTTCGCGGCAACTTCACCCGCGGGGTCTTGCCCAAACAAGCCGTAGACCTGCGGGACTGGATAGATGATCGCATCAGACATGTTCCACACTTGATTCGCCGCGCCGCCTTGATAGCCGATGCCACCTGTCGCATTTGTTTGGCTGCCGTATCCACCAACGTCATAGATGGTGGGCGCGCTCCATCCGCCTGCTGCACTTGGGCAGAATCGGAAGGCACGCGATTGGTGCGCTGAGGACCGCGAGTCACTCTGCATAGTGCGCT
Organism: Phycisphaerales bacterium; assembly: GCA_009691805.1. Taxonomy (GTDB): domain Bacteria; phylum Planctomycetota; class Phycisphaerae; order Phycisphaerales; family SM1A02; genus F1-140-MAGs142. Next base: position 1,026 of record SIAK01000031.1, read on the forward strand.
CCGCTGCGAGCAAACAGCAATCATCGTCGAACGAAATATCTGCGATGGGATTCGAGTAGCTCGCGCCGACAAGCGATGGAAGTGTGCACTCGAGTTGCGCGGAGCCCGCGACAAAATTTCCCAGCGCATCAATATTCACAGACCAAATCTCGTTCGATTGCAGCGCGCTTGGACGGCCAATATCTTCAGTCCAGAGCGAGTAGAACACGCGACCGCCGGTTGCCTTCACAGCCCAGATGCGCGAGCCTAATGGCGCGAAACCTGCAGGATCATTGGGGTTTGCGAGATTTCCATCGGACAATGGACCCGTGACCGCGCCAGTGTGCATATAGGTTGAACGCACTTTGAATCCAGTGCCATCGAGTGGATCGATCGAGTAGATGCGGCCGTCTTCGAAGTTGGATGCGAAGAGACGCTGCGTGCCACAGTCATACGAGAGTTGGCCAATACCTGGGAAGACTTCGTTCGCATTCGGAGCAGATGGATCCACTTGCTGCGGAAGTTTGATCGTTGTTGTCACTGCTCCAGTCGTTCCATCGAGGCGATAGATCGCACCCGCGCCACCTCCACCGAGAAAATCAAAATTGGTGAGCGTCCCATAGACCGAGGATTGCCCGACGAAGATGTTGCCTGCATCATCGAGCGTGACACCGAACACGCTGCCGAGATCGCTCATCGTCCAGTTGGGATGCGAATAGCGCCCCGTAGCCCAATTGGAGCCCACTGGCGCGGAGGGCTGACCACCGAGTTCAACGAGCCAAACCGCTGGGAAGTTGCTGGAAAAATTATCATTCGTCGCTGCTGAAACTGCGCCAGCAACGAATGGAATCGGAAGCGCATCCACCATTGGTGGGCGACCTCCGCAGCAGTCGCAGCTGAATGGTTTCGCAGAGCCGCAGGGATTTCCGTTGCATTGAATCGAGAGTTGCCCCGCGCCTTGAGTTCCACCCTGACTGATTCCAACCTGAATGAGATATCGCTCGCCACACACGACTTCACAACTGACCTCGGATTGCTTCCCGCAAAAATTATCGCTGCAGCAGAGCGGATTGAGGTCACCGGGGCATTGGCAACCAACCGCCATGGGATAGATAGCCACGATCGTGTCAGCGTTCGTCAGACCGCATGTTGAAAGCGTGACCATGCCATCGCAAGTTGCGGTCCAGCACCACCACACGTCATTCGTAGCGAATCCGGAGCCTGGAACGCAATTTGGCATGTATCCAGACCAACTCGGGGTTGCCGCAATCAGATCAAATGCAAACTGCCCAGACCCACCAATTGGCGTGGGAGTGAGACAGTCATCGGATCCAGATTGTGCGAAAGCGCCTGTGCAGGCAGAAGAAACGAGGAGGGCCGCGGCCCATTGTGTGAACAAGTTCGACTTCATCTTTAGAAACTCCTTGATCCGCGAAATGCGGGTTTCTCCCTTCCGCAGAACGCGGTCGCAACTCTCAAGAAAGCGCAATTATTCTTTCCAAAGTATTGCGACTACAATCTGCGCCCTCGCCGGTGTGGCGGAATTGGCAGACGCAGCGGACTCAAAATCCGCCGCCCTCTAAAGGCTTGCAGGTTCAATTCCTGTCACCGGCACTCAACGCAACGAGGCGCCCTCTTGGAGGGCGCCTCGTTGTGCGTTTTGCATGAAACTGCTTGGCGCTCGCGACTTACTCTGACCGACCGCTCGTCGAAGAGGAATAGTTCGGTGCTTCCTTCGTGATCGTGATGTCGTGCGGATGATTTTCGACAACGGTCGCGTTCGAAACTCGCACGAAGCGAGTGTTGTTGCGAAACTCTTCCATCGTCCGGCAACCGCAGTAGCCCATGGCACTGCGCACCCCGCCGACCATCTGATACACGAAGTCGGAAAGATTTCCGCGGAATGGCACCATGCCTTCAACGCCTTCGGGCACAAACTTGCGCGCTTCACGAATGCCTGCTTGTCCGTAGCGATCACCACTGCCAGCAGCCATCGCGCCTTCGCTGCCCATGCCGCGATACGTCTTGTATCGACGACCACGATGGAGCACCACTTCACCTGGGCTCTCGTCCAAACCTGCGAGCAGTGATCCGAGCATGACCACCGATGCGCCCGCGGCAAGTGCCTTCGCAATGTCGCCCGACTGCCGCACGCCACCATCGGCGATGACAGGAATCCCCGCAGCATCCGCCGCGCGTACCGCTTCGAGAATCGCTGAGATTTGCGGCACTCCAACTCCCGTGACGACGCGCGTTGTGCAGATCGAACCAGGACCGATGCCTACCTTGATCGCGTCCGCGCCTGCGTCGATGAGAGCCTTCGCGCCGTCGGCAGTGCCCACGTTACCCGCGATCACATCAATCGAGAAACGCCGCTTAATCTCGCGCACTGTGTCGATCACATTCTTGGAATGTCCATGCGCGGTGTCGACCACAAGCAGATCGACTTCCGCTGCAATCAACAGTTCCGCGCGTTCAAACTGCCGCACGCCAACTGCTGCTCCAACACGCAAACGCCCACGCGCATCGCGGCATGCCTTCGGATGCGTGCGAACATTTTCCACATCGCGCATCGTGATCAAGCCACGGAGTTTTCGCTCACCATCCACAAGCAGCAACTTCTCGACGCGCGCGCGGCTCATGAGTTGCTCCGCGACTTCGGCCGTCACATCGGGCGCCGCTGTGATGAGATTCGCCGTCGTCATCACGTCCTTCACATCAATCGCGCTGAGATCCTTCCCTTGCAGAAACTTCATGTCGCGACGGGTCAAGATGCCAACGACGCGACCGCGACGCGATCCATCTTCTGTCACGGGAAATCCCGAGACTCCCTGCTCTGCCATCAATTGCGCGGCTCTCGCGAGCGTGTCCGTTGGAGCAAGCGTCACCGGATCGACCACTACCCCATGTTCACTGCGCTTGACCTTCGCAACTTCCCGCGCTTGCACCTCAGGTTGGAGATTCTTATGAATGATGCCGACACCACCTTCTTGCGCAAGTGCACGTGCAAGATCGGACTCCGTCACTGTGTCCATCGGCGCGGAAACAAGTGGAATGTTGACACTGATCGAGCGCGTGAGGCGCGTCGATGTGTCCACCATGTCTGGTGTCAGCTCGCTGTATGCGGGAATGAGAAGGACATCATCGAAGGTGATGCCATCAAGAACAATCTTGTGATCCATCGCGGCACAATACAGCCGCGCACGCTTCTCGAAAAGGTTGCCTCCCCGCAATGAACGTGAAGACGTCAATCTGCGCCTAATCGGGTACGATTGCCACTTCCAATTTGGCGGACGCCGCGCAATTGCCGACTGCCGCTCGTTGTCCTTGCTCGCATCGCGAGTGCATGTCTGCGGTTCGCAATCCTCGCCTGCATGGCGCTTCATTCTCCACTGTCGAAACTTCCTCCATGGCACCGTCCCGACACGAACTCCTCGTCCCACTCTCCATCAAGCACCGAGGCACGACCGAAGGCGATGGAATGAAGTTGTGGCTCACTTGGCTCGCTGCAACGATCCGCTACGAGGGAAGCGATCTCATCGTGAAGACGGGTATTCGTCCTCGCATTCGCCACCGCGGTGTGCTGAAGGATCTCGAAACGGCGATCTGCACCGCCGATCAGATGTTCCAAGTCGCCAAGGATATTCTCGATCCGAATCAACTCGACTATCTCACCCGACATGGTTCGATCGACTTTGCGTATGACCATGGTGGCGATCGCAATGACCTTTCGTCCGACACGGTCATTCGACGATTCCGCGTGAATCTGTTCATGGCGCGCGGAACGCCGAGTCTTGCGGCACGTTTGATCACGAGCCAGATCAAGAAGTTCGAAGAGCTCTACCTCCCTTCGATTCTCGGCGATGTGTCGATGGCCGCGCAAGGGCTCATCCTCTTCTCGGGCGTGACGGGCTCTGGCAAGTCCACCTCGATCGCTTCGATGATTCAGTATGTGAATGAGCGCAAGAAAGTGCACATCATCACGATTGAAGATCCGATCGAATACATCTTCAACGACGCGAAAGCGACGATCAATCAGCGCGAGATCGGCATTGACGCAACAAACTTCAACGATGCGCTGCGCGCACTCGTCCGCGAAAATCCCGATGTCGTGCTCGTCGGCGAAATGCGCGATTACGAAACCTTCGAAGCCGCTATTCGCGCTGCAGAGACCGGCCACTTGGTCTTCGGCACCATCCACGCAAGTTCTGCATGGCAGACCTTCGGTCGTATCTACGATCTCTTCCCTGAAAACGAGCGCGAACAGATCCGCAAGTTGCTGGCGTACAACCTGCGTGCGATCGTCTATCAGAAATTGTTGCCGACGCTCCACGCGCACATCGGCCGCATCCCTGCTCTCGAGATTCTCCTCAACACGCCGGGCGTTCAGAAGTACATCCTTGAAGGACGCGAGGGTGAGTTGCTCGACATCATCAAGCAGAGCCACGACGAAGGCATGCTCGATTTCACGAGCGCGCTCGTCAAACTTGTTGAACAGGAATACATCCATCAAAGCGTCGCGCTGCAAGCGACGCCGAAGCCTGAAGAACTGAAGATGCGCCTCAAGGGCATCAGTTAAGACTGAACCACTCGCTGCATTTGCATCGCGCCTTCCCAAGCGCGCCACAGAGACCACCTGATGCTCCACGCCATGTCAACGATTATGCCCACGACAATGCCACTTCTCCTTGCAGACGCGCCTGTGCTCATGTCGATCGCGAAACCGATTCTCATGTTCGCAGCACTCGTCGCGTACATGCGCTACATCGCGAAGTTTGAGTTCGATGCGCGCTTCTACAACTTCCCACTTCTCGCGATTAACGCGAGTTTCGTGGCCATCGGCGTCCTCGGCTTTGCGGTCGTGCTGCTCATTCCGATTTTCTGGATTGGGTTCCCGCTCATGCTCGCGATCTACGCGGGCACGCTGCTTGGCTACTGGAAGTTCCGCGACGCTCGCGTCCCAGAGAATCGCAAGTTCGTCCTGCTCGGGTCAAAGTTGCAGAACGCGATGGAAGCGCGACGAACGCGTTCGTCCGAGCGTGCGGCCAGCGCGTTCTTCCTTTCGTTGACGGGCGTGAAGATGCCTGTTCCAGCGAAAGAAGATCCAAAGCTCGCGGTGTACATCGCCGCGGAAGGCGCGACGATTGAGGCGTTCAATCGGCGCGCAAGTCGCGTGGATATCGCTGCGAATGCGCAGGCAGTGCAGGTGACAATGTTGATCGATGGTCTTCGCGTGCGCATGGATCCCATGCCTGTGGATGTCGGCCATCAGATGATCGATTTCCTCAAGACCGCCGCGGGCCTTGATGTTGCGGATCGTCGTCGACGTCAAGTGGGCGAGTGCAATGTTGAGAACACCGGTGGGAAGCAGCGCCTCACGCTCACGACCCTCGGTTCCGCGCAAGGACATTCGTTGCGCATTGATTTCAATCGCGCGAAATCCGTCGAGCGTCCGCTCGACGATCTCGGATTGCTTCCTGCGCAGATCACTGCGCTGCGCACGCTTGAAGATGTCGCGCTTCGTCACGGTGTGTTCATCGTGAGCGCGCCGATTGGTCAGGGCGCGAGCACCACAGGCTACGCCTTCCTCGGTCGACACGACGCCTACACATGCAATCTCAAGACTCTCGAGAAGGAAGTGCTCCATCGGCTCGAAGGTGTCGAGCATGTGCAGTGGGACGCGAACGATCCTGCGCATGATTTCCCCGAGAAATTGCGCTCGATCCTCCGCAAAGATCCTGACGCGGTGCTGTGCACAGACGTCTCCGATGTGGGAGCCGCAAAGCAAGCGGCGACTCCAGGCATGAAGGGTCCGCTCGTCTATGTGATCATTCCTTCCGACAGCGTGCAGTCTGCGTACGCGAAGTGGGTTGAGTTGGTCGGCGACGCAAAGCTCGCCGCGAAGTGCATTACCGGCATTTCGAATCAGCGGTTGCTCCGAAATGTCTGCCCGAATTGCAAGGTCGGTTTCCAACCAAGTCCTGAACAATCGAAACGGTTGGGCATCCCTCCCGGCAAGACGGTAGAACTCTTCCGCCAGAGCGGAAAGATCCAAGTGAAGAACAAGATCGAAGAGTGTCCTGTCTGCCAAGGCACTGGATTCTTCAGTCAATCAGCCATCTTTGAAGTGCTGCTCATCGACGATGCCGGACGCGCAGCGCTTGCGGAAGGCGACTTCCGTGGCGCCTATGCGCGCGCGATTCGCGAGCAGAAAATGCTTCAACTCCAAGAAGCCGCGCTGCACAAAGTGCGTGATGGTAAGACGAGTTTCGATGAAGCCGCACGCGCGTTTGCGAAACCCGCGCCGGCGAGTGCTGCCGCGAAACCAGCGGCTGTCGCTGGAACTGCACCGCCGTCGGGTGCGAAACCGTAAGTTCGATTGCCTCAGGTATTGCGCTCTCTGTTGTTTTCTTTGAATGCCCGCGTGACGCAACGCATCACGCTTCCTCGCTGCGACTGGAACGACTTCGATGGAATCTCTCTTCAACATTCTCGTCATCGCCTTTATCGCACTCATCGCGTACTGGTGGTCCAATCAAGGACTCTTCGGCGCGGTGCTGCATCTCCTGTGCGTGCTCTGCGCGGGCGTACTTGCCTTCGCGACATGGGAACCCATCACGCGACTCGCACTGCTCGGGCCACTGCCCGGGCTCGCTCCCTATGCGTGGGGCATCGGTCTTCTTCTGCCGTTCTGTTTCTACCTCTTCTTGCTGCGCCTCGCCGCGGACAAACTCGCGCCTGACAATGTGAACTTCCCACATCTCGCGAACTTGATCGGCGGAGGTTTGTTCGGCGCGCTCGCCGGACTGCTGACGATCGGTATCGCCCTCATCGGCGTCGGACATATTCATTCGACTTCGCGATTGATGGAGTTCGGCGGCGTCGTGCGCACAGGTGGCAAAGGCGCTGCCAACGGACAACCGTCGGTCGAATCGTCGCTGTGGGTCCCGGCGCATCGCATGGCAGCGAGCACCTTTGGCATTTTGTCGAACGGCGCAATGTCGCCAACGCTCAGCACACCAACGCTTGCTTCCTACCACCCACGTCTTGCGGATGATGCGCTCGGACTTTTCCGCGACGGATTCAGCCGCAACGGTCGCCTCGCGAAAGTTGCTGCGCTTCCGGGATCGATCACGCTCGAGAACTTCGCATTCGTGAATGATCCCGCGTTCAAGATCGGCATGCTCAGCGGTCCGGCGTATGTCGCTGAACTGAAGCTCACGCGCGGCGCTTCCACCGAAGGTCAGATGATTGTCGTGAGCGCTGCGCAGGTGAAGCTCGTCGGCACCAACGCAGATTCCACGACGGGCGTCGCGCATCCGCTCATCTGGGGTCAACGCGGCCCTAACGGAGGACGTGTCATTTGCGCATTCGAGGACAAGACCGCCTACGCAGCGAGCGCGCCAAGCGAAGAAGAACTCCTCGTGTCCTTCGCATTTCCAGCGACACCGATCACCGCTGTCGGAGTTCCAGCGTTCATTGAAATCCTCGGTCAACGTCTCGATGTTGGGCGCTTCTCGCAGCAACCTGCAGTCGCCGCTCTCGCGGGCAAGGCACTCATCTTTGCAGGAAGCGGAGGCGGATCAAGCGGCCTCAACATCGATCCAACAGCAAAGAAAATGCGGCCGAGCGATCTCGCCATGAATCGCACCGTTGCGCCTGCAAGCATCGATCTCAACAGCCTCAACGGGCTCGAGACCGATCCTGATGCGAAGCAGTATCTCTCGAGCGGCCGAGCAGATTTCACGCGCGGTGGATTCCGCGGTTCCAAGACGCTCAACGTGAAGGGCATCTCTTGCCCTGTTGGTTCAAGTGTGCTCCGTCTTGATATCAGTCGCGGAATTTCTGCTGTCGACGTGTGGGGCGAGAAGCGCACCGCCGCTGGCGAAAATGCTCCGCTGCAACTCATGGATGAACAGGGGCAGGTCTACACCGCGATCGGATTCATTCACGTCCAGGAAACAGGCGAGAAACTGGTGACGATCGATTTGCGACCTGAGCAAGGTATGCAAAGGATCGACATGTTCCCCAGCCTCTCTCAGGCGAGCGGCGACAAGCTCTACGCAATCTATCGCTTGCCCATTGGCAAGAAGATTGTTGCGGCGATGCTCGGCAGCGAAACGATCGCAACGACCGACTTCACCGTGCCTGCACAGCCGGAGTAAGTTTGCGCGTTAGCCCCAGTTGCCGAGGATCAGCGTGATGTCCGCTGCATCGACAGTGCCACTGTGATCGAGATCGCCAATCCCGCCCTTCGTGCCCCACGCATTGAGCACGATCGCGAGATCCGCCGCGCCGACGAGTCCATCGCCATCGAGGTCGTATGGATTCACGGGCGGATCGCAATTGTCTGGAATGCCGTTGCCATTCTTATCTGGCGGCGTTGGGATCTGCACGATCTTGCGGACAAATCCCGTGGAATGATTCGTCACAAACAACTCGCCATCATGGCCTGCGCAGATCGAAGTGATCGTGCTCTGGCCTCCCGTGAATTGTGACGTGCGTTCCACGACATTCGTGAGCTTGTTCGCGGGAGTCACCGTGCCGCTGAAAATTTTGTTGTTCTGATAGTCCGCAAAGAAGTAGTGACCTTCAAACGCGGGCATCGCGCAACCGCGATACACCGTGCCGCCGGTGATCGAGAGGCCAACCGAGTGCGTGTAGTCATAGACCGGAAGACGAAGGCCGCCCGTCGTGCAATTGCAGTTCGTGTTGGTCGTGCAGAGCAATCCTTCGGCGCAGTTCCAACCGAAATTCGAACTCGCATCGGTGGTTGGATCAAGCGTGTCGATCTCTTCGCGCACCGTGCCGCCAACATCGCCCATCCACAGCACGCCCGTTGCGGAATCGAAACTCGCGCGGAACGGATTGCGCATGCCGCGCACGAAGATCTCATCTTCGCCCACAACGCCAACGAAGGGATTCCCCGCAGGAATGTGGTAGTTCTTGTTCGCATCCGCCGGAAAGTCATCGCCATTGACATCGATGCGAAGCACCTTCCCAAAGAGCGATGTCGCGCCTGTGATCGCTTGCGATCGCTGCGGCCCACCCGTGTCGCCGGTGAATCCGCCGTCGCCAAGAGGAATGTAGAGCAGACCATCTGCGCCGAAGCAAAGAGAGCCGCCGAGATGAAACGCCTGCGTGCTCGGACTCGCGATGCTGAAGATGACGCGTCGCGTCGCGGTGTCGATCACATCCGCATTCGCGCCGCGTGTGTACTCCGCAACCCACACCACAATCGCGCTCGTCGCACCAGTGGTGTGATGGACGTAGAACTTTCCGTTGCTCGCGTAATCAGGGTGGAACGCGATGCCGAACATGCCGCCGTAGGTTTGATCGGGAACGAGCACGTCGATGTTCAGAAAAGCGACCGCTTGCAAGACGCCGCTCTTGATCAGTCGAACTTGCCCCCGCTGTTCCACGACGCACATCCGCGTCGCGTCACCTGGCGTCACCGCAGTCTGCATCGGCTTCAACAAACCACTCGCGACGAGGCTGTGTGAAATCGTCTGCGCGCTTGCGGCCGACGCGAAAAAAGTTGCTGTGGCAAAGACCAGAGTTGGGACGATCGTCGAGGAGCGAAGCATGCTTTCAGAATAGGCGCAGAACTCGCGTGCGCAAGAAAGCGCATGAGTCGCTGTGAAAATCTTTCCCTCCTAAAGTTGGAACATTCTCAAAATCGCACCTCCGCTCGATAGGATCGTGGGAGTCGTGCGGAGATTTCTCTTTCCCTTTCTTGTTCTAGCGTTTGCAGTTGCGATGAGCGCGAGATTGCACGCGCAGTCCTTCGACTCGAAGGCTGTCGCAACGGTCGCCGCGCCCGCCTGGAGTGATCGCGACCTCTCCGCAATGCGGGAAGCTGCGCGAAGTGCGCTCTTCGCGATGCATGACGAAACCCGTCACTGGCAGCCGCACACAAGACCACCTGGCGAGTCCGCACAAGTTGGTGGCGAGACTGCATTCTGCTGCTGGGCGTTGCTTGAAAGCGGCGTCGCAGCACAAGATCCGCGACTCGCGCCGGCGCTCGCGTCGTTGTCGCAACCGATGGACGGAACCTACGCGATTGCCGCTCGCATCCTCGTGCGCGCATCGCTCTTGCGAAAGTCGCTCGGCTCTGCAGAAGCATCCACGCGCAAGGCGTTGGAATCCGACGTCGCGTGGATCACTGCTGGTTTCTCGAAGAAAACTGCGAGCTGGGGATACGCGCAAGAGCCTTCCACAAAGCTTCAAGACAACTCGATTCGACAGTTTGTCGCGCTCGCACTGCTTGAAGCAAACAGCGTTGGAGTCAAAACACCTGCCTCGATCTGGCGTGCACTTTGCACATCGATCTGTGCATCACAAAGCGAGAGCGGAGGTTGGGCGTATCAGGGTCATCTCGCAGGAGACCCCGCGCGCGGCTCCATCACCGCAGGATTGCTCGCTGCACTTTCAGGCATGAGGGAACTCGAACCGCTCGCGAAAGACGCGCGGCTACAGGCGAATGCGAAGCGATCGATCGAGCGCGCGTCGCAATGGCTCGCGTCGCGATTTGATGCGAACGCCAATCCTGGAAGTTCCTCATGGTGGGTCTTCTGGATCTTCGCGCTCGAACGCGCGGCGCAAGCGAATGGGAGCGCGGAGATTGGTGGAACGGACTGGCTCGGCGCGTGCTGCGCATCGCTCTCGACGCAACTGTTTTCGCTCCCTACTTCGCCCAACACGCTCTGCACCGTGCGTGAACGCCTCGCGGCAGACGCTGGTGGCACGCGCGTTCGACCTGCAGATCTCGCGACCGCGCTGCTCTTCATAGATCGCGCGCTTCGACCGACTGCAATGCTCGCGTGGAGCAGCCGCGACGATGCGGACGACGCGCGCGCGCTTGCACGCAATGTCGCGATGATTGTCGAGGAGCGCGACGAAGTGCGCGCGGCGTGGTGGGTCGCGGAACGTGAGAGTCTTCCCGTGGCGGTTTCCGCACGCACACCGCTGCTCTACGTCACCCGCGCGCGCGCGCAGTCGCTGGATGAAGCGCAGTGCGATGCGCTTCGCGTGCATGCAGAACATGGCGGCATTGTTGTGATCAATCTTGCGGAAGAACATCGGGCCTCTTGGCGCGCCCTCTTCGCGAAATCGCTCGGCATTGCAGTCATGCCTACAAGCGATCTTGATGCCAATGTTGTGCGCGAAGCATCCATCGAACTCTTGGGCGCAGGACGCATCGCCATCGCGTTCGTCGACTTCTCGAATGACAAACAGGACGCGGCGCGCGCGGCGATAGTCCTTGCGCAACTCGCACTTCCATTCCAACATGATGCGTTTGGGTGGCCGAGCTTCGCACGCGAACTTCCTCCACTGCAACTGTCAAGCGCAGTCACGATCGCGCTCATCAGTGCAACCGCTGAACCGGAAGACACTGCGTGGCTCTCGCTCCAAGCGACTCCGCCCATCACAGTCCAACGCGTGTCGAGCGCGGATGCGATCGATCAACTCGTGTTGCCGTGCATCGCGGTCGTGCATGGAATTGCGCGCGCAACGCCGGACACCGCGCGAGTCGCCGCACTTCGTCGATTGAGTGACCGCGGCGGACTTGTCCTCTTCGAATCTCCCTTTGGCGCAGGTGATTTCGCGCGACGTGCTGAAGTCGCGTGGATTGCCGCAGGGGATGCGAGTGACGCGGCGCCCTCCACGCTCACCCCGCAAGACTTCCTTCAACAGTGGCCTGCACTGAAACTCGAAGGCCTGCGCTGGCGCCCCGCCGCGCTCGTGCATGTCGATCTCAATGGCAGCGTGTCACGCGAGAATGTCACCGCGCTTCGACTTCGCGGCACGCGTGACACGCACGGCATCCGAGCTGTCTTCAGTCGCGAAGATCTCTCGTTCGGATTGCTCGGCGTTCCGCACGCAGCGTGTGTTGGCATGCAGCCGACCGACACGCGTCGCGCAGTCCAAGCGCTGCTTGAACTCGCCATCACGCGCGCAGGCGCGAAGGGTCTTTGACATGTGGAAACGCGCGCGCAACTTCGTCACACTCGCGCTGCGCTTCCTCCCGTTCGGCGCACACACGCACAGGAACGTGCGTCGCGATGAAGGCGAGGCTGTGGCGGAACGCGCGCTCGTACGCGCGGGCTATCGATTGCTCGCGCGCAACTTCACGATCGGCAGTGACGAAGCGGACCTCGTGATGGAGTCACCCGATCGCACGGAAGTTGTCGTCGTGGAAGTGAAGCGTTCCGCACACGGATTCGACGCATCCGAACGCGTCGATCACCGCAAACTTCGCGCGCAAGGACGGGTGCTCCGCTTCATCGCCCAACATCTTCGCACGAGGCGGAGCGTTCGCCTCGACATCGTTGCCGTCACCGGAAGCGGTCGCCACTGCAAATGCCTCCGCCACATCAAAGCCGCCCTACGCCACGAAGCATGCGCGTAGTTGAACCTAAGCGCTCAAATTCGCAGTCCAATTCACGCGGCAACGCGAAACTTTTTTACTTGAGCCAGTCTCCAGCCGAATGCCGCCTCTGCGCAAAATCCAAGTCTAAAGCGCTCAAACATGCACTCCGCGTTTCACTGCCAGTAGCGCGTCATGGCGATGTGGACGAGGCGTGCTTCCATCTGCGAGATGCTGTCGGAGACCCAGCGCGAGCGCAGTGAGCGAAGCCATCGCTCGCGCTCCGTCATCACCCGTTGATTGCGCAAGTCATCGCGCAAATGCAATTGCACTTCGGGATCGAACACTGACTTTCTCGGTGATTCCACGATGCTGAGCACTGCGAGCCAGGTGATCGAATCTCGTTGTTCAATCGCGTCGCTGGGCTTGCCTGTAGGAAGACCGACGAGTCGATCCTTCACAGCGTCCGTGAGCGGAAGTCCGCGAATGCCTTCAGGCGGAAGTTGAAACTCATTCCACACACCGTGGTTGGCAACACCGAGCGCGTCGGCGATCTCCGGCAGCGTCTTTCCGTCCGCGATGAGTTGCTTCACTTGCGCGATCTTCGCGCCGTCGGTTGTCGTGTCGTATCGGATGCGCCCGATCAAGATTGCGGGCGGCGGATTGATCTCGCTCTCGCGTCGTCGAAACTCTCGCTCGATGTCGCGCCAAGAAACGATCGCGCGTGGCTCGATGCGCTTGCGAAGGAGTTGTTGCGCGAGAGCGACGTCGCGCCGCTCTTGCAGAAACTCATCGATCGACATCCCCCGCTCATTCATAAGGCTCGTCTCCGCCTCAATCATGCTTCCGCCGCGCTCGGCGACCTCCGCTTCTTGCATCGTCGCGAGCCACGCGAACAATCCCTGCTGTTGATCACTCGTCAAACCAGATTCTGCTTCGGCAATCACGAGCTCACTATCGACATACTCCTTGAACGCGAACCGAATGAGATCGAGCAACGCACGTCGCGCTTCGACGCGATCGGGCGATGCTGCAATCTGCACGATGCGAAACTGAAGCGGCGCAAAAAATTTGTCTGCAAAGAGTGGACGACCGTTGATCTGACCAACGAGACCTTCGATCGGCCATGGTCGATTGACGACCACATCTTCCACCTGCTCACGCGCAATCACCTCGCGATGCAGGGCGCCGTCAGGTGATTTCGAGACAACCTCTGCGGTTCCTGTCGACTCCGACGCAATCGTCTGTGGTCCGCCCGCGGCGATCACGGTCGCGTCGATCTCCACAACAGGTCGCGCGTACACCAGCGGATCGAGCGCGAGCGTGCGCGCCTGTTCGAGCGTCGATGAGGTGGGCGCAGAAAAATCGCTGAGGAGCGCAGCGCTGCGATCCACGTGGATGCCGCCCTCAAGTTGTCCATCGGTCGAGTGGCACGCAGGAAGCAGCGTCGCAAATACTCCGAGAATCAGCGCGAAGCGGAGCGATTGCGTTCCTTGAACTTGCATCGGCGCAGTGTAGAGAATCGCACGCCATGTGTGCGCGACAAACGCCGCGTTCGAGGGCTACACTCTCCGCATGAGCGACGAGACCCCGCGACTTCACATCGACAATGACTGGAAAGCACAAGCGCAAGCGGAGAAGGATCGCTTCGCCGAAAAGGCAGAAGCGCGCGTTGCCGCAGCCTCGCCCGCCGCTGGTGTGAAGGGTCAGGAGGGACCGCCACCGACAGGGTTCCAAATGCTCGTCGCAAGCCTCGCCTCGCAGGCAGTCATGGGACTCGGCGGCATGCAAGATCCTGAAACGGGCAAGGTCATGATTGATCTTGAAGGCGCGCAATTCGCGATGGGCATGCTCGGCGTTCTCCACGAGAAAACCAAGGGCAATCTCAGTGCGGAGGAAGCCAGTGAACTCGAAGAAGTGCTCAACCATTTACAGCAGCGCTTCATGCAGATTGCGCAACTCGTCGCCTCGCAAATGCAACGAGAGAGCGCCGCTGGAGTGGGCGGACTTGGATCGCCAATCCTCGGCTCGATTGGCTCGTCAAAGCCTGCACCTTCTCGCGCAGGCGGCGGCCCTCGCATCGAACTGCCGTAACGTCGAGTGCGCCCATCAGTTTCGCGGCGGCGCAATCGGTCGGAACTCATGCGGAAGCGGAGGCGGCGGATTTTCACGACCAAGCCGCATATAGAAGTCAGCCGTCGAAATGCCGATCAGCAAGAGCAGTCCGAACAGTGGATATCGCAATCGAATCCGAGGCGTGTGGGGTGCCTCTTCGCGTTGCACCGGCAGCAACACAGCCACCGCCATCGGAACAAGAATGAGCACGATCGGCAAGAGGTAGCGTTCAAAGCACTTGCTGTTAAATGACTGCGCGCCCGCACCAAGGGCGAGCGCAAGCAACATCGTCCAGCACTCCGCCCGACGCGGATGACCTTGCGCGAGTTTGAGAATTGCGCCAATCACCGCCCCGCCACAGAAGCTCAGCGTCACGATCACGATGGAGCGATCCATGAACACGGGCGTGTATCGCGCAATCGTCCACAGCGTGCCGCCCCATCGAATGCCTTCGTGCGGTCCGTCATAGGAACTCTGCACGAGCAGCGCGCAGGCGCCACCCACGAGTGCTCCGATGACTGCAGCGCGTGAACACAACGCAGCAAAGAAACGCGGATGGGCGGCGGCAACTACGGCGCCCCAACAGCCGACGAGCGCGAGGGCGTAGATCGGCGCAGCGGGGTTGAGACCAGAACTGTGAATGATGCGAAATCCCGGGGGAACAAGCCCTTTCCAGAGCAACACAAACCCGCCGACCAACAGGATCGCGGGGACATTCATCAAGCCCGTGATGACGAGCGCGCGCCACGGCCTGGGTTCCGACTTCGCGCAGACCCGCGCGAGGATCGCGAGAAACGGAACACCCGCGCTCCACAACAAAACTTGTCGCACCATCGACACCGCGCAACTCCAAACGACGCCGCGCACAACGGAATTTCCTGCGATGCCGTCGCGTGCGATGTCGATCCCCGCAGCAAGCGCGAGCGTCAGCAACAGAAGCGCCAGCGCATCCGTGGAAAGATGGATTGCGGCGCCAAGGACACACGGACTGAGGAGCAGCATCAAGCCGCTCATCGCTCCAAACTCTGGCGTACTCAATCGCGTCACGACCCGCGCAAGCACAACGCTCGCACCGAGCGCGAAGAGTGAACTCACGAGGCGAAGCGTGAGATCGTCCGCGCCGATGCGGTCGAGGACTGCGAGAAGGAGGTGATAGCCAGGTGTGGTCGCGGAGCCGTAATCGACGAAGGATGGAAACGGCAGACCCGCGGAGAGAATGTAAATGACGGGTCGATGAAAATAATCTTGATCCCAAGCGGACGGTGTTCCTACAAGTCCTGAGAGGACGACGGGCAAGACCAAGACGATCCACGCCACAACGGGCAGAAGGCCGAGCAGCAGCACGCGTCGAGCGCTCGATCGATCATTCACGACGGCGCTCCAGCCACAACCGCCGGCGCGTTCGACACATGCAAGAACACCGCGTCAAGGGCGTCGCGGGCGACAGGTACAAACAGCACGAATCCAAGCAGAATGACGTAACTCGCGACGGAAAAAAGAACGACGCGATCACTCCGCAATGCTGCGAGTGGACTGTCGGAACTGCCCTCATGCGCGCGCCGCCAGAATCGATGAATCGCAGTGAGCACGAAGGGCGAGAGCAACGTCATTCCAATCGCGCGCGATCCGAAAATCAGTTGCGCGTGTTCACTTGTCGTGTATGCGATGTAGGAAACAACGGTCATCGCGGCGCTGAGCGCAAGCAGGAAATCGAGTTCGCGTTGGTCGCTGTAGCCCGCGCTGCTCTTCCACGACGAGTGCGCGCGTTCCGCAGCGACAAAGTCACAGGTTCGCTTAATGAAACCGAGGAAGAGACAGAGGAAGAAGACGCACAGCACCAACCACACGCTGATCTTCACATCAATCGCAATCGCACCTGCGGCGGCGCGAAGTGCGAAGCCCGCAGCAATCGTCGTGACATCAAGAATCGCGACGCGCTTGAAGTACAGGTTGTACGCAACTTGCAAGCAGGCGTAGAGCACGATCGCGAGTAAGAGCCCCATGCGAACCGACGCCGCTATCCAACATGCTGCAGTGATGAACGTGATCCCGCAGACGATCGCAGCGAAGGGCGAAATCGCACCTGACGCGACGGGGCGCATCCGCTTCACGGGATGCAATCGATCCTTCTCGCGGTCAACCGTGTCGTTGATGCAATAGAAACCGCTCGCGACGAAACAGAATGCGATGAACGCGAAAAGAGACTGCCGCGTTGCGTCGAGGATTTCTGCAGAGGGCGCGGTCGAACACTTGTTCGCCGCCCAGAACGCGAACGCGATCAGTACGAAAACGTTTTTCGTCCAGTCACTCGGTCGGATGAGATGGATCAGAGGCTTCAGCACCGTGGGTGGAATATCGGTCGAGAGCGCGCAGGGGCTGAATGAAAGCGCCTTTCCCGTCACACCAACTCGGCAAGGAGCCCGTCTGCGACGAGCATGCCCTGTTCCGAAAGACACAATCGCCCAAGATTTCGCTCAAGCACGCCATGCACAATCGCTTGCTCGACAATCGCCGCGCGTTCGGGGCGCAGTCGCACCGCGCGAGCTTCAAGTTCGGCGTCAATGCCGGCGCATTCGCCGCTTGAATCGCCGCCCACGATGCGCAATCCGAGCATGAGGGCTTCGCTCACATGCCGACCTTCATCGGGCGGCTCGTGATCGAGAATCGGAGGTGCGCCAGTCGCATCGGGAGCAGCACCGCCGCGCGCGAGCCAATCACCGAGCCTCGGCACGATCTTGAAACGGTGACCTGCAACGAATCCACTTGCACTCGGCCCGAGTGCCCACCACGGACGATTGCGCCAGTAGGTGAGATTGTGCTGACATGCTCGTGCGGGCTTCGACCAATTCGAAATCTCGTACTGCTCAAACCCCGCACTCGCAAGCAACGCGCGAATCGATTCATACATCTCTGCTTCGAGATCATCACTCGCGGGTTCGAAATCGCCGCGCATCAATCGCTTCGTCATCGCGGTGTTGGGCTCGTAGGTCAGCCCGTACGCGGACAGATGTTCGATACCGATCTCAAGCGCGCGTTGCACATCTCGGGTTGCTTCGTCTTTGCTTTGGCCAGGAATGCCGAAGATCAAATCGAGGTTGAGATTCTTGATTCCCGCACGGCGCAAATGCTCAACCGCGCGCGTGACGCTAGCAGGATCATGCCAGCGTTCAAGTTTTTTGAGATGCGTGGACTCGAAACTTTGCGCACCCACGGAAACGCGATTCACCCCTGCTTCCACGAGTGTTTCCGCGATTTCCTGCGTGACCGTTTCAGGATTCGCCTCGACTGTCCACTCGGCGTCAGCAGCTCTCGGCAGCGTTCCGATCGCACGCAACACCCGCCCAAGCAGCGGCGCGCGCAGGAGGGTCGGCGTTCCACCTCCGACAAAGATCGAACGCAGCGCCCCATCCATCCGAGCGTTCGCGAACTCGCACTCGCGCTCCATGCGCTCGACGAAGACTTCCTGCCGATCATCCGCGTCGACGAAGGAATAGAAATCGCAGTAGTGGCACTTGTGAAAGCAGAACGGAACGTGCGCGTAAAGCCCGTCGACGCGATGCCGACCCGCTGGCAAAACGCGATCAAGCGTCGTCGATGCGACGCGCTCCGTTTGAACTTCAAGTGCGATGCTTGCCACGAAGCGAGTTTAGGGGTTCCCGACGATCCGCGGTTTAGGCAGCCTCGCGTCCCTTGGTCTTCTCGGCGGCAGACGCAATGCTTCCGCTGTCGATGCGCGGCGCGGGAATTCGAATATTCGAACCGCAACCACGACAGCGAACGAGCTTTCCTCGCGCGCTTCCAGGAACGGCGAGAACTCGCTGGCAGCCCAAGTTCGGGCACATGATTCGAATGACATCGGCTCTGGTCATAGCAATCCTCGCAAGCATCCTGCAGAGGGAGAACGCCCTCTCTGTTGCACATCGGAGAGAAGACAAGCGGTCTTGAGTCTATTTCGTGCGAAATCGAGCAACGGTGTTCCCCTACAATCTTCCCTTCATCACTTCACTGAACGCTCCCCCGCCCCGAGACCTCTGATGCCTCAACTTTCCACTCCTCACGCAGCTGTTGTCGGACTCCAATGGGGCGACGAAGGCAAGGGGAAAATCGTCGATCTGCTGACCGCGCGCTATGACTGCATCGTTCGCTACAACGGTGGCGCGAATGCTGGTCACACCGTGCAAGTCGGCACGGAGCGTTACGCGTTGCATCTCATTCCTAGCGGCATTCTGAGCAAGGGCAAGATCAACGTTGTTGGCAACGGTGTCGTTGTTGATCCTGAGAAGATTCTCGAAGAGATCGACGGACTTCGTAAACGCGGCGTTGAAGTTGGAAGCAATCTTCGCATCTCCGATCGCGCGCATGTCGTCATGCCCTATCACAAGGATCAAGACGCGGCGCTCGAAGATCTTCTCGCCAAGCGCGCAGGCACAGCGGGCAATGGTGGTTCCATTGGCACGACGCGCCGCGGCATTGGTCCGGCGTATGCCGACAAGATTCGACGATCCACCGCGATTCGCATGGGCGATCTGCTCAATCGCGAGGTGCTTGAACGCAAGCTCGACACGATCTGCAGCATGCGCATGGCGGAACTCGAAGCACTCGGCGCAACGATCGGCACAGGCGCGAATGAAGTTCGTCCCCTCGTGCCTAGTGAACTCGCCACACGATTTGCCGCGGCAGGCGAAAAACTTCGCCCGCACATCACCGACACCGTCTATCTCTTGCATGACGAGATGCGCGCAGGTCGCAGCGTCCTCTTCGAAGGCGCGAACGCGTGCCTGCTTGACATCGATCACGGCACCTTCCCGTTCGTCACGAGTTCGAACTGCTCGACGCTCGGAATCCCCTCTGGATCAGGCGTTCCTGGTCGCCAGATCGGCAAGGTCTACGGCATCATGAAGGCGTACTCGACGCGCGTGGGTGGTGGTCCATTTGTCACCGAGTTACTCGACGCAACAGGCGATCGCATCCGCAAACGCGGTCGCGAATATGGAACCACAACTGGACGCGCACGCCGCTGCGGTTGGCTCGATCTTGTTGCGGTGCGCTACTCGACGATGGTCTGCGGAGCGGACGCGATCGCGTGCACCCTGCTCGACGTGCTCAGCGGATTTGATGAGCTGAACGTGTGCGTTGGATATCGCCGAGCGGATGGCACGATCACCGATCGATTCGTTCCTGATGCGGAGCGCATGACGGAATTTACTCCGGTGTACGAGACGCTTCCTGGTTGGAGCCGCGAACTCACGGATTGCCATGAACGTTCGGATTTGCCGATCGAAGCGCAGCAGTATCTGACGTTCATCGAACAGTACACCGCGACACCGATTGAACTCGTCTCGGTTGGACCTGAGCGAAATCAAACCCTCGAATCCGCATGCCGAGCAACTGCGGGCGCGCGCTGACATCACTCGCGATGCCGCATCAAACGCCCTCGCTAACTTCCGTCGCTGCTCCGCTTGACGATCTTCAACGGAAGCAATTGCCGCGTCACATCGCGGCAATCATGGACGGCAACGGGCGCTGGGCAACTTCGCGTGGCATGCCGCGACTCGTCGGACATCGCGAAGGTGCCGCAACGGTTCGCAAGATTGTGACGGAGTGCGTGCGGCTTGAACTCGAAGCGCTCACGCTGTACTCGTTTTCAAGCGAAAACTGGAAGCGCCCCAAAGAGGAAGTCACGGGACTCATGGAGCTTTGCGCCGAGTTTCTCGCGCTCGAACGACCGCTGATGATCGAGCAGAACATCCGATTTCGCCGCATCGGTTCCCGCGAAGGATTGCCCACTCGCGTGCTCGATGAACTCGATGCAACCGAAGCCGCGACTTCGCGATCGAGCGGATTGACGCTTTGTTTAGCGATGAACTACGGTTCTCGGACAGAAATTGCAGATGCTGCGAGAGAGATTGCGCGGAAGGTGGAACAAGGCACGCTCCGCGCCGAAGAGGTGACGGACCTCACGATTGCAGAACACCTCTACACCGCGGGGATTCCCGATCCTGATCTGCTCATTCGAACAGCAGGATCGTTCCGCGTCTCGAACTTCCTCCTCTGGCAGATTAGCTACGCGGAGATCCATGTCACCGACGTCCTGTGGCCCGACTTTGCACCCAGCGACCTGCACGCCGCGGTACGCGATTTCACCCGTCGCGAACGGAAGTTTGGCGAACTTGGCGCGAGCGTGGTGGATGCGAAGCCTTCGACAAACTCGCATAGCGCGAACGCATGATGAGTTTGTGAACTTCTCCCGCGCATTCGCGTACGAGAATGGATGCACAACCCCTCTCAATCACGACCGTTCCATCGGACTTCCGTTTGGAAATCTCTCCTTTGGAAGCATGATGCAGTGTCCTGATTTACGGCACAATAACGACCTCCCCTTCCTTGAGCACTGCACGCAGTGCGCGTTGATTGCGTTTCGCTCGCGAGTTTGAACTTTGGGTTCCTTCCTATGCCTTTCAAGAGCCCCTTTCACATCAGTCTCCTTCGCGCGCGCCCGCATGCGCGCGCCATCGCACTCACTCTGTGCGCTACCTTGACGATGTCATTGTCTGCCCTCGGTGCGCGTGCTGTGCATGCGGACGATTCGAAGATCATCAATCATGTGGATGAACGTGAAGCGACTGCGTTCGCGCGCGCCGCTGTTCGCAACAACGGCATCGCTGAGTTCAGCGTGGATGAATTCCGCGAGTTGGAACTCGGCGACACCGTCGTCTTCCCACTTGCTGATGGCGTTGAAGTTGGCATGACACTCGTCGAGAAACGCTGGCTCAATGATGGACCAAGCGTCGCGCTCGGCGCTGCGCTCATTTACGAGTGGCAATTCCGCGAAGAGAGCGCGCTTGCAACTGCAGCGATGGTGCTTGTCAACGGTGAACTCAGTGGTGAAGCACACAGCGGTGAGCTTGGCGCGCGCTATCACGCGCTCGGTCGCGACTCGCAAAGCATTGAACCATTCACCGACATGGGAGATTGCGGCGGCGCATTCGATGTTCCATTCGGCGGCGAAGCGAAGCCACACGATCCCACGCTTGACGCGCATGCCTTGAGCACCGATGACGATGCGCCCGCTGAAGGCGGCGTCGCAGGTGGATGCACCGATTCAGCCGCGCTCATCGATATCGCGATCTTCTACAACACGGATGTGCCTGATGTTGCGGGCGGCGTAAATGCAGCGGAATCGCAGATTGCGGCAGCAGTCGCGAATCTCAACAGCGCACTCGCAAGTTCGCGTTGCAACACGCGCATGCGTGTGGTTGCGCTTGAAAGTACAGGTCGATCAAGTGCTGCGAGTCTCTTCGATGACCTCGATTGGGTTCGCACAAATGCGGGCATAGCCACACGACGCAATGAACTTGGCGCAGACATGGTGCACATCGTGTCGACCGGATCGGGCGTGTGTGGCGTTGCGTCGCTTTTCAACAACAGTCCAGCATCTGCGTTTGGCGCGACGAGTTTCGGTTGCCTCGGCGGATACACGCTTGCGCATGAAGTCGGACACAACTTCGGCTGCTGCCATGCACCTGGTGACGGTGGTGGTTGCGGCACAGGCGGCTACTACCCATACTCCGTCGGCTATCGATTCACGGGAACGACGGGAACGCTCTGGCGCACGGTGATGGCGTACGACCCTGGCGCTCGCATCGCACACTTTTCGAATCCATCTGTTTCGTATGACGGTGCTGCAACGGGGCTCCCTGGAAACGCTCCAGGCGTTGGCGCAAACAACGCGCGCACGATCAATCTCACCGCTGGTTCCATCGCGCAGTTCCGCTGCTCGGGCGGCACGCAAACCGATTGCAACGGCAACAGCATCGACGATCAATATGAACTCGACACAGGCGCTGCGCTCGATTGCAATGCCAACGGCATTCCTGATTCGTGCGATATCGCAAGCGGACTTTCACTCGACGTGAACAGCAATGGCGTTCCTGATGAATGCCCACTCGCGAGTCCAGTTGTTGGTTCACTCGATCCAGACATTCTCGACACACTCGGTTGGAGCGTGTCGATCGACGCGCGCAATGCGGATCCGTTCCCCTACCTCATCGCAGGTGAACCGCATGATGATGCTGTTGACGGATCCATTGATGCGGCTGGTGCGGCAATTGTGTACGCGCGGGTGGGCACAACTTGGGGCGGACTCGCTGTCCTTCGTCCAAGTGATCCGCGGCGGTACGCGCAGTTTGGAAGCAGCGTTGCGATGTTCAAGCGACAAGGCGCGGGTGCCGTGCCGAGCGCGAATCTCGCCGTCGTTGGCGCGTATCGCGCGCAAGCAACCTCGGGCGCAAATTGGATCAATGAAGGCGCCGCGTATTCCTTCGAAGAAACAGGCACCGGATGGGTGCAGAAGCACCGCATCATTCCGCAAGCAATCACGCCGGATACCACGAAGACCAACGCGTACTTTGGATTCAGCGTCGCGATGAGTCGCATCGGCACAGACTCGGGTGATCAGATTTTCGTCGGCGCACCTGGTTCGAATCTTGGCAAGGGTTCGATGTACGTCTTCCGTCAGAACGATACTGGCACGATCGTGCAGAGCGGCAATCTCCGTGGTTCGACGACCACACTGCTCGGCGATGATGTTGGTTGGAGCGTCGCCGTCGATCCCGTCTGCCCAGCGTTTGGCACGACGCCAACACGCGCATTCGTGGTCTTCGGCGCGCCAGGAACTTCAACCGATCGCGGCGCGATTTGGATGTACTACCGCGCGACAATCGGTTCGACCGGATTCGGCAGCCCTCGCAAGATCAACGTCGGTTCCGCACAAGCAGTGACCGGCGATCGATTCGGTGAAGCGGTCGACATCAACGACAACTGGATCATCGTGGGCGCGCCAGGTTCAGACGGAGGTAAGGGCGCCGCGTGGCTCGTCGAGCGCACTGCAGCAAACACGTTCGCGCTCCGCACAAAGATCACGCGACCGGATCTCAAAGAAGGCGACGCATTCGGTTCGAGCGTATCGATCGCTCCTGCAACAAGTGGCACGGACATGGTCATCTCGATCGGCGCGCCTGGACGCGATGCAACAGTCGACAGCATCGTGCGTCAAAACTCGGGCAGCGTCTTCACCTTCCGCAAACTCACGACATCACTCATTCCTGTCTTCACGACGGAACACACCGCAATCGTGCCGAAATCCGGCGATCAGTTTGGCTTCTCGGCAAGTTCGATGAGCGGGTTGACCGCAGTCGGCATTCCGTTCAATAACGACGCGGGCCTTGACGCTGGCGCAGTGCGCATTCTTTCGACGCCTTGATTTGCGCACACGCGCGTTTTTTCACTTTCTTTCCATGCGATCTCTCCACCTGCTTCTTCTTCTCGCGACGCTCTTTGCGTCTCTCGCGCTGAGCGCCGATGCGCGTGCGCAAGCGGTGTGCTCGAGCTCAACGCACAGTTGCTTCGAACCTTCGATCACCGAAGCGGGTTGTTCCAACCCCAACTGCTGCGCGACGGTGTGCTCGATCGAACCTATGTGCTGCGATGTCGCGTGGGATGAGTTGTGCGTTTCTCTTGCAGCAAAGTTTTGCACGGCGTGCGGATCTGTTCCGGAGAGTTGCTTCGTTGCACACGGCTCTGGATCCTGTCGCGATGGAACCTGTTGCGAAGTCGTCTGCGCGATCGACCCCGGATGTTGCAGCGCGGCGTGGGATGTTTCTTGCGTCAAGTTAGCCAACGCGATGTGTGTGGGTTGCGGCGCGCCTGGTGCGCCAAGCTGCAAGATTCCGCATGAGGCTGCCGGCTGCAGTGATTCGAATTGCTGCTCGACCGTGTGCGTGATCGATGCGCATTGCTGCGAAACAACCTGGGATCAAATCTGCGTCGATTGGGCATTGCAACTCTGTCCTGATTGCGGAAACCCGAACGCAGGCAGTTGCTGCTACGAACATGCAAGCCCCTACTGCAGCGATACGGCTTGCTGCGAACTCGTCTGCGCACTCGATCAATTCTGCTGCGAAGATCGCTGGGACTTCCATTGCGCACAAGCAGCGAACACGAACTGTGGACTCACGCAATGCACGTGCGGCGATCCGACTGCGGGCTCCTGCAAGACTGCACACGCGTCCATCGGCTGCAATGACTTCCGATGCTGCAATGATGTTTGCGCGGTGGACGGATTCTGCTGCGTCGTGGAGTGGGATTACACCTGCGCGCGCCAGGCGGGGACGATGTGCGCGATTTTCGTGCCCAGTTGCGCCGATGCGTTTGGCAGCTGCTATGTGCGACACAAATCCGCAGGCTGCGATGATCCGGGCTGTTGCGAGCAAGTCTGCACAATCGACATGATTTGCTGCACCTTCGAGTGGGACGCACATTGCGCGGATCTCGCGGCCGCGCACTGCAATGGTTGCGGTGACATCGAGAGCGAAAGTTGTTTCTATCCACACTTCGGGCCGAGCTGCTACGACCCCGAGTGCTGCGACAGCGTGTGCACCTTTGATCCGCGTTGCTGCGAATTGCAGTGGGACATGTTCTGCGTGCTCAACGCGTACAGCGTCTGTGAAATCGGAAGCGCGTGCGGCTCTGTCCTCTCGCGTCCGTGCGGCGTTCCAAGTCGCATCGCGGGTTGCTCAGACGCTAGTTGCTGCTCGCTCATTTGTAACTTCGATCCAACCTGCTGCTCGCGCGCGTGGGATGAAACCTGCGCAGCGAACGCCGCAAACTTCTGCGCGCGTCCGCCGAATTGCCCGAACCGCGGCGATCCATTTCTCGTCCACCCAGAGGCTGGCTGCGCGGATGAGTTCTGCTGCACTGCCGTCTGCCAAGTCGAGCCGTACTGCTGCCAACTCGGTTGGGACGCGAACTGTGTCTATGTCGCGCAAGGCATTTGCTACTCCGTGGGTGGTTGCCCTGGCAGTGGCAAGTGCGGCGTCGCTCACTCATCGCCCGGTTGCGATGATCCAACCTGCTGCAACATCGTTTGCCGCCTCGATCCGGTCTGCTGTTCCGCACGTTGGGATGTGAATTGCGTCGGCAGCGCACAACTGCACTGCGTTCCTCGACCAAGTTGGCCATGCCCTTGTTTTGGCAGTTGCTTCGACGAGCATGCGAACCCAGGTTGCGATGACGAAACCTGCTGCGCTGGTGTCTGCTCGATTGACGATACGTGCTGCACCATCGCATGGGATGCGTCGTGCACCGCGCTCGCTCGCATCTACTGCTGCTCGATACCCGGTTGCGGCGACAACTGCGCTGGAAGTTGCATCGTTGCACACATCAAACCAAATTGCGATGACTCGGTCTGCTGCACAGCTGTCTGCCGTTACGACCCCTACTGCTGCAGCGGCGAGTGGGACACAGGCTGCGTGCGCGATGCGGTTGAAACTTGCGAAGGCGGCTGCGGTCTCGTGATTTCTGGTTCTTGCTACGCGCCACACGGATTCGCAGGTTGCGCCGATGCTGCGTGCTGCACACTCGTCTGCAATGACCCTGCGTTCATCTACTGCTGCTTCTCCGATTGGGATCAACTCTGCGCGGATGAAGCATTGCTCCGCTGCGCAGCAAGTGCGCCTGATTGCGGTGATATTGGTGGCGGCAGTTGCTGCGAAGTGCATGCGCGCCCAAGTTGCAATGACTTGAGTTGCTGCAACGCCGTTTGCGCAGTGGATGATTACTGCTGCACGGTTGAATGGGATCAAGCATGCGTGGACATTTCCCGTACCCAATCGACGTGCAATCAATGCGATCTCGATTGCGGTGATGAATGTGCGGGTCCATGCTGCGAAGCGAAGTTGACACCCGCATGTAGCGACGCTGTTTGCTGCGCCGCCGTCTGCGCGCTCGATCCAGTCTGCTGCACGATTTCATGGGACATCTACTGCGCGAGCGAAGCGAAGATCAACTCCGCATGCAACGGAGCTAATGGCGCGTGCCCGCAACCAGAGTGCGGAACACCCGAAGCGCTGGGTTGCTGCTATCCGCACGAGAACGCGAATTGCAACGACGCGGAATGCTGCAACGACGTCTGCGCGGTGGATGACTACTGCTGCACGATCGAATGGGACAACACCTG
>SIAK01000032.1 GCA_009691805.1 Phycisphaerales bacterium
GGGGAGTTCTGATCCACCGCGTCGCGTTACGCGTTTCACGCAGCTGCTCGCGCGCATGGCACGAAGTCTTGGTGAAGACCGTGATTTTACGCTGCTTTCCGATCGGCTTGTGCTCCATCGAGAACGCCTTGCTTCGGCGGAAATGCTTGAAGCGGTGTTCGTTGCGATCGCCGATCGGCGCGCGAAGATTCAGCGCGGGATTCGTCGCGACGCGAAACGATTGGTGGAGTTTCACAAAGTTGATCTGCACACGATGTTGCTTGATGATCTATCTTGAACGCGTGTCCAAAGATCAACGCCCAACTTCACAAACGCGACCCGTGATTGGGCTCATCGGCGGCATTGGCGCCGGGAAGTCGACGGTCGCGATGTTGTTGAAGGAGGAAGGCTGCTTCATCGTCCACAGCGATGACATCGCGCACGAAGCGCTTGAAGATCGCAATGTGCGCGCGATGATTCTCACGCATTTCGGCGAAAGCGTTCTCGCAGGCGATGGTAGTTTCGATCGATCGAAACTCGCGCAGCGAATCTTTGAGAGCGCGTCACTTCGCGCAACTCTCGAAGGGATTCTGCATCCGTGGATCGAAACCGAACGCCGTCGACGAACAGCGTCGATGCCCTCCACGAGTCGCGCGGTCGTGATTGATGCGCCGCTTCTTCTTGAAGTTGGACTTGATAAGGAATGCGACGCAGTGCTGTTTGTCGACGCGCCCGAAGCGGTTCGTCGTGCGCGTGTGATCGGCAATCGCGGCTGGAGCGCCGCCCAGTTTTCCGTTCGACAAGCCGCGCAGATGTCACTCGATCAGAAGCGCGCGCGCGCGTCCGCAGTCCTTGTGAACGCTGAGGATGGCGCATCCGCGCTCGCAGGATTGCACCTCAAAGTGCGGGCATTTCTCGAACAAGTCATCGAGAAGTTCGAATCCGACCGTACTTGACGAACTCCGATTCACATGCCATTATGCGTGCGTCGCACATGAAAGTGCTCGCGACGAGCCTTGCCCCGCCTCTCTGCGCGGCATCCCCCGTTTGATGGCCTGTTTGATGCCCCGATGTATGTAGGTGTGTTTCGCGTTTGTTTAATTCATTTTGGATTGTTCCATCCCATTCTGCGCCGTTGCGCGAGAAGGCATGGATCGCACAGGAGTTTGCTATGAGTAATGGAAATGGAAAGCGTCGTCGCGGTCGTGGTCGCAAGCCTGGACATGAGGGCGGTTACGAAGGTCGCCCAAATCGCGGCAACAATTTCAGCGCACCAACGATGGATCTCGCGCCAGGCATGCTTCCAAGCGACGAGCAACTCGCCGCGGAAATCGAAGCGCTTGAGGCGGAGCTCAAGGCGAAGTACGACGGCGCGAAGAAGAATGATTTCGGTGTCGAGCGCTTGCATCAACTCTCGCAAGAAGAGTTGGTCAAAGAAGCGAAGAAGGCAGGCGTCGAAGATGTCGCGCAACCGAAGCAGCGATTGATCTTCGAGATCATGCGCATCGAAGCGGAGAAGTTCGGACTCATGGTCGCCGAAGGCACACTCGAAGTGTTTCCTGAAGGCTATGGATTCCTGCGCAGCGCCGACTATTCGTACATGGCATCGCCTGACGATGTGTACGTTTCGCCCGTGCAAATCCGTCACTTCGGACTTCGCAAGGGTCATGTCGTGCGCGGACTTGTGCGTCCACCGAAGGATCAAGAGGTGTACTTCGCAATGTTGAAGGTGGAGAGCGTGAACGGTCGCGATCCATTATTCCTCGCGGATCTGCCAGTGTTCGAGAGCCTTACGCCGTTGCATCCGAACAAGCGCATCCATCTCGAAGTGCTGGGCTCGGGTCGCGTGGAGACGCGCATCATCGACATGGTGACACCGCTCGGATTCGGTCAGCGCGCGCTGATCGTTGCGCCGCCACGCACGGGTAAGACGGTCATTCTGCAGCAAATCACAAACGCCATCGCGATGAATCATCCTGATGTGCATGTGATTGTTCTGCTCGTCGATGAGCGTCCCGAAGAAGTCACGGACTTCCGTCGCAACACACCTCCGCACGTGGAAGTGGTCGCAAGCACCTTCGATGAAGAGGCGAGTCGCCACATTCAAGTCGCAGAAATGGTCGCGGAAAAAGCGCGACGCATGGTCGAGTTTGGCGAGCACGTCGTGATTCTGCTGGACTCGATTACCCGACTCGCGCGTGGATACAACAACGCACTGCCGAATTCAGGCAAGATCGGTTCGGGCGGTGTTGACAACTCCGCGCTGATCAAGCCAAAGAAATTCTTCGGCAGCGCGCGCAACATTGAGAACGGCGGTTCGCTCACGATTCTCGGCACAGCGCTCGTCGACACAGGTTCGCGCGCAGACGAAGTCATCTTCGAAGAGTTCAAGGGAACCGGCAACGCAGAATTGCATCTCGACCGCAAACTCGTCGAGAAGCGCGTCTATCCCGCGATCAACATCTCCGCATCGGGCACCCGCCGCGAAGAGTTGCTCCTCGACCCCAAGGAACACGAACTCATCATTCGTCTCCGCAAAGTCGTGAGCGACATGAACACCGTCGACGCAATGGAAATGCTTCGCACCCGCGTCGCGAAGACGAAGTCCAACGCCGAGTTCTTGATGACGATGAGCATGGGGTGAGATTTGAGAGCGCGCGAGAGAGATGGACTTGCCGCGAAGCGCGGGCAGATTCCATCGCTCGCGTTCGACGCATCGCGCTCTCAAGCCGCATTTGCTGCACAAGTCAACCCACACGACGAGCACTGCCTTACGGCAGTGCTCGTTTTCTTGCACAGCGGGAGTATTTGCTTGAAGCCAGAAACACGATTCGGATGAGAGTCGCGATCAAATGGCCGTTGAAACCGTGAGCGATGAGACAGTGATCTTCAAGGAAATCGAAGGCGAAACGCTGAAGCGCGAGGACGGGGGTCATCCATTCGGCGGCAGCTCTGTCTGTATCTGGGTAATGGGCAAAGTCTCCTCTGCGAGCAAGGATTGGGCGAGGTGCTGGTCTGTTTGCCTCGGCGCTGGCACACACGCCCAACTAGTCGCAGTCACTCTTTGGCTTCCAAACTTCAGTTGAGTCGTGTGTCGGGCGCGAACCGCATATCGCGCAATCGCGCAATCGCGAGTTTTTCGCTTCCTTCCTTCGAGGCGTGCGTATGTACGATGCAGCCTCTCGTGGTGGCAGTGACTCCACAGGAATTCCTTATGCCTCAAACCATCCAACGATTCACGCGAACCGCGCGCACCCCTTCCAACCCGCGCGCGATGACGCTTGTTGAAATTCTCGCTGTTGTTGGCATCATTGCGCTGCTGCTTGGGGTCTTGTTGCCTGGTGTGCAAGCGGCGCGTCGCAACGCAATTTGGGCTAAAAGTCAGGCGAATATGAAGCAACTCGGTCAGTTCATTCAGTTGTACTCGACCGAAAATCGTGAAGTGCTACCGCCGAGCGCATTCGATTACCGACTCGCGCCAAACCGAGGCAAGGTGCGCACTCCCTCACCCGCTGGCGTTGGTCCGCTTGTTGGTCTGGAGAGCGTTGGCAGTTGGGCGGACATTCTTTGGACCGTCCAGAAGCAAGGTCCGATTCCGATGGTTTCTGCGGGCGTCACCTATGAGTGGCGCTTCGATTCGCCAGACCGCGCGTTCTATGACGTCGATCCTGGCTACGCGAGAAATATTTTCCGCTCCGACGAGGACATGGTGGTCGTACCTGCGGGCACCGAAGCAACTCCATTCGGAACGGGCGCGACGATCGATGAAGTCGGGCATCCTGGTTACTTCGCCGCCAATCCGTTCTTCAGTCAGCTCGGCGCAGTCGCGGCAAACCAGACCTACCGCTGGTACTCGACGCACGAAATCAAGCGCCCCGCGCAGTCGATGTATCTCGTCGATAGCACCGCTGGCGAGCTCGCAACGCTCGACAACACGTCCTCTTCGGTTGATAACTGGAATCTCGTCGACTGCGCGTATCCATATCCCGGAGACGTCGCGCTGATGCTGCTTCTTGACCTCCACACGGAGAGCGTCACGAAGTGGGGAAATCTGCGGGAACTCGAAGAAGATCATCAGATTCGCGTGCTCAATCTTGATTCGAGCAAGCCGTTCTGGGTGCCATGATCACACGCTGATTGAGTCAGATAATCGCGAGAGCCTCTCTTCGGCTTCGCGGCGCGAGGGCGCGTTTTTCACAGGAAATCCACAGACTGCGCATCGCATCGACTTGCAAAGAAGTAGCGTCTCGATACACTTTCTCGCATAAACCGTCCCGCTCGGGACGGTTTTTCATCGGCGCGTCTTTTCCTCTGCACGAGGACAACGTCGCGTACCGATGAGGCGCATCGACTTCGTGATAGTGAGATTCACTATGACGAAGTCTTTGCATCAAGTGAAGTTTGCTCATGAAGTTTTTCATGCAGCGCATTTCGCGCCGTGCAGCACTTGTTGCAAGCCAGCGTTGCCGCAAGGTCTGATGCATGACCTCATGCAAGTTTGTCTGAGTTTATCGAAGGGTTGAACAACCTCCTCGAAAGCATTCCGCGCGCAAGTTTTTTGCACGCGGCGTCCACGCCACCGTAGCTCAGTGGTAGAGCACACCCTTGGTAAGGGTGAGGTCGAGGGTTCAATCCCCTTCGGTGGCTTTAACGGCACTCGTGTGGTGCCGTTCGTCTGTCTAACGTTGGGCTGCACTCACAAGTGCAGTCCGAGCATTTTCGAAAACGCCGACACAACGTCGGCTCGTCCTGCAGAGTCAACGGAGATCCCTCAATGGCCAAGGAACTATTTAATCGCACAAAGCCCCACGTCAATGTTGGCACGATCGGCCACGTTGACCATGGAAAAACCACTCTTACCGCTGCAATCACTGCCGTCCAAGGCGCGCGTGGTTTCAGCAAGGCAGTCAGCTACGACCAAATCGCGAAGGCGTCGGAGTCTGAAGGTCGTCGCGATCCAACCAAGATCGTGACCATCGCGACATCGCACGTTGAGTACGAGACAGCGAGTCGTCACTACGCGCACGTCGATTGCCCAGGCCACGCCGATTATGTGAAGAACATGATCACGGGTGCTGCGCAGATGGACGGCGCAATCCTCGTTGTTTCGGGCGTCGATGGCGTTATGCCACAGACTCGCGAGCACATCCTCCTCGGCCGCCAGGTCGGCGTTCCTTGCATGGTGGTCTTCCTCAACAAGTGCGACATCGCGGATCCTGAACTTCTCGATCTCATCGAGATGGAAGTGCGCGAGCTCCTCACGAAGTACGGCTACCCAGGCGACGACATCCCAGTCGTGCGCGGTGCAGCAATGCCAGCATTGACGAATCCTAAGGATCCAGCAATGCAGCAGTGCATCATCGATCTCATGACTGCGATCGATACCTACATCCCAGCGCCAGTGCGCGAGACTGACAAGCCATTCCTCATGTCGGTGGAAGACGTTTTCTCGATCAAGGGTCGCGGTACTGTCGCGACTGGTCGTATCGAGCGTGGCGTGATCAAGGTCGGCGACGAGTGCGAAATCGTTGGACTTCGTCCAGACGTGAAGAAGTCGACGATCACCGGTGTCGAAATGTTCCAGAAGACCCTCGACAGCGGCATGGCAGGCGACAACGTCGGCGTGCTCCTTCGCGGTATTGAAAAGACCGACATCGAGCGTGGCCAGGTGCTCTGCAAGCCAAACTCGATCAAGCCACACACGAAGTTCCGCGCGCAGGTCTACGTTCTCACAAAGGACGAAGGCGGACGCAACACGCCATTCAAGGCGGGTTACAAGCCTCAGTTCTACTTCCGTACGACGGACATCACCGGAAAGATTGAAGAGCTCGTCGGCGCAGAAATGTGCATGCCTGGCGACAACATCGAAGTCGTCATCGACTTTGAAGGCAAGGGCGTCGCAATGGAGAAGGGCGTTCGCTTCGCAGTTCGCGAAGGCGGCCGTACCGTTGGTTCCGGCGTCGTCGTCGACATCATCAACTGATTGAATCGCAATTCCTCACTGGAGCGGACGAAAGCGTCCGCTCCAGCAATTTTCAAACGCAGAAGTCTGCAATGTAGGGTGCTCGTATGGCCAAGAAGTCTTCGGATCGTGAATGGGTCTGGCTCCAATGCACCGAAACCGGTGACATGAATTACCGCACGAATATTCGTGTGAAGGGCGGCATTGCCGACAAGGTTAAGGAGGGCTTCTTGAAGTACTCCGCACGCCTTCGAAAGCACACGCTGCACAAGATCAAGCGGAAGTAAGCGCTCGCGCGTTTGCTTGCGCAAGCATGGATCACGAGCGCTCTTCGGAGTTGTTCGTGATGCATGACAGGACGCCGGTAGCTCAGCTGGTAGAGCAGCGGATTCCAAATCCGCAGGTCGTGGGTTCGATCCCCCCCCGGCGTGTTCAAGGCTGCACTCGACTTCGCGCAAGCGGATACTCGGTGCATGTCAAGCATGGTTTGATCGTTCGTCTGATCGTTTGTCTGATCATTCGTTCGAGTATGGAGATTCGCAATGAACTTAGGTGTGTACAAATCAGGTCAGGGTTACTACACCCGCATGGGCACGGTCGTGGGCGTTTCGCTCATCACTTTGCTTGGACTCTTCTGGGTCGCGGGCTACGCAAAGTCGTGGAAGTTCCTTGACCTGAATCCAATCTACATGTCATCAGGCGCGGCAACCCTCGTCGGGATCGTCGTTTTTTCAATCATGTATTGGGTGGTCTTCGTCCATCCACGATCGGTTGATTTTCTTGTCGCCACCGAAGGCGAAATGAAGAAGGTCAACTGGTCGACACGTCGCGAAATCGTCGGCTCCACCGCAACGGTCATCGTGACTGCCGCTGTCATCACAGTGTTCTGCTGGACGATTGACTACGTGTTCGCGTTTCTCTTCGGTTACATCAAGGTGCTCGACGCTGGTTGAATGGAAAACGCGCACCCGCGCCGCACGCTGCCTGACCTCGCGGATTCGCGCAATGAAAGACATGACTATGACCACCGACTCCCAGACAAATGACGCGCAAGAGAACGCAGCAGCGGGAACTCCGCTCGCTCCGAAGAAGCGTCGCGCGAAAAAAGAAGTCGTTGTCGCCGCTGAAGACGCAGCCCCACGCGAACTGAAGAAGGGTCGCGAAGCTGTTGCGCAAGTTTCGTTTGCGCTGAAGGTGGAAGGCGTCGCTGTGCAGCAGATGGCTGACATACACAAGGGCAAGGCTGGCGAGAAATCGCAGTTTGAAGGCAGCGAGACATTTGATCCTGCAACGGATTTGCCGATGTTCCGCGACGGCATGAATTGGTTCGTGCTTCGCGTTGCGAGCAACAAAGAGAATTCTGTGCAGCGCACGCTCTTGCGCAAGATTCAGATCGAAGGCATGGAGCACTGGGTCGGTCGCATCATGGTTCCCACCGAGAAGGTGAAGTCCGTGAAGGGCGGCAAGAATCGCATCACCGAGACGAAGCTCTATCCGGGCTACGTCTTCGTTGAAATGCGCCTCGAGAACGACGGCCGCATCAATCAAGATGTCTTCTTCCTCATCAAGGAAACAGACGGCGTTGGTGACTTCGTTGGAACATCGGGCAAGCCCGCACCAATGGCGCGCCACGAAGTCGAAAAGATGCTCTTCGATTCCAAGAAGCCCGAGGAAGCACCTCAGGTCAAGATGGAATTCGTCAAGGGCGACAAGGTCACGATCATGGAAGGTCCCTTCCAGAATTACGAAGGCGAGATCGACGACGTTGTGCCAGAGAAGGGTCTCGTCCGCGTGCTCGTCACGATCTTCGGTCGTCAAGCACCCATCGAACTCGAGTACTGGCAGGTCCGCAAGGGCATTGGCGATTCTTGAGGCGTGGTTGAGCGCTCGCGCGCAATTTGCCGCGCGGCGCGGACAAATTCCATCGCTCGCTTTCGACTCAGGCGCTGCGATGCATCGCAGACGCCTGAAATCATAGTTGAGCGCTCGCGCGCAATTTGCCGCGCGGCGCGGACAAATTCCATCGCTCGCTTTCGACTCAGGCGTCGCGAGTGAATCGCGAACGCCTGAAATCCGGCGTGCACTTCAGTCTTTCAGCCCCTCACCGACTCCGTCGGTGTTTGAGCGTTCTGCGCGAAATCCACATCGCGAGCACTCAACCACAGGTCTCGCTGATGACGACTTTGATGCGACGCACGCGTGTGGGGAAACGACTTGTGAGTTCTCGCTCGAGCGATGCGCGCAGTAGTCGCGAAAGTTCGTAGCCCGCTCCGGGTGAACTCGCGGAAACATTGAGCGTGCCGTTGGCGAGTGAGCTGACTGTGCATGCGCTCGTGAGTTTCGCGGGGCAGAGTGCATTCCATACTGTGATGACATCACCGAGATCGCGATTGCGTTTTTTCTCGAACTTCACGATCGATGCGATCGTCGTTGCCACTGAGAAATCGCGCGGTCGCGGACCGCGCCATGCTTTGAGTTGCTCGAATTTACGGCGTTCGCGTTCGTCCATGGCAGCCTTCGAGGCAAGGGTACACACTCGCGGTACAGACTCGCGCACAATTTCCTACAGTGCGCGCATGACAGCGATTCGCCTTGAGGGCCTTGCCAAGCACTATGGAGAGACCGCCGCCGTCGCAGGCGTGACGCTTTCAGTTCCGTCGGGTTCGCTCTTCTTTCTGCTCGGTCCTTCTGGCTGCGGCAAGACCACGCTCCTTCGCATGATCGCGGGATTTATCGAGCCGACCGCGGGGCGGATCTTTTTCGATTCCACCGAAGTCACCGCGACACCGCCCAACGCGCGCAACACGGGGATGGTGTTTCAGAACTACGCGCTCTGGCCGCATATGAGCGTGGCGGAAAATGTCGCGTTCGGACTCGATGTGCGCTCGATTGCCAAAGCGGAGAAAGAACGCCGCGTGCGCGAAGCACTCGCGCTCGTTCGGATGCAGGACTACGCCACGCGCAAGCCCGGCGAACTCTCGGGCGGTCAACAGCAACGCGTGGCACTCGCGCGCGCCGTGGTGATCGAACCACAGGTGCTGCTCCTTGATGAACCGCTCTCGAATCTTGATGCGAAGCTGCGCATCGAAATGCGCCATGAGATTCGCCGCATCGTCGACACGCTGAAAGTGACGACTGTCTATGTCACGCACGACCAGAAGGAAGCGCTCTCACTCGCAGACGGAATGGCCGTCTTGAATGCGGGATCGATCGCGCAACTCGGCGCGCCGCGCGAGTTGTATCGACGACCGAACTCGCGCTTCGTCGCCGACTTCTTGGGCGAATCAAACTTCATTGAAGCCGTGCGCACCGAGTCGTATCGCTGGAACGCGCAAGGTGTCGCGATGCATTCGTCTGTTGCGTGCGATGCGTCGAGCGCGACGCTTTCGTTGCGACCAGAAGCGTTGCGCATGAGTACGAGCATGAGTACGAGTGCGAGCGCGGGAGTCAATGTTCTGCATGGACGACTCCTGTCAAGCGCGTACCTCGGTGAAGTCGCGCAGCATGTTGTTCACGTTGAAGGCGTCGGCGAATTGAAAGTGTTTGAACTTAATCCACGCGACGCGCAGAACATCGGAAGCACGATCACACTCAGCATCGACCCTGATGATGTCGTCCCCATTTCGGATGCGCCGCTGCCGCACGAAGTCGTGCCCTCCATCCTCGTCGGTGGAGCGAAGCGATGAGCGGACTTCTGCTTGTTGTTTCCGGCCCGAGTGGTGTTGGCAAGACCACGATGGTGCATGAAGTGATTCGACGACTCGGCGGTGAGTTCAGCGTCAGCGCGACCACGCGCGCGCGCACCGAACGCGAGCGCAACGATGTGGATTATCACTTCGTCGATCAAGCGACTTTTCAACAATACATCGACGAAGATCGGTTCATCGAAGTCGCGCAAGTGTTCGGACGCAATTGGTACGGCACGTTGGAAGCGCCTGTGGTCGAGGCGTTGCGTGAAGGCAAACTCATCGTCCTTGACATCGACGTGCAAGGCGCGAAGAATGTGAAACTTCGCATGCCGCACGCGTTTACGGTGTTCATTCTCCCACCGGATGAGCCAACCCTCTTGAAGCGACTCCACGCGCGAGGTCGCGAAGATGAAACGGCAATCGAACGACGCTTTCTGGAAGCGAAGACAGAAATCGAATTTGCGCACACGAGTGGTGTGTATGACGCGATGGTCGTCAACGACGATCTTGAAGTCGCGATTGATCAGCTCACGGATCTTGTGCGCGCACGCTTCAACCCTGCGCCGATGTCGCCGCCGCTCGCGTAATCGCACGCGCTTGATTGGTCACGAATTGCAGGAGATCGCCAAAGACCGCGTCCTGATCTCGCGTTGCATCGAGCACAGTGACGCGCTCGGGATCTTCGCGCGCTTGCTGGAGGTAACCCTGTCGCACACGCTCGTGAAAGATCGCGCCCTTCTGTTCCATGCGATCGAGTAGTGGATTCAATCGCTTCGCGGCTGTGGGTACGTCAACGTCGAAGATCACGATGTTGTGTGGCCAGAGATTTCCCAGCGCGACCTTCGCAACGCTGATGATCTCTTCACGCGCGACGCCGCCTGCGGTGCCTTGATAGGCGAGCGTGGAACTGACAAATCGATCGCTCAACACAAGATGTCCCGCTTCAAGCGCGGGGCGAATGCGTTCTTCGAGCAGCTGCGCACGGCTCGCCATATAGAGCAGCATTTCGCAGCGCACCGTCATCGGATCATTCTTTGGATCAAGCAAGATCGCGCGGATCTGCTCGCCAATATCCGTGCCGCCGGGCTCGCGCACTTCGGTGACAGGAATATTCCAATGCCCCTTCACCCAGTTCGAAAACATCTTGAACTGCGTGCTCTTGCCACAGCCATCTGGTCCATCGAAGACCATGAATCGACCGCGGAGATAACGATCCAACTCGAGTCGCTCGTCGGGTGTTTCGGAAGGTGGTTCTTGCATCGAGGGCGACATACGGGGTTGAATATTCTAGAGCGCGGAAACAGATGCGCCGCACACTATCATTTCTGCATG
The DNA here is from genome assembly GCA_009691805.1 of Phycisphaerales bacterium. Taxonomy (GTDB): domain Bacteria; phylum Planctomycetota; class Phycisphaerae; order Phycisphaerales; family SM1A02; genus F1-140-MAGs142. The sequence goes on from SIAK01000032.1 coordinate 10,963, forward strand.
CGGATTGAGTTGCGCAATCTTGCGGGCAAGCGAATCGGGCACGTCGAGGCGGAAGCCTCTGCGCGACCTGCGCGTGTTTCGCTCGTGCCGACTTCGGCGCATACCGAGAAGGCGGATGTTTATCTGCGATGGGATGAAGCGATCGATGATGCGGGCGCGTTGCGGCGTTGTGTGATTTGCGGCTGCGACGAGCTCTACGTGCGCAAGAACATGCCGCAAGTGACGCCGTTCATCATCCTGCTTGCGTTCATCGGCGCGGTTGTTGCGGCGCTCGGACTGGCGAATCACCCGGCGGCGATCGTGTTGCTCATTCTGCTCCTCGTCGTCGATGTCGCGACACTCTTTGTCGCACGCCGAAGACTGCATTGCTACCGCTGCCGAGCGACGTATCTTGGCGCGCACATCGCCCGTTACATGCGACCGTGGGATCGCGCGATCGCGGAGCGCATGCGACTCGCACGACCAGAAGAATTCGAACCGTTGCCTACGGTGATCACGGGCGCCGTGCCGATGCAACCTTCAACAAAGGATTCCGTTTGACTGCACCTCACGCATCGACACAACCCACGCTGATCATGCTCGGTGGTGGTGGTCACGCGGCAGTGGTTGCGGAGAGCGCCACGCGAGTTGGCCACGCGCGCATCGCATTCGCTGCTGATCAGGAGCCCAAGGACCTTTGCGCTTTGTATGGCGCGACCTGGTGTGGCGCGATCCTCAGCGAGCGCGTTGCGAATGCGGTGCGTGATGGAACGCAACTCCATGCAGCAGTTGGTGACGGAGCGCTGCGCATGGAATGGATGGCTGCACTCGGCGCAACGAACTTCGCGACAATCATCGATCCAAGCGCGGTGGTTTCTTCGAGCGCGCAGGTTGGTGCAGGTGTCTTTATCGCGGTGCGAGCAATCGTGAATGCACGCGCCTCTATCGGCGCTGGTTCGATCATCAATAGTGGCGCGATTGTCGAACACGATTGCGTGCTCGCGAACGGCGTGCATATTTCTCCAGGCGCGATCTTGTGCGGCGCTGTCACCGTTGGCGCATTGACGCACATCGGGGCAGGCGCGGTCGTACTTCCTGGCATTCGCATCGGCGAACGCGCACGGGTGGGCGCGGGCGCAGTCGTGACGAAAGACGTCGCGGATGGACTCACGGTTGCAGGCGTTCCCGCAACGACGCACATTCGCGCGAGCGCTTAGAGTCGCGTACTCCACACAACACTCGCGGAGAAGAAAACCAAGAGCGTCATCCCGAGTACGGCATACGCAATTGCGACCAGCGCGTCTTTCAACTCAATGCGGAAGAGCAACGCGTAGAGCGCGCATCCCGCGACGAGAGGCCCGAGGTTGTTGAGCAATTGCTTCAAGATGCGGAAGTCGCAAGGAATAATCCACGCGAGCAATCCAATCGAAGCGATGAACGCACACTTCGCGAAGAGTGAAAGGACATCACCGAGTGGTCGTTGCCTGACGAAGGCGAGGCAACAGATGCCGAAGGTGAAGCCCGCCGTCGACAGCACTGCAAATGTCATCGTGCGCAGCGCTCCACTGAGTCGCTCGAGAATAGTGAAGTCCGTGGTCGCTGGACTTTCCGATGCGCTTGGAATCACGAGTCCTTGCGCGCCCGCGAGCCACGCGAGCAAGACGACCGCAAGCACTGCGAGCGCTGCGATCATCCATGCGCGTGCGTTGCTCGCTGCAGAGATCGCGGGCGGAAGGCTCGACGCTTCGTCCTCCGCATCTTCATCGATCGAATCGACGCTCGGTGGGATCGTGACGACAGGACGCGACTGCGCTTCCACCGCCCGCTCGACGCGCTCCGCATGAAGTTGCGACGACCGGTCATCAGGATCCTCGGGAACGAGGTCGTAGTGTTTCTCTTGGTTTGGTTCGGTCATGGAGATTGCGCGCGAATCATGGCACGATTCGCGGGAGCGCGCTTGGCTTGAAGTACGCTTCTTCTCCAACAACCGCCCGAAGGAGTTTTCCATGACGCAGCCCTACAGCATGCCTGCACCAACGGACGCGCACCGCGCACTCGAAGCACTCATCGGTCGCTGGCAGGGCGAGGAGACGATGCATCCATCGCCATGGGATGCGATTGGCGGCGTTGCGATTGGCATGACGCACAACGTGCGATCGCTCGATGGATTCGCGATCGTGCAGGACTATCAACAACTCCGCAACGAGGTCGTCAACTTTTTCGGTCACGGTGTGTTTCGTTACGACGCACAGAAATCGCAGTACGAATTGCATTGGTTCGACTCCTTTGGCGGAGGCCCCTCGCTCTTCGTAGGAACATTTGATCACGGCATCTTGTTACTGCAACAAACGATGCAGGGCGGATTCATGCGCGCAACGTGGGATCTGCGGCACGCGGGCGTGATTCGCTACAAAGCGGAAGTCTCAGGCGACGCGATCCAATGGGCGCCGTTCATGGAAGGCGTGTACGAGCGCGTCTAGAAACAAGCGCGCGCCTGAGTCGGAGTTCCAGGCGCGCGCGAGAGCAGAGTAGGCGGGGGAGTTGGATCAGTCGTTGTTGAGTGCGTCGCCTTCGACATCGCGAGGTGCGTGTTCGCCGAAGATCGCGCTTCCGATGCGCACCATATTCGCGCCGCATTCGATCGCGGTTTCAAAGTCGCCGCTCATGCCCATAGAAAGAATGTCGAAGCGCAAGCCAGCGTCCGTCTTGCCGGCGCGCGAGAGGCAAATTTCTTCGAACAACTCAGCGCAACGCTCGAAGGTTCGACGCGCTTCGTTGTTGTCGACTGTGCCGTCTTTGTTTTCCGGTGCCATGCACATCAGACCGCGCGCGCGAAGATGAATCATCGTGTCAATCATCTCGACGACATGGCGCGCGGCCGCCGGTGCAACGCCGCGCTTGGCGCGCTCGCCGCTGACATTCACTTCCACAAGCACATCCACAGGCTCGTTGCGCTTCTGGCAGCAATCTTGAATCTCTTCGGCGAGGCGAAGTGAATCGACCGAGTGCACGAGTCGCGCAACCTCAATCGCCTTCTTCACCTTGTTGCGTTGCAGTGTTCCGATGAGATGCCAGCGCACAGCGTGCGTGCCGTTGTCAGTAATCGCGTTTGGATGCGTCGCATTCGGTCGCTCGCGGCGGCGAAGCAATTGCTCGTCGATCAACGCCGCGCGCTGTATGAGTTGCTGCACACGATTTTCGCCAAGATCAACATGGCCGAACGAAAGCAGCTCGCGCACTTGTTCCATCGACGCGTACTTCGTCACCGCAATCACAGAAATATCGCTCGCACGACGACCACTGCGCGCGGCAGCTTTCGCAACGCGTTCCATCACGCTGTCGTAACGACTGCGGAGTGCTGCGCCTAACGGCACTTGCGAAGCCAGATCATTCGGCGCAGCGAAGTCATTCGGCGACGCATTCGTTTGGGCATGACTGTCGGTATTCAATTCCATCGTGATTGGTTCAACGGAAATGGATGGAACATTCGCACCCTTCGGCGCTCGAGGCGTCGGGTCTTTCGCTGTCGCTCCGGTGGCGGCGGATTTCATCGCAGGGGGAGAGTAGTCGTAGCGCGTGACGGAGACAAGCCGACGCGCGAAGAAGGAGTCGACGTGAGTTGTCGCGAGCCGATGCTACCTTGCCATCATGTGCGCGATGCCTTCGAAAAAGTCCCCGTGCGTGCTCATCATTCGCGATGGTTGGGGTGAGAACCCGCATCCTTCGCACGATGCATTCAACGCGGTGAAACTCGCGAAAACTCCCTGCGATGTGATGCTCGCGCGCGACTATCCGCGGACGCTTCTTCGCACCAGTGGCGAGGATGTTGGACTTCCTGTCGGTCCCGATGGACCCGTCATGGGAAACTCGGAAGTTGGTCATCAGAACATCGGCGCGGGTCGCATCGTTGACCAAGAACTGATGCGGATCACCAACGCGATTCGGAGCGGAGAGTTCGCGAAGAACCCAACGTTGCGCGCGGCGTTCACACACGCGAAGACGACAGGCGGTCGCGTCCATCTCCTCGGACTTGTGTCCGACGGTCAAGTGCACAGCGACCTCTCGCATCTGCTCGCGCTCATCGACCTCGCGAAGTTGGAGGGTATCGATGCATCGCAGGTGTTTGTGCACGCGATCACCGATGGTCGCGACACCGCGCCGTTCTCTTCACTCCGTTACTTCGAGACGCTCGAAGCGCACATGAAGCGCACAGGCGTTGGGCGTATCGCAAGCGTGATTGGTCGCTACTACGCGATGGATCGCGACCATCGCTGGGATCGCGTGCAACTCGCATATGACTGTTTAACAGGGCAAAACGCGGGAGCAGCGCGCGTTGCACAGAGCGCGGGTGAAGCAGTACGAGCCTATCACGCGCAGCCGAGCGATAGTTCGCGCGGCGGAGACGAGTTCATCCTTCCAACGGTCATCGCGACCGCGCCACACTCTCGCGTGCGTTCGGGCGACAGCGTCATCTTCTTCAACTTCCGAGGCGATCGACCGCGCGAAATCACGAAGGCGTTCCTGTTCGACGACGCTGCGTGGGGGAAAATCCAAGGCGGTGGTTTCAACCGTGGCGCGCGCGTGACGAATCTGTTTTACGCAACGATGACGGAGTACCAAGCGGGGCTTCCCGTCGAACTCGTCTTTCGCAAGCCGCCCAAGCTCGAGATGATTCTTGGCGAAACGCTCGCGCGCGCAAACCTCGCGCAGTTTCGTTGCGCGGAAACGGAGAAGTTTCCGCATGTCACCTTCTTCTTCAATGACTACCGCGAAGAACCATTCCCCGGCGAGACGCGCGTCATCGTGCAGAGTCCGAAGGATGTCGCGACCTACGACTTGAAGCCAGAGATGAGCGCGTTCGGCGTGTGCGACGCGGTGCTCGCGCGTTTGGCTGCGCCCGATTGTGAAGCGGTCATCATCGTGAACTTCGCCAACGGTGACATGGTTGGTCACACCGGCAAGCTCGCTGCAACGATCAAGGCGATTGAAACGGTCGATCGATGCGTGGGCGAAATTGTGAAGGCGACGCTCGCGCGCGGCGGAAGTTTGATCGTCACGGCTGACCACGGCAACGCCGAGCAGATGTGGGATCCGATACACAACTGTCCGCACACGGCGCACACGAACTACCCCGTGCCGTGCTCGATTGTGGCGGCTGAACTCGAGGGCGTGCAGCCGCGCGAAGGCGGTCGACTCGCAGATCTTGCGCCGACAGTGCTTCATTTGATCGGTCTGCCGCGGCCTTCGGCGATGACGGGCAGAAGTTTGCTGCCGTAAGCATTGCCAATAGAGCCTTTTACAGCGAAGAACGGCGCCTTTCCGCAGCGAAACTCGACGTTTCGCCTGAGACCTCCAGAATTGCGCGATTGATCCGTGTTGTGTAATGGGGCTGCGCGTAGACTCCTCACCCCCATGCCTTTACCGACTGTTGCCATTGTTGGTCGTCCGAACGTCGGTAAGTCGAGCCTGTTTAACAGACTCGTCGGTCGCCGGGTGTCGATCGTTGATCCGACTCCTGGTACGACCCGAGATCGCGTTTCGCAAATTGTCGAAGTCCCGCCGCCAGCGGAACTTGGAGGCGACGCCGGTGCGCGCGCGTTTGAACTTGTCGACACGGGTGGCTTTGGTGTTTATGTCGCCGAGGGTGGGCGCTACGACGACGCGGGCGAAGACCTCGCGACGCTGACACCGCAAATCGAGCAACAGATCGACACCGCCGTGCGCAGCGCGGACATCATTCTTTTCGCGGTCGATGCACAGTCGGGCGTGACGGGTCTTGATCAGCGCATCGCGCAGATGCTCCGTCAGCGCAACGTCACTTCGCGTGTGCGCATCGTGGCGAACAAGGTCGATGACGAGACTTGGATTCCTGCGGCGCAAGACGCGGCACGACTTGGATTTGGCGAACCATTCTGCCTCAGTGCGAAGAGCGGATTCGGTCGACGCATCTTCACCGAGTGGTTGTGGGAAACGCTTCCGCTGAACGGCAGTGAAGATGCGCCAAGCGAAATGCGCATCGCGATTGTTGGTCGCCGCAACGCAGGTAAGAGCACACTCGTGAACGCGCTCGCAGGCGAGCCTCGCGTGATTGTCTCGGAAATTGCAGGCACAACGCGCGATTGCGTCGACGTGCGTTTCGAGATGGACGGTCACGCGTTCGTCGCGATTGACACGGCAGGCGTGCGCAAGCGCAAGAGTTGGAGTGATGACATCGAGACGCATTCCCACCATCGCGCGCAAGCGGCGATTGGTCGCGCGGATGTCTGTGTGTTGCTCTTGGACGCGCGCGAAAAAGTTTCACAGATCGAAAAGCGACTCGCACTTGAGCTCGTCACCGAGCACAAACCCACAGCAATCGTCGTGAATAAGTGGGATCTCGTTCAAGACGAACTTTCGCCCGAGGATTACACGAAGTACCTCACGCAAGAACTCTTCGGACTTTCGTACGCGCCGATTGTTTTCATCAGCGCGGAGAAGTCTGACGGCATTCAGAGCATGGTGAAGATCTGCTTCAACCTTTTCAATCAAGCGGGACATCGCGAAACGACAGGTCGTTTGAACGCGACGGTCTCGCGCATTCTCGAAGAGCGTGGACCGAGCGCGAAGCTTGGCACGCGCGCGAAGGTGTTCTATGTTTCGCAACTCGCCGTGCGGCCGCCAACCATTCACATGGTCGTGAATCGGCCAGAGTTGTTCGAAGGCGCGTACGCGAAATACCTCTTGAATCAGTTGCACGAGCAACTTCCGTTCTCCGAGGTTCCGATTCGACTTACCTTCAGCGCGCGCAAGCGTGTTGAACTTGCGGAAGAGCAATCCGTCACGAAGCGCCGAGCGTCGCGCAGTGAAATTTCTTCGGCAATGCTCGCGAAGAATGCGCCGAGTCGAAAGCCACTTTCTGCAAGCGCGGCGGCAGAAGCCGAGGAGCGCGAGCATGTGCCCAATCCATTCCGAGCCGATGGCGAGCTGCGCGTAGGCGAAGCGCGCAAGCAGGGGCTTGGTTCGGGCAATCGCGCGGCAGGCAAGGCGAAGGCGAAGAAGAATCCGAACGAGAAAACGTTCGGCAAGCCGCCACGAAAGCCCGATCGCAAGCAGGTCGGTAAGGCGCCCGCGAAGTTCACGGGTGTCAAAATGGCCAAGCCGCACTCGCGCGGGAAGTAATCGCTCTCACAACGATGCTCGAACGCATACGCCGTTAGACTGACGCGTCGTATGTCAATCTTTCCCCTTCCAGTTTTCGAGCGTGACAGCGATCCCGCGAATCGCACCGCGCTGACAGATGATGAGATCTACGCGAAGCTGAAACCGCCGACGAGCATCGTTGTGCGCTTCGGTCGCATGAAGTTGATCGGCGAGTATCCGTACCGCGGCGATGCGAAGCCTGGCTGCGGATCCAAGATGGTCGTGAAGACATTCCGCGCGCTTGAAATCGCGGACATGCTGACGACGACATGCTCCAACTCTGGTTGTGGCAAATCTGTTTCGCGCCGTGAGATGCTGGAGTATGTCGAGAACTCGGGTGGTCGCGATTACCCGTTTCAAACGCAAGGCGAAGTGTTGCGCGTGGCAACGATTGAAGACCTCAATCAGTGGTCGGCGGCGCAGGCGGGCATGAAGGGCGTGTTGCAGAAGATTCGCGCCGCTGCGGAAGACGCGCGTTTCCCCGCGAAGATTGTGGATGTTGAGCCAGTGCTCGATGAGTCTGTGCTCGTCGTCTACTACCTCAGCGATGAGCGCATTGACTTCCGTTTCTTCGTCGAGCGATTGGCGCCGCTCTTCAACTGTCGTATCGAGATGCGTCAAGTCGGCGCGCGCGATGAAGCGCGATTGGTCGCCGACTACGAGCGCTGCGGTCAGCATTGCTGCTGCAAGAACTTCCTCAAAGTGTTGAAGCCGATTTCGATGAAGTCTGCAAAGACGCAGAAGGCAACACTCGACCCGCTGAAGATCTCAGGTCGTTGCGGCCGCTTGATGTGTTGCTTGCGTTACGAAGACGAGACCTACGAAGAACTCAAGAAGCGGCTGCCGCGCAACAAGTCGCGCGTCGGCACTGTTGAAGGTCCCGGCATCGTCCTCGAATCGAAAATCCTCGTGCAACTCGTGCTTGTGCGGCTCGATGCAGATGGTCGCGACATCGCTGTACCAGTCGAAGAATTATGTGACCCAGATGCGTGCCCAACGCCGGCAACGGCGGTGGCGCCTGATCCGATGCGCGGCATGAGTTCCGCGCGAGTGCAGCGCAAAGTTGCGGACCCGCCAGCAGCGCGCGGCGCTCCACCGACGAAAGATCGCAAGCAAGACGCGTATCGCGAGAAGAGTCAACGGTTCGAAACCAACACGCCGGTTGCGCCGACTGCTCCATCGTCGAACACGCCGAATCCTGACGCGCCAGTTGTGGGCGAGAGTGCGTCGCAGAAGAAGCGCCGTCGCCGTAAGCGAAAGAAGCAGGCAGACGCAGCGAATGCAGCAGCCCTTGGTGTGAGTCCAACTCCATCAGGTGCGCCAACACAATCGCAGCCGCGTGCACAGAGTGACGGCAACGACAACGACGAAGGCGGCGCTGACGATGACGTTGAAGATGGCATCGAAGGCAGCATCGATGGCAGTGCCCAAGCAGCGGCGACGCCGGGTGTCGCAGGCGAGGGAACAGGCAAGCGCAAGCGTCGTCGTCGCAAGCGAAAGAATCGTGGTCCTAGTGCAGGAGGCAACGCTTCGGGCGCTGCTCCAGATTCGCCTCCGCAAGTTTGACGCATTGATTTTCTTATGAGCGCATCCCCAGCATCGAGACCTAAGAAGGAAGAGACCAACGTCGTCGAGACGGTGCAATCACTCGTGGTCGCGTTCGCGCTCGCGATGGCGGTGCGTAGTTTCGTGACGGAAGGATTTGTCATTCCCACAGGTTCGATGGGTCCAACGCTCATGGGCCAGCATGTGCGGTTGAAGAGCACGGTGAGTGGCGATGAGTTTCCAATTGACTCTGGTCCTTCGTTCGAGATGGAACGATACTTCGGCAATCAAGTCATCAAGCAAGTGCGACCGATCATGGACCCGATGCTCAGCCATGAGCGCGCGATTGGCGGCTTGGAAAATGGGCAAATCATGCAGTCTTCCCGCATGGGAGACCGTGTGTTGGTGTTGAAGTTCTTGTATCCGTTTCATGAACCACAGCGTTGGGATGTTGTGGTGTTCAAGAATCCAACCGATCCAGTTGGCGATTCGCAGAACTACATCAAGCGGCTCGTTGGACTTCCGAATGAGCAGTTTGTCATCGTCGATGGTGATGTGTTCACGGCGCCCATTGGCGCAACAAACGCCGATGCGTTCACGATTCAACGCAAGCCAGATTTCATTCAACGCGCAGTCTGGCGCAATGTCTACGACAGCGATTTCGTGCCGACCGATCCATCCTCGCTCGCGAAGATTTGGAATCGACCGTGGCTCGGAGCACCGTTTCAAAACGCGGTCAACGACGATGTGCAGTTTGCGCAAGATGCCGCGCGCCTGTGGACGAAGCCCGTTGGTCACGCGACGCTCGAATGGAATCACGAGATTCTTCCGATCGACGATTGGGCTGCGTACAACATGTGGCGCGATCGATTGCCGGGCCCGTACTCGGTGAGTGATGTGCGCGTCCGAGCCACGATTGATTGTGATGACCCCGCGTCGCTCGATATGTCACTCACGATCTCCGCACGCAAGCGCAGTTTCGTCTTCGCGCTCAGCGAGGGCAAGGTCACGCTGAAGATTGTGATGTCGGAGTCAGGCGATCTAGAGTCCACGCGCGAGTTTCCATTCAAGATGCCTGAAGCAGGCGCGCCCTTTGATGTCGAGTACATGCATGTCGATCAGCTGGTTGCTGTTTCGGTGAACGGCGAGAGCATCGGAAGCATGGAGTACGCGTTTCCCAGCCTCGCCGCGCGACTTGAAGCATCGTTTCCCGGGCGCACAGTGGAAGATTTCCTCCGCAATCCAATGGGCGCAACCGCGCCGCCCACCGTGCTGCGCTGGGAGTTCGATGGCGCGCCGATGACGCTTCGCAATGTGCGAGTTGATCGCGATCTCTTCTATCGATCCGTCGCGCTCTCACCGCGCGAGCAGGGCGTGCTCGCGACGGATCAGAAAGACGGACTCGGCTTCGCGTGCGATCCAACGCACCCCGCGCAATTGACTGAAGATCAATTCCTCATGCTCGGTGACAACAGCCCCGCAAGTCGCGACGGTCGATTGTGGGGAGCCGCGCACGCACTTGTCGGACTTCGTTATGGCGAGGGCGCGCCGTTTGTTGTGCCGCGCGAACTGCTGCTTGGCAAGGCGTGGAGCGTGTATTTCCCTGCGCCCGTTTCGCCAGGGTTCGGATTGCCCGCGATTGTTCCTGACTTCGGTCGCCTTCGATTCATCCGCTGAATGCTCAGCGCGCTTCGGTTGGAATGGACTGCAATCGTGCGAGCACCAACAGTTGACCAGCGAGATGACGCGAGAGATTGAGTGGTTCCGTTGCTTCAAGAGCAGCAAGCGGTGCGGTGTCGCGACGCGCGCCCTCTTCGAATGCACCTTCATCCACAAGTCGCTCAAGGCGTTGCATGAAGGACGCGTTCTGCGCCCACGCTTTCGCGAGACGAAGCGTTTCGATCTCCGCTTGCTCTTCCTCTCGAAGGACGACGCACGCATTGGATGCGGCGATGTAGAACTTCGCGGCGGGAAGAAAATCTTCGGGCTTCTTGCTGCCATCCGCGAGTGCTTGCATGACTGCAGCAAGTGAAAGCCACTTCGCGTCGTAGTCATTCGCGCGCTGGATCAATTTTTCCATCGCGGCTCCAAAAAGCCCCGTCAGCTCGCCGTATTTTCCTGCTGCAACATCTGCGTCGAGCTTCGCGAGCGCCTTGTCGGCTCCTGGCGCATGCGGATCAGAAGCGATGCTGATACACGCTTCGTAGTACGCATTCGCGCCTGTCGTGAAGGTGGCGAGGTCAAAGTCCGCTGCGAAGATCGATGGATCTTCAATCCCCAACCCAGTGAGCCGCAATGCTCGATCCTCTTGCGAAAGTCCAGCAAGTGTTCCCATTTCAAGAAGCAGCATTTCGTGTTCACCTCGGAGGGCTCCTGCGAAATCAGAGAAGCTCGCCGAACGAATGTCCGTAGTTGCGGCAAGTGCGAGTCGCGCCGCATCTTGATCGAGTTCTCCACGCCATCTTCGGCGGTGCGCTGCGCGAGCGAACTTTGCGCGCGCAGCAGTTCGCCAAACGCCGCGCTATCGCCGCTTCGGATCGCATCAAGCGCGAGCCAACGCAACGCGCGCGCGAGACTTCGCTGCTGAGAGAGATGCGGAAGGGCAAGGCTGAATCCTTGTGATCGATCAAGCGGACGCGCGTAGGGAAGCGTCGACGCGCGAATGAGATCGGCGCGCATCGGGCGCGCCGAAGCAAGCCACGTCGCCATGCGCGGATCGGTCACGCCTTGCAGTTCAAACATTGTGTCGGCGCTCGGCTCGCCAGATTGTTCGACCATCAATGCGTCATAGAGCGGACCGAGATTCGTGGAGAGTTGGTCGTAGAGATCAGCGGCTCCTTGAGTTTGCGCGTGGACTTCCACGGCAACGCACAGCCCGACGAGTGCGCACAGCAGCCGCAGGGTACGAGTCAGAATTTTCGGACAATGCGGTGTTTGGAGCATGAAATGCATTGTTCCGTCCCATGGACGCCAATGTAAGCCTCTTCAAATGCACAATCACGGTCGATCATCGCGTGAATTCATTCGCACTTGCCTGAACTGGTAGTAGATTCAAGCGCGTACTGGAACGCTGTTTTTGCGTGTGCCATTTGGCTCTGATTATCCGAGGTCCTTCCTTGTCCAAACTGCACTTCGTTCTCCTCTCGTTGCCAACGGTTGCCATCGCGACAACCGCGAGCGCGCAGCAATTTCTCGATCAAACTTCGACGCGCTTTCCTGTGCAAGCCGAGTACACGAATCAATGCACGATCGTGGACATCGATGGTGATGGTGACAAGGACATCGTGTGGGCGAATGGTCAGGGATACTCGAGCCTTGGCGTGTTGCTCAAGCCACGCATTTATCTCAACAACGGCACGGGCACGTTTACGGATGTGACGGATACACAAGCGCCCGGCATTACGGGTTGCTTCCGAGGTGTTGAAGCGGGGGACGTTGACCGCGACGGCGATTGGGATCTTATTCTCGCACAGGATTACAACCGTCGTCCGTTGTTGCTCATCAACGACGGCATTGGTCGGTTCACGGATCAGACCGTCACGCGACTTCCCAATGTGACGATGGGATCTTCGCGCGCGCAGTTTGGTGACATTGACAATGACGGCGATCTCGACATTGCGATTTGCAACTCGGGCACGAATCGTTTTTCCACCACGGGTCGACCGCGTATTTTCAACAATAACGGCAGCGGCGTCTTCACCGACGCGCCCACGGCGCAATTCCCTTCAACGGCACTCGCGGAGCAGATGGATTGTCTGCTCTTTGACGCGGACAACGATCTCGATTTGGATCTCCATGTCGGCACGCGCGCATCGGCCGCGAATTCCAGCCAATTGTGGCTCAACAACGGCACAGGAACTTTCGCGAAGGTCACTCCATTTGTGACCGACGCAACGGCGTACTCATACGACGCGGGCGATATCGATGGCGATGGCGATCTTGACCTCATCGGCGTCAACGCGGGCTCTTCCAACACAGAACTCTTGTTGCGCAACAACGGCACGGGAAGTTCGTGGACCGCGGTGTCGTCGCAGATCACTCCGAACCCCACGGTTGATGACAACGACTCGCGATTCGTCGACTACGACAACGATGGCGATCTTGATCTCATCATTGCGGCGCTCGGTGCAGCGGATCGCATGTACCAGAACAGTGGCGCGGGACTTTTCGCACAGGTCACTGGAATTCTTCCAACGCTCGCGGACAGTTCGCTCGACATCAAGGCGGGCGATCTCACCGGCGACGGCAAGCCCGATCTCATCACCGCGCAAGGCGAGTCGGGCGCATTTCAGAATCGCATCTACATCAACAGCGGCCCTGCGGACACGATCGCGCCCAACATCAAACTCACCGAGCAGGTGATTCCACTCAACGCGGGTCCGTTCACCGTGCGCACGGAAGTGTTTGACGGCATCACGAGTGATCGTGGTTACGACGACGCTGGAGTGAAACTTGTGTACACCGTGAATGGAGGCAAGCCCATCACGGTGAACATGCTCTGGAGCGGCAACAGTTTGTGGCGCGGCACGATTCCCGCGCAGGCTGCGTGTGCAACGGTGCAGTACTTTGTGTGCGCGTTGGATGTGTCGCAGAACCTGCGGGTTGGTCCCACGAAATCGTTTGTCGTGCCGGGTTCTTGCGCGATCGTTGGAGATCTCAATGCTGACGGCGTCGTCGATGGCGCTGATCTCGCGATCCTCTTGAATGCGTGGGGCAGCACAAGTTCCCCCGCAGATCTCAACGCCGACGGTGTGGTTGATGCGGCGGATCTTGCGATACTGCTAGGCGCGTACACGGTCTAAGCCGCGCCGCAGCGCACGCTCTACAATTCGCTCCATGATGGATGAATCCTTTTCGCTCGATGGCAAGACCGCCATCGTGTGCGGCGCGACACAAGGCATCGGTCGTGCGATCGCGCATGCGTTCGCGCGAGCGGGCGCGCGAGTCGTTGCCGTTGGTCGCAACGAAGACGGGCTTCGACGGATCCACGAAGAACTGCTCGCGATCGCTGCGCTTCCGCATGAAACCGTCGCGGTGGATTTCTCAAAGTCAGAAGACACCATTCGCGTCGCGCGAGAAACTGCGGCGCGGCTTGGCAGCGTGCACATTCTCGTGAACAACACGGGTGGCCCCGCAGCAGGCGCGCTCATTGAAGCGAATCCGAATGACTTCGCGGCCGCGATTGCAATGCATGTCGGCACTGCGCAGGCGTGGACGCAAGCGTGCGCGCCACTGATGCGCACAGCGGGCTACGGCCGCATCATCAGCATCACATCGACCTCCGTCGTGACGCCGATCAAGGGTCTCGGCGTTTCGAACACCGTGCGCGCGGCGATGGGCAACTGGACGAAGACGCTCGCGCAGGAGCTCGGTCGATTCAACATCACTGTGAATGCAATTCTTCCAGGCTTCACGCGCACGCTTCGACTGGAGTCCTTGCTCAAAGGCAAGGCAGCACGCGCAGGCATGGAGCTGCGCGAGATTGAAGCAGAATCCGTCGCGACGATTCCGCTCGGGCGATTTGCAGAGGCTGAGGAGATTGCGCGCGTTGCGGTGTTTCTCGCATCTCCCGCGGCGAGTTATGTCAATGGCGTCAATCTTCCCGTCGATGGCGGACGGCTTGCCACGCAGTGATTGCAAGAGGAACTCTCCATGCCCGCTGCGCTCACTAAAATTGAACACTTCATCGGTGGATCTTTTTGCGGCTCCGAAAACGACGCGTGGATTGCACGCGAGAATCCAGCGACGGGCGAAGCGTTACGACGGATCGCGCGTGGCGGAATTGCAGAGGTCAATCGCGCCGCGGTTGCGTGCTCGATGGCTGCGAAGGCATGGGCTGCGACAAGTGCGGCAGAGCGTTCGCGCATCTTGTTGAAGATCGCAGACGGCATTGACGCGCGGCTTGACGAACTCGCGCTCGCAGAGTGCGAAGACACAGGCAAGCCTCTCACGCTTGCGCGAACACTGGACATTCCACGCGCAGCCGCGAACTTCCGTTTCTTCGCGACGGCGATTCTGCATGAAGCAGGTGAGTCCTATCGAACCGACGCACCGCAAGACGCGTTGAACTATGTGTTGCGCCGACCGATTGGCACAGTGGGTTGTATCTCGCCGTGGAACCTGCCGCTCTATCTTTTCTCGTGGAAGATCGCTCCCGCACTTGCCGCTGGCAATGTGGTGATAGCGAAGCCGAGTGAACTTGCGCCAACGACTTCAGCGATCTTGTGCGACATCGCCGCGCGCGCTGGACTTCCAGCGGGTGTCTTGAATGTTGTGCATGGACTCGGCAACGAAGCAGGCGCCGCCATCGTCGCGCATATCCAAACGAAGGCGATCAGTTTCACAGGCGGCACTGCAACAGGCGCGACGATCGCGCGCGTTGCTGCGCCGATGTTCAAGAAACTTTCACTTGAACTTGGCGGGAAGAATCCAACGATCATCTGCGCGGATGCAGACCTCGCCATCGCGATGCCCGAGATTGTGCGAAGCGCATT
>SIAK01000033.1 GCA_009691805.1 Phycisphaerales bacterium
CAGTGAATGCAATTCGCCAAGCGATCAACCCAAGATTCTGTTCTTCGAGAAGTGCTCGACGAACTGACCGAGAGAGTTCACGATTGCCACATCCAAACCCGGTCTCGTCACGCCCATCCGGCATGCGAGGCCGGGGTTTTTTATGGCGAATGGGATGGGCTGAGGATTAGTTCGAATCCCTGATTCGAATCCCTACTTCGAATCCCTAATTGGAATCCCTACTTCGAATCCCACGCACTTGCGAGTGCATCGGATGCTTTGCGCACAGCAGCGGTGGGTGGAATCGTCTCGAGATGACCAGCAAACGGCGTAACTTCCACTTCGACGCTAGCCAATGCGTTCGTCGCCGCTGATGCGGCATCCACTTGTGGCTCGAGCTCCGCTCGCGCAGCGGCGTCCTTCGAAAGACGTCCATCCGCATGCACTTCATCAAAGCGAACGCTCACGCGCCGACTGACGCCGCGCTGTGGCATCGTGATGCCGTACAACTGATGACACGCTTGCATCGTTCGTTTGTGGTGGGTGATCACGATGAAGTGACTGCGATCGAGGAACGGCTCGAGCGTCTTGCAGAAGCGCTCGACGTTCGCTTCATCAAGCGCCGCGTCGACTTCGTCAAGGATGCAGAAGGGGCTCGGCTTCGATTGGAAGATCGACATGAGCAGCGCGACGGCTGTCATGGTCTTCTCGCCACCGCTCAACTGACTGATGAGTCGCGGTTCCTTGCCTGGCGGCTTCGCGCGAATCTCAATGCCGCTCTCGAGCCAATCGGTTTCGCCAGACTCGAGCGGCACGAGGTACAGATCCGCGGAGCCACCGCCGAAGAGTCGACGGAACATCCCGTTCTGCCCCGCGAAATGCTCGCGCACAGTTTCGAAGGCCTGTTGGAAGCGCGAACGACTTGCGAGATCGAGTTCTTCCACAAGCGAGAGCAACAGCGTGCGCGCGTTGTCGATGTCGGTGAGTTGCGTCGCGAGTTCTAGGTTCTTCACTTCGAGCTGCGTCAATTCATCAATCGCGTCAAGATTCACATTGCCGAGTCGACGAATCTCTTCGCGCAAGGTCTCGACCTCTTTCGTCG
Organism: Phycisphaerales bacterium; assembly: GCA_009691805.1. Lineage (GTDB taxonomy): Bacteria > Planctomycetota > Phycisphaerae > Phycisphaerales > SM1A02 > F1-140-MAGs142. The sequence goes on from SIAK01000033.1 coordinate 1,082, forward strand.
CCTCTTCGCGATCGATCTGCACGAACTGAGGCTGTACACGCTCGACTGCGTACTCGATGTACAGCATCGGCAGGTCAACGAGCGCTTCCATAAGCGTGGACTCTTCCAACGTCTCGCGACGCACTTCCAACTCGCGACGAGAAAGTTCCACGGCATGCGCATTGCGCTCCACACGTGTTGCTTCCGTGCGCGCGCCTTCGAGCAATCGCGCGCTGTCGGCGACCGCGACGTTCGCACTCTCGAGCGAACTCATCACCAGTGCAAACTCTTGCGCAACTTCCACAAGGACAAGATCCGTGCGCGCGATCTCTTCGCTCGCCTCTTCGGCTTGCGCTTCTGCGCGCTCAATCGAACTGAGGCGACGATTGATGCCATCTTTAAGAAGGGAATCTTGTCGCTCGATCTCCGTCTTGGTTGCTTCGAGGTGGCGACGCTCACGCCGCGATGCATCGAGATTTCCTGCAGCTTGCGTCTGTCGCACGCGCGCTTGCGAAAGCGTTTCAGCAGCCTCGCTCGCGCCAAGTTTGGCAGCGTCCGACGCTCCACGCAACTCGCGCGCATGTCCCGTGGCTTCCACAACACCCGCGGCAAGGCTCTCGAGTCGATCGGAAACCTGCGCCCGCTCCTCGCCGCCAGCGCGGAGTCGATCGAGCAAGAGATTGCAATCGTTCGATGCAGATTCTCGATCGCGCTCGATACGACGAATCATGCCGTCGAGGCGTTCCGTCGAGTGCTGCGTTTCCAAGAGCGCGCGGCGCGCTTCTTGCAAGCGAAGCGAAAGCGCCTTCGCTTCATCTTGCGCCTGCTTGGATTCGATCTCCAGTTGCAGCGCTTCCTCTTCGTGCGCGCTCAGCGTGCGCGAAAGATCGCGACTGCGCGCCGTCAGTTCGGTCAGTTCCGCACGACGCGCAAGGACGCCGACAGCGCCTTCTGTGCGAGCGGTCGCATTCGCGATGCAACGACCTTGATCATCGATGACAAGTCCAGTACGCGTGACGATGCGGCAACCTGCGAGCGCTCCCGATGCGAGTGCAAGCGCTTGCGTCGGATCATCCACGACGAACGTGTGCGCGCACAAGCGTTCGACAATGGTCCGTGCAGCGGGTTGCACGCGAAGGAACTGCAGGAGGGGAGTTGCGCCAGCGATGCTCGGCACATGCGCTGCACTGCCGAGGCTCTTGCGTTGCGCGAGCGGCTGATGCACGATGAACGCGAGTCGCCCCTTCACGCTGCGTGCGTGTTCGACGCAAGCAGCAAGTGCGCTTGGATCTTCGAGCACGAGCAATTCGAGGTAATCGCCAAGCGCGGCTTCGACAATCTCTGCATCCGCGCGGCTTGCCTCCACCATGTCCGAAAGCACGCCCAACACCGCACCAAAGCGGGTGCGGTCGGCAAGCGCAGTCCGCACAGCAGTGCCAAGGCCTTCGTGCGCCTTGAGCATTTCATCGAGCACGCGTCGGCGCGATTCAACAGCAGTGCGCTCGTCGCGAAGTTGCGCGAGTTCACGGAGTTTTCCTGCATGTGACACGCTGAGCGTCGAGGCAACGCTGGTGCGATGCTCGAGTTCACCTGCAACAAGCGTGATCTCATCTTGCGCGACCGTGCCACGCACGACAAATTGCAATCGTTGCGCGCGGGAGGTGTCGAGTTCTTGCGCGAATGGTTCGAGTCGCGCTTCGAGACGCAGGAACTCTTCATGCAGCGACCGCTCGCGCGCTTCGATGCCTGCGAGTCGCGATGAGAATTGACCGCGTTCACGATCGAGTCGAAGCGCTGCTTCATTCGCGCGCGTGTACGCCTGATCCGCGAGCAGCGCCGCTTGCTCTGCCGCACGCCGTCGTTCGCCTGCAACGTGCGCATCCGCATCGGAAACTTTCGCCGCTTCGGTGGCTTCCGCCAGTTGTGCATCGGCGTGCACGACCGCTTCTTGGAGCCGCGCGCTTTCCAACGTCATCGTCGCAAGTCGCGCGCGTTCTTCTTCGAGTGCGGTGCGCGCATCGCTGAGCGTGCGTCGCGCGAAATCACTGCGCTGCCGCGCCTGTGCGCTCGTGGCAACGAGTTCAAGGCGTCGCTGTTCGAGGGCGTGGATGGATTGCTGAATCTCGCCGCGCGCGATCTCTGCGTCTTGGCGCTGCGATTCTGCCTCTGCGAGCGCCATCGTGAGCGTGCGCTTTTCTTCTTCAATCTTTGCGAGCTCACTCGTGAGACCCTTGAGCCGTTCGAGCAACTCGTGGTACTGCTCGAGCGACAGTGCGCGCTTCAGTTCTTTGCGGCGCGTGTCAAACTCTTGAAATCGTCGAGCCTTCTCCGCTTGTCCACGGACGATCCGCAGTCGGCGTTCGGTATTCGCGAGTTGTTCGCGCAGCTGCACGAGATTGCGTTCGGCAGCATCGAGTTTGCGCGTTGCTTCAATCTTGCGCACTCGGAAGCGCGCGACACCCGCGGCTTCTTCGAGAATCGAACGGCGTTCCGCAGGACTCGCGACAAGCATCGCTTCGACTTTGCCTTGCTCAATGATCGAATACGCATCGTTGCCAATGCCGGTATCGAGAAAGAGATCGCGAATGTCTTTCAAACGCGCCTTGCGACCGTTGATGATGTAATCGCTCTTGCCATCGGCGGTCAATCGCCGCGTGACTTCGACCACTTCGCTATCAATCGCGAGGCCTCGGTGCTTCACCCGTTCACGATCGACAACACTCTCCGCTGCGTTCTCGTCGACAACGTCAACATCCGCATCGCGTTCCTCCAACATGGGCAACTCCGCGTCGACAGGCGCGCGTTCGAGAGCGCGCTCGAGCACGGGATTGTCAAACGTGAGTGTGACGGTCGCCATGCCTGCAGGTTTGCGCGAAGCACTGCCCGCGAAAATCACATCGAGCATCGCGCCGCCGCGCAAACTTTTCGCGCTGCGTTCACCAAGCACCCACTTGATCGCATCGACGACGTTGGATTTACCGCAACCATTGGGGCCGACGATGCCGGTGATCGGCGCGTCGAATCGAAACTCGGTTTGGTCAGCAAAGCTCTTGAAGCCACTGACAGTCAACTTTGCAAGACGCATCGAGTTCACGACCTCCTGTCGTGGATGTGGCAGCACTCAAAGAGACGCGCTTCCACGGATCATCGCTCCGCGAGATCCATTCCAGAACAACTTTGCTGCTGCTCGCCTTCGACAACGCGCCGAGGGCTGAGTATTAGCGAGGGACAGTATCGCGTGGTACGAGCGGTGATGCAACTGGTTCAGGCGATTCTGTGGGAGAAGGAATCGACGCGAGGTCGCTCGGGCTCCCGTCGGCTGTCGTCCCATCCGCAGCCCGCGCTGGCTCGATCACGTCAGGCTCAAGTTCGGGTCGATCGTCGAGTTCATCTTCGCGTTGATTCCGCAGAATTGCAGCCAAAACGCGATCTTGCTCCGCTTTGAAATCGGTCTTCAAATAGCCTGATCGCCAGAGCAAATGAAGCGCGCCGACCGTCTCGCCGTAGGTCAAACCAAGTCCGGGAAATGGCCGTTCGACCGAAGTTTTGTGTCCGAGAAACGGAATGAATTCTGAAAGTTGTGGCGGGACTTGCTGCACTTCTTGTGCGGCACCTGGCGCGTAACGATACGCAACGGTCAGCTTGTCCTCATCAATGTCGCCCCGAACGATCAGTCGATCGCTCCACGCGAGCAGGGTGATCGGGCGCTCGATTGCAATCCCTTCGCCAAACACCGCAATCTTCGGCTTTCCCGACTGCGAGACATACAACATCGGTTGCGAACTGGGCACGAGGTCCACTTCAAACTTTCCATCAATCGACATGCGACCGATGGACGGATCCTTGCGCGCCACGAGCGTCTCATACGACGCGAGTCGCACGTCAGGTTCTTTGTCGTCGAGCAAGACCCGCAGCGCAAGATCAATCCGAGGATTCGAGCCGAGTTTGCGCAACAACTCGATCGCTGACAATCGACTCGTCATCTGCGCGTCGTTCGCCATGGAGAGCAACGCGTCCGCAGTCGTTGGATCATCGAGGTACGCGCCCGCTTCGAGTGCAGCCAAACGCGGCGCTTCCTCGGGATAATCGTAGAGATCCTGAATCACGGGAAGGGCGCGCTTGCCGATCGCCTTGAAGCGCCAGCACGCATCCGCCGCTGAACCAGGATTTGCAACGAGCGCGCGGCGCACGGCAAGAGCATTCGCTTCAGGTGCGCTGATATCAAGCGACGCGTGACGAAGCAATTGCAAGAACTCTTCGGTTCGCTTGCGATAACTCGGAGGAATCGTGATCGCGATTGAATCGGCGTTTTCGCCGTGCGCAGTCTCTCGACCTTGATGTGGTTCGCGAGGAAAGACAGAGTTCAGCGCGCTCTGAATCGTGCGCGCGCGCGAAGTGCTCGAATTCACGAGTCGCAGCTTCACCGGAATATCTTTGGTCGCGATGCCACCATCCAGAATGCGACCAACGAGTCGGTTCACTGTGTCGCGCGCGGTCGCACCTGGTTCGATAAACGGATTGATGAAGACGTTGCCGCTCGCGGAAGCGATGATGCCTGCTTGCCGACTTCCGATGAGCAGCGGACCAGGATGGAGATCGCAGCTGTAGAGTCGGCCGCCTTCGAGGCTCGTGGAATCTGTGCCAGGCAGCGCGCTTACTCGAAGATCAAACTTCGAGCCTTTCGGTGCACCTGGCGGAACCACGCCTTCAACAACGACGATTGCAGTGTCATCGCTATTGAGGAACTGCTCGGGCGACATGCCAAGCTCTGCGCGCAACGCATCCGCGACACCGCGACGCGCAATCTCTTGCAGCAACGACGCGCGCACTTCGGCAGGCATCAATCGACCGCCCGTACCCTTGAGTCCAACGACGATGCCGTAGCCGCGCACGACGGTGGGACTGATGCCCACCATGATCGCTTCGGCGCCCACTGTGCCGCGCATAATCGGATCGACGTCAAGCGTGATGCCCGACGAAGTCGCACGCTCGTTCTTCGGTTTCGCAGGAACTTTCTCGATGATTTCACAGCCGCTCAACAGGCACGTCGCGCCGAGTAACGTCGCAATGACGACGCGCTTCCACGAAAGGATGCGCGTCAGCGTGAAGTGAATTTCCCGACAAGCGGGGGCGCAAGGCATAGGGTCTAGTGTAACCCCACCCCCCGCAGCAAGCGAAGGACGCGCTCGACTTAAGCGCAAACTACGCGCGATGACTGCGCGCTCCGTTCATGGCTACAAAATGGGCGCTACAGGGATCGAACCTGCGACCATCGCTATGTAAAAGCGACGCTCTACCGCTGAGCTAAACGCCCGACGCGCACAGTGTAGCGAGGCGACGATCCGGTTCCCTCTACCATCGTCGCTTTCCGATGCATTGCGAGTTCGATCATCTTCAAGCGCTTGTTGAGCGATCCCTCTCGACAGATCGTCCGCGGCTTGGCGGAAGTCTTCGTTCGCTCGAGCGCCGTCGCGATGCAATCCATGCTTGCGCGCCCATCGATGACGCCGCGCAAGCAACACTGGTCCGCGATCTTGAACATCTTGAACGATTGCTTACGCGATCAAGTCGAGAAGTCGAGCGGCGCGTTGCCTTGCGTCCGCAACCGCAGTTTCCCGCTGCGCTCCCTGTGAGTGCAGCGATTGAGGAGATTCGCGCAACGATTGAAGCTGCGTCGGTCGTGATCGTCGCAGGTGAAACGGGCTCAGGGAAATCGACGCAGTTGCCGAAGTTGCTGCTCGCGATGGGGTACGGCGATACGGCGCGCATCGCGCACACGCAACCGCGACGGCTTGCAGCGCGCAGCGTTGCACGACGCGTTGCGGAAGAACTCGGCGCGCGGGTTGGTCGCGATGCTGGCGCAATCATCGGTTGCAAGGTGCGATTTGGTGATGAGACTGGTCGCGACACGCTGCTGTCCGTGATGACCGATGGCATGCTCCTCGCGGAAATGCGGCGCGATCCGCTGCTGCGCGCGTACTCCGCGATCATCGTCGATGAAGCGCACGAACGCAGCCTCAACATTGATTTCCTCTTGGGTGCGCTCACCCGCATGCTCTCGCGAAGACCTGAATTGAAGGTCATTCTGACGAGCGCGACGATCGATACGGGCAGGCTCGCGGAGCACTTTGCTGCGTTCGGTGCGCGGGTGATCGAGGTGCCAGGACGACTGTTTCCGATCGATGTTCGCTATCGCAGTCTCGCGATCACGGAGACGAGTGAGCCTGAACTCGATGAAGAAGATCCACGCATGCTCGAGGCGATCGCTTCCGCAGTCGAAGAAGTCGACGCCGCGCACGCGCTCGAAGAAAAGACGCGCGGTGACATCTTGGTGTTTCTCTCAGGCGAGCGACCGATTCGCGAGTGCGCCGATTTTTTGCAACATCGCCTTCGCGATGGCAGCGAGATTCACATGCTGTTCGCGCGTCAAGCGATTGAAGAACAGGAACGCATCTTCCATCCCGCGGCTGCGCGACGCATCATTCTCACGACGAATGTTGCGGAAACTTCACTCACCGTGCCGCGCATTCACGCGGTGATTGATCCAGGATTCGCCCGCATCAGTCGGTACTCGCCGAAATCCCGTGTGCAACGGTTGCCTGTCGAACGCATTTCGCAAGCGAGCGCGCGCCAGCGTGCTGGTCGTGCAGGGCGACTCGAAGCGGGCATTGCAATTCGATTGACGAGCGCGGAAGAATTCGCCGCACGCCCTGCATTCACGCCGCCTGAAATTCAACGGACGAACCTCGCAAGCGTGCTCTTGCAGATGGAGGCGCTTGCACTTGGACGATGCGAGGAGTTTCCGTTCGTCGATCCACCTTCGCAGAAGCTCGTCGCCGAAGCGCGGCAGACGCTGGTTGAACTTGACGCGATGGATCCCGATCAACATGGCGTACGCGGCAAGATCACCGCGCTCGGCCGGCAAATGGCGGAGATTCCGCTCGATCCACGGCTCGCGCGCATCGTGCTTGCAGGTGGGAATGAACACGTGCAAGCGGAAGTTGCAGTCATCACCGCCGCGCTCGCTGTGCAAGATCCGCGCATACGCAGTGCGGAGGATCGCGACGCAGCGGATCTCGCGCACTTGCGCTTCAAAGATGAGAACAGCGACTTCATGTCTTTCCTCAAACTCTGGAGCATCTATCGCACCGAGACCGCGGAACTTGGCAGTAGTGCCACAAGGCGTTGGTGCGAGAAGCAACGACTCTCGTTCGTCCGCATGCGAGAGTGGCAGGACACGCTCGCGCAGATTCGTGACATCTTCGTCGAACGCTTCAAGGTGAATTTTGGCGAACCTGCGAGCGAGACGGATGCGGCGCGAGTCCACCGCGCAATTCTCTCTGGCTTCGCGCTGCAAATTGCCGCACTTGGAGAGAAAAGTCAGTACCACGCCGCAACTGGTCAGTCGTTTTTTCTCCATCCTTCGAGCGCGCTCGCACGCAAGTCGCCGCGTTGGATTGTGGTGGCGGAAATTGTCGAGACCTCGCGCATGTACGGACGCATCGTCGCAAAGATTGCGCCCGAGTGGATTGAACGATCCGTGCCGAAACTCTGCACGAAGGTCGCGTTCGAACCGCACTGGCTCAAAGAGAGCGGACAAGTCGCAGCATGGGAACGCGTGAAACTCGGCTCGCTCGTGATCTGTGCGAAGCGTCGCGTGCCCTGGGGACCGATCGATCCCGCTGGTGCGCGCGACATCTTCTTGCACGAAGCACTCGTCGCAGGCGAGGTGCGCACAAAGGGCACATTCCTCAAAAAAAACGCCGCGTTGCGCCTTTCGCTCGAGGAAGAAGAAGTGCGCGGGCGGCGACGCGGACTTCTCGTGGAAGACGAAGGCGCGTACCGTTTCTACGACGCTCTCGTGCCTGCGCACATTCATGCGACGCCGACGTTTGAGCATTGGCGCCGAGAAACCGAGCGCACACAGCCAACGTTGCTTGAGATGCGCGAAGCAGATCTCGTGCGCGAGAGTGCCACCCGACCGGATCCCAAGATGTTCCCGCCCTCGATGAAAATCGGAGGGTTCACGTTGCCACTTTTCTACGCGCACGAACCACTCAGCGAACGCGATGGTGTGACTGTCGCGATGCCGCTCGAAGCGCTCGCGCATCTTCCACAGCAGCCGCTGGAGTGGCTCGTCGAAGGAATGTTGCTCGAGAAGGTTGACGCGCTCATCCACGCGCTGCCCAAGGGATTGCGGGTGCGACTCTTTCCGCTTGCGGAAGTTGCCGCTGGCGCTGCTGAAGCGTTGAAGTTTGGCAGGGGAGCGCTCCGCACTGTGCTCGCCGCGCATCTCACGCGCCTCGCGCAGTGTGAGATTCGCGCGGAAGACTTCGATCTCTCGAAGATTCCGCCGCATCTCTGCATGCGATTTGAAGTGCGTGCTGAAGATGCAACCGTGCTCGGGACAGGTCGCGATCTCGACGCGCTGCGAGCGCGCATGAAGAAACTTCCGAGTCGCGCGCCTGTCGACGCGGTCAATCCCAAACTCGCGCTCGAGCGCGAATTGCCGAATGGTCTGCCGGACGAAGGCATGCCGATCGACGTGCAATACCGAGCGAGTGGGATGGAGATTCGCGGGTACTTTGCGCTCTCGAGTGAACTGCGTGAAGGCAAACGCATCCTGATGCAGCGCGTGTGCATCACGCAAGGCAGCGCGAACGAGCTGCATCTGCATGCGCTTGCGCGACTCTTCGCCGATCGATGCCGCGATGGGTTACTCCATCACGTGCAGTTCGCGCAGGACTTCGTCGCACTCGACAAACTCTGGCAAACATTGAAATGCAAAGAGCCCCTCGAAAACGCAGCACTCATGCGCATCGCAACGGCGTGGCTTGCACGAGCGGGTGAGAGCATTGCACTGCCGCGCGATGCGGAGAGTTTCGAGAAGTGCGTTGAAGCATTCTCCAAGCAGATGCACGCAGCAACCGCAGCGGAGTGGAGCGCGATCAGTGGTTACGTGCGCAACTGCGCCGCAATCGTTGCGTGGATCGGGCTTGATCACCCGACTGCAATGCTTGGATCCAAGCTTGCAATCCGCACACGCTTTGATGCGATGCAGGCTGCGTCGATCCTCGGTGCAGTTTCCACGAATGCGTTCGAGCATGCGCAGTCGGAAATCGCTGTGCTCGCCACACGCGTGGAACGGTTGCGCGATGGAAGTCCTCAACAGGATCTCCTGCGCGAGCAAGAAGTGCAGCCCTTCCGCGCGCAGCTTTCGGGCTGGAAAAACGCTGGAAAATCGCCCGCAATGCTCGAGCAGGCCGAGCGCCTACTGCAACTCTATGAAGCACAAATCTTCGCTCCTCGACTCGTGGTTGGAAAGGGAACCAGTCTCAAGCGACTGCGTGAAACCTTCGCACTTGTCGACGCGCCTCTCTCCGAAACCTGATGCGTCAGGATCCCTTTGGATCCCACATCGCGTACGGCCGGAACTTTTCAGTGACGCCGAGTTCTTCGCTGTGCAGGATGCCGCGATTGGTGCCGAGTCGACTTGCTGCAGGTGAATCAATGAGCGCGCTTGAATCTGTCGCGCTCAATTGATACATCGCTTTCCAATCGAACTCACGTTGTCCATTGCGATCAAACGCACGACCGAAGGATGCGAGATTGTCCGCAACGACAATCGTGTGCACACCCGCGCGCGGTCCTTCGCGCACGATGCCAAGCAGCAACTTTTCAGGCGTTGGCGGACCTTCGGATGAGGAGAAACTGAAATCATCTTCCGCGCGACGCAGTGGACGGAATCGCTGGATTCCATGGATGTGCAGAAAGATCGGCGGTGCTTTCGAACTGTCACCGCGCGATTGCACTTCCTTCGCGAGCGCAAGGAATGCTTCATCGATCGCGCGATAGCCGAGAACTTCAATCGCAAGACCAAGCTTGCGCGCGATGGATTCCAGTGTGCCCGCTTCGGGCGCATCCGCAGGTGTTCCATCGAGCAGAATCACGCGTGCGCCTGGCGCTTCCTTCGCAATCGAAAGCAAGACACTCGCACTCGTGGTGAGCGCTTGATCATCACGCGATGCGAGCACTGCGAGATTCGCGCCGCTCGAGCGTTGCAACCGTACGCAGGTCGGAGGCTTGATCGCAACCGCTTCGCCGAGCCACAAGCGCAACGCGCCGCGCGGTTCAACAGCAGCGCCCGTGAAGTGGGGGTGGAGCGTTGCATCAGGCTTCGCGTCACCTTCGAAAATGATGCGAGGAAGCGCGTCATATCGAGTGCCCGCGTGCTGTTTGACCGCACTAAGCCAACGGTCGCGCACTGCATCGGGAAGCCAAGCAACTTGGAACGGACAGTTGCCTTCGACACGACCACCTGCGTCGTTGTAGATCGCTTCACCAGGACGCTCGAGCAATCGCGCGGCGACATTTTCGTCCGAAAGAATCAGTTGCGAATCTGCTTCGTTGCACTGCAGAGCGATGCGCACGCCCATCTGTCCCATCGTCGCGCGCGCAAGCGTGAATGCGCCACCGAGCGTCTGTGAACCAAGCAGCGCGTGCATTCCGAACGCGCGACCTTGACGCACGAGCCGATCGAGGAGCTGCGCTGCATTCTGCGAGATGCGATCATCTTCCAAGAAGAACTCTTGAAACTCATCAATGAGCAGCAAGACGCGCGGCAGCCTCGCGGTCGGACGCACTTTGCGGTAACTCGCAATGTCTTGCACGCTTGCCTCGCGGAAGAGTTCGCCGCGGCGGGTGAGTTCCGCATCGAGTCCTTCGAGGATGCTGAGACCGAACTCGCGATCGCTCTCAATCGCGACCGCGCGCGCATGCGGCAAGCCATGCTCGGCGTAGGTCTTGAACTCGACACCCTTCTTGAAGTCGACAAGCCAGAGTTCCACTTCGTCAGGCGAGTACCACGTCGCGATGCCGGTAATCACCGTGTGCATCAACGAACTCTTTCCCGAACCAGTCTTGCCTGCCACGAGTGCGTGCTGACTTGTGCCTTCACCCAACACCAGTTGTTGAATGCGTGTGGCGCCGGTGCGACCGAGTGGCACGCGCAAACTCTGTGCGCTCGAAAGACTCCAGAATGCAGGGTCTTTTGGTGCGATGGCGTCGAACGGAACTTCCACCCGCGACTGCGAACGCGCGCTCGCGGCCAGTTTGCCGAGCAACGGAATCATCTTCGCATCCGGCGCAGGGGTATCGAGCGTCAGCGCGAGTTCCGAGAGCGCACCATGCTGCAATGTCCATCCATGCGGTGCGGTCTTCGATTGATACTGCACGATCTGACACGCTTGCGCGAGATCTTCTTCCTTGATGCCTTCGGGAAGCGGTTCGCGAGGATCGCGGATGAGAATCGTCTGCACACCACAGCGGAGTCCTGAGCGAAGAATGCTCGCGAGTCGCTTTGCTGCTTGATCGCTGAACGCATGCGGAAAATCTGCGACGACAAGGAACCGATACGGTTCCGCGATTTCACCTGCGGTGATGTTGTACGCGTCGATCGATTCGTACTCGTTGCGCAAGTACTTCTGAATGACCGTCTCCATGTGCTCCGCGAGATCCGCAAGGCGTTGTTCAATCGCGCGCGGCTCCGTCCAGATGCGTTCACCCACGAGCGGCTCAAACTCGTCCGCAAGATGCATGAAGAGTGCGAAACTTTCACCCAACGCGACAGGATCAATGAAGGTGAATCGCGCCTTGCTTGGAGGAACGCAGAGCAGAATGCGTGTGACAAGCGACTGCACCGCGCCGAGTGCTTGCACGCGTTGATCGGGAGAAGCGACGAAAAGCACATTTCCGTGCGACGGAATGGAGAGTGCCGCAGGCAGTGACCAAACAACCGATGTTTCGCGTTCAAGCGCAAACTCGCCCGTTTCAGGCACGCCGCCCTGCAGCGCTTGTGCGTTCAATTGCAATTGACCAAAGCGAAACCACGGCGCCGTCTGTGTCGCAAACGGCGGATTCGCAAAGTCAAACTTCTGCCAGGTCGGCGATGCGATCAGATCAAGATTGCTCGCGGCATCGAGCAAGCCCATCGTGCGAGTAGCTTCACCCATCCAACGCTCACGAATACTCAAGGAACTTGATGCACGCGTTGCCGCAAGATGCGCATTCTGCGCCGCACTCGTTTCGCGCTCAAGCAGATCTGCCGCATCCGAAAGCGTGATGCTGCTGGAAAGATCGCTTGCGCGATGCTCGCTCGCTTCCTGCAGTGCACGCACGCGCTCCGCTTCGATCGCACCGCGTTTCTCATGCACTTGTGCTTCGAGTGTGGCGAGTTTTTCGATCTTGCGCGTTTCGATGTCAAGCAATCGCGGAAGGTACTTCTCGCGCGCTTCCACTTCTTCAATCGCTTGAAGACTCTTGGCCTCCGCCAGTTTCAACACGCGCTGTGCGTTTGCGTCGGCGACTGCCTTTTCCGCTGCAGCGAACGCAATAATGAGATCCGCCCCTAATGGCGCCCACACCGCGCGCAGTGCCTTCGCGCTCTTTGCGCGCAACACGAGAATCGCAATCACGCAGAGGGCGAACATGCTGCCTCCGCCAATCGCCATATTCGTATCCCAACCTTCATCCGCAAACTGTTTCGTCGCGCCACCGCCGAATAAACCAAGAAGTACAAGCAAGACGGCGACCACGATCGGCGCTCGGCCAGAAATCAAACGCGCGGTCTTTGTTTCGTGCAGCGAGTGCAGATGCTGTTGGGCTGCGCTCAAACGGAGCATCAATGCAGATTGCGGAAACTCAATCGCATGCGCGATCTCTTCAGCGCTCGGATCATCCTCATGCGGCACTGCGAGTCGGCACGCTCGCACAAACTCAAGCGCTTCTTTGCGAAGTCCGTGCAGCGTCGAATTGGTTGCGGACAGGCTATCTCGCAAATCCTTCACACACTTGATCGCTTCATGCTCGGCAATCTCGTAGACCTGTTCTGCGAGCAAGAGCGCAGAATCTAGTTTCTCTTTGGTCGATGCGGAAAGTGTTTCCGCTTCATCCGCAATCGCGTTCTTTGCGTTGGGATACTCCTCGGTCAATCGCGCGGTGCGAGCCGAGTAGCGCTCTTCTGCACTCTCCACTGCACGCGCTGCTTTCGAAATCGCAGCGTTCGCGCCATCGGTGCGACCTTGGACTGCTGCTGCGGCTGCGCGTTGATGCCGCACGCGTTCTGCTTCCGCATCGCGCGCGGTGTGTTCTTGGAACTCCGCGGCGCGCGTTGCACGGCTCGCACATGCCGATGCCAAATCACCGACGGCGCGTTGGACACCTTCCATCGCATCACCTAATCCCGCTTGTTTCAGTGTCTCGCCGCGAAGGTCAGTGGAGGAGGTCGATGTCGAATCCATGGTGAGCCAATACAAAGTCCGTTACGCGATCGCGTCTGGATGCACTTTGAGTGTAAGCGCAGCACCCGCAATCATAAGGTCTGTAATCGGAGTCCCCTCGGGGACGGCCTTCCCATCTTTGCGCACAAGCGAAAACTTCGTCTGCGCAGCATCGTGCATGGCGAGTTCGTCAAGCAAGCGCTGAAGATGCGCGGGATCGAGTTTCTTGAGTTCTCCACGACCGCGACACTTCGGGAATCCCGAACATCCAAGCCAAGGTCCACGCTTTCCAGTGCGGAGATTGCAGGGTTTTTTGCACTTGGAGCATTCCACATCTGTCAAGAGTGGAGGAGCGGAGGGCAGTCGAATGCCACCCTTCTTGTCGATGTTGATGATGAACTTCACCTCAGGGTACGTCGCGGCTGCTACGAATTTTCCGAAGCGACCTGAACGCAACACCATCGGCTTGCCATCGGCAGGGCAGATGAGATCCACTTCTTCTGGCGCGACTGGGCGCCATGCATCATCGAGTCGAACAGCACCGTCGCAAGGATGCACCTTGTCGTGGTAGCCAGGGCAGGAGAGGAAGTAGCGACCTCCGCCGAACACTTTGCGCATCCGTCGCCCGCACTTTGGACAAGCGAATTCTGATCCGGGCCACTCCGGCTGCGGCTTCGTGGATCCTTCGTGCAATTCCGATGCGAACTCCTCCCAGAACGCCTTCAACATCGGAACGCGACCGAGTTGTCCTTCTTCGATCTTGTCGAGTTCCAACTCCATCTCTTTCGTGTAATCGACTTCGATCACCTTCGTGAGAATGCGCGTGAGCAGGTCCGTGGTGAACTCACCGAGCATTGTCGCAGTCAGCGTGCGACCCTGCACGGATACGTAGCCTCGCTGCGCGATCGTCTTCATGATCGATGCGTATGTGGAAGGTCGTCCGATACCGCGCGATTCAAGTTCCTTGACGAGACTCGCTTCGGTGTAACGGTTGGGAGCAGGGGAGAAGCGCTGCGTGCAAGATGCGGAGAAAGCGCCTGTTTTCAAGCCTTTTTCGAGCTTGGGCAGCCGAGATCCATCAGCTTCGCTGCCTTCTTCCTTCACCAGTCGCGTCCAACCGTCAAACGTCTCGACGCGTCCTGATGCTTGCACGATCGCACCAGTGCTCTTGTCGCTGCGAGCCAGTCGAACTGTCGTTTGGTCGTAGCGCGCGGCCTGCATCTGACACGCAACGAAGCGGCGCCAGATGAGTGCATAGAGATCGCGTTGTTCTTCCGAGAGCGCGTGCGCCATCTGCTTGGGATCGCGGAACGGATCCGTAGGACGGATCGCTTCGTGCGCCTCTTGCGCTTGCTTGTTCGAACTGCCGAAGAAGTTGGGCTTCTCCGGCAGATAGGCAGCGGGGAATTTTTTCTCGATGTAACGACGCACGGAGCTGAGTGCTTCGCCCGAGAGATGCGTGGAATCGGTACGCATGTAGGTGATCAAACCGACGCGGCCTTCACCAGGCACATCGACACCTTCATACAACTGCTGCGCGATACGCATCGTGCGATCCGACGTGTAGCCGAGTTCACTCGACGCTGCCATTTGCAGCGAACTTGTAATGAGCGGACCACGCGGACGCTGCGAGCGCTCCGCTGTCTCGGTGCTCTCCACGGTGTAGAGAACACCGGGCGCAAGCGTGCCTGTCATCGTCGACACTTTGCCCGCGCGACCAACGCCACGCGGCACGGAGTGCGTCGCGCGTGCGATGCTCGTGAGACCCGCAGCTTCGGCGGCGTGTTGCGCGATCGGCAGAAGATCGCGGGTCTCTTCTGAAAGCGCTTTCGCCTCGAAGGGCTTGCCGTCAACCTCGATCAGTTTCGCTTCAAACGCGCTGTTTTCTCGCAACCAACTCGCGAGTTGAATCTGCGTCGGGCCCTTCGCGTCCTCCTTTTTCTTCGCGAGAAGATCTGCAAATCCTGCGGCGTGCTTCGCAACATCTGTGAGCGCGGGGGTGAGTCGAACAACGACATTCCACTCTTCCGTGGGGCGGTGATTTCGGATCTCGCGCTCGCGCTCAACGACGATGCGCACCGCAACACTTTGCACACGACCGGCGCTCCGTGCGCCTTGTCCGATGCGCCACAAAATCGGCGAGAGCTTGTAGCCCACGATGCGATCGAGAATGCGTCGCGCGCGTTGCGCGGCAACTTTATTGAGATCGATGGGATGCGGATGCTCGAACGCGCGTTGAATCTCCGCCTTCGTGATCGCGTTGAACACAACGCGCTTGGCTTTCGTCGGATCAATGTCGAGCACTTCCGCGAGGTGCCAAGAAATGGCTTCGCCCTCGCGATCAAGATCGGTTGCGAACCACACTTCTTTGGCGCGCCGCGCTTTGCTGCGCAGTTCTTTGACGAGCGTCTTGCGATCCGGGCTGATCTCATACGTCTCTTCAAACGTCTCAAGATTGACGCCCGGCACATCATCCATCTTGCGGGCGGCGGCTGAGTCTTTCGCACTGCCCTTGGCCTTGCGCTTCGGTTTTTCGACGATCACTTCAATGTCATCATCGCCCTCGGCTGCCGCAGCGGCCGCGTCTGCTTTTCGCTTGGCTGCAGATGCGCGCTCGGGCAGATCGCGGATGTGCCCCTTACTGGCGATGACTTCGAAACCACTGCCGAGATACTTCTCGATCGTCTTGGCTTTCGCAGGGCTTTCCACAATGACAAGCGTCGGACCAGTGCCGTCGGAAGCGAGCCTGGGGGAGGCCCGTTTCTTCGGCGTTGCGACTTCGCCTCCGAGCGCCTCGAGTGCATCCATCGCCTCGTCGAACGCGTCGACCTGAGCAGATTTCGCGGAAGAAACCTTCTTCGCAACCTTCTTGGCGACTTTCTTGGCGGGTGGCTTTTTGCTCTTGGGAGCGGTCTTCTTTGCGGGGTTCTTAGCCATGGACGGTCGTGGGTCCTAAAGAGAGGAGTCGGCAGGGCGAAAGCGGTGAGCAACCTCTATCGGTGGTTGGCGGTGCGGCGGAAGAAGAAGAGCAAACGGGAGTCAATGTCAAGCCGAGGGGAAAAGGTTGTTGATTATAGGACGAACGAGCGTCCATGGCTCTAGCACAACTCAAGACCGACGCGCAAGGGTAGGCCAGCGCGCCAAGACTTGGTCGGCGAGTGCAGCGGTTTCGTGCGCGGCGGCGTCAAGTTTGAACGCGCCTTCGATCGATTCGAATCGTCGCAACCAGACGCGCTGCTGCTTGGCGTATTGGCGAGTTCGAATCTTGATCGCTTCGAACGCATCTTCAAGACGCATCGTGCGATGCAGTACCGATGTGAGTTCGCGATAGCCAACCGCTTCAGCAGCTTGTTGACCCAACGCGCCATGCGCAAGCAGCGTTCGCACTTCTTCGAGAAATCCATCTGCCATCATGCATTTCACCCGCGCGTTGATGCGACGGTTGATCAATTCGACCGGCCAATCGAGTAACGCAAGACGCGCGCCTTCGCGTTGAAATCGCGGCGCACCTTCACTCCACTGCGTTGCCATCGAACTCATCGGCTGACCGGTGAGATGATGAATCTCAAGCGCGCGAATCGTGCGTCGTCGATCATGAAGATGCACTTCATTCGCGCGCGCCGGATCCACAACGAGCAGTCGCGCACGCAGCGCTTCATCGGATTCCTCCGCGAGTGTCGCGCGAAACGCAGCGTCCGCTTGCGGAGCATTGTCGAGCCCTTCAAAGAACGCGCGCAGATACAGATTCGTGCCACCGACGAGAATCGGCAGCAGTCCTCGCGCGTGCGCGTCTACAACGGATGCTTCCGCCAATCGCAGCCAATCCGCGACGGAGAATCCTGCTCCGTAGGGATCCGCAACATCGAGAATCTCGTGCGGCATCTCCGCTCGTTCGGCGGCAGTTGGCTTTGCTGTCCCGATATCGAGACCTCGATACACCTGCATGGAATCGGCGCTGATGATCACGCCACCAACGCGGCGCGCGATTTCCATCCCGAGCGCGCTTTTTCCACCGCCCGTTGGACCCGCAACGACCAGCACGCCGCGCGTCTGTTGCGCAGGCGATCCGATTGTGGATGTTGGGGTGGGCGCGCTCATCGAGAGCGCACAGTATCGGCACCGTATGCTGCTGCGCAGTATGAAGAAACTGCATCTCAAAGACGTTGCTGTGACAGGGAAGCGCGCGCTCATTCGCGTGGATTTCAATGTGCCGATGGAGGCCGGCGTGATTTCCGATGACCGTCGCATTCGCTCAAGCCTCGCGAGCATTCGC
The DNA here is from genome assembly GCA_009691805.1 of Phycisphaerales bacterium. GTDB lineage: Bacteria > Planctomycetota > Phycisphaerae > Phycisphaerales > SM1A02 > F1-140-MAGs142. The sequence goes on from SIAK01000033.1 coordinate 18,611, forward strand.
TCTGTGCTTGAGCGCGGTGGAAGCGCTGTCTTGATGACGCATCTTGGTCGGCCGGAAGGCAAGGGATTCGAAGCTGCGTATTCCGTGCAGCCAGTTGCGAAGCGTCTGGCGGAGCTGCTCGGCAATCTCGCGCCGCGCGGCGTGACGTGTGTGGGTGTGAGTTGCATCGATCACATGGCGAAGGATGCGGCATTGACGCTGCAGCCAGGCGGAGTTGTGCTGTTGGAAAATCTTCGTTTCGAGAAGGGCGAGAAGAAGGGCGACGAGACGTTTGCAAACACGCTCGCGTCCCTCGGCGATTTCTACGTCAACGATGCATTCGGCACGAGTCATCGCAGCGACGCGTCAATGCACGCTGTTCCACTCGCCATGCGAGCGCAGGGGAAATTGACGAGCGCTGGCTATTTGCTCGACGCAGAACTCGAGTTCCTCCTCACGCGCATCGCGCGAGCAGAGCGACCATTCACCGCGATTCTCGGTGGCGCGAAGGTCAGCGACAAACTTCCGACGATTCTCAATCTCATGCAGAAAGTGGATCGCATCATCGTGGGCGGCGCGATGGCGTACACGCTGCTGCGCGCGAAGGGAATCGCGATCGGCGCCTCGCGTGTTGAGGAAGCGCTCGTCGCGCAATCGAAGGATTTACTCGCACGCGCTGCAGAACAGGGCTGCGAAATTTTGCTTCCCTGCGATCATCTCTGCACCACCGCGTTCAGCGCCGAGAGCGCGCGCAAGGTCTGTGTCGGCGCCATCGATGATGGTTGGATGGGGCTTGACATTGGACCCGCGACAATCGTTCAGTTCGCCACTGCTATTCGCGCAAGCCGCACGGTGGTTTGGAACGGTCCGATGGGCGTATTCGAAATGCCGCCGTTTGATGCGGGCACCCGCGCGGTTGCACAAGCGACGATTGATGCGACGAAAACAGGGGCAATCACCATCGTCGGTGGTGGTGACACCGCCGCGGCGATGGAAGACTTCGGACTCGCCTCGCAATTCAGTCATGTGTCCACGGGCGGCGGCGCCAGCCTTGAAGTGCTTGAAGGCAAGCATCTTGTCTGCCTCGACGCGATTGACAGTGCAACGACAGTAGGGTGAACCCACTATCAATCTGCCCGCGAACTGCCCTATAGTGACACGCTCAGGATCAACACTCATGATGACGCGAATCTTCTCTCCTCTCGCTCTTGCACTCGCCTTCTGCACGCTCGCGCAAGCGGAAGATTTGAAAGTTGGCGCAGCTCCGCCCGCTCTCACCCTCGAAATGCTGCAGGGCGCGCAGCCCGACTTCAACGATCCCAAAGCGACGATCGTCGTGGAGTTCTGGGCGACATGGTGCGGACCATGCATGCGTTCGATTCCGCACCTCAATGAACTCTTCGTGAAGTATCAATCGAAGGGACTCGTCATCCTCGGCATCTCCGACGAGCCAACGGGCACCGTGCGACCTTTCCTCGACCGCAAGGGCAGCACCATGTCCTACCCCGTCGGAGTCGATTCGAAGGAGAAGGCGACGAGTGAAGCGTGGATGAAGGCGGCAGGACAATCAGGCATTCCGTGCGCATTCATTGTGAAGGAAAGCAAGATTGTTTGGATCGGCAACCCGCTCGATTCCAAGTTTGATGAAGTGGTCCTCGGATGCGTGAGCGGTCGCTACAACCCAGCGCTGCTCCGCCAAGCAGAACCGGTGAAGGCTGCTGCGGCAACGGCTGCAAAGGTGAAGAACTGGAGCGACGTCTGGAAGCACTACGACGCTCTCATTGCAACGGATCAAACAGTTTTCGGTGACATCGCGGTGAAGAAGTACCGAACGATGCTCGTGGACGCGAACGATCCAACCGGCGCGGCAACATGGGGCGCCGAGATCGTCACGAAGTACGGCGAAGATAGCGTGACGCTTGAAGAGCTCGCGCGATTGATTCTCTCCGACAGCGCGATAAAGGTTCGCGACTACACGCTCGCGTTTGAGGCCGCGAAGCAATTACAAGTGCTTTCCTCGAACGACGCCGCATCCACTGCGCTCACTGCTGAAGTGGTCTATCACGCGGGTGAACTCGATCGCGCCGTCACCTTGCAGCAAGAAGCATGGATGGCGAGCTCGCCTGCGCAGAAAACCGAATTCCGCCGCGTGCTCGACATGTACCGCAAGGCCGCGAAGAAATCCGCGACCGCGAAACTTTCGACCGACGCACCAGCAGGTGACTCCGCCGTCCCATGATCGACGCACCACCGACACCACAGCAGCGAGAGGGTTTTCGAACTTTTGCGCCACGCGTTCCGCTGATTGCTGCGTCCATTCTTTCCGCGGACTTTGCGAAGCTCGCGGAAGACGCGAGTTGCGCGCTGCACGCTGGCGCAGACCTGCTCCACGTCGATGTGATGGACGGACACTTTGTTCCGAACCTCTCGATGGGTCCTGCGATTTGCGAGTGCCTGCATCGGGCGCTGCCGGGTGCGATGCTCGACGTGCATCTCATGGTGACGGATCCTGCGGCGTATCTCGAGCCCTTCGCGAAAGCGGGCGCGAGCCACATCACGTTTCACATCGAAGCAAACGGCGATGCGATCGAGCTTGCTGATCGCATTCATGCGTTGGGTATGACTGCAGGCATCGCCATCAAACCGGACACGCCAACGGCTGCGATCGAATCCGTGCTGACGCATTTCGAGTTGCTCCTCGTGATGAGTGTGCATCCTGGTTTCAGCGGACAAAAATTCCTCGCGAGTGCCTTGCCGAAGGTCACGCGATTGCGTTCGCTCGTGCCCGACATCACGCGCATCCAGCTCGATGGTGGTGTCTCGCCAGCGACTGCAGCGGCGTGCCGCGAAGCAGGAGGCGACGTGCTCGTCTCCGCATCCGCATTGTTTGGCGCGCCTGATTATTCGATTCCGATTCGCCAGATGCGCGGCGCGTAAGCCATCCGTTGCGCGTAAGCCATCCGTTGCGCGTAAGCCATGCTCTGCGCTGCTGCGCTACTATGAGCGACATGTCTCGCACACCCGCGGCGCAATGGGATGCCGCAACCAACCTCGCAGAGAAAAAGGGTGTCCCCGCGGGCATCTGGATGCAATGCCCTGAATGCGCAGAGACTCTTTTTCGCAAAGCAGTCGAAGCAAATCTGTGGGTCTGCCCTCGCTGTCAACATCACTTGCGGATCAATGCGCGTCAGCGCGTCGAGCAACTTCTCGATCCTGGTTCCTTCGAACCGTTCGATGAAGGACTCACGCCCGTCGATCGACTGCAATTCGTCGACAACAAGCCGTATCCGCAACGACTGAAGGAAAGCCAGCGCAAATCGGGCAACACAGATGCGATCCTTTCCGGCTTCGGATTCATCAAGGGTCGTCGTGTGTCTCTGGCGGTGATGGATTTTTCCTTCTTGGGTGGCTCGATGGGATCCGTAGTTGGTGAACGCATCACGCGCGCGATCGAACGCGCGACTGCGCAGGATCTCCCTGTTATCACCGTCGCTTGCTCAGGCGGCGCGCGCATGCAAGAGTCCGGCTTCTCGCTCATGCAAATGGCGAAGACGAGCGCAGTGCTTGCACGTCTTGACGAAGCACGAGGACTGTTCATCTCCGTGCTTGCAGATCCAACGACAGGTGGCGTGACGGCGAGCTTTGCGATGCTCGGTGATGTAATTCTCGCGGAACCGCGCGCGCTCATCGGATTTGCAGGTCCTCGCGTCATTCAACAGACGATTCGACAAGAACTCCCCGAAGGATTCCAAACCAGCGAGTTTCTCCTCGAACACGGATTCGTCGATCGCATCGTGCATCGTCGCGATCTTCGCAGCGAGATCAGCCGCGTGATCGATTATGCGGGTCGCTGACGCACCCGTGCGAAGTGTGCTTCGCACCGTGGTGCTGTCGAGCCTTGCCGCACTCGCGCTCTACCTTTCCTATCCGCCTGCAACCCTCTGGTGGTGCACATTTCTCTGGCCGATGTTGCTGTTGGCAACGGTGCGCGCTGCACCATCCTTGCGTTGCTGCGCGATCGTTGTCTGCCTGACGCACATGCCAACCTTCGCGCTCCTGCAGTGGTGGGTGATGGACGTCAGCGCGCTCGGAATGCCTGGATTTGTCGTGTATCTCAGCATCTGCTGGGCATGCGTCGCGCTGCTCTTGCGCGCACTCGATCTCTCCATGCACGCGCGAGTCCTGCGTGCAACGATGGTGCTTCCGCTCGGATTGTTGTGCGGTGAATTCCTGCGCGGCGACCTTGTCTGCGGCGGATATCCATGGTTTTTCGCAGGGCATCCTCTCATCGAAAGTACCTGGCTCTCGCAGTGTGCGGATCTCTTTGGCGCGGCAACGCTCACATTGATCGTGGGACTTGTCGGTGGAAGTTTGATGGATGCACGCAACGCATGGAGCGCGAAGAACCCCCGTGGGGCGCTGCTTGGGTTGAGCTTCGCGGCTTGCGTGCTGAGCAGCGCTTCCGTGTACGGATGGATGCGCTTCCAACAATTTTCAGAGGAGCCTCCGACGAACGCGAGCCGCATTCTTGTCGTGCAGACGAGCGTTCCAACATCGAACAAACTTGCGTGGACACCGACGGCGCAAGTCGAGGATACGAAGCACAGCATTGCGCTCACCCTTGAAGGGCTTCGCGACGCGCGAGCAGCGGGGGATGCGCCAATTCTCGTCGTGTGGCCCGAAACAATGCTGCCAGGACTTGGGCTCGAACCTGACACGATCGCGCTGCTCGACGCAGGCGGGTACTGGCCAGGTGCGCGTTTCTCGACTGCGGTTGCTGATCTCGTCACAGTCACGAAGACGCCGCTCCTCGTGGGCAGTGCTGCGTACGTTGGGCTGCGCATTGAAGGCACGGGCGACGCGCGGCGATTTGCGTGGGATCATCAATTTAACAGCGTGTATCTCGTGCGAGATGACGCGCCGTATGAACGCTACGACAAAATCTTCCTCACGCCGTTTGGCGAAACGATGCCCGTGATTAGTTCGTGGCCGTGGCTCGAATCCAATCTGCTCGCGCTCGGCGCGGAGGGCATGACATTCGATCTTGATGCTGGAAGCACCTACACGCGCTTCACCATTCCAACGAAGGACGGGGGCGCGATTCGCATCGCGACTCCCATTTGCTTTGAAGACTCCGTCGGCTGGGTTCTCCGCCGCATGGTGTTTGGCGATCATGATTGGACACCGTGGAACACCGTTCGTGAAGCGGATGTTCTCGTCGCGCCATCCAACGATGGTTGGTTTGGAACGAGTGCGTCTTCGCGCGCGCAGCACTTTGATTTCGCGCGATTGCGTGCCATCGAGTTTCGCACACCCGTCGTGCGCAGCGTCAATACAGGCTATTCCACGTCGATCGACGCAGCAGGATCGATTCGCGCAGTGGTCGGCAGTGCGCCGCGTGGAACGATGGATGTTGCGGGGACGCTGCTGGCAACCGTGCATCCACGCACGGACGTTCCGCTCTCGGCGCGCGTCGCGGATCTTCTTTCGTGGAGTAGCGTATTGTGCTGCGGAGCGCTGTTCTTCCGATCATGGAGCGGTGCGCATCGACTACGGAAAGCGGACCAACATGCAAGAGCAGATTCGATCTGAACCAATCTTCGACCACTGCGCGCTTTCTGCAATGGCTGTTTGCCTGACGCTCTGCGCCAGTCTGCTCACTGGATGTACTCCACATCAGAGCGCGGAACCGTGGAGCACGAAGTCACAATCCGCAACGACCGCGAACACGGCTGCGCCTAAGAACATCGCGCCCAAGAAATCGTCGAGCGCGTCTACTCCGCCAAATCTCGCACTGCACGCGCGCGCGGATGCTGTCCTTCGTGAAGCCGCCGCGAGCGATGACGCACAAACACGAGCACATGCGATTGAAGGCTCGATTCGACAACCTGCCTTGCTGCGTGAGCTCGCGCCGAAAGGACTTGTTGATCCCAATCGTGGCGTGCGATTCGTTGCATGCATGGCGATTGGCGAAACGCGATTGAAAGAGTTTGCGCATCTCGTCCAACCTCTGCTCACCGATGAGAGTGCTTCGGTGCGCGCTGCTGCGATTCTCACGCTCACACGGCTTGGTGAAACTGTGGACCCAAGTCCACTGGGTGCGATGGCCGCGTCCGAAGATCTCGAAGCGCGCGCGAATGCGTATCTCGTGCTGGGATTGCTAGGCAACAAGAGCGCCGTGCCCCTCATTCGCGCGTCGCTCGGCAATGCTTCAGCGCTTGCGAATCCGATTCGTATCCGACTCGTGGATCTGCAAGGCGCGGAAGCACTCGTTCGACTCGGCGAGACACGCGAAATTGATTCCATTCGCGCTGCGGTCTTCTCTCCGCCAGAGCAAGAAGAACTCGCTGTCGTTGCCTGTGAAGCGCTCGGTCGACTCCGCGATGAAGTCAGCGCGCCGATGCTTCGCAATATTCTTGCGCCCAATGCCGGGCGCAAACGTGCACCGGAAGTTTGCCTTGCTGCAGCCTCGGCGCTGCTCGCGCTCGGCGCTCCGACCGAGCCAATCGTGTCCATTGCACGTGCGTATGTGAGCGATCCGGATCCTCGCGTTCGCGCGCAAGCGGCTGTACTTCTCGGCAAAACTGCCAATGCGGAGAGCATGAACTACCTCAATGTGTTGCGGGTGGATTCCAACTCCACGGTTCGCCTTTGCGCGAGTGCGGCAAGCCTGTCACCAGTCGGAATCGCGGAATGAACCTCCTCGGTGCAGGCGCGTTTGGAGGACTTCGTGCGCGCCCTCCGATTGACACTCAAGCGAGTGGGCGTTACAAAACCACACCTCTTGCGTTCGATCTGTATCGGACTTCAAGAATGCACTGCGAACCTGTCGTCCTCGACACAACGCATTGCTTGAACCTCGCGTTTGACTTTTCGTTCCCCATTGCTGTCTGCGGAGCACCACCGTGCACATTCTGACCAAGGTCCTGCTCGTTATCGTCGCCCTCCTCGCTGTCGCGATCGTCCCGCTCGCCTCTGTGAATGCGTACAACGATTCACGCTTCGAACTGAAGTATCGCGACGCTGACGCTGCCCGCGCTGCGTCCGACTCTGCGCTTGCGAGTGAGCGCAACGCAAAGTCTGCGATGCAACAGAAGGCCGAGGATGACGCGAAGTCGGCATCCGAACGCCTCGCGATTTCGCAGAAGGAAGTCGATACGAAGAGCGCTGCACTTCGCAAGGCGGAGTCAGAACTCACCTCGATGCAAGCAACGCAGCAGGGGATTCTGGCGCACCTTGAATCGCTCGATGCGACCTTCAAGGCAAACCAAGTCATCACCGCTTCGCTCGCAAGCGAACTGCAGGATGTTCGCGGCAAGGCGATCGATGCACAGCGTCGCATGGCAGAACTCGACGCTGCACTCTCTGAGCGCACCGCGGAACTCGAAGTCGCCGAAGC
>SIAK01000005.1 GCA_009691805.1 Phycisphaerales bacterium
CTTGGATACGGAGAGCGACACAAAGCAGGACTCCTGTTCAACGAACTCGTGCGCACGAAGAAAGTGAAAGCACCGATCGTGATCGGTCGCGACCACCTCGATTGCGGATCGGTCGCAAGTCCAAATCGAGAAACCGAAGGCATGCTCGATGGAACAGACGCCGTCAGCGATTGGGCGATCCTCAATTTCGCGCTCTCCACAGCATCCGGCGCAAGCTGGACAAGCTTCCACCACGGCGGCGGCGTCGGCATCGGCTACTCACAGCACGCAGGACAAGTCATCGTCGCCGACGGCACCGACGAAGCCGCACTCCGCATCGAACGCGTCCTCACAAACGACCCACTCATGGGCGTCCTCCGCCACGCCGACGCCGGCTACGACCTCGCCCGCAACTGCGCCAAAAAACACAACATCACGATTCCATGCGCGTAGTCGAGCCTCAACTACCGACGGAGTCGGTGAGGGGACAAAAAGACTGAAGTGCACGCATGAATTCAACCGTTCGCGATTCACTCGCGACGGTTGAGTCGAAAGCGATTGCAGTGTTTTCGCCGCTGCGGCGAGAAACCTGCATGAGCGCTCAACTATCACGCGCCTGCGCGGCGGATTCGGTCGTGAATGGCGACCCAGACTCCGTTGCGTTCTTGGGGCGCGACGATGAGGACTGCGGTTGCTTCGCAGGCGTCTGCTTCTCGCAGTGCTGCGTAGAATCGTTGGGCGTATTCGTATGCGTCGATTGGCATTTCGATCTTGATGTGTGGGGCTGCGACTTCGTCGTTCGCGAATGCGAGGACTGCTGCGCGACCGGCGTGCTTTGCGAGCTTTGATTCGAGCGCGCTGCTTTGTACAACTTCGCACACGACACTCGGTGCGTAGTGCTTCGCCATCGTGCCAGGGCTCGCGTCTTGTTTGGTGAGGTGCGGCATGACGACCGGGCCAATCAAGGGCGTGATGTCCTCTTCACCAATCGCGCCAGGTCGCAAGACCATCGGTCGTGCGCGGCTGAGATCAAGCACGGTCGACTCGATGCCGATGTCGCATGGACCACCGTCGAGAATCAAGAGGTCTTCGATGTGACTGAACTCGTGCGCGACATGTTGCGGGGTTGTGGGTGAAACTTTTCCTGATCGATTCGCGCTCGGAGCCGAAAGCGCGCCGCCGAATGCTTGCAACACAGCAAGCACCACAGGATGCGCGGGCACTCGCACTGCAACCGTGCCGCGTCCACCCACACCAACTGCTGCAATTTCAGGCCTTCGCGGCAACACCATCGCGAGTGGTCCTGGCCAGAACTTCGCGGCGAGTTTCTCTGCGCGCGCGTCGAATCCGAATGTCGTGCGCTTCGCCATCGCCACATCAAGCACATGCGCGATGAGCGGATTCGAGGAGGGTCGTCCCTTCATCGCGTACACCGATGCAAGCGCGCTCTCATTCGTGGAATCGCAGAACAGTCCGTAGACCGTTTCCGTCGGCATCGCGACGCACAATCCCGCCTTCAAGCGGCGCGCCGCCTCTTGGATCATCTGAGGAGTTGGCGACTCAATGCGCGGCAATTACGGTTGATCCAATCGAGTCGATGGACGCGCGAGGCTCGAAGAGGTGCGCGTTGTGTTGTCGGGCAACTCAAGCACTTCGATGCGATTGACTGCAAGGCCATCGCCCATCACTTCGTGCAATCGCGCGACGGAAATTTGATACGCAGCGAGCGCGCCGACGAAAATGTTTTGGCTCTGCGCGAGTGCGTTCTGCGTTTGGAATTTCAACTGCAGGAACTCAGGGCTCAACGCCGCAAGCGTGCGCTCGTCGACAAGCAACGCACGCAAGTTCTCCGCTTGCGCGAGGCGCGTTTGTCGATTTTGTTCGACAAGTTGTCGGTAGCTCACGCAATCGATGAGCGCGTTTTTCACGGTGAGCGCAGCGTTTTGTACAGCGGTGCGATATTGAATCACCGCCTGCGATCGTTGCAGACGCGCTTGGCGATACGCGCTTTCCGCTGCGCGATTTCCGATCGCTTGGCTGAATTGCAAACCCGCGGCGTAGTCGACGAAGTCACCGCCGCCGACCTGTCCCATGGAACTTCCAAATCCGCTCGCGAGTCCAAACCACTGCACCTGCGTCGCGAGATCGAGTTGCGGCAATCGTCCGTTGTCAGCGACTTCAACGCCGATCGACGACGAGTCGATGCCAATCAACGCACTCTCAATCGATGGCGAACATTCGAGTGCGGTCGTCAGTGACGCGCGCAAATCCGCTTGAAATGGCGTCGCGAGTGGAAAGTCGCTCGGCACGATGAGCACGTCGCCGCCGACAGGCAGTTCACTCGAATGCATGAGTGACTTCAGCGTGTTCGACGCAATCTGCACCGCGCGCTTGGCATCGAGCACTGTTGCTTTGCGTTGCTCAACAGTTGCAACGGCATTCGCGTATTCCGAAACCGTCGCGTCAAACTGCCGACGCTTCGCGAGCACTTCGCGTACTTCGGTGCCGACTTCGACAAGCCACTGCGCCGTGACGAGCTGGTTGCGCGCTTGCACGAGCGCCCAGTAGGTGCTCTCTGTGTCGCTGACGACTTTCAAGAGTTGTGCGCGTAATGCTTGAAACGCCGCGCGATCTTGATTCTGCGCGACGCGAATCTGCGCGAGATTCACATCCGTGCCGAAGCCGCGCAAGAGTGGCTGCGTGTAACCGAGCGAAAGCGCGGTCTGATACGCGGGGTCTGGTGTGTAGTACTCGGTGTTGAGATTGTCGATGAAATTTTCCGTGAGCCCCACGGAAAACGATCCGCCCGTCTCGAGTTGCTTCTGCAAATTCGTCGAGAGTTGCAGGGCATTCTGATTCGTCACCGACGGAATGACCGTGCCCGAGAAGCCAGGAAAAATGATCCCGACCGAAGGCTGCTCGATGCGCTGATATCCCGTCGACGCACCGAAAACCCAGTCAAACGCTGCCTCCGCTTGCACGATCTGCGCGTCCGTGACCGCCTTCTGCAGCTGCGCGTTTTGAACGGAGAGGTTGTTCGCGACCGCCGTTTGAATCGCCGTCTTCAGCGAGAGGATGACTTGGGGCGACGCGCCCGCTTGCAGCCCGTCGAGCGGAATCGACGCATCAAGCGCCGGTCCAAGTTCGCTCATCTTCGGACCGATCGCGTCGAGTTCGACTCGGCGAGCCGCGAGCATGGTCTCAATCTCGCACTCGGTCGCACCGATGATGGGAGCGCTGCCTGCGGGAATCTGCGCCAATTGCGCGTCAAATGAGGAGTTGACCGCCCGCTTCAGGTCCTCGCCTGGCAGTTCCGAACTGGCGGTCGTGAGTGGAGACTGGCAACCGACGAGCGCCACCGTCGCGAGCATGGTCGTCGCGAGACCGCGGACAAATGCACAGGTTTGGGAGGGCGTCGCGGAGGGGAACTTCATGGGGAGATGCGGACGATATCAGGTGTCGGATGTGGCGACGAAACTCCTCTGCGAAGCGAAAAAACTTGACGCCGCGGCTTGAAATCCTCACTACACTGCGGCCTATGAAGATCAGGACGATCCTCTCGGCAATTCTTGCGCTTTCAAGCGCCTCGCCTTTGTTCGTTGTCTGCACGGATGCACACGCACTCCCGCAGTCCACGAGCGCACCAACGAAAGCGCCTTATACGGCGATCGTGACGCAAGCCGACACGCTCGTGCGTTCAGGCCCGAGCGTTGAGAGCGCGTACCCATTCGGAAAACTTCCGCAGGGTGCAGTGCTCTTTGTGAGTGAAGAGAGTCTTGGTTGGGCTCGCATTTCGTTGAGCGGTGAAACATTCAACGGTTGGTTTGGATACGTTCCCGTCTCCGCAGCTGCAGTTGCGAATGATGATGGATCGATGCTTTCGATCACCGGTCGCAGCGAAGTGCGCGCGCCAAATTTCGAAGCCAATGGTGACCCTGAAAAGAGTTTCAAGATGATCGCGCCACTTTCCGATGGCGATGTTCTTGAGATTCTTGAAGTCGTGAAAGGCGAGCGCGGCAGCTTTTATGCCGTGAAATTGCCTTCAAAAGCAACAGGCTGGGTGAACGCATCTTCGCTGCGACCTGCAACAACTGCGGAGAGTACGACTGCGACCGCGGTTACTCCATCGCCTCGTCCACTGCCCGCTCCGACGACAACTGCGCCTGCAACGACGCCAACAGCAATCGACGAGCCGATCGTTGATCAGAGCGGTCCTCGTCCGCTCGATTCCGCTCCAACCGCAATCGTTCCGCAAGCCGCTGAAACAATCACGCTGACAGAAACGACGACGGCGCCAGTCACAACTGCAACGCTCGATGCAACCACTTCGCGTCATCTTGCTGCGGCGCAAGCGCGCGCGGCGACGTACGAAGATTTGGAGAAACTCTGGGGCAAGTTGCGCAAGGCGCCTGTGGAATCTGCGGAGCTCACGCAACTGCGCGATCGTTACCTCGCGTTTGCGGAAGACGCTGCAACCACGCCAATTCGCGCAAATCTCGCGCAAACGCGCGCTGCGCAAATCGCGCTTCGCATTGAAGTACAGGAGTCGATTCTTGAACTCGCTCGATTGAAGTCGAAGTCGAACGCGAGCATCGATGGCATCGCGGATCTTCGTCTTGCAGCACTTAATCGTCAGGGCTACGACGCGATGGGTCGACTCAATGCTTCGCTCGTCTACGACGGCGAACGCCTGCCGCTTCTTTATCGCTTGATGGACAACACGACCGGGCAAACGATCGCGTACATCCTGCCGACTCCAACGTTCGATCTTTCTTCGATGCTCGGACTGGTTGTGGGCATCAAGGGACCGATCGAGTACGACGCTGCGCTTCGACTGAACACGCTTCTTCCGAGCGCCATCAACGTAATTTCTGGATCGGAAATCATGCCGCAAACCACGCCGACTCCGATCGCTCCTGCGGTGACCGCAACGGGCGAAACAACCCCGACCGCGACCGATACGGATACAGGAAAGTAATCTCACACGAAAGCGCGGCTCGTCCGCTATGATCCGCGCCCCGTTCGGGGCGTTAGCTCAATTGGCAGAGCGATGCCTTTGCAAGGCATAGGTTAGCGGTTCGACTCCGCTACGCTCCACTCCGAACCTCCGACCCCGCATTCGTGCGGGGTCGGATTCGTTTTGGAACTGGTGCTGAAACTGCTGTTGAAACTTGCGTTCGCTCGCATTGCACATGACACGCGCGAAGAAAAATGCTTTTCTCAATGCTGCTGAAGCAGAGCGTGTTGCATCGCATTTAGCCTTGCGCGCGAAAGATTGGCTGCAAGACTTTGAGAGCCCGCGTGCGGTTCTGTTCGTGGAAGGTGAAACGGAACGACTCGTGTTACGCAAGCACTCCACGCTCGAACAGGCGGGAGTCTGCCTGCTCGATTTCGGTACGGTCGGCATCGAGCCACTCATTCGCGTCGCGGACGCGCGCTCCATTCCCTGGCACGTACTTGTAGATCACGATGAAGCGGGCACGCACTACGCGAACCGCGCGCGCGAGCACTTGCACCGGCGCCAGCCATCCATGCACATCACGATCGCCGATGCTGCGAGTTTCGAACTTGCGCTCTGGAATGAAGGCTTCCGCGAGGATCTCCGCGCGATTGCGCTTGAGCAGGATGTTGCGCTTGTGGATGACACGTTGGAGTCGTTGCTGCGCGCGGCGCGATTGAAATTGCCCAAGCCGATGCTCGTCGAGCGAGCGATCGCACGCGCACAAGCGCGGGATGCTTCGATTGAACTTCCTCGGTCGATGCGTGCGGCGATCGCTGCGGTGCTCGCACAAGTTTCTTCCGCGCGCGAAATCTAGCGTCGCAGATCCGCATAGACACACGCCGCTGCAACTGCCGCGGTTTCGATGCGAAGCACATGCGCGCAGAGTGTCACGATCGAATTGCCGAACACGCGGAGTGCCGCGACTTCGCGCTCGGTGAATCCTCCCTCAGGCCCAATCCACACGGTGATTCCTGCGGAAGTTGACTGCGCGAGCATCGCGCGCAAGACATCGCCCATCGGCTTCGCGTCCCACGAGAGATGCGCGACCACGCCCTGCGCACCACGCGCGTGTTCACGCGTTGCGACCTCTTCGAGCGAACCACCTGCAACGAGTTCAGGAATCCACGCGCGCCTCGATTGCTTGCACGCTTCGACAAGAATGCGTTGCGAACGCTCGTTCCGCGTGAGCTTCGCTTCGTGTATCACGCTCCGTTCGCAATCGATCGGAATGAGTCGGTCCACCCCTGCTTGCGTTGTCATATCGAGCAGCGTCGCAAGTCGATCGCCCTTCGGAACTGCGAATGCGATCGTCAACGGACGCGCGGGGCGTGGGTTCGATGCGACAGCATGGACACGCGCCGCGCGTTCGCCGTGACGCGACCGACCATCGAGAATCGTCGCATACGCAGTCGTTCCCATGCCATCAAAGAGCGTGACGCTGTCGCCCGTGCCAAGTCGGCGCGCGCCCATCGCGTGCTTTGCTTCTGATGCCGCGATCTCAACATCACTCCCGATTGCGCCGAGTGCTTCCGCGTAAATCCACACGTCAGACATGCGCGCCACCTTTCGAGTGTGTTGCGTAAACATCAAACCGCACGAGCGTGCCGTGCAATGACCAAGAGGGACGCGACTGCGCGAAATCGCCCGCGTGCTCTGGTCGCTTGACCACGATGCGTGCAGGTTGCAGTGCACGCGCCGCTGCGAGCAGCGCATGCTCAGAGGCGAGACGCGCATCCTCTGTCACTTCTCCGAGCAACTCTTTGAGAATCTGCATTTCCTTCGGAGGTAATGCACTCTTCTTGCGCTTGGGCGGAAACATCGGATCAAGGAAGACTGCGGTCACCTCAGGTGAAACTCCTCTCGACGCGAAGATCGCGCAAGCATCGGGCGCATCGGATCCGAGCAATTCGATGCGCGACGCGATCTCGCACATCTTCGCATCACTCGAAGCACGCACGCGAGCGAGACCATCGAGGGCGAGCGCATGCACGCATGGATCGCGCTCGGTTGCGAACACGCGTCGACCTGTGGCTGCGATGAGCCACGCATCGCCAAGTAGTCCCGCGGTGCAATCGACAACATCCGTCGCGTCACCAAGCGCGCGGATGAGTGGTTGCCTTCGTAGAGCGCCAAGTGATGGAATGAGAATCGTTGCAAGGTCGACGCGAATGCCGCGACCGAGCGCATCGCCACTGCGACGAAGTTCGAGTCGACCTTCACCATCGCGCGAGAGGACATGCGTCGCGGCTCCCGCGCAAGTCGGCGGAAGCAGCGCGCAGAGCGGGTCTGCTGCGGAAATCTCGATGGAAACGGCGGGTGTCATGCGTCAAGAATTGCTAAGGACTGCGGCAAAGTAGTCGACGAAGGCATTTTGTACACTCGCGCCCTATGCCCGCGACTGTTTCTCTAGCTCCCGTCTTCAGCAACATCCTCGAGATGATCGGGAACACCCCGATGCTCGAACTCAAGCGATTCGACATCGGCCCCTGCCGACTGTTCGTAAAGATGGAGTCCCTCAATCCTGGCAATTCCATCAAGGACCGAATCGCCGTCACGATGATTGCCGCCGCAGAGCAATCCGGCAAGTTGCGCCCTGGTGGTCGCATCGTCGAAGCCACCGCCGGCAACACCGGGCTCGCACTCGCGCTTGTGTCGAGTCAGAAGGGATACCGACTCACCGTTGTGATGCCCGACAAGATGAGCGACGAAAAAATTTCGCACCTGCGAGCGATGGGTGCAGAGGTGATCCTCACCCGTTCGGATGTTGCGAAGGGACATCCCGAGTACTACCAAGACATTGCTGAGAGGATCGCGCGCGAGGATCCCGATGCGTTCTTCGTGAATCAATTCGCGAATCCCGCCAACGTGCAAGCACATTACGAAACGACGGCGCCAGAAATTTGGGCGCAGTTGGAAGGTCGCGTCGACGCGTTTGTCGCGGGCGTTGGATCGGGTGGCACGGTGAGCGGCATGGGTCGCTACTTCAAAGAACGCAATCCCGCGTGCGAGATTGTGCTTGCGGATCCTGTGGGTTCGATTCTCGCGCCGCTCGTGTGCGAAGGGAAAACTGTCGCGCCTGGATCATGGCTCGTGGAAGGCATCGGCGAAGATTTCATCCCGTCGATTCTCGACATGACGCTCATCGACAAGGCGTACGCGATCTCCGATGCGGAATCTTTTGAAGTCGCACGCGAGCTGCTTCGTCTTGAAGGCATTCTCGCGGGTTCAAGCGTGGGCACGCTGCTCGCTGCGGCGCTGAAGTACTGCCGCGAACAAACCACGCCGAAGACTGTCGTCACGCTGATCTGCGACAACGGCGCGAAGTATCTCTCGAAGATGTTCAACGATTTCTGGATGGTCGACAACGGGTTCATCCAGCGACCAACCTACGGTGACATTCGCGATCTCATTGCGCGGCGTCACATCGAGCGCGAAGATTTCTGCCTCACGCCTGAGGTGCCGATTGCGCAAGCGATCAAGCGCATGCGCATGTATTCCGTTTCACAGATGGCCGTGCTGGACGCGAACGATCGCGTCGTTGGCATTCTCGATGAAAGCGATGTGCTCCTTGCACTCGTGCGCGATCGTGATTGTGCTGCGAACCCTGTGCGCGATTTCATGTCGAGCCGCGTGGAAACGATCAAGCCCACCGCAAGTGTGCAGGATCTGCTCCCCGTCTTCCGCGCCGACCGCGTCGCCGTCGTCACTGATGCGAAACATTTCTACGGCCTCATCACGAAGATCGATCTCATCAACTACCTCCGCAAGCAACTCTGAGTTTTACTTATGGCAACTGGTTCCCATCATCCTGCGACGGATTGCATTCACGGCGGTCAGCATCCCGATGCTTCGACAGGCGCTGTCATGCCTCCGATCTTCACGAGCTCGACGTTCATCCAGGAATCTCCTGGCGTGCACAAAGGTTTCGAATACTCGCGCAGCCACAACGTGACGCGCTTTGCGTTTGAGCGATGCCTCGCGTCGCTGGAAGGCACCAACCTCACGGAAGAAGAAGAGCGCACGATGGGCGGGTTCGCGTTCGCGTCAGGGCTCGCAG
The DNA here is from genome assembly GCA_009691805.1 of Phycisphaerales bacterium. GTDB lineage: Bacteria > Planctomycetota > Phycisphaerae > Phycisphaerales > SM1A02 > F1-140-MAGs142. The sequence continues at coordinate 9,039 of SIAK01000005.1, forward strand.
CGATCGCGACTGCACTTGAACTTTGCGACGCTGGCGACACGATCGTTTGCATGGATGATGTGTATGGCGGCACGAACCGTTTGCTCAATCGCGTGCGCAAGCGAAGCGCGGGATACAACGTGGTGCACGCTGATCTCAGCGACACAACGCAAGCAATCGAAATCATCACGAGCAATCGACCGAAGATGGTGTGGCTCGAAACTCCGACGAATCCAACCCTCAAACTCGTCGACCTGCGCGCCGTCTGCGCTGCTGCGAGAAGCGTTGGTGCGATTTCTGTCGTCGACAATACATTTGCTACGCCGATGCTCACGCGCCCATTGCACATGGGCGCCGACATCGTCATGCATTCGACAACGAAGTATGTCGGCGGACATTCCGACACTGTGGGTGGCGCGCTGGTGACTGGATCCAAACCACTCGCCGAACAATTGCGCTTTTTACAGAACGCCATCGGCAGCGTGATGGGTCCGTTCGATGCGTACCTCGGACTTCGCGGTCTCAAGACGTTGCATGTCCGCATGGAACGACACTGCACGAGCGCGCTTTCCATCGCGCAACGACTCGAAGCGCATCCGAAGGTTGCGAAGGTTGTCTACCCAGGACTCGCGAGTCATCCGCAGCACGCGCTCGCGAAGACGCAGATGCAACTCGACGGCGCTCCTGCGTTCGGTGGCATGATCACGATCTTCCTCAAGGGCGGAATCGCCGAGAGTCGGCGATTCCTCGAGAATGTGCATCTGTTCGCGCTCGCGGAAAGTCTCGGCGGCGTGGAGAGTTTGATCGAGCATCCCGCGATCATGACCCACGCGAGCGTGCCTGAAGCGATGCGCACCCAACTTGGCATCAGCGATTCGCTCGTGCGGTTGAGCGTGGGCATCGAGCATGTGGAAGATCTTTGGAACGATCTCGACCGCGCGCTTGCCAAGGTCTAACTGCGCGCTACTGTGAAGACATGCGTTCGCACCGACTTTTTTCGCTGTGCGTCTTGACGACTTTCGCGCAATGCGCGATGGCTGTCGATCCACCGGTTGACGCCAACCCAGCGAACTTACTTGCGGGTCCGACAACAGTCGCGAGCGTGCCCGCCCCGCCGTCGTTGCTGCATCAGGACTTCGATCGTGCCTTCGAACACATCGTGGGCGAAGCTGGCATCGAAGCAATGTTGCGCCTTCCATTGACGGAAGCGCAGAAGGCAATCGTCTCGGAGATTGCGCAAGAACGAACCGTGCAATTCAACGCGGTCGCGAAGCGTTCGTATGCGAAGCTCGTCGCGTTGCAAGGCATCGAGACGCGGCTGCAAGGACCGCCACACGAGAAGGTCCGCGCCGCTGTCGATTTGTTGCGCGGCTATCTCGCCACACGCAGCGTGATCCATCGCGAAAGCGCGCTCGATGCGTTGGAGAAAACCGGCGCGTTTGATGCTGCGCAACTCGCCACCGCTCGCGCGATGGTGGAGGAGTATGAGAAGGCGTTGCGTGATGAAATCGCAGCGGCGACGCCGAATCTCGAAGGCGACGAACTCGATCGACGCGTTCACATCGCACTGCTGCTTGACATCCTCAAAGACACGCTCGAGATGGAAGCGAAGACAGGTGCGGAAAGTTTCGCGCAGTTCAGCGCCGCTGTCGAATTGACGCCCGCGCAAGAAGAGCGCGTGAAGTTGATCTTCACGCCGATAGTGGTGCAAGAGTTGCAAGGCAATCGCGTCGCCGCGCTCGATCGTGTGCGTGCGCTACTTGAAGTGAGTCGTGAGTTGACGGCTGAGCAACGCGAACGCGCGTGGACGTACATTCACAATCAAGAACGCGAAGTGGAAGAGTCGAGAAAGACCACAGAGCCAGAGGCGCCAAAGCTGGACGCCATGCCTTCATCAGAGTGACGTGTTCCATCGACCATCGCGCCACGATGCCATCTTGGGATCGACGCGAAACAGCGCACCCAAATCAGACACATCGATTTCAAGGAGCGGCGCGCCGTTCGTGACCGCAAGATCGATGGAAACCGCGCGCGGCGAAGGTGTCAGCAGCGCCGCTTCAAGCAACAACATGCGGCGCAATGCGGCGTTGTCGAGCGTGGGACGAGCGCCGCCACGCAGCGCGCGGCATTCACGCACGAATCCTTCGCTGCCTCCAGGAATCATGCCGTCATAGTCTTCGAGCAACGACTCCGCGTCCGCCGCGCGCAACGTCGAGAGCGCGAGTGGACCCTTTCCCAATCGATAGAACGAGAGCGCGCGAGAAAGTGCGAGCGCCTTCGCCGCATCGACAGCACCAACCGGACGTTCATATCGCACGCCTCCAAGGAGCGCGGCTGCAGCCTGCATGCGTCGCGCTTCAAGCGGCGTCGTTGCGATGGAAGCGCGCGCGAGTGCGGCGCTTCTGCCCAATCGATCACGATCGAGTGCACCCGCGAGCCCGAACAATTCACGCGCGAGTTGGCGCTCGGCATCGGTCGTTGCCGCATCCACAACTTCCTCGCCAAGGAGAAAATAATCAAACGGTCGGGTGGGATCAAGCGTTGTGAGTCGCGCATCCCATCGCGCTGTTGGACGCGTTGCGGGAACCACCGGTGCTGCACTCGTTGCTTGCGCTCTGGCAATGTCGCACACAGCGCATAGAGCGCACAACGCGATCAAGAGTGTCCATGTCATGGATGTGGATGTGGATGCGAATGATGCTCTCATGCAGCGTCCTCTCGTGCTACGGCTTCCGCTTCAACATTCACCATCGCCACGCGTGCAAATCCGATCAGTGTCAGCGCGAGTTGCGCCGACGCGCTTTGTGCGGTGCTTCGCGCAAGAGCGGTCTGCGCGAGAATCTCGCGAATTGCAGGGATCGCAATCGGTCGGCGCGCGCCTTCAATTGCCGCTGCTTGCTCAAGCAGCGATGCCGCGTCGGCGACCGCGCGCTGCATCGCACCCTCGGCGAGTCCACGCCGTGCAATACGCAATCGTTCAAGCTCCCCTTGTGGTGCGGGGAATGGTTCGGCGAGGAACTGCTCCTCCGCCGCCACACGCAACGCGCCCGCAAGCGCGGCGATGGAGCCATCGAGCGTCGGCGCAATGTCCGATGCCGCAACGCTCGGCGCGTAGCGCAGCGTCAATGCTCCCGCGCTCGCGGCAACGCGCGCCGCGAGCCGATCCACTGCAGCTTCGCGACTCGATTCAAGCGAGAGAATGCGCTCGACCAACGCAACTCGCGCAGATGGAATCCAATCTCGACCTGTGAACTCTCGGTTCAAGAGTGCGGCGAGAAACCCAGCAGTTTCTTCGCGAGGCTTCGACTCTGAGAGCACGTCAAGCACCGCGAGCAACACAGTCTTACCACTCGCAAACTTCTCCGCGATCGCGCCCTGCGCACCGCGTCGTGTATCAGTGGCATTCCCCTGAAACGCTTCGCGCGCGAGCACTTCAGCATCACGAGGACCAAGGTCGCCCGCTGCAGGCAGTGCGCGCAACGCCGCGATAAGTTTCTCTCGGTCGTCGACATTGGCACCAGCGCGCGTGAACTCCGCCGCCCAATCACCATCATTGAATCCCGATGGCCGCAGTCCACTGTCTCCTGAGAACGGCGCTTCAAGTGCTTTCCGTTCCAGCTTCAAACAGTCCGTCGCAACTTCGAGTGCACGGTCCCCGTCTGATGATTTGCCCGCTTCGAAGAGCCGCACTGCAAGCACGAGTTGAAGCGCGCCATCCGCAATCGCGAGCGCTTCCACATCATCCTGCGGGCGCGCGGCGTGCGTGCCAAGCTCTCCAATCGTTGATCGCATCAACTCGACTGTGCTGCCCGCAAACGCGAGGCTCTCACCCTGCTCGCCTGGCTCTGCCTTCGGCCACGCTGCGAGAATGCGTTGCAGGGACGCATCACGACGCGATGCATTCGCGTCCACAGGAAGCACCATCTCCGGCGAGAACCACGCGATGCGATGGTTGCGATCGAGCATGCTCGTGAACACCCAGAGTCGCGTAGGCGCGATCGTCGAAGTTGCAAACCACGAACCAAATGCAGTGCGCGCTTGATCGCCCGACGCGCCGCGATTCGACCAATCAATGTCGGTGATCAGTCGACCCAACACATCGCTCGCAGCATTCTGCAAATCGATGGGCGCTACGTTCTGCAGAATTGCCTCGATCGCCGCAAGTCGCGCGGACTCACGCAACTTCGCGGTGCTTCCCGCAGCATCCACCGCGTCAAGCCAACGCGACCAATCATCGAGCGTCGTAGATCCGGTGCCTGTCGTGGTCGCATCCGCAAGCATGGAAACGGCGCGCGTCAAACTCGCAATCGCGGCTGCGCCAAATCGATCCACACCGCTACCTGCAGGGATCGCCACACCATCGCGACGCAGTGATTCACGCGCTGCACTCGCGACCTCTCCACCGACTTCAGGATCGCGCACAATTTCCGCCGTCAAACCCGCGGCACATGCTTCTAACCAAACGCGTTTCCATTGCGGCGGTGGCTCTGTTGGAAGGTTCGAGTCTGGAAGTCCGTGCAACGCGAGCAAGAATGTGTGCGCGCTCTCTTCGCCGCGCACCGCGCGACCGACTTGCACCACCGCACTGATGAACTCCGCGCGAAATGCGCCTGAGACCGCCCAAGATTCTCCCGCGCCTCGCATCCATGTCGCAAGCGATGCAGCGTGCGCGCCCGAGAGTCGACCGCGATTGGTCTTCAATGCGCGCGCGAGCCCATCCAATTCCGTCAGATACTCAGGCCACTGATTCGCCAACTGCACCGTCGCCGGAGGCGTTGCACTCGATGCAAATCCTGGCGCACGGCCGTACTTCGCAGGCGCCGCGAGCGCTTCAATGTTGTTGTCTGGAGGCGCAAACTTCTGCGCAAGCAGTGCAGCGGCGCGTTCCCGCTGCGTCGATGCATCGTCGACGATGACGACGGGTGGTGGAGGCGCGCCGTCATTCGTGTTCGCGTCGTTGCCCTTCTCGACACCGCTGACGATCATCCACACAATCGCGAGCGTGCATGCAACGGAACCAATGCCGAAGAACGCCGCCAGTCGCACTGAAGACCAAGGAGATCGACCGCGCATCTCATCACCGATGGAGTCGACGATCTTGTCCACAACGACTTCCGCGCGATTCGATTTCTTCGGTTGTCGCGCGTGCAGTTGATCGATCGAAACGACGACGCTCGCAAAATCACTGCGCACTGCAGCGGCGCCACCCTCGCGCATGAACTTCGCAAGTCCCGCAACAACGCGCTGCAATCCTTCATTGCTCACGCCATGTTCAGCACTCACAGCAGCAAGTTGCATTGCTGTCTTTGGATTCCATCCGCCGCCCGCAACCAAGATCGTCAGCACAACGCGATCAAACTCCGTCAAGTTCTCTTCATTGACAACAGACTTCGGTCGCGTGGGCGGAACACCACCGCTTGTGCGTGACGCGCTCTCGATGCGAAGCTTCGCCATCGGATGCATCGGCGTCGTGTTTGGTTCGCGCGTCAACGAAATCTCTAACTCGATTTCGCGTGCGAAGTTTTCGAGTTGCTGCACTGCGCGTCCGGCATCCGGCGAATCCGCGAGCGGGTGGTTGCGTACTTGCTCGACGCGACGCGCGAGCGCTGCTTCCACTCCAGCGATGGTGATCGGACCCTGTGCAAGACCGAGCATGCCACGCGCGCTTCGATCGCTGCCCACTGCAATGAATCGTTCAATCGGAGTGAGGCTCATGTCGAACCCTCCGTTGTTGCAGTGCTCTTGGCCCGTGCTTCGACTTCGAGCGCCTCAAACTTCGCCTTCCATTCGCCTGGCCCAAGATCGGGGTGCAGTTTGCGATGCTGCTCAAGCACGGCGAGACTGCGATCGGCATCGAGCAACAAGAGCACGCGCGCAAGATCGTACTTCGCGCGAAACCAAGGCGCGGTTCGTGAAGGAATACCCGCCACGAGTCCCTTGAGTTGCTCAATCGCAATCTCGTACTGACCCGAACTCTCCGCGAAGAATGCCGCCGATTGCAGCACACCTGCTTCGCGATTGCCCGCAGCGATCAACGCTTGCGCAACGACGAGTCCTGCTTTCGCATCTTCAGGTGAAGCACTCGAAGTCACCATCTCTTTGCGTGCATCGAGCAGCGTGCGAAGGAAACCAATCGATGCAGGCGATTTCGCCGCAGCATCCAAACCACCCGCGCGAGCGATGAGTGCATCTGCGGCACGCACACTTGTGCCAACGAATGCGCTTCGTCGCGGATCATCCTTCGCCGTCGCGCGTCGCGCGATCTCCGCGCCGCGCAATGCAAGACGCAGCGAAGCATCCGCCCAAATCGCGGTGGCGTTGGGCAACTCGAACTGCGCAAGCCCACTCTCGACAAGCTCCCACTGATTCTGCATGATCGCCAACTGCAATCGTCGGTACGCCAATTCTTCGCGAGCTTCGGAGAGTTCAAACGCACCAGCGAGCACCGCCGCATCAATCGCGCCGAGCAGATGCGCCGCAAGTGCGGTGTCCGTCACTTCATGCGCGAGCGCGACTTCAAGCGCCTGCCGCGCGATGCCAACACTTCCGCCAGGGAGCGCTTCCGCGCCCGCCTTCTCAGGCAAGGTTGGAAGCACGCCGATGTATCGTCGGCCGAGCGCCGTGCGATCCGCAGCGATAGTCGCAGCGCGGAAAGATCTATAGAGCCCGCCGAGAGCAGCACGACGCGAAGCCTCGAAGGTAGGCTCGGTGCTCGGCACTGCAAGTAGTTTCTCGATGTCCGCGATGTCAGGTAATGGATCCGCTTGTACGCGACGCACGAAGAGTTCAATGACTCGCATCGAAGCGGGAAAGCGGCGCAAGAACGCGTCGCTCAGACTCGCGATTTGCGCATCCAGCGCTGTGCGTTCTGCGCCCTGCATCGTGCGTGAGAGTTCGTCTAGACAAGAAATCGCCGCCCAGGCAGCGTTTTCACCACGCTCGCCTGTCAGCGTCGTCGCGACTTCGTCGAATGCAGCAGCCGCCGCGCGATACTCGCGCGCGCCACGCAGGCTGTACGCGCGCATGAGTTTGCAACCATCGCGAGCCTCGGGATATTTTTCCGCGTCCTCCGCAGCGAGTGCTGCATCAAGCACCTTGAGCGCTTCGCGATTCACACGCATCGCGTTGTCCGCCATTGCAGAATCAACCGTCGCACCTCGATCGCGTGCCGCGGCAAGCGCGTCATCCGTCGCGCGCGCCGCGTCGTACTGCGTCAGCGACGCAACGTAGCGTGCGACGAATCCATCGCCTTCGAGTCCGCGACCATTGAACTGCTCGACGATGTCCCGCACTTGCGCGAGCTCACGGCGCGTCGCAAGTTGCGCGAGCGCTTCCTTCGCGAGTGTGAGTGCTGCGGCATCATCATTCGCTGCACGAAGTCCGCCTGCTGCGGCCACGCGATACCAAGCGGTTTCGGCGCCGTCTTGCGTCGCGAGTACCTTCAAGATCTTGCGCGCTGCAGCCCAATCCTTCGCACGCACTGCTGTCGCCAAACGCCAACCATCGAGTCTGGTCCGCAGCCCTTCATAGGCTCCTGCGACTTCAAGCAGGTTCAACCATCGTGTCGCTTCGCCATAACCTTGCGTCTCAGCCTTTGCGAGCCCAAGCCCAAGAATCGTTGATGCAAACGCTTCTTCGCCGCGCAAATCGAGCGACACTTCACCTGGTTCGAGGCGGCCATTCCGAGCGCCCGCGATTTCCATAAAAATCTGCGCCGCGGTTTCAGCGTCGGAGATCGTGTCGCTCAACTGACCTTTGTACAGATGCGCCCAACCGCGAAGAAATCGACACTGTGTCGCGATCATCTCCGCACGCTGAATATCCGCGCGCGCGAGATCCTGCGTCAATCCAACCAGCGAATCCATGCGCCGATCAAGATCCCGCGCGCTCTTGAGCGATTGCGTCTGCAATCGTTCAAGCACCGGCAGCGCAAGCGCAAGTTCCGCCAACGCGATCGATGTCGCGTCGGCCTTGCCTCGCACCGCTGCGCGCATGTCCTCCGCAATCTCGGCGGCAGTTCGATAGTGCGCGCGTGCGATCGCGAGATCGAGCCACCGCGCCGCGTCGCCATCATTCTCGCCAAGTGCTGCGCCCGCGCGCACGACTAAAGTTTCTCGTTCAGCACCGCGCGCGGAAAGGTCAAGCAGCCGCGCGTAGGTGGAACTCAACCGCTCGCGCACGCGCTTGAGTTCTTCACCTGTCGTGTCCTTGGTGAGCAACTCGAGCCGCGTCGCAAGCAGACCATCGAGGTTGTGTGCTTCAAGCCAATCGGCGAGTTCGTCGCCGCGCGCGGGTGCTGCGAGCATGACGAACGCGACGCTCCAGAGAGCGAAGTGTCGGCAAAGTGTTGATCGGGCGCGAAGTCGCATCGGGTTCTCAATCAATGAAACGGAACGTACGTCACACTCGTGTATCCAGCATCATGCGCAGCCTGCACCGCTGTTGCTGCAAATCCAAAGTCGACACCATCACGGACTCGTACAAAGACGCTGTCTTCGGGGTTGAGTGCGCGCAACGCTTCCGTCAGCGACGCTTTATCCATGTAGGTTGCTCCGCCGATGCGATACAGCCGCACGCCGCCTTCTTCGAGCACGTCGACATTCTGTGGTTCAAGATCCGTGCGTCGCTCACTGCCTCGCTGCGTGGCGAGATTGGGATCGAGTTGCGCCTCGCGCGACGATGCGGATTGCGTGAAGATGAAGTAGCTCAGCAGCAAAAATGTCGCGTCAATCATCGCCGCGAGGTTGATCTCGGGCTTGCGATCCCGTTCGCTGCTCACACGACGAAATCTCATTTCGCACCGCCTTCGGTCGCAACGCGCACCGCAATGATGCCCGCTTGCGAGAGCCGCTCAAGCACATCGTTGATGAGATCTGTCCGCGCCTCGCGATCGGCGCGCACGAGTGGGCGCAATTTCGTCACGCCTCCTTCGGTCTTCGCAGCTGCCTCCGCGACAAGTTCACCGATGCGGTCGAGCGACACCACATGCTCATTCACCACGATGCTGCCATCCGCAAGCACATTGAGCACCACACCCGCTTGTTCATTGGTGCGGACCTCTTGCCCTGGCTCCTTCGGCAATGCCATTTCGGTGCGTGCTTGTTGCGCGGCTTGGCCCGTGACGAGAAAGAAAATCAGCAACTGAAAGACGATATCGATCAGTGGCGTCATGTCGACCACTGCACTGCGGAAAGAATTGTTGCGAGTAGCGAATCGCATGAGCAGGCATCTCGATCAGAACTTCAAACGCGCGTGACCTTGTTCTTGCTGGAACTCTCGATGAGCGCAACAACTTCTTCCATCTCCACCGCCGCATCACCCGCCAGTCGATCCACTCGATTGCGGAAGAAGCTGTAGAGGGTGACGCACGGAATTGCGACGACCAAGCCTTGGAACGTCGTGATGAGCGCGATCGCGATGTTGTAGGCGAGTGCTTCGTAGTACGTTGAATCATGCGCCGCGCTCGACGCGACGGTTTCAAACGCGCCAATCATGCCTTGCACGGTGCCGAGCAATCCCAGCAGCGGACCAACCGACCCAATCACGCCGATCACATCCATCGTGCGGTAGAGCCGCGCGGTCTGCTCGATGCCACTCTCTTCAAGTGCGCTCTTCATTTCGAACGCGCCAAACGGAGAAGCGATGAATCGCTTGAGCCCTGGTGCGAGCGTGCGCAAGAAATAGCAATCGTTCGCAGGAAGTTGCGCGTACTCCAATGCGTGTTCAAGCTGCCCGCGCGCAAGCAACTCCTTCACTGCGTTGATGCGATCTCGTGGCATCTGCACTGACGCGCGAATCTGCACGAAATGCACGATGACGAAGGCGAGTGCCACAATCGAGAGCAGCACGATGATGTAGCCAATCACGCCACCGCCCGTGATGAACTTGAGCGCGGACGTGCCAGCGCCCTGAGCATTGGTGGTACTTGCGGCTGCTTGAAGAAGAAAGTGCGTCATGGAGTTTGCTTCCTATCCGATTCCGTTGCAGTCGCTGCGGCTGCTGATTTCTGTTTGGAGTCTGTGAAAAACGGGTCGCCATCGTAACTCGCGCCGATACGCTCAATCGTGGACGCGCTCTTCGCATCGCCGCGTTCGCGACACGCTGCGGCTGCTTCGTGGAGTGCCAATCGACCGAGCGCTGTATTGCCCTGCGTTGCGGCCACGCTGAGGAGTTCAAGCGTTCCCTCTTCACGCGCGGACGATTCCGCGCGTTGCACCAAGGCACGACCGATTGTCATCGATCGCCACGCAAGCAATTCGCGCGGCGCGTCGCCGCCGCCTGAAGTTCGCGCAAGCGCGAGAAATCCATCGGCGAGTTTCTTGCGCTCGCGATCATCCGTTGCAAGCGCGAGCTCTTCAAGTGAGGCAAGGAGTTGCTCACCGAGCGGCGCATCGCTTGCAAGTGCGACATGCTGAGGCGCGTTGCGCAAGAGGCGTGCGAATCGCTGCGCCATCAATGCTGTTTTTGTTGCCTCGCGCGCCGCACTGTCCAGTGCTTCGGCTGCGCGAGTGGCAGTCTCATCCGCCGCAAAGGGAGTGATTCCGCTCGAGAAAAGCGTGGACGGCTCGAGCACCCCGGGCAACGAGGCAAAGGGCGCGTCCGCCGATGTTGCGTGCGTTGCAGCGTTCTCCGCCACGATGATCCACGGCTCAAGCGCGCCCACCATGTCGCCGCGCGCGAGTGCGCAGCGCAACAAACCTTCTGCCGTGATCGACGCGAGATCACCTTTGTGAACACGCATCGAACCCCACACTTCGCGCAGCAACGGCTCGGCAAGTTCGTAGTCGCCGCGCAGGAGTCGCATGCGCCCGCGCCAGAGCGTTTCGCCCCCCTTCAATTGCGCGTCGATGTTGGCAGGCGCAGTTGTGCCGCGCACCGCACGCACTTGATCCCATCGCACAAACTGATCGACTCCATCAACGCGCTTCACGCGCAACCCAGATTCTTCGACGATCGCTGACGATCCTTCGAGCAGCGCCGCGCCATCTCGCAAGTCGAGTTGCACATCGGCACTCGCGAGTTGCAGGCAAGCACACGCCGCACTCAGCGCAAGCAGTGCGCGTGAAACTCGAAGTGATGCGGAGGAGTCATGCATGGGAGGAGAAGTCCGGTGAGGTCAAACGGTTCATGTTCGGCGCGTTCAAGGTCCTGCTGGAATCGTGATGCGAACACCGCCCGTCACAGGGACATATCGAAAAACGCCCTCGTTTTCTCGTGCAATCTCCTCAAGTCCCGCGCGACCGGATTCCGAACCGAAACAGATTGTGTTGATGATCGACGCGCGCCGTTGCTTGTGATTGAGGCGCGTGATCTCGCTCGGACCATCTCCAGGAATCTCGCCGTCGGTGAGGAAAAAAATGACATCGGGAGATGCTGGCAATTCGAACACACGTTCGAATGAGGTCATCGGATACGTGCCGCCGCCAGGCGCTTGCTCCTCGAGCCACTTCTTCATGCGCAAGATGTTGCCCCTCGTCGCGCGAATCCAACTCTCTTCCCAATCAGGAATGCGGCGATCGTCGGAGAAGAGCACCACGTACAGACTCGCGAAATCAGGAAGCGCCGCGATCGAGCGCTTGAGTTCGGTCATCGCAACGACAAACCGATCATCCATCTGCATGGATCCCGAAACATCGACGATGAATGCGAATCGCGTGCCGCGACCACCGACACCGAAGAAACTTGTGCCGCCACCTCCGCGACCACTTCCGATACCAATCCCCTGACCAGGTCCACTAGAACCAACGATGCCGCCAGGTCCTGGTGCTTCAATCATGCCGAAACTATTTTGCGTGGGATCACCGCTCGCGAGATCCGCACTGAGCGCCGGAATCTCATCAGGATCAGGCATGATCTCACCCGCTGCAAGTGGAGACGGATCAGGCAGCTCGACATCTTCATTCGGCGTCACAGGTTCCTGCGCGCTCGCGAGATTGATCTCGACAGGCGCGTCCATGCGACGCTCCGCTTCCGCAGGTTGTCGATACCACCAAAGCGAAAGCATCATGGAGATATGCACAACAAGTGAAACGGCAAACGCGAAAAGTAAAATGTGAACCCAATACTCTCGCGAGTAGCGGCGGCGCTCGAGATCCGCGGGTCGCGCGTACACAGGCGCACCACCTTGGGTCTTCACCGAAGTGGGCGCGCTGAGATCGCGAGGTTGATTTGCGGGAACTTGCATGAAATCCCTGCTGAAAAACGCATCACCTACCCAACGTCGGGTGGTTCTGTAAGTTTCTACGAGAACGTGGATGAAGTGCGACCCGAAGCCCTGCAAAAAATCAAGAATTCGCAGAGAATGCGATCCGCCCACGCCGCGACCAACGCCTCCGAGAATTCACCATGCCGATGAGCCGCCCCAAGAATCGCATCCTCCTCAAGATTTCTGGAGAGAGTCTCGCGCAGTCAGGCCAACTTGGAATCAGCACCGAGGAGTTAAAGCTCATCGCGAACGAGATTGTCGCCGCAGCAGACCTCGGCGGCGAAATCGCTGTCGTGGTCGGCGGTGGAAACATCGTGCGCGGCGCAAAGTTGGCGGCAAGCGGCATCATTCATCAATCGACCGCAGATTACATGGGCATGTTGGCGACGGTCATGAATGGCATGGCTCTGAAGGAGGTCATCGAAGAACTCGGTCGCCCCGCACGCATCATGAGCGCGATCAACGTTCCCGCGGTTGCGGAGCCGTTCATCCGCGCGCGGGCGGTCCGCCACCTTGAGAAGGGGCGTGTGGTTGTCCTTGTTGCGGGTACAGGAAATCCGTTCTTCACCACCGATACTTGCGCGTCTCTACGAGCCATCGAACTCAACGCGAGCATTCTGTTGAAGGCGACCAAGGTCGATGGAATCTATTCCGCCGACCCCAAACTGCATCCCTCCGCCACGCGCTACGACTCGCTCACATTCGCCGAGGCAATCGCGCAAAAACTGGGAGTGATGGATCTCACAGCGCTCACGATGTGCATGGAACACGACCTCCCCGTCTGCGTCTTCGACTACCGCATCGCGGGCAACATCAAGCGTGTTGTGAGCGGAGAACGCATCGGAACGCTCGTCACAAAGGCTTGAAATAGGCTGCAGTCCCCCTCGCTTAGTCGCAACTGCTTCGGCAACTGCGCGGTATCCTCCTCGCTCTCATGGACATCGACACAATCATTCTCGAGACCGACGACCGCATGCAGAAAACCACGGACTACCTGCAGAAGGAACTCCGAGGCATGCGCACGGGACGAGCGACGAGTGCGCTGCTTGAGTATGTGAAGGTCGAGTACTACGGATCGCACACCGATCTGCGTGAACTCGCGATCGTGAATGTCGCCGATGCGACGCAGCTGATCGTGAAGCCTTTCGACCCAAGTTCGAAGCATGAGATCGTGAAAGCGATTGAAGCTGCTGGTGTCGGCGCGCGCGCGCAGGTTGAAGGCAATGCGATTCGCGTGAGCGTCCCCGCTCCGTCGTCTGATCGACGCAAGCAACTCGTTGTTCAAGTGAAAAAGATCGCGGAGGAATCCAAGATCGCGATTCGCAACGAACGCCGCGATTGCAATAAGGCCGTTGAACACTTGGTCGCCGACAAGAAAAATGCGATCCCCGAGGACTCTGCGAAGAAGTCCAAGGAAGAGATCGATGAGATGACGAAGAAGTACTGCGAGCGCGTTGATGAACTTGCAGAGAAGAAAGTCACGGAGATTGAGGAAGTCTGAGCAGTCGTCCTTGTCGCACGACTGACCTCTATCGTCGAAGACGCTCTTTCTCCACGCAGGCGTGCTCTCCTACAGACGCCTCGTGACGATGGATTCTCTATGTTTCATGACCTTATTGAGGTCGTGCACCGACCTCAGCTCCTTCCCTATGCAACCTTCCGCGCACCCACGGTTCCTCTCCTTCGTCCCTGCGAGCATTGTGTTGGCTGCGATGCTCACCACAGCCAACGCGCAGACTCCGACAATCGTTGTTGACGCAGACAACACGGTCATCACGCAGAGCGTGGCTGTTGTGCCGATTATTGGCGTGCTCATGGATACCGACTTGAATGGTGTGGTGCACGTCAAGGGTGATCCTGAAGGCAGGCCGATCACGGTTGACTTTGGTGGCGGACTTCTGCTCGGGAGCGCACTCTCCTCGGAACGATTGACCGGCATCGGCATTGTCGTCACCGGTAAGAATGTCACCCTGCGCAACGGCAAAGTGAAGGGTTTTAAAGTCGGCATTCAGGGTGTCGGGTGCGACGGACTCGTCCTTGAAGACTTCGACACCAGCGACAATTACGCGCAGCTCTTGCAATCCAAGCCATGGAAGGAACAGGGCGCAGATTGGCTGTTTCCGCATCAAAACGATGCGGGCGAGTGGGCGCAACAGCACGGCGCTGGAGTGTCTGTTTCGAACGCGACGGGCATCACGATTCGCAACGTCACAAACCTTCGCACACAGAATGGCATTCTGCTTTCGCGCGTGAACAACTCCAAAGTCTACGACAACGATTGTTCGTTCTTGTCAGGTTGGGGACTGGCGATGTGGCGCTCGAATCGCAACACAATCGCGCGCAACAGTTTCGACTTCTGCATTCGCGGTTACTCGAACGGCATCTACGCGCGCGGACAAGATTCCGCTGGCATCTTGCTCTTCGAACAATGCAGCGACAACGTGCTTGCACTCAATAGCTGCACGCACTCGGGCGATGGTATCTTTGGATTTGCAGGGCGCGAAGCACTTGGCGAGAGCCCAAGCCCCGTTCCAGTCAGCGACACGAACGACCCTTACGAGTGGTATCGCGGTCGCGGCTGCAACAACAACCAAATCATTGCGAACGATCTCTCCTTCTCCTCCGCGCACGGCTTGGAGATGACGTTTAGTTTCGGCAATCAAGTGCTGCGCAATCGGTTCGAAGGCAACGGTTTCTGCGGGATTTGGGGCGGTTATTCGCGCAACACGCTCATCGCATTCAACACATTCGAAGGCAACGGCGGCGCAGGACACGGGCGCGAGCGTGGTGGCATTGCGATGGAACATGCGCAAGGCACGCAGATCGAAGACAACCAGTTTTCACTCGATGCGCAAGGCATCGCGTTCTGGATGGATGAGGACGCTGGACTTGCGAAGTTGCCTTGGGCTGCAGCGAATGGCACGGAGACGAAATCCAACCGAGTGCAATCCAACGTCTTCACGAAGGAAGATCAGGCAATCGTGTTGATCGGCACGAGTGCGACGGTGCTCGATCACAACAAGTTTGTCGATTGCCCTGTTGAAGTCGTCGAAGAAAACGCTTCCGACACGAAACAAAGCGATGCGGGTCTCGCCTCCTGTGCGCCGACAAGTGCCGCAATCGACGCTCTGCTCGCAGCATTGCCTGGCTCACGCGCCGCAGTCGGACTTCGCGATGCGCTGCGCGGACGCGATCGCATCGTCATGCTCGATCGCGGTCCGTACATGTGGGATCGACCGATCATCGTGCGATTAAATCAGTCGCAGAACCGTGCGCAGTATGGGCTGCACGGATTTCCGAAGTTGGTTGGCGCAGACGTGCTTGGTCGAGGACCACTCTTTGTCGGAGTCGCGCGCGATGATCGCGGCGCAGAGATCGCGGCGGATCCCGCAGGCTTCGTGACCCCCTACATCCTGCAAGTTCGCGGCATTAACAAACTGAAGGTTCGACACAGCGACATCCTCGCTCCTGCGGAGTGGAAGACGCGACTCTTCGAATTGAAAAACGCCACCGGCGCGGTCGATCCAAGCAAGGATAATGCGGCGTTTCAAGCACTTTCCGCAGAACAAGAGATCGAGTTCGTCTTCCGTGAACTCTCGTTCGAGTATGGCAACGGCGCACCGCAAAACGCGATTGACGATCCTGACGTGCGCAAACTCACCCTGCCCGCCGATGGGTTCGGCATGATTGCGGAGACGACCTTGCACTTCATTCCCGGCAAGTACCGCATCCACCTCGAAACCCGCGATGCCGCTCGTCTCACGTTGGATGGACGGATCGTGATCGATCAGTTCAGCCGCACGCAAGACAATGGCATCGTCGACGATGCGTTTGCATTTGAGATCACGGAAGAACGAGATGTTCCCATCAAGGTTGAACACTTTGATACTGTTGGCGAAGCGCACCTGCGCATCTACTTCGAAGCGATTGACCCGATCATCAAGGGCTGAGCAATCCGAGTGCAGAGGACCGATCATGCAGTGTCCCGCGTGCAAAGCAGACGACGACAAAGTCATTGACAGCCGCCCGTCGGATGACGGTACTGCGGTGCGTCGTCGGCGCGAATGCAATCGCTGCACGAAACGCTTTACGACCTATGAACGTCTCGAGCGCACGGCGCGTCTCGTTGTGCTCAAGCGAGATGGAACGTGTGTTCCTTTTGAAATCGAAAACATCATGCGCGGTATTCAAGCCGCGTGTGGAAAGCGGCCTGTCTCAGAGGCAGCGAAGTTGCACCTCGCTCAAGAGGTCGATGATGAATTGCACGCAGAGTTTGATCGGGAAGTGAAGAGCGACGAGGTCGGCAAGCGCGTTGCCCTGAAACTCCGCGCGCTCGACAAGATTGCGTATGTGCGATTTGCGAGCGAGTATCACGGCTTCCGCAACCTCGAAGAATTTGCCGATGAAATCAGGCATTTGCTCGACGAGCCGCCTGATTTGCCCAATCAAACGCCACTCTTCTAAGGGCGCTCCGCCAGCGCGGATTCCTCGCCTATACACTTGCCACCCCCCATGGTGCGCATCACTCTCAAAGACGGAACTTGCAAGGAATTCAACACTACCCCTACCGCTGGCGAAGTCGCCGCGGCGATTGGCAGCGGGCTCGCGAAAGCAGCGTTGGGCGCAAAGGTGAATGGCGAGCTTGTAGATCTGTCGCATCGCATCGATGCCGACGCGACGATTGAAATCGTCACTCCGAAAAATCGTGACAGCACCGTCAGCGCAGAGTCGCTCTACCTCTTACGGCACTCCTGCGCGCATGTGATGGCAGAAGCAATCACGCGATTGTTTCCTGGTGTGCAACTTGTGTACGGTCCGCCACTCGAAACGAACTTCTACTACGACATGGCGTTCCCCCAAGGGAAGGCGATGTCGACTGACGACTTCGAGCGCGTCGAAGCGGAAATGGCGAAAATCATCGGCGAAAACCGTGTTTTTACGCGCTACAACCTTCCGCTCGCGGAGGGCATGGCGAAGCTCAAGGGCGAAGGATCAAAGTACAAGATCGACAACGCGCAGCGCGCCGCCGACGCAGGCTCGACCGAACTCTCGTGGTATGCGACTGGTACGCCAGGAACAGATTGGGAGGATCTCTGCCGAGGTCCGCACGTTCCTGCGACAGGAAAAATCGGCGCATTCAAAGTGCTTTCACTTGCATCGAGCTACTGGAAGGGTGATGAAAAATCCGACCGACTCACTCGCGTGTACGGCACTGCGTTTGCGACGAAGGAAGAACTCGAACAGTTCACCAAGCAATCGGAAGAAGCGAAGAAGCGCGACCATCGCGTGATTGGGAAGCAGCTCAAGCTCTTTCACATCGATGAAATGGTTGGACCAGGACTTGTGCTGTGGACGCCCAACGGCGGCATTGTGCGCAACGAGTTGCAGACTTTCATCGGCAACGAATTGCGCCGACAGGGCTATTTTCAAGTGTTTACGCCGCATATCGGCAAGCTTGAGCTCTACCGCACGAGCGGGCACTTCCCCTACTACCGCGAGAGTCAGTACCCACCGATCATCGAGCACGATGCGATGGCGAAGCTCGCGGAAGAGGGTTGCACGTGTGGCGAACTCTCCAATCGCATGGCCGCTGGCGAGATCGATGGCTACATGCTCAAGCCGATGAACTGCCCGCACCACATTCGCATCTTCGCGAGTGAACCGCGCAGTTACCGCGATCTTCCTGTGCGACTCGCAGAGTTTGGCACGGTCTATCGATGGGAGCAATCGGGCGAAATCGGTGGCATGACACGCGTGCGCGGATTCACGCAAGACGATGCGCATCTCTTCGTGCGCGAAGATCAGATCGATGAAGAAGTGCTCGGATGCCTTTCGATCGTGAAACTCATCTTCGGCACGCTCGGCATCCATGACTATCGCGTCCGAGTTGGATTGCGCGATCCGGATAGTGGCAAATACGTCGGTGAAAGTGCCAATTGGGACAAAGCAGAAGCCGCGTGCAGAAACGCTGCTGCGACGCTTGGCGTTCCCTACAGCGAAGAACCTGGCGAAGCCGCGTTCTATGGACCGAAGATCGATTTCGTTGTGAAGGATGTCATCGGTCGCAGTTGGCAGCTCGGCACGGTGCAAGTGGATTACAACTTGCCGATTCGATTTGACCTCAGTTACGTCGGCGCGGACAACAAGTCGCATCGACCCGTGATGATCCATCGCGCGCCGTTCGGTTCGATGGAACGATTCGTCGGCGTGCTCATCGAACACTTCGCTGGCGCGTTCCCACTTTGGCTTTCACCCGAACAAGTGCGCGTGTTGCCGATCTCGGAGAAGAGTGCGGCGTACGCGAACGAACTTGTCACGGCGCTGAAGGCGAAGGGAATTCGCGCAAGCGTGGACCACGACAACGATCGCGTGCAGGCGAAGATCAAAGTCGCCGCGGAAGCGAAGATTCCGTACATGGCCGTCGTGGGACCACGGGATGCGGAAAACCGCGTCGTAAGCGTGCGCGCCCGAGGTGTGGAGGCAAATCTTGGCGAAGTCCCGTTCGCGGAGTTTGTGGATGGCATCGCCCGCGAGTTCGAACAGCGCCTTCTCAGCGGCGCGCCAGGGACGGTGCAGGCGAGCTTCCAGAAGAGCACTTAAGAAGTGCGCTTTTCCCAGATACCTCCTCTACGGGGAAGCAACTCGAGAAACCCACCGCGATCCGCAAAGGGGTTTTCACATGGGATCTGCAAAAAGGACGCACCAAGATTCGCGTTCCGACTTCCCCGCCCCCTCATTTGATGCTATGTTTCAGCCTGATGATCAATTCCTCCGCGCGCAACCCTTCATGATTCCCGTCCTTGCCGGACGACCTCTCATGGCTCCCATGAGCATGATGCGCGTAGACCCTTCCGAGGGATGCGAGTTGAATTCGTCACACCAGTTTATGTTTTCAGTCGCGACGCGGAGCGTTGTTCGCTCCCGCCCGCATTCCCGTCTTGTTCATTGATCCGCGCTTTTCGCACTCACCAAAGGAACGTACTTATCTTCCCGCCACGCAGACCATTCGGAGGACAGCGCACAGACTCGCGCGATTTCGGTCCTCGCGTCAACGACCGCATCCGCATCACGCCTATCCGCCTCATCGATGAAGCGGGCGAGATGATCGGCGTCATTGAACTTGATGAAGCACGAAAGCTCGCGCACGAAAAGGGACTCGATCTCGTTGAGATCGCAGCGGACAGCCGTCCTCCCGTCGTCAAGATGATGGACTTCGGACGCTTCAAGTACGAGAGCTCGAAGAAAGAACGCGCGAATAAGGCGCGAAACAAAGTCTCGGAAATGAAGGAAGTGCGTCTCGGTCGATCGATGAAGATCGATCCGCATGACGTAGGTATTCGAGTTGCACAGGCGCGCCGATTCCTCATTGAAGGACACCGCGTGCAGATCGTGCAGAACTTCCGTGGTCGCGAAATGGCGCACCGTCACCGGGGCGAAGATCGCATGGATGACATCATCACTTCACTCTCTGATCTCGCGAAGGTGGAAATGTCTCCGCGACTCAACGGTCGTCGATTGACGATGGTGATGGTGCCTGAGCGCCAGAAAATCGAAGCGTGGAAGCGCAAGATGATCGCGGAAGGCAAGCCAATTCTCCCCAGCGTCCCCGAGATGATCGAAGAAATGGATCACGACGACGACGACGATTCGGACGATTGAGAACGCAGGCATTTGCGTGATGCATTTGCGTGATGCATGCGCTTGACGCATGCGTGCGGATTTCGCCGCAGGCGGATGTATTCTCTAAGAACGACATCAGATCGATGACTCACGCCTGTGAGTCACCGTGGCGCACCTAACTTGTTTCGATCGAACCACATCCGCGGAGCCCAAGGATCTGGAGTGGCGTATCCATAACTAGAACCTCCCAAGGTGAATGGTTGCAGGATGATGCCGCGCGAATGCACGCCCTGGCCCAGCCCGTGAAGCACACCTCCGCCAGCACCCGCCGCTGCGAGTGTTGCGAGTCCGTTGAACCCCCAGTTACCCGAGCTGATGCGGAGCATTTTGATCTCCAAACTTTCCTCAATGTCATACTCGTCCGCCATCTCAAGAGGGCGCTGCGGATCGTAAATCTCAAGACTGCTGTCGTTGTAATTCAATTCTTCCGCGCTTAGTGCCAGCGCGCGCTCAGAAAACGGAAAGACATTCCAAGTGACCCATTGGTTTTCAAAGGGTGCATAGATCGATCGGCGATACTCCCCGAGCACGTCTTCAACCTCCTTCAGAAACTTGCTTGAAAGTGTTCGGCCACGCGCGGAGTGATAGGCGCGATACCACTCTAGGTGCTGCTCGATGTTCGAGATGCCATCCGCGACAATTCCATCCACCTGCGCACCAAACGTCGCACGCTCTTGGTCACTCAGGAGGTCGCTCTCATGCAAGAGACGTCCGTAAATCTTCAGCATGTCATTGAGCAGTTCATTGCGGCAACGGATTTCCGCGGTGGAACTCGCAACCAAATGGGGCTTCGGTGGATTCGCGAAACACAAGGCCTCACGAAGGTGCACAGCGCACTGCTCCGCAAGCTGCGGAGTCATCCGCAAAGTTGTTGGCACTGCATTCGCGAGTTCCTGCACATAGACGCGAAGGTCGGAGCGCATGGCGACGATCACCTCCTCTTTGATGCCGCAACTCGCCTTTCCTCGTTCAATCTCGAGACCGAGTTCCGCCTCCAACGCGCTGACCCCCGCACGCATCGCCGCGAGGCGTTCCGCGAGTGCCTCGACAATTTCCCATGCCATTGCGGTGTAGCACGGATCTGCGCAGAGTGATAAGCATGCATTGTCGACTGGAAGATACAACTGCTCTGCGCGTTCACAGAGATTGCGCGCGCCAATGCTCTTGAGTGCGTGGATGATCTCATCACTCACGCCACTACTCTCGCGCCAACCCTCAAGCAGCCGCAGCGCGCATTGCTGTGCATCCATGATTTCCACCCAAGCGAGGAGCGCTGCGGGCGCTCGAATGGACTGTGCGCGTAGTTGTGGCGGAAGCGATTTTAACTGCATCGCACACCGTTCACGAAGTACTTCGCGCGCATCCGCATCCTCCGTACTTGCAAGTCGCTCACAGTCTGCACGCAGCGCTCGCGCTTGCATCAGCGCGGCGGCAAGTTTCACGCCATCACGACGCTGCCCATGCATCTCCATTACGGCGATGGCAGTCGCAGCAGATTCAAAAAATGCACTTTCACACTCCCGCGGCGCGGCATCGCCGACGATCTCCACAATGCTGCGTTTGTCCTCCGAAGTCGTGCACGATTTCAGCGCGTACCAAGGCGCAGCGTCGCGCTGCGATGCCAGCGTCATGAGTGTGATGAGATCGCCGTCTCGATGCACCAATCCGATCACCCCTGTCCGCGCACCAGCTTCACCGCCGAACTCGATGATGGAGTCACCGTGAAGTGCCGCAATCAGCACATCCTCGATGCGAAGCCCTTCGACTGACGCGGATTGTTCAGAAGTCGCAGCGCCCTCTTGGAGTGCGCTCGGATGTGCGGCATAGAGCCCTCCGCCCGCCCATGAAACCGCGAACAAAACTGAGAGGGACAGACGACACAATCGATATCGAGAATGGATCACGTGATTGTCTCTTTGGAAAAATGCACTCTGCCGACTGATGATGCCAGCATCACAACGCACCGTCTCCGCCTGTGGATGTGGGAACCGGCGACCAAGGAGAATCTGGGACACAGGAACCGCAGGACGAATCTACTCCATTCGCATCGAGTTTAAAGGTGATCTTCACAGGAAAAAGATCCACCTCGGTTCTCACGTCCGCCTCTGTTCCTCGGTCGAGCCACGCCTGACCCAACACCGTTCCTTCCGCTTCAAAAACCAGACCGTATCTCGCAGCGTCCGCAGAAATGCAAAAATCACATCTGAATGCGACCTGCGTAGTTTTCTTCGCTCTCGCGACTGTCCCGCCGACGTCATAACTCCACTGCGCGCCAACGCCGTCGGTTCCAATCTCAAAGCCACCGCTCACCGTCGTCTGCGCCGTACAGAATCCAATCCCTGACACTCTTTCCAAGCGCCGGCCGTTGAGCTGCATTTCTTCAATTGCCTCTGTATTCGTCAGTGGAATAGACATCCGCCACTCCGCTTGCCCATTCACTCCAGCACATGAAACGAGATCGCAATCCGCAGTGATGTCGAGAATCGACTTCAACGACACCCGTCCCCGTGTGCGGACCGTGAACGTTCTCGCACCGGAACTGGTTCCAGGTGTCGAATAAATTACGCTCGAGCGCTTGCCGACGAGAAAGACATCTGGAGAATCGCCTTCACACAGACAAGGCTTCCAGAACAAGTCGAACGGAACCCTCGGCACTTGCCTAACCTCTGCGGCCGCCCTGAGTTGATCAATACTCTGATTCGACATCCCCGAAGCGCAAGCAAGGATGGTCGGCTTTGTTGCCCAAGCACTGGTGCAGGTTCCACGACCCTCGCCCGATCCGGATGACTCAAATCCCATCGGGCAGTCCAAATTGCTTCCCATTGGATAATTGATCCGTACCTCCCTAACACCCCAGCCAGCGCACTCCAATCCTTCCTCTCCCTCCGAAGGTGGTGGAAGCGGAACAATGATGGGTGGTGCGGCATGCGCATGAAACTGGGCAAGCGCGAAGCACACAATCGTGATGCTCAATTTTTGCTCAAAGAAGCACAAAACCAACGGTTTCCTGTGCGGTGCTGTGCGGTGCATGTTCGATTCCTTGGTTTCTCAAGTCGCCCTTGGGTTCAATCAGCTACGCATCCACCTAGATGTGAATCAGCGTATTGAGCTGCGCGGATCTGTCAAGAATATTTTTAGCTCTTTGGGGCGAGCACGACGCATATGCGCGACGGCTTCCATTCCTCCTTTCTAGAAATCGTGTCCGAGGGCTTGACAAATATGCAATCGAATGCATAATAATGCATGCGCCACAGATGGCGAGAACGCGACCTCGACTTGAAGGATTGTGCTCTTGCGCCTCCCGACCGAATCTGCCAGCACTGTGTGCCTCTTCTTGATGACTCCCATGAAAGTCCGCCGCCAATCCATCATTAAGAAGCTCGTCGCGGGTGATGACGTTCGCAATCAGCATGCGTTGCAGGAGCGGCTGCGCGATGAAGGCATTGAGGCGACGCAATCCACGCTCTCGCGCGATCTGCGCGAGTTGCGGATTCTGCGTGGCCCTGCGGGATACCAACTTCCCAACGGCGAGGGTCACGCGCCAAGCGGCGAGACTCGTTTGCACGCGGCCATTCGGCGAGAACTTGTCGGCGTGGATGTCGGTGGAACACTCGTCGTCTTGCACACACCAAGTGGTCACGGCAACGCGCTCGCGATTGAAATCGATGCAGGACAACTTGAAGGCGCACTCGGCACGATTGCGGGCGACGACACGATCTTCATCGCTGCTCGCTCAACCACCGCAGCGCATCGCATCGCCAAGAAGTTCCGCACGATCGCCAACATCAGCTGAGTCACCTCGCCTCCTCCTCTCCTTCCATGCACACGACTCGTACAACTCCAACCTTCGTCTCCTCCGCTCCAACGCCTCGCGCGCTGCGTGTGGCGATCGTGGGCGCGACGGGGTACGCGGGGTGCGAACTCTGCACGATTCTCCTTTCGCATCCACATGTCGAAGTTGTTGCGGTCTACGGTTCGGCGCGTCGCGCGGATGAACCAACGCAGCGTCTGGCGGATCTCTTTCCTCGGCTCGAAGGCTGCACGGAACTTTGCGTGTTTCCACTCGACGCGGACGCGCTCGCGTCAAGCGGCGTGGATGCCGTCTTTCTCGCAACACCGCACGAAACAAGCCATGCGCTCGCGCCTGCTCTCCTCGCGCAAGGAATCCTCGTCGTCGATCTCAGCGCAGCGTTTCGCCTCTCCAACGCGGCGATTTTCGAGCGCGCGTATGGCTTCGCGCACGAGCATCCGCAACTTCTCGCAGACGCGATCTACGCGCTTCCTGAGATTGCTGGCGAGAAAATCGCGCAGTCCAATCTGCTCGCGATTCCTGGCTGCTACCCAACGTCGATGATTCTTCCCACGCGTCCACTCGTCGACGCGGGACTCATCGATCTTGAACGCGGCGCGATCGTCGACAGTACTTCTGGTGTTTCGGGCGCGGGTCGTAAGGCGGAAATCAAGACGCTCTTCTGCGAAGTGAGCATGCAGGCGTACGGCGTGTGGAAGCATCGACATCGTCCAGAGATGACCGAACACGCGCGCATCGCGACGGTGTTCACGCCACACTTGGGCTGCTTCGATCGTGGAATTCTTTCGACAATTCACCTCTTCCTCAACAATGGCGTCACGGAAGCGGACGCACGCGCGTGCCTCGAAGAGTCGTACGCACAAAGCGCATTCGTGCGCGTCTTGCGAGCTGGGCAATGGCCAGCCATCGCGCATGTGGAGCGCACGAATCACTGCGACATCGGACTTGCCGCCGAAGGTCGCCATCTCATTCTCGAAAGCGCACTCGACAATCTCGTGAAGGGCGCCGCTGGTCAGGCGGTGCAAGCGTTCAACATCCGCTGCGGATTCGCACAAACGACGGCGCTCCTCGCGCCCTCAACAACGAAGGAGGCTGCATGCCTCACACATTGACTTCGCCCTATGCATCGCATGACAACGCGCACGCGGAACTCACCGTTGTCAAAATTGGCGGCGCGCTACTTGACTCCGCGGATGCGTTCAAGAGCACATTCACCGCGATCCTCGCGCTCGATCGCGAGATTCGCGCACGCGGTGGACGCGGCGCAGTGCTCGTCCATGGCGGTGGCGCGGCAGTCGATCGACAATTCACACGGCTCGGACTCGAGAGCGAAAAGCGCCAGGGCATTCGCATCACCCCTCCTGAACACATCGATGATCTCGTGAGTGTGCTCGCGGGAAGTGTGCATCAACGCTTGCTCGGGCTCTTGCACGCGCTGGGCGCACGCGCGGTCGGACTCTCGCTTGGTGACGGCGGACTGTGTCGATGCCAAGTCACGACGCGATTTGCATTCGATGCTGGACTCGTCGGTGAGATCATCGACGGCGATGCCGCGATTCTTGACACGCTGTTGCGCGATGGGTTTCTTCCCGTCCTGAACAGCATCGGCATGACACAGGACGGCACTCCGCTCAACGTGAACGCGGATGATGCGGCGAGCGCGATTGCGCGTATCGCGTGTGCCACCGAGTTACTGCTCCTCACGGATGTCGCGGGTGTTCTCAATGCAAGCAACGCCGTGATTGCTGAACTCGATGCGGCTGGCATCGACGCGCTCATCGCGGATGGCACTGTTTCAGGCGGCATGACAGCGAAGGTCCGCGCCGCGCAGGAAGCCGCGGTCGCCGCAGGATGTCCTGTTCGCATCGCGAGCTGGCGAGAGCAAGGTTCTCTCTCCGGCAATGCAGGCACACGCATTCTCTCTCGCGCGGCCCTCCTCGCGTAACCAATCTTTCGTCCTCGAAGACCCGAACCAAACTGCCATGCCATCGCTTTCCGTTTCCAATCCTTCCTCGCTCGCTCGCCGCAGTGTGCTCACACTCGCGGATCTATCGCGCGAACAAATTCGAACGACACTCGATCTTGCGAAGGAACTCAAGCGCGACTACACACCGTTCGCGCACGCCTTGCAACAACGCGCTGTCGTGCTGCTCTTTGAGAAGCCCTCGCTGCGCACGCGCGTGTCGCTTGAAATTGGCATCGCGAAACTCGGTGGTTCATGCGTCTATCTCGATCATCAAGCGTCACCGATTGGTCAACGCGAAACGATTGCGGATTACGGTCGCAATCTTGAACGCTGGGCGGATGCGCTTGTTTGCCGAGTATTTCGTCATGAGACGCTCGTGGAATTGCAACGATGGACGAAGATCCCCATCGTCAACGCACTCTGCGACGCGCATCATCCCTGCCAGATTCTCGCCGACGCACTGACGCTTGAAGAACACGGGCTCGACCTTTCGTCCATGCGACTTGCGTGGCTCGGTGATGGCAACAACGTCTGCCACAGTCTCATGCAACTCACCGCGCTCTTTGGTGGCAGCATGGTTGTTGCAACGCCTGACGATTGCCGCCCCGATGCCACATGGATGGCGAAGACAGCAGAACTCGCTCGTGCAACGGGTGCGCGCATGGAGTACACCAGCGACGCGAAAGCAATCGCAGGTTGTGATGCGGTCTACACCGATGCGTGGATTTCCATGGGACAGAGTGACAGCGCAGCCAAGCGCGCGTCCATGCTTCCCTATCAGGTCACCGAAGCAACCATGCGTCTTGCTGGCGCGAACGCGCTCTTCATGCACTGCCTTCCTGCGCATCGCGGCGAAGAAGTCCTCGACAGCGTGATGGATGCGCCGCAATCCGTCGTCTTCGATCAAGCAGAAAACCGCATGCACGCGCAGAACGCGCTGCTGCTTCAACTCCTCAACGCTCGCTGATGCATTGCGAGTCTTTTCTTTTACTCCAACGCCCTTCGCCTCTCGCACGATTTCTACAAGGCTCTCACTGTGACCAACCCCAAGAAGATTTGCATCGCGTACTCCGGCGGACTCGACACCTCGTGCATCATTCCATGGCTGCGCGAAAATTATGATTGCGAAGTTGTCGCGGCCGTCGCGGATGTTGGTCAAGGCGATCGCGAACTCGATGGCATTGAAGAGAAAGCCAAGAGCTCCGGCGCATCGACTTGCATCATCATGGATCTCAAGCGCGAGTTCCTCGATGACTTCGCATTTCCGATGGCGCTCTCGGGCGCTGTCTATGAAGGTCGCTACCTCATGGGTACGAGCATCGCGCGTCCAATCATCGCGAAGGCGCAAGTCGAGGCAGCGCTTTCCACAGGATGCGATGCGCTCGCGCACGGCTGCACTGGCAAGGGCAATGATCAAGTGCGATTTGAATCGACCTACGCCGCGCTCGCACCGCAACTCAGCGTGATCGCGCCATGGCGCATGTCCAACTTCGAACTCAAGAGTCGCGAGGCGATGCTCGATTATCTGAAGGCGCGCAACATTCCCTGCGCAGCGAGCGCGGAGAAAATCTATTCGCGCGATGCCAACATTTGGCACATTTCGCACGAAGGTGGCGCGCTTGAAGAGCCATGGAACGCGCCACCCGAAGACGTCTGGATGTTGACAGTTGCTCCGCAACAAGCGCCCGATCAATTCCAAGATGTTCTCGTCTCCTTTGAGAAGGGGCGACCTGTCTCGATCGATGGCAAGCCACTCGACAGTGTCGCGCTCATGAACACACTCAACGCAATCGGTGGCCGCCACGGCGTTGGTCGTGTCGACATTTGTGAGAATCGACTCGTTGGTATGAAGAGTCGCGGCGTGTACGAAACGCCAGGCGGAACGATTCTCACCGAGGCCTTCCGAGGACTTGAACAACTCGTCTATGACCGCGAGACGCTGCACTATCGCGAGAAGCTTGCACTCGACTTCGCGAAGATCATCTACAACGGCACGTGGTACTCGCCGCTGCGCGAAGCCTTGTGGGCTGCGTTTGCTTCGATGTCGCAGGTCATGACGGGCGATGTTGTCGTGCGTGTGTACAAGGGCAGCGCGCAGACTGCGCGTCGTCGGAGCCCGAACTCACTGTTCAGCCATTCGTTCGCGACCTTTGGTCCGGATGCGGTTTATGACCATGCGGATGCGACGGGATTCATTCGACTCTTTGCACTTCCCACTCGCATTCGCGCACTGAAGTCGATGCAGACGATGGATGCCGCACACTGAGAACGAGAAGGAGATGACCCGATGAGCACGCTCTACGCTGGCCGATTTCTGACTGAAGCAGATCCACTCTTTCGATTGTTCAACGATTCATTGCCGTTTGATCGCGTCCTCGTGGCGGATGATCTCACGGGATCGGTTGGTTGGGCGAAGGCACTCGCGAAAGTTGGCGTGCTGACCGCCGACGAGCTCACGCGTCTGCTTGCAGCGCTTGAGGAAGTGCGACTCTATGCTGAAGAAAATCCTGATTCCCTCACAACTGCCGACGATGAAGATGTGCACTCGTGGGTAGAGCGTGAACTCGTGGCCCGCGTGGGCGATCTCGGAAAGAAGTTGCACACGGGTCGTTCGCGGAATGATCAGGTCGCGACGGACTTGCGATTGTGGACTGCGCGCGCGTTGCAAACTCGTCGCGCCGAAATTGAGAATGCGATCGACGCGCTCCTGCGCATTGCCGAACGCGAGAAGGCGACGCCGTTTCCTGGCTACACGCACATGCAGCGCGCGCAGCCGATTCTTTTCGCGCACTGGTGTTTGGCGTACGTCGAAATGCTCTCGCGCGATGCGGATCGTTTCGCTGACGCCGAGCGACGCACGCTCGTCTGTCCACTCGGTTCAGGCGCGCTCGCAGGCACGGCGTATCCGATTGACCGCGTTGCGCTCGCGGAGAGTCTTGGATTCCATTCTGCAAGTTCTAACTCACTTGATGCGGTGAGCGATCGCGACTTTGTGGTCGAGAGTCTTTCCACGTGCGCACTGTGCGCGGTGCATCTGTCGAGACTCGCGGAAGATCTCATCTTCTACACCACAAGTGAAGCGGGACTCATCGAACTCAGCGATGAGGTCACGAGCGGTTCGAGCTTGATGCCGCAGAAGAAAAACCCTGATGCGCTCGAATTGATTCGCGGCAAAGCAGGTCGCCAGATTGGCAATCTCGTCACGATGTTGACGACGATCAAGGGACTGCCGCTCGCCTACAACAAGGATTTACAAGAGGACAAGGAGCCGCTCTTTGATGCGATGCAGCAACTCTCGATGTCGCTGCGCATGCTCGTGCGCGTTGTCGATGGCATGACCGTGCATCATGAACGAGCGCTCGCTGCGGCGATCGGTGGTTACTCGAACGCAACGGAACTCGCCGACTATCTCGTCGGCAAAGGCGTCCCATTCCGCGATGCGCATCATGCTGCGGGTCGCATCGTGCGCGATGCGATTGCGGAGTCGAAGCCGCTCGAAGGCATGAGCGTTGAACAGATGCTCAAGAGCAGTCCCAACATCGGACAGGATGTGTATGCGTCGCTCACCGTCGACAGCGCGCTGCGCAAGCGCGATGTCGCAGGTGGTACCGCGCCCAATCGCGTCGCGGAAATTCTCGGTGGTCGATCCGCACGCATGGGCATGCGTCGACTCACGACTCCCGCGGGCGGCGTGCGCGTGCGTGGCGCTCGCGTGGATGACCTTGATGGCATCGTCGCGCTTGTCGAGCACTGGGCGGATCAAGGCGAAAATCTCCCCCGTTCGCGCGAAGACATTCTTGAATGCATCAATGAGTTCGGCGTTGCCGTGCGTGACGGCAAAGTCGTCGGCTGCGGCGCGCTCTGGGTCTACACGCCGCAACTTGCGGAGATTCGTTCGCTCGGCGTTTCGCCTGACGCGATGGGACATGGCATCGGACAAAAGATGATGGAGTTCTTCATCGACTGGACGAGTCGACTGCACATTCCCAAGGTGTTCGTGCTGACACGCGCGCCGAAGTTCTTTGCGAAGTCAGGATTCCGACAGGTCAGTGTGAACAGCCTTCCAGAAAAGGTCCTCAAAGATTGCGCGAAGTGCCCGAAGAATCATGCGTGCGATGAAATCGCGATGGTGCTCGATGTTGCGCTCCCGAAAGAGAATGGCAAGTGAGTGCACTTTGCTTTCCGCGTGGATTCCGCGCAGCAACTGTTGGAGCGGCGATCAAGAAGGCAGGACGCGATGATCTCGCGTTGCTCTACATGCCCGAAGGCGCAACTGCGGCAGCACTCTTTACGACGAACCTCTTTTGCGCTGCGCCAATTCATCTTTCGCGGCAGCATCTGAAGGACTCGCACGGTCACGCGAGCGCGCTGCTCCTGAACGCGGGCTGTGCGAATGCTGCGACTGGGGCGCTCGGCGCATCCAACGCGATGGAGTGTGTTGAAACAATCGCGCAATCACTCGGCGTGCACGCACTCAGTGTGCTTGTGAATTCAACAGGAGTCATCGGTACACAACTTCCTATGCAGCGGATTGTTCCCGTGCTTGCGCCACTCGCGATTGCCGCGCTCTGTGCAGAAGAGAACGCTTCTCTCGAGTGCTACGCGCGCGCGATCATGACCACCGACACGAAGCCGAAGATGTCTGCGCGTGAGGTCGTGGTCGACGGACAGACAGTGCGCGTGAGTGGTGTCGCGAAAGGTGCGGGGATGATCCACCCCAACATGGCCACGATGATTGCTGTCGTGATGACCGACGCGCAACTCACCGCGCGTGAACTCGACATGCTGCTTCGCGATGCCGCGGATCGCTCGTTCCATCGCATCAGTGTTGATGGAGATACATCAACGAATGACTCACTCTTCGCCTTCGCGTCTGGCAAGGCGAGTCGCGTCGATCCAGAACTGTTGCGCCGCGCGATCGTGGAAGTCTGCCAGGATCTCGCGCGCATGATCGTGACCGATGGCGAAGGATTCACGCGATCGATGTCCGTTCGCGTCCAAGGCGCAAGCACGAAAGAAGAAGCGACGACGGTTGCGAAGACTGTCGCGCAGAGCCTGCTCGTGCGTTGCGCGGTGACAGGCGGAGATCCAAACTGGGGACGCATCGTCGCCGCCGCAGGGCGCGCTGGTGTGCGATTTGATCCATCGGAGTTGCGGCTCTATGTCGGCGGCATCGAGATCTTTGCGCATGGTCAACCGCTTGCGTGCGATGCGAGCGCCGTGCTCGCGGCATTCAATGGTGCGCACGTCGAGATGATGCTTGACCTTGGTGCAACCACGGGCGCAGTAGGCGACAGCAACGCGGATGAGTACCTCACCTCGGGACTCACCGAAGAATATGTCCGCCTCAACGCCGACTACACGACGTAAAGCGCGCGCGCAGAATGAATGGGCCAGCTGCCCTACACATCACGCGCGCGAAAGTTTTGCAACGTTGAGGGAGCGCCCGCAACGCGAGCTTGCTTATGCGAACTGGCGCAAGAATCGCGCGTCGTTTTCAAAGAGCAGCCGAATATCAGTGATGCCGTAACGACGCATCGCAACGCGTTCAATGCCGAGACCGAATGCGAATCCCGTCCACTCTTCAGGATCGATGCCGACAGCGGTGAGTACGTTTGGATCGACCATGCCGCAACCACCGAGTTCGACCCACTTCCACTCGCCCTTGATCTTCATTTTCATATCCAGCTCTGCAGAGGGCTCGGTGAATGGAAAGAAACTCGGTCGCATGCGCACTTCCGCTTCCGCGCCGAAGAATGACTTCGCGAATTGCACCAGCGTCGTCTTCAAGTCCACCATCGAAACGCCGCGATCGATGCACAGACCTTCGACCTGATGGAACATCGAGTAGTGCGTCGCATCATGCGTGTCGGGTCGATAGACGCGACCGATCGCGATCACCTTCAGCGGTGGCTTCTGTGATTCCATCGCACGAATCTGCACCGTCGATGTTTGCGTACGAAGCAGCAACTTCCCCGCTGCAGCGCCGCCGAGATAAAAATTGTCCGCAGGACCGCGCGCCGGATGTCCTGCAGGAATATTCAGCGCGTTGAAGTTGTGCCACTCATCTTCAAGTTCAGGACCATCCGCGATGGCGAATCCCATGCGCGAGAAGACATCGACGATCTCTTCGATCGTGCGCGCGATGACGTGGCGACATCCTTGCGGGAGTTCAACACCTGGCTCCGTGACATCGATCTGTGGACCTTTGACGGAACCGCCGAGCGAACTCCTGCGCGCTTCATACGCAGCCTCAAGCGTGCTCTTGCATTGGTTCACGCGCGCGCCCACCGCAGGCTTCAGTTCCTTCGACACATTCTTCAATCCGCTCATGAAATCACGAAGCGCGCCCTGCGGACCAATCCATGTCGACTTCCACGCGTCAAGCGCGCCCGCATCCGAGAGTGCAGCGAGTGCGTCGAGCGCAGTACGTTCTTTCGCGTCAATGTCAGCGAGCATCGTCGGAGTGTATCGGCACGCATGCGCCACCTCGATGATGCACAAACGCAACGCGCCGCAGAGTGATGCTCTGCGGCGCGTCGAAAATCTCTGCTGTTGAACGAACGCTTACTCTGCTGCGGCGGTCTCAGTCGTAACCGCTGGACCCTTCTTGCGAAGTTCCGCTGCGTACGCCGTTCGGCGATCAGCCGAGCGACGACGATTCGAGCGACGACCGCTGACCTGTGGCCCCTCTTCCTTACCAACGAGTTGGAGGAGGACGAGATCCGTGCCATCACCGAGGCGATGCTTGTCGAGCTTGATGATGCGGGTGTAACCACCTGCACGACCCTCAAACAACGGAGCAATCTTCGTGAGCACGTGCTGCACGAGGCGCGGTGCCTTGCGAAGCTCGCCGTAACGATTGAACTCAATGTCGTCTGCCGAAGCGACTTCAAAGAATGGATTCGTTCGCTTGGATTCAGGCACGCTTGGATCGGCAACCCACGCGTGAATCTTGCGATCCGTCAGCGTTGCGGTGATGCGGCGACGCGTGTTGAGGCCCGTCGAACCCTTTGCGAGGGTGATGAGCTTCTCCACGAATGGCTGCACTGCCTTCGCCTTCGCGAAAGTGGTCTCGATCTGTCCGTGCTCGAAAAGCCCTGCCGCCAGATTGCGCAACATGGCGCGGCGGTGATCTTCTTTCACACAGAGTTGCTTACCAAATACACGGTGACGCATGTTGAGTACCTCGGTCGTTGAGTGCCGTCATCAGGACGGCAGGGAATCAGTCAAATCAGGACGCTAGACTCGTTGCGAGCGCAATGCTCGCAATCGAAATTAGGACGGGAGAACGCCATCTGGAAGTTGCATTCCAAGATGCAGGTCGAGAAGCGCGAGTTGCTCTTCAACTTCCTTCAAAGAAGTCTTGCCAAAGCTGCGCACGCTGAGAAGATCATCTTCCGTTCGGCAAACGAGCTCCGCAATGGTTTCGATACGCGCGGTCTCAAGGCAGTTGCGCGCGCGCACCGAGAGATCAAGTTCGCTCACAGGCATGTGCAGCTTGCGAATGAACTCGCCATCGGTTGCGGTTTGATCGGCAACCTCTTCAGACACGATCGAAGAACCAATGTCTTCGAACTGCACGAATGGGTTGAGATGCTTGCGCAGAATCTTGCTGGCTTCGACGAGCGCCATCTCAGGAGAGACGGTGCCGTTGGTCCAGATGTCAAGCACGAGGCGCTGATAGGTGGTCTTCTGACCGACGCGGGTGTCTTCGCAATGGAAGCGCACGCGCTGCACCGGAGAGAAGATCGCATCGATCTCGATCTCGCCAATGCACTGCTCGCCCTTGTTGAATTGCTCGCTCGCAGGCATGTAGCCGCGACCGCGCGCAACGGTGAACTCAACGCCGAAGTCGACCTTATCTGTGAGTGTCGCAATGACCTTCTCAGGGTTGTGAATCTCGACGGTCGAGTCACACTCGATGAGGTCCGCTGTGACATCGCCAGGACCAGTCGCTTCGAGGCGAAGTGTCTTGGTTTCAGCATCGCCCGACATCGAGACGACAACGCCCTTGATGTTGAGGATGATGTCGATGACATCTTCGAGCACGCCAGGAAGCGAAGAGAACTCGTGCTCAATGCCGGTGATCTTCACCTTGGTGATCGCTGCGCCCTCAATCGAGGAGAGCAGGACGCGACGAAGGCTGTTGCCAATGGTCGTGCCGAAGCCAGGCTCGAACGGTTCAATGATGAACCGACCGAAGTTTTGCGTATAGCTTTTCGAGTCTTTGATGACTCGAGACGGAAGTTCAAGACCGCGCCATCGAACGTGCATAATGCTTACTCCAATTTCTAGCAGGACCTTCGAGAGGTTGTTCGTTGCCTATCGGTGCCCGTCACTCTGCTAGTCAGTGACGAACGACCTTCTGTGCAGCGAACCGAACACGCAAAACTAAACGACAGACCCAAACTAAGCTGAGAAACGATGCCCAGACGATTTGCATGGGCATCGAGAAAATCCATCGGAAAACTCAGACGCGGCGCTTCTTCGGAGCACGGCATCCGTTGTGCGGAATACCCGTGTGATCCTCGATCGCCGTGACCTTGATACCGTTCGCTGCGAGCGCGGTGATCGCGCTTTCACGACCAGGGCCTGGACCCTTCACGCGCACTTCAACTTCCTTGAGACCGACGCGCTTCGCCTTCGAAACAGCCTTCTCCGAAGCGCGGGAAGCCGCGAATGGAGTCGACTTGCGTGCGCCCTTGAAGCCCACGGTACCCGCGGAATCTTGCGCGATCACATCGCCGTTGGTATCGGTGATCGCGACGATCGTGTTGTTGAACGTCGCGTTGATGTGCACGATGCCGCGCACGACGGACTTGCGCACCTTGCTCTTCTTGGTGGATGTTGTTGCAGGCGTTGACATGGTCTTTGCTTTCGTCAGAGATTCGTTTACAGGCTGTCCTTGCTCCGGACGCGACTCGCAGGCGAACCCACAGAGTCACTCGAGCACTTCCTTGAGGCTAGCTATGAGGGCTAGCTATGAGGGCTATCTATTAGCCCTTCACGCCCTTCTTGCCAGCGACCGTCTTCTTGCGACCCTTACGGGTACGCGCGTTCGAACGCGTGCGCTGACCGTGCACTGGCAGACTGCGTCGATGACGATCGCCACGCCAGCACTTGATGTCCTTGAGCCGTTGAATGTCCTGCGCGACTTGGCGACGCAGAGCACCTTCCACGATGAACTCCGTATCGATGACCGCGGTGATCGCCGCGATCTCGGCTTCCTTGAGGTCATTCGTGCGACGGTCGGGATCGATCCCAACCTTCGTGAGAATGTCGAGTGCGGTCTTGCGTCCGATCCCATGAATGTAGGGGAGCGAGAATGCAATCTTCTTCTTCTCTGGGATGTCGATGCCTGCGATACGGGGCATAGTGTGAGTCCTTCTTCTAGTCGAACCCGCGCGAACCATTGCGTGCGGGGTTTCAGATCAGTACGAATGCGAACTTGCGTGACGCTGAATCAACCTTGGCGTTGCTTCAGACGTGGATTCTTCTTGTTGATGACAAATCGCTTGCCCTTGCGGACGACGATCTGGCAGTCTTGTGTGCGGCGCTTAATGCTTGAACGAACCTTCATAGTGGACCTCTTGCAGTGCTTCAATAGCTTGCGTGACTTCTAAACTCGGGAGCGAAAATCAGAATCGGTAAATGATGCGACCCTTGGTCATGTCGTAGGGACTCATCTCAATCGTGACACGGTCGCCAGGCAGAATGCGGATAAAAAACTTTCTCATCTTGCCGCTGACATATGCCAAGATCTCTTGGTTGTTCTGAAGACGCACTCGGAACTTTGCGTCCGGGAGTGCTTCAGTAACTTCAGCGTCGAGAGTGATTTTGTCTTCTTTAGGCATTCCGTGTTGCGCCCAGCGCGCGTCCTCTATCAGTCATCAGGCCTTCTTCATAAACATTGTCAAACACATTGTCCACACCAGCGTGAACACCTCGGTTACCCCTTGGCGCTGCGGACGCGCGGTGCGCGATCCCCAACTCCCTTCGAGAGGAAACCTGAATAATTACGCATAAGGAGGTTAGCCTCGATTCGTTGAATCAAGTCTAGACCGACACTCACGACGATAAGCAGACCAGTTCCTCCAAGGAACTGACTGACATTGAACGGAATACCCATCTGCGACGACACGACGGTCGGGATAATCGCGATGGCAGCAAGGAATCCACCGCCAACATACGTGATGCGCTCCATCACCTGCTCGAGATACTCGGCGGTGTAAGGGCCAGGACGAATGCCAGGAATGAAACTACCGTGCTGCTTCAACTGCTTCGCCATCTCGTCTGGTGAGAACTGGACGGTCGTCCAGAAGTAGCTGAAGAAGAAGATCATGGCAATCTCAACCAAGACGTAGAGGTAACCGCTGTTCTCGAAGTTCGAAGAGAAGAAGCTCGTGGTCGAGCTCCACCAGTTCGCTTGGCCCGAAGAGCGCGCTGAATCGGCGAGCATGCCGAAAATCCACGCGGGGAAAACCATGAGCGAGCTCGCGAACACGATCGGCATGACGCCAGCGTGATTGAGGCGCAGTGGGAGATAGTGACGCTGACCGCCAAACACCTTGCGACCGCGCGTGTGCTTCGCTTGCTGAATCAGGATGCGTCGTTGCGCGACAGTGATGACAACTGCGCCTGCAACAACGAAAAGGAATCCACCGATGAGAAGCAAGAGACCGATAGGGCCAAGCTTGCCTGCTTCACTGCTTTGAATCGAAGGATCGAAGCTCGTAACCACCCAGTCAATCGCGCTCGGCATGCGAGCGAGAATGCCAGCAGTGAGAATCAGCGAGACACCGTTACCGATGCCGTGCTTATCAATCTGCTCACCGAGCCACATCAAGAAGAGGCTGCCTGCGGTGAGCGCGACAATGCCCGCAAGATAGAAATTGAAGAGGTCCGCGGTGGAGATCAGGTACTTCGGCTGCACGAGATTGGATGTCACGAGGTACTGCAGCCACATGTATCCCTGCAAGATGCAGAGACCAACAGTTGCGTACCGAGTCCACTCCATGATTTTCTGCTGACCGCTCGTGCCTTCCTTACGAAGTTCTTGGAACATCGGAAGGACGGTCGTGAGCAGTTGGAAGATGATGCCCGCCGTGATGTACGGCATGATCCCAAGGCCGAAGATCGTGGACTGTTGAAGACTTCCACCCGAAAAGATCGACGCGTACTCGAGGATGCGCCCGAATCCGGTCGTGTCCCCTGTCGTCGCCTTCTGCGCAGCATCGTGCAACTGTTGTTGATCGACGCCGACAAGCGGAATCCAAAAGCCGATGCGATAAATCGCAAGCATCGCCAGTGTGAAGAACACGCGGCGGCGCAGATCGGGAATCTTGAAGATGTTCGCGAAGGCTTGAAGCATGCTTATCGAGATCTCAAAGGCATCAGACGTACGAACTTCACTCTTGCGTTACTTAACTGTCTTCGCGGACTTCAGAGTCTTCACGAAGGGAGTCCTACCAACAACCAATGTGCAAAAACCGCCCGCTGCTTCAATCTTGGTCGTTGCGGTCTCGCTGAACTTCCCAGCGACGAACTTGAGCTTCTTGGCGATATCGCCATGACCGAGGATCTTGAGCTGTAGCTTGGAGTTCTTCACGAGACCGAGCTTCACGCAGAGCGCGAGGTCGACAGTCGTGCCTTCATCCACAACTTCAGCGATCTGGCTGACATTGACCACGTAGTAGTCCGTGCGGAAGCCGGTGTTCTTGAAGCCGCGCTTGGGGAAGCGACGAGCAAATGGTGTTTGACCGCCTTCGTAGGATGGACGACTCGTCCAACCCGCGCGGCTCTTTGCACCGTTGTGTCCACGTGTCGAGGTGCCGCCGATACCGGAGCCCTCACCGCGTCCGACGCGCTTGCGCTTCTTGTTTGCACCCGCCTTGGCGGTAATGTCATGGATCATCATGGCTGTACTGCTCCGTCTTTCACTCCGGAAGATTCCGGAAACTGGCTTGCATGCTTGAACTGCTTGAAGGACTCAACTTTTAATCGGCTCTCGATATTCAAACTCAGGCTGGCGTGGCAGATGCTGCATCGCCGCGGCCGCGACCGCCACCGCCACCACCGCCACCGCCACCGCCACCGCCGCCGCCGCCGCCGCCGCCGCCGCCGCCGCGACGAGGGCCACGGCCCTTGTTGCGACCGTCATCGACGGTGTTCTGTGGTGCGGCCATTTTCTCGCCTGTGCGATTAGAAACCATAAACGCGGCACCGCGCTTGATTGCCATTTCAACTGCGGTCGCTTGGATCGGACGACCACGGAGCAACTCGACGGTTTCGCGCGAGCGAAGCTTCTCGAGTGCGTCGATGGTTGCCTTCACAGCGTTCTTGCCGTTGGAAGATCCGTAGACCTTCGAGAGGCAATCCTGAATGCCGAACATCTCGAGCACTGCACGCACCGAAGCGCCGGCTTTGACGCCAGTACCAGGAGCGGCAGGAATCAGGCGCACAGTCGTCGCGCCGAAGCGACCTTCCGCGGTGTGCGGAATGGTCTTGCCCTGCATTGGGAACGCGCGCATCTTGCGACGGCCTTCCTTCTGCGCTTTCTCGATGCTCTGCGGAACTTGGGTGCTCTTCGCATATCCAATGCCCACGCGACCACCGCGATTGCCTACCACGACGAGCGCGGCAAAGCTAAAGCGACGACCACCAGCGACCGTCGCGCTCGTGCGGTAGACGCCGACGGTGGTCGATTCGATGTTACTTGTTTCGTCAATGATCTCAGCCATGATTGAATCGCCTGTATGCGGACCGGTGCGTGTGTGACGCTCGGAAAAAGAAACCTTAGAAACTCGTACGACTTAGAACTGCAGACCTGTAGCGCGTGCGCTCTCAGCCACGGCCTTCACGCGACCGTGAAAGCGGAAACCGTTGCGATCGAAGACGACCGCTTGGACGCCCTTCGCAATCGCGCGCTCTGCGACAAGCTTGCCCACGGAAGTTGCTTCCGCGGACTTGTTGCCACTCGACACGAAACCCTTGTCGCGGGTGCTCGCGGATGCGAGCGTGTGACCAGACAAGTCATCGATGACTTGCGCATAGATATGACTGAGCGAACGGAAGACCGTGAGGCGCGGACGGCTCGGTGAGCCGAGGAGCGTCTTTCGGATACCTGCCTTGCGGCGTGATCGGTTGATTCTCTTGGATGCTGTCGAATTCATGTTCGTTCCTCTGAATTGGTGTAGGCCCAGACGCTAACACTCCATTGCGGACGGAGTATTAGGCGCCGAAAGCCTTGCCTTGCTTACGGGTAATCGTTTCTTCGAGATACTTCACGCCCTTGCCGTTGTAGGGCTCGGGCTTGCGTTGCATGCGGACTTGCGCGGCGAATCCGCCGACGGCTTGCTTGTCGTTGCCTGTGATCGTGAGGAGGTTGCCTTCGACAACAACGTTCACGCCAGCAGGGATCGCCATGATGATCGGGTGGCAGAAGCCAACTTGGAGGACAAGGTTCTTGCCCTGCAACTTCGCGGTGTAGCCGACGCCGTTGACTTCAAGCTTGCGCTCGTAGCCCTTCGTCACGCCTTCGATCATGTTGTTGATCGTGGAGCGAGTCGTGCCCCAGTACGCGCGTCGACCACCGATGTCGACCTTCTTCATGTCGTCGACGCCGCACACGACTTCCTTCTTGGAGTCGTCGTACACGACGGTCATCTCAGGACGGATCACGAACTTCAACGTGCCCTTCGGACCGGTGACAGAAACCTCGCGAGTCGCGGCTGCGATAGCAACTTTGACGCCGGCGGGGACTGGGATGGACTGCTTGCCAATGCGGGACATGGTGTATTCCTGCGGAAGGATCAAACGGGGAATTCAGTCAAACGAAAACACTAGACAAACGCGCGATTAGAAGACGAGTGCGACGACTTCGCCGCCGACCTTCATCTCGCGAGCCTTACGATCGCTCATCACGCCTTGGCTTGTCGAAACGATCGACATACCAAGGCCTTCGTGTGGTCGGGGCAACGCATCGAACGCGGAGTACACGCGTCGACCGGACTTCGAGACGCGCTCGATGCCGCTGATGAGTTGCTCGCCACGCGAACCATACTTGAGGTGAATGCGAATGATGCCTTGGCGTCCGTCGGCAACGTGCTCGAAGTCAGAGATGAAACCCTCTTCCTTCAACACAGAGGCGACGCCACGGTTCAACTTGTTCGAAAGCGTGACGACAGACTTCTCGCGATTCCGCAGAGCGTTGCGAATTCGGGTGAGCATGTCAGCGGTCAGGTCTTGGATGGACATGGATCGTTCCTTCGAGGCCAACATTGGCCGGACTATCTCAACTACGGACTCAAACACTTGCAGACGCCAGAGTGAACTTCGCAACGCGATCTCACGGATCGCATCTCGAAACCACCCGTTCAATCACCAACTTGCCTTGCGCATACCTGGGATCATGCCCTTGAGCGCGAGCTCGCGAAGCATGATGCGGCTAATACGGAATTTTCGATACACGCCTCGCTTGCGGCCGGTCAGCTCACAGCGGACCTCCTTGCGCGAGGAGAATTTCGGCGTTCGCTTCATGCGGTTGAAGGTTCGCTTGCTAGCCATACTGGTGGTTCCTATTCGTTCGGTGCAGTCAGAGACATCTCGGAGGTGGAATCATGGTTCTCATAGAAACCCATCCGCCGCGATGTGGGGTTGGTTTACTTCTTGGTCTTCTTCTCTTCAGGGATGGCAAAGGGCATTCCCATTTCACCCAGCACGAAGCGACTCATCTTGGGATTCGAATTCTCGAACACCATGGTGATGTGCATACCGTGCGTGATCGTGGAATTGACCATACTGATTTCTGGCCACACTGCTTGCTCAGTCAGACCGAGCGAGTAGCTGCCTCCTTCATCAAATGCAGTCTCCTTCACGCCGCGGAAATCCTTGATACGAGGAATCGCGAGGTTGATGAGACGATCGAGGAAGTTCCACATGCGCTCGCGGCGCATCGTCACCATCACGGCGCTCGGATTGCCTTCACGAACCTTGAAGTTCGCGACTGCCTTGCGTGCCTTGATGAGGATGGCGCGTTGACCGGAAATGGTGGCGAAGTTCTTGAGGAACTGATCGCGCACTTCGGGCTTCAGTTTCTGGTTGTCGAGATACTTGCCGAGGCCAGCATTCACGACAATCTTCTTCAGCACGGGCACTTGGTGCGCGTTGTCCAGTTTGAACTCGGCCATCGTCTTGGCGATGATCGCGTCCTTGTAGAGCTGCTGGAGGCGGGGTTTGGTTGGAGTAGTGGCGGACATGGATCTGGATTCCTTACTGCACTCTGCGCAGACGGAAGTGCTTTCTTCAAATACTGCGTTTAGGCTTTCTTCGCGGTCTTGCGTGGCCCATGAAGGACGGACAATTGCTTGGCGCCCTTCACAGTGACGCGCACCTTCGAACCATCCGCCTTCGTTGAAAAGCGAACGCGCGAAGCCTTGCCATCAACAGCGGGAGAAACGTTGCTGCGATGCAGTGGTGCTTCTTGCTTGAGGATCGTGCCTTGCGGACGAGTTTGGGTGCGCTTGAGATGGAAGGTGCGAATGTTCGCGCCCTTCACGACCACGCGATCGCCTTCAGTCTCGACGCGGAGGATTTCACCCACGACACCCTTTGAGGCGCCCTTGGTGACGATGACAACATCGCCCTTTTTCACATGGTTCGGCATATCAGATGACCTCCGTCGCGAGCGACACGATTTTCATGAAGTTCCGCTCGCGCAATTCGCGGGCGACAGCTCCGAAGATGCGAGTGCCCTTCGGATTGCCATCTTCGTCGACGAGCACGCAGGCGTTCGAATCGAAGCGCACGTACGAGCCGTCTTCGCGGCGGGTTGGGGACTTGCAACGCACGATGATGGCCTGCGCTTTATCGCCAGCCTTCACTTCGCCGTTCGGCAATGCCTTCTTAATACTGACAACGATCCGATCGCCAATGCCCATGGTGAGGCGACTGAACTTACCGGAGGCTGTCGAAGAACCGAGAACGCCGATCACCATCGCTAATTTAGCGCCGGAGTTGTCTGCGACTTCGAGTCTGGATTCCTTCTGGATCATGGTGGTTCCTACCTATCAAACTCTGACTTGTGCGACTCGATGCGTTCGAGTCCATGTCTTGAAAAACCTAACCTAGAAAAACCTAACCTAGAAAAACCTAACCTAGAAAAACCTAACCTAGAAAAACCTAACACTGCGAATCAGCGAGCCGCGATTTCCTTCAGCGTGAGATGCGAGCCTTCCGGCGCCTTCTCGACGACGCGCACGAGCACCCAGTGCTTGGTACGCGAGATTGGACGGCACTCCGCCACTTCAACGCGATCACCGAGATGCGACTCGTTGTTCTCGTCGTGGACGTGGAGCACGGTCTTCTTCTTGATGTACTTGCCGTACTTGATGTGACGCGAAACGTACGGAATAACAACCGTACGAGTCTTGTTGCGTGCATCGCTCTCCACGACACCGATGCGGCGTGGCGACTTCTCAGGGGTCAAGATCTCAGCTGTATGACTCACTTGCTCGTCTCCTTCGCCGCGGCTGTCGCGCGTGCGGTGGTCTCGGTCAAGACGCGCGCGATGTCCTTGCGCGTCTTCTT
The DNA here is from genome assembly GCA_009691805.1 of Phycisphaerales bacterium. Lineage (GTDB taxonomy): Bacteria > Planctomycetota > Phycisphaerae > Phycisphaerales > SM1A02 > F1-140-MAGs142. The sequence continues at coordinate 51,270 of SIAK01000005.1, forward strand.
GAATTGGGAGTTGTCAGCGACTTTCTCGCTCACGCTTTGACGGCGAAGATCGAAGAGACGGCGACGGAGGCCGGTGACCTCGATCGCGAGGTCTTCAGCGTTCATCGAATGGATTGCCTTAGCTTTCATGGGTATCAGTGCTCCTATCTTCAACAATCAAACTGCGAGGCGACGGCCAACGAAACGGCAACGGACGGGCATCTTGTAGGCGATGCGTGCGAGTGCCTGCTTCGCGAGATCCTCAGGGACGCCCGCAACTTCAAACAACATGGTGCCTGGCTTGATGCGTGCTGCCCAGTAATCGACGTCGGCCTTACCCTTACCCATTCGGGTTTCGAGTGGCTTCTTCGAAATCGGCTTGTCTGGGAAGACGCGAATGTAAATCTTGCCTTGACGACGGAGGAAGTGCTGTGCAGCAATACGACCCGCTTCGATCTGCCGTGCCGTGAGCCAATGTGGCTCAAGCGTTTGCAGACCAAAGTCGCCGTACGCAACATAATTGCCGCGCGTCGCGCAGCCATTAAGCTTGCCGCGCTGTTGCTTTCGAAACTTGACGCGTTTTGGCATCAGGCCTGACATCGGTCGTCTCCAGGAAACGGGGAAATCTGAACTATGGACTGAACTAGTAAAACTCTTAGAACTTCAAACACTCGATTAGCGGCGACCGCGAGCACGTGCTCGTCCACCCGCTGCGCTCGAGGCGGTCTGATCTTCGGTGTGCTCGGTGAAGAGCCCCTTGAAGACCCAGACCTTCACACCGATCGCGCCATAGGTCGTATGGCTGACGGACAGTGCGAAGTCGACATTGGCTTGCAGTGTCGACAGTGGAATCGAACCGAGGCGCGTATTGAGCGTGCGGCTCATTTCTGCACCACCGAGTCGACCCGAGAGAAGAATGCGAATGCCCTTCGCGCCGTTCTGCATCGCGACTTCAGCGCGCTGCTTGAGGACGCGGCGGAAGTTCGCGCGCTTCTTGAGCTGCTCAGCAATCACTTCACCGATGAGCTTCGCGTCCGCATCGGGATTCTTAATCTCGATGATCTTGATCGCGACCTTACGGCCAGTGAGCACTTGCAAATCTTGCGTGAGCTTCTCAACTTCGCCACCCTTGACGCCAACAACTTGGCCAGGGCGCGCGGTCTTGAGGATCACGGTGAGTTCATCGCGCGTGCGCTCGATGAGGATGTCGGACACCGCAGCGTAGGGAGGCGTCTTGTTGAGACGCTTGTCCACGTACTTGCGAAGCTTGTAGTCCTCGACAAGGAGCGAACCGAAGAGTGCCTTCGGGGCAAACCAGCGAGAGCGGTGAGCCTCAGTCACTCCGACGCGGAAACCGAATGGATGGACTTTTTGTCCCATAGTGTTAACTCAGCGTTCGGCGACTGCGACGTGAATGTGGCACGTGCGCTTGAAGATGTTGAATGCTCGTCCACGATCCTTCGGTTGGAACCGCTTTATCGTTGGACCCTCGTCGATACGCGACTCGCTCACAACGAGCTTGCTCGCGTTTGCGTTCTTTTCCTCAGCGTTGGCAATCGCGCTCTTGAGGACATAGATGATGAACGCTGCGCCGCGCTTCTTCTCAAACTCGAGCGCAGTGAGTGCTTCGTCGACTCGCATGCCGCGGATGAGGTCCGCAACGAGGCGGATCTTCCGAGGCGCGATGCGCGCGAAGCGGTGAGAGGCGATGAAGCCCTTCTCAACAGCTGGCTTACCAGCTGCAATGTTTTCTTGGGTCGTGCGTGCCATTGGGGGTTCGACGATTCCTAAAGATTAGGAAGCGACGTCCTCCTTCTTATTGGTATGACCACGGAACGTGGTGGAGAACGAGAACTCTCCGAGCTTGTGGCCAACCATGTCTTCTGTGCAGAAGACATCGATGAAGGCCTTGCCGTTGTGGACTTGGAAAGTCAAACCAACGAACTCAGGAACGATCGTGCAAGTGCGGGCGTATGTCTTAATAGGCACACGGCGCGGCATCGCGAGAACCTTCTCTGCCTTGCGGTAGAGCTTCTCGTCGACGTAGGGACCTTTTTTGGTGGAACGGCTCATGTATGCGGCCTTTCTTCAGATCAATCAGAGAACAAGTTGTCCGTAGCGAGTGCTTCGACGACGACGAATGATGCGCTCATCACTCGACTTACCGTAGCGACGGGTACGTCCGCCCTTGGCCTGTGTACCAGAGGAGTTAGATGGTTCTTGGCCGCCCTTCGAGCGACCTTCACCACCACCGTGGGGGTGTTGGTGGTGGCACATAGCAACGCCGCGTGTTGTTGGACGACGGCCGAGCCAACGATTGCGACCTGCTTTACCGAGCACGACCTTGCCGTGATCAGCATTGCCGACTTCGCCGATCGTTGCGCGGCAGTCCATCGACACCTGGCGAATTTCACCCGATGGAAGCACGATGGTTGCCCAACGACCTTCCTTATTGGTGAGACGCGCCGACATGCCTGCGGAGCGGCAAAGACGTCCGCCAGCCTTCGGTTCCATCTCCACGTTGTGCACGGAGAGACCGGTTGGAATGTGGCGGATCGGCATGCAGTTGCCAACCTTGGGTTCCACTGGATTCGCCGAGCTCTCGACGATCGTGCCCGCAACAATGCCCTTTGGGGCAATGATGTAGCGGACTTCGCCATCGGTGTACTTGACGAGTGCAATGTGCGAGCTGCGATTGGGGTCGTACTCGATCGAGACGACAGTTGCTGTCATCCCGTCCTTGTTACGACGGAAATCGATCTTGCGGTATCGGCGCTTGTGACCACCGCCACGGCCAAGAATGGTGATCTTGCCTTGGACGTTGCGGCCACCGTGCTTGGGCAACGCGACGAGAAGCGACTTCTCGGGCTTCGCGCCAGTTGTCTCAGAGTGAAGATTCACCGACGCGTTGCGGCGTCCTGCGGTGACCTTCTTGTAAATGCGAATTGCCATGGTGTGTACTCCGTTTCTCGAGGGCTCAGAAGAGCTCGAGCTTGTCCTCGGGATGGATTTTCACGAGAGCACGCTTCCACGTTTTGCCCTCGACTTTGCCGTATGCGTAGGCGCGAGTGCGAAGACGGCGCGTTTGCGTCGCAACGCCGAGCACGCGAACCTTGAAGAGTGTTTCGACTGCGAAACGGATGTCCGTCTTGCTCGCAATCTTGCTCACTTCAAATGCGATGCGATTGCCATGAGCAGCTGCCCACGTCGCCTTTTCCGTCACGATAGGACGAATGAGTGTGTAGGTTGGATCGTGCATTAGGCAGTCTCCTTCGCGTCGGCGCGACCACTACTAGAGTGTTCGAAGCACGACTCATCAAGGAACGAAAGCAACGCAGCCTTATCAAGGATGAGGTAGCGATGGTTCAACAGTTCGAACACGTTCATCTGGTCGACGCGGCAGGTGTCCACGCCTTCGATGTTGCGCGCGGAAAGTTGTGCATTGCGGTTCGCGCGATCAAGCGCGATCAGCGTCGTGCGGTTCACACCGACCGTCGCGAGCATGGTCACAAACTCCGCAGTCCGTGGTGCCGCAAAGTTGAGATCAACGAAGCACTTCACTTCGTTGTCGACAAGCTTCGCAAGCAGCGCGTTCCGATTCGCGAGGCGACGCATCTTCTTCGGAAGTTCCGAGCGGAACGCTTCGCGCGTGCGATCCTTCTTGAAGCAAACACCACCACCCTTGCGGGTAGGCGTGCGAGAAGCACCAGCGCGTGCGTTGCCGGTGCCCTTTTGCTTGTAGATCTTGCGGGTTGAACCCACGATGTCGCCACGCGACTTCGTTCGGGCGCTTCCCTGACGCTGGTTGGTGTGCGTCGTGACGTATGCCTGCTTGAGCAGAGCGAACTTCACCTCGCCGCCGAGCGTTTGCTCGTCGATCGAGAGAGTCTCTACTTGCTTGCCGGCTTTGTCGTATATCGGCAGTTGAATCATTGCTTCGCCTTCCGCGGCTTTCGCCGCTTCCGCCTCCTCCTCCCCGCGCCTGTTACTAGTGGCGTGGGGCAGGATTTGACTCGGTGAGTCCGGAACTTCCAGACTTGGTTCGCACCGGATGTCTGTTCCGATCGGTTCCGTAGTGCAGGTCTTTGGTACTGAAGCGTTTGAAGCGTGCTTCAGGACTTCTGACTTGCGTTCCGGCCTCTTCGGGTCCTCAGGTGAACTTTGTTCGCCTGAGGATGTTTCTTGCAGATACTCAAGAAGCGCAGCACTCGCTGCGCTTCAGAATCTTGAGCTTAGGACAGTTTCTTTGCTTTGCGCTTGTAAAGACGGGTTGCTGCGCGGATGACGATGACGCCATTGTTCGCGCCAGGAATCGCACCCTTCACAAGCAGAATATTGTTGACGGCATCAATCTTCACGACATCAAGGCTGCGCACGGTGACTTGATCGTCACCCATCTGACCAGCCATGCGCTTGCCCTTCTTGATCTTCGCACCGTGACCGCGATCGGTACCGTGCGAACCAATCGAACCTGGCGAACGGTGCTTGCGCTCCGTACCGTGCGTCGCAGTAAGGCCCTTAAAGCCGAACTTCTTCATAACGCCTTGGAAGCCCTTACCCTTGCTGATTCCGGTGACGTCGACGTAGCCGACACCCTCGAAAATCGAAGCATCAACCGTCGCGCCAACCGTGAACGTGCTTGCTGCAGCGTCATCCGCGCAACGAAGTTCTTTGTGAATGCGCTTTGGCGCAGTGCCCGCTTTGACGTCGTGACCGATGACGGCCATGGTCGAGTTGCGAGGCTTGATGTCCTCAAAGCCCAACTGCACTGCTGCGTAACCATCGATAGCGATCGTCTTGATCTGCGTCACAACGCAAGGACCAGCTTCGATCACTGTCACGGGAATGTTCTTGCCATTCTCGAGGAAGAAGCGAGTCATTCCGATTTTGCGTCCGATGATTGATTTAGGCGAGGTCGTGGTCATGGCGGTCATCTTGCTCACGCAGTGGTCGTGCTGACTACTGCTTCGAATTGTCAGACTGCGAATCTCGCAGTTTCAACAACTCACTCGGACGGTTTCAGACAGGGGTCTTGAGGCTTGCGCCTTGACATGTCTCGGAATAGTGCCGTGGCTCCAAATTGCCACGGCGTGCAGACTCAAACTCAAGCCTTGATGCGGAGGAACACGCCCGCTGGCACCACGAGGCGCTGAAGCGCATCGGTCGTGCGGTGGTTCCACTCAGTAATGTCAATGATGCGCTTGTGCGTTCGGATTTCGAACTGCTCGCGCGACTTCTTATCGATGAACGGGCTTCGGTTCACAGTGTAAATCTCGCGGCGGGTGGGCAGAGGAATCGGACCTGCAACACGAGCGCCCGTGCGCTTTGCATGGTCAACGATCTCACGTGCAGCCACGTCGAGCGCTTGATGGTCGTAGGCTTCCATTCGGATTCGAAACTTGCCGCCTGTCATCGTCGTGCTCCGTTCGAATCAGTTCGAACTGCTGAGAAACCTTCAACGTATCAAGATCGTGATTTGCACGAACACCGTGCAAAACACCCTACAAAACAAGCTGTTTGCTGCACATCGACGCGTATGTCGCTCTGCATCACACAGCCCCCTCGGCACGCGTGAGCGGGTCGGGGGGAATCGACAAGGATAGTGAATCTGCCGTTCATGTCAAGCCGACTCGTTCATAGATTGTGGTTTCAGCGATACTTCGGCAATTCTTTGTGGACATCCACCCAGCGAACAGCGATCGCGGGGGCGGGGATCATCCGTTTCGGGACCGAGAACCATTCGTTATTCGCCATCTCGCGTAGTTATCCAACTTGAATCCGCCTGATCTACCATCGTCGCTCTGTGAAACTCCCACCGCTCCCACTCTCCCGCGTCTCGCTTGTGATTTCTGTGCTGTGCGCCGCGACGGTTCTTCCGACCGCTTCCGTTACAGCGCAAGCGACTCCACCCATCGCAACGGGCACACAAGATGCAGCCGTGTTCTCTGCGCCGGAGTTGGGTCTGCGCTTCACGCCACCTGTTGGTTCGGTGATGCGAGCGGAGGCGCTCGCCAACGGAATGAGCTATTCCCTCGCGGATTCAAGCACAAATCCATCGTGGCGCATGCGTGTTGCAACGATTGAAGCCTCGCGAGAAGGCACGACTCCTGCGACACAAATCGCGGATTACCTCGCGCTCGCGAAGCAGTCGACGCCGACGCTCACCGTACTCCGTGAAGAAACGCTCGCGCTCGCTGGATTTGAACAAGGCGCGTCACCTGACAATCGGTTGCTCCTCGTCTCCGTACCGCTTGAAGGCGGAGGTCACGGCATCGCTGGACAATTCGTGATCGCGCGTGGTGAAGAGCAGTTTCTCGTCTTCTCGCTGCTTGCCGATGGCCCGTCCTTCGTCAAGACCGAGCCGCAATTGCTCGCGTGTTTCAAGACGACCGTCGTGCGTCCACTCAGCGACGTTGCCTTTGAGAAGCTCGAACTGCTCGCGCGCGGCGCTCGATTGATTGCACGGATGGATGCGGCGGCGTTGCGCGCGTTGACGAGCGATGAGACGCGTTTTTACCGAGTTTTTAAGCCTGTTCCGAACGCGGACGATCGTGAGATTGGATACCTGAGCGTGCGTGTCCAAGAAGGTGCGCGAGGCGCGATTGACCCCACGCGCGACACTGCGAAGTTTGAAGGCGACGACATTGAATTGGGCTTGCTCGTGACGGTCGATGCGCGCGCGATCGTCGAAGGCAACGCGAAACACACGGTCGATGTGCAGAGCCGCTACTGGCTCGCTTGGGATTCTTCGAGTGAAACATGGAGCGTGCGTTCGACGGAACGACAAGGTGCCGCCCATCGATCGAAGGCGCAGACGGGCATTCGCAGCGCGAAAAGCACCGGAAATCCAGCACCTGAACTGCATGTCATCAACTCGAGTTCGCAAGGTATGACGCGCGAACCGAGTATCTGGCCTGTTCCACCAACGTATCTCTCGCAAGCACAGACGCTGCTCATTGGACGATTGCTTCCACGCGATGGAAGTTTCGAGGGCGAGTTCGCTGAATACGTGTACGACGCGCGCGAGTCTCGCATCCCGCAGCGCAAGGAGACCTGGAAACGCAGCGCGCAAGGCTGGACGCTGGAGTCGCGCGTGGCGGGCAACAACGGCGTGATGACGCAAGAGTTTGACGCGCAGGGCAACCGCCTTAAGCGTGTGGACATTGATGGGACGATCACCGTCGCCATCACGCCCGAAGCATTGAAATCACTCTGGAAGTCGAAGGGGCTTCCAGTCAAGTGATACGGATCTTGATCGCCGTCCCGATCTTCAATGAAGCGCGCACGGTTGCTCCGGTGTTGCGCGACATCCTCGCAAAAACAGCAGCAATTCCAGCGCAATTGCAGCGAGGCGACCTCGAGTTTGTCGTGCTCGCGCTCGATGACCATTCGACCGATGCGACGAACCAGCTGCTCGCCACACTCGGCGTGGAGACCCTTCGACAACCTCGCAATCGCGGCTACGGATTCGCGATGCAAGAAACTTTTCGCGAAGCGATCGCGCGCAGTGTCGATTGGTGCATCTCGATCGATTGCGACGAACAACACGAACCGGCGCGGCTCGTCGACTTCGTGCGCGCCGCACTCGCCGACAACGCAGATGTGATCAGCGGAACGCGTTACGGCGGCGAACCGTTCGCACACGATGACGCGCCCGCGGATCGACGCGCGATCAACGCAACGCTCACGGGAGAACTCAACGCCGCGCTCGGCTTGCATCTCACGGATGCGTTCTGCGGATTCAAGGCGTATCGCACGAGCGCTGTTGCGAAACTCACACTCGACGCGGATGGTTACGAGTTCCCTATGCAATTCTGGGTGGCTGCTGTTGCGCAGCAACTGCGCATCGAAGAGCTCTCGATGCGTCGCATTTACATCGATGAAACAAGGCGTTTTGGCGGAGGACTCGACGACAGCGGCGTCCGCCTTGCGCACTATCGCAGCACGATGCAGCGCGCGATTGCACACTTGCTTCCCCGGGCTGCAACGCCGCGATGAGGAGCCTCACGCACATTCCCGACGCGGCCTCCGCTGCACGACTCGCAGCGCAATCGTTTGCGCGAGTTCCATGGAGCGCGCCCTTGTTCGGCGAGGATCTCGCGCATTGGCGGCAAGATTCTCGCGCGAGTCTTGGGCTTCCGCTTGACGTACCAATCATCGTCACAGGTCATCAGGCGGGCATCTGGCACGCGGGCATCGCGGAGAAGTTTGCGTTCGGGAGCTCCATCGCGCGCGCACTCGGAGGAGTGCTCGTGCACATTGTGATCGATCACGACACGAACGATGCGTCCGAGGTGGCGTTTCCCGCGGCAATCCACGGAAAACTCGTGCGCTTGCATCTCGAACGATCACCTCGCGAACGTGGCGTGAATGCATTGCGGAGTTGCGTGCGCGTGCGGCGACCTGAGGCGTTGGTTGAAGAAAAGGCGCGTGTGCTGCCACGTGTTGATGCCGCTCTGACCGCCATCGAACACGCCATCACGCAACACGCGACACAACCAAATCTCGCCTTGCAAATGGCGCACGCAGCCAATGCACTGCTGCCGACGAGCGATGCGCCGTCCTTCACGATTGCCGCAACGGACATTGCGCGGCTGCCCTTCGCGAAAGCGATGCGCGCGCACTTCGATGTACGCGCGCGTGATTGCTACAACTTCGCGCTTGGCTCCGAGCGCGTGCGTCGGCTGCATACTGGCGAACTCCCCTTCTGGCGCCTCCTCCCAGAAACACGCGGTCGCGTGCAACTCAGCACGAATGACGACGACACCCTCGCCGCACCCCGCGCGCTGACACTGACCGCCCTCGTGCGCCTTGCCATCGGCGATCTCTTCGTCCACGGCACAGGTGGCGCCGACTACGAACGCGCGACGGACCGCTGGCTTGACGCGTGGCTCGGAGTTGAGACTACGCGCGCCCCCATTGCAGTCGCGACCGCGACCCGATTCGTGCAAGGACTCGACGCGAATCTAGAACCACTCGATCCGCGTGCGACGCTCGAAAATCTGCGCCGACTTGATGCTGATCCCTTTATGGGCGCATCGCTCTCCAGCGAAAAACGCGCGATGCTCGAGAAGATCGCATCCCTTCCGCGCGAAGAAAAAACAGCTCGATTTGAAGCGTTTTCACGCATGCAGGAATCGATTCGCGTACGACGCGAGGTCGTCCGAGCAGAACGCGACGCACTTGAATCAGCACTCTTGCGCGGGCAAGACGCAACGCGACTGCACGCGCTCGCGTTCGATCGCACGTGGCCCTTTCCGTTGACGCACACGTAAAGCTAGGTTCACGCAAGCGGATCGGGACGGTAGACCTTCGTGTCAATCGCCCACACGCGCTCCGTCCACGCATTGCCACCCGTGCCGCTCACAACATCGCGACGCGCTGCTTGCATGACGATCCCCATGCGCGCGTCGAGATTGTCGAGTTGCGAGACGAACACCGCTTCGGGCGTTGATGGAAGTTTCGCCGCGCCATGCTCGAGCTGTCCGTGGTGCGAGAGAAGAATGTGCTGCAAAACGCGGAGTGTTCCGTCGGGCAGTCGCACTCCCGAGCGCTGCGCCGCGTGTGCCGCCTTCACTTGAATCCAGATTGCGCCGCGCACGATGTGACCGACGAGTTGACCTTCGTCGGTCGAAGAAAATCCACGCGCCCATTCCATTTCAACGGTCTTTGCGAGGTCGTGCAGGAAAAGTCCCATGAGCACGAGGTCGCGATTCAGCCCCGGATAAAGCGGCAGCGCGCGCTCGGCGAGTTCAAGCAGATTGAGCGTGTGTTCAAGCAATCCACCGATCCACGCGTGATGAACTTGCACCGCCGCGGGCGCTTGACGGAAGTCACCCATCAACCGCTCGTCCATCAGGTACTGCTCGGCGAGTTCACGCATCGCAGGATGCGTCAACGATCGCATGATCTCCATCACACGCGCAAACATTGCATCGATGTCGCGCTTCGTACAGGGAAGCAGCGAGCGAATCTCGTCCGGCGTCACTTCCGCGCGTTCAATCGTTTCAAGAATCAGCTGCGCGACGCCTTGATAGATCTGCACATTGCCCCGCACGCGAACGAAGCCACAATCGGCAAGTTCTTGGTACTGCGCCTCTTCAAATGTCCACATGCGTCCTGGCATTTCACCTGTCGCATCGCGCAGAATGCACTTCAAGAACGGCTTGTTCGTACGCGTCGTGCCAAGCTGCGGATTCATGAGTGAATACACGCCCTCGACGTAGGTGCGATCGGTCAAACTCGAAATCTTCTGATGGCTGTCTGCAGCTGCGCTCATGGAACTGAGTGTACGGCACTCCTCATCGAGCCGAGCACATCAGGAATGAGATCCGCGAGTTCATGCGTGAGAGCGCATTTCCACCGCGAGATTCCCTTGTGACCGCGAGGGTCACGCGCTGGGAGCGTTGCTGTTGGTACGTCAGTGATCATGTTTCGGCTCAGCAGGGACGAGTTCAATCTTCATCTTGCCAATCAACGCGAGTGCGCCAAGAAACGCAGGATCCGCCGCGCCTGCGGAGAGATCGCTCACAGCAACCGCAATGTGCGCAGCGTGAAAGCGTGTTGAAAGCGTTGCATCGAGATCCATCCAGACGCCAGAAGTTTGCTTGCCCGTTGCGCCCTGCACATCGACAAGCGCTTGTGTCCACATGTGCCAACCCCACGCGCTGCCCTGAACCTGCGCGCCTTCGACATAGACAACACCGCTCACGACGCGCGAAGGGATCCCGTCTGCGCGGCAGAGAGCAGCGAGAAGCACGGCATGCTCGGTGCAATCGCCCGAACGCGAAATGGCGGCTTCACTCGCACTTCCAAATGCCGTCTTGAAATCTTTCGAACGCAAATGTGACTCGACCAAGCGTCGCAGTTTCTCTGCGCGCACGCGAGCACTGTCGTCGAGTTTGCATTTCGCCTGTGCGAGCAGCGACTTGACTGCCGCGTGCTCTGCGTCGATGAGCGTGTTCGACTGCGTCCAACGGGGATCGAGTGCATCACTCGCAGCAGCGGCGTTCGCGCGATCCACATCGATTTCGACGATCGCTTCCTGCGGCGATTTCGCATCAACGCGCACGATCTGCGACGCAACATCAGGCAAGGCGATCGAAGGACTCGTTGTGGTGACGCGAAAATTCGCGCGCGATAATCGCGTGACGTTTGGAATCGGCGCGCACGCGATGAGCGTGCCTTGCAGAAGGTCGAAGTTCCCTGCGGCAAGTGCCGCATGTGCTTCACGCTCAGTCGCAAGTGTCGATGTCAGATCACCAATGCCGATCGGCATCGCGCTCGAAAGCAGCACACCATCGATGGCGTAACGCTCGCGGGCGATGAGTGGCACGAGTGAGTTCTTGATTTCAAACAAACCCTCACCTTCGGCCGCATCTAATCGAGTCATCGTGACGGTTGCGGGGACGCAGCCTGATTGCAGATCGATCGACGTGTACGAAATCTCCTTCGCACCCGCGCGAAGCCGCGCTGAGAGAAACTGCTCCACGCCGCGCGGCGTGAGCCAAGCATTTGCGGGCCACGGAAATGGTTCTGGCGGAGCAGCCCCTTGCTGCTTTGTCGCGCGCTTGTGCTTCGCATCAAACGTCCATCGCACCACTGTGCCTGCGTCTTGCGACACGCTCGCCTCGAGTGGTTCACCACGGGAATTCTCGATGAATTCCGAGTGCAGGGCGATCTGTGTCACCTGACCGAGCCGACGAAATCGCATCTCGACGTCGCCCGTCGTTCGCAATTGCGCTGCTCCTTCGCGCATCGCTCGTCGATGGACAGACTCGTGCGAGAGTCCGCACGGCACGCCGCTCAACTGCAACACATACCAGCGATCGCTCTGCAATTCCCACGCCTGTGCATGGGCGCCGAGGGTGAAGCACATCAGACAGAGTGCTGCGAACAACCATGCGGCCGAGCATGTGAAACGATTGCTCATGCGCGTGGTGCTTCTTCGACGGCGTTGCCCGCGCCCATCGATTTCAGCAACGGGAAGAGAATGACATCGCGAATCGACGCGCTATCCGTAAGGAGCATGACGATGCGATCGATGCCGAGCCCAAGGCCTCCCGCAGGAGGCATGCCCACGCGGAGTGATTCAACGAAATCTTCATCGAGCGAACGGAAGGTCGACACTTCTTCATCTTCGCCGCGCAATTGCTCGGTGAACTTCGCGAGTTGAATATCCGGGTCGTTCAGTTCCGTGTACGCAGGTCCAATCTCCATGCCGCCAATGAAGAGATCCCACCGACCGCAGATGTCAGGGTCGTGACGATGTGGTCGGGTAAGTGGTGAAATCGCGCTCGGCCAATCGGTCACAAACGTCGGCCGACAGGGGTCGATTCGTGGCTCCGCAATCTCTTCGAACACTGCATTCACCACGAGCCAGTCATCCAACTTCGCTTCGTGATGCAGGCCGATCTCGCGAGCTTTCGCGCGGACCTTCGCGAAATCGCGCACATCGCAACCGACATGCTTCTCAAACAGTTCCGCGAAACTCACGCGCACGAAGGGTGCGGAATAATCGATGTCAAGCTCACCGAAGGGCAAGATCGGACCTCGTCCGTCTTCGCGTGCAGTCGCGCGAAGTCCCGCGTCAACGCGGTCCGCAACCGCCTCGCACGCGAGCATGTGCAGGAGCGATTCCGTCAGCGTCATCATCGTGTCGCTGTCACCGAACGCTTCGTACGCTTCCATCGCCGTGAACTCAGGGTTGTGACTGCGATCGATGCCTTCATTGCGGAAGTTGCGATTGATCTCGAAGACCTTTCGCATGCCACCAACAAGGCAACGCTTGAGATACAGCTCAGGAGCGATACGCAAGAAGAGCGGCATGCCGAGCGCATTGTGCTGCGTGAGAAATGGACGCGCCGCCGCGCCGCCCGCGATGGGTTGCAGCATCGGCGTCTCGACTTCGAGGAACCCCTCCGCTTCCATGAATCGTCGCACCCGCGAGATGATCTTCGAGCGCATCGCGAAGACTTTCGTCGTCTGCGGATTCGCGTACATGTCGACGTAACGTCGTCGGTAGCGAAGTTCAGGATCGCTCAGACCATGCCACTTTTCTGGCGGTGGCGCGAGGCTCTTGGCGCCGAGATCCACAGCTGCAGCCCAGATGCAAACTTCACCCTTCTGTGTGCGACCGACAGGACCTTCGGCAATCAGAATGTCGCCGTAATCAACAGCCTTCGCGAGTTCAAACTCGTTCGCTTGCACGCTCGACTTCGAAATGCTCACCTGAATCTCACCCGTCGCGTCGCGCAGAAAAAGGAACACGAGTTTGCCCATGTCGCGATGCTGCACGACGCGCCCTGCAATTTTCGCGCGAAGTCGAGTGTCGGGCACATCAAGCACTGCGGGGAGCGCCGCCTTTGCTGCTTTCGCAGCGAGTTCGTACACGGCGTGAGATGCTTCGGAAAACTTCGAGCGCGCTTCGGCGCAAGAGAGCAGACCTGTTGCGCTCGATCCGTACGGCTCGAAACCAAGTTCTTCCTTGAAGTACCGCATTTTCTCGCGACGTGCGGCAACCATCACGTGCGGCGGAACGATGGGTTCTGTTCCCTCAGGGGTTGTCGAGTCAGGCGTGGTTGGCTTGGGATCGTGCGTCAAATGCGTGAGTCCTCTGAATGCAGAAACTGCGAAATGCGAGCGCTGACGATGGTACTCTTCAACATTCTCTTTAGCACCTCTGTCGAACTGATCTCTCCATGAGTCCGTGTCCCAACATTCGCAAGATTGGCATTCTGACCGGCGGCGGCGATTGCCCTGGTCTCAACGCGGTGCTCCGCGCCGTCGCAAAAACCGCGTATCTCCAGCATGGCATGGAAGTCTGCGGCATCGAAGATGGCTTTCAGGGCCTCATCGAGAATCGCGTGCGTCCCCTTTCGATGAAGGATGTCTCGGGCATTCTCACGCGTGGTGGAACGATTCTCGGTTCGAACAATCGTTGCAATCCGACGAAGTACGCGACGAGCCGCAATGCCGATGGCTCGCCCGTTTTTGAGAATGTCGTCGATCGCTGCTTGCAGACAATCGAGTCCAACAAGATGGACGCGCTCGTGGTCATCGGTGGTGACGGCACGATGGCATGCGCGGCTCCGTTTGCTGCGGCAGGCGTCAATGTGATCGGTGTGCCGAAGACGATTGACAACGATCTCGTGGGCACGGAGATCACCTTTGGTTTTTTGACTGCGGTCGATACGGCAACCGAAGCGCTCGATCGCTTGCATTCCACTGCAGATAGCCATCACCGCGTGATGGTGTGCGAAGTCATGGGCCGCAACGCAGGTTGGATTGCGTTGACGGCGGGCGTTGCGAGCGGATCAGATGTGATCTTGATTCCGGAACTTCCCTTTGATATCCGCAAGATCGCGGATGACATCGATCGCCGGATGAAGAGCGGACCCGGATTCGCAATCGTGGTCGTTGCCGAAGGAGCGCGTCCGCGCAATGGTCAACAGATTGTCGCACGCGTTGACCCCACCAGTCCGGATCCCATCCGTCTTGGTGGCATCGGCGATCATGTCGCACGAGAGATTGAAGACTTGTGCGGCGTGGAGACGCGCACGACGGTGCTCGGGCACACGCAACGGGGCGGCGCGCCGTCGCCCGCAGATCGCATTCTCGCGACCAACTTTGGATTCCATGCTGCTGCGGCGCTGGCCGCGGGGCGCAAGAATCGCATGATTGTCCGCGTCAACAATATCTATTCCGATGTGGATCTGTTTACTGCTATTGGAAAGCAACGGCTCATTCCGGTCGGGCATCCACTGATTGCTGCCGCGCGCGCACTCGGCACGAGCTTCGGAGACGGAACCGCATACTCTGCACCGATTGCGATGGCCGCTGCCAGCATGTGATAGGTGCATCCTTCTTTTTCGCAAAGCAAACACGACCGTGCAACCCGCCGTTTTTCTCGACCGCGACAACACTCTCATCGCCAATGATGGTGACCTCGGTGACGCGTCGCTCGTGCGATTGCTCGACGGCGTGCCCGCTGCACTGAAGTCGCTGCGCGATGCAGGATTTCGTCTTGTGGTGGTGACGAATCAAGGTGGCGTCGCGCGCGGTCGGTATGGCGAAGCGGATGTCGACGCGGTGCATCGACGGATCGCCGAACTTGTGGATGCAGCAACCGGGATGGAGCGCACGATTGATCGTTTCTACTACTGCCCGTTTCATCCCGAGGGTGTTGTTGCGGAGTACACGCGCGAACATCCGTGGCGCAAACCGCAACCTGGCATGATCGTGCAAGCAGCTGCCGACATGCAGCTTGATCTCGCGAAGAGTTTCCTCATCGGTGATGCGCCCCGCGATGTCGAAGCCGGCCGACGCGCGGGCATTCGCACTGTGCTCATCACGCGCGATGCAGATCGGATTGCACGCGCGCACGCAGACTTTGTGGCTGCGGACTTTGCGGAGTCTGCGTCGATAGTGCTGCACCAGCGACACGAGGTTTTTGTCCCACAAGAAATCGCGCGCACGGAATCTCGCCACACGGCCGCAACGCGACGCGTTCGACTTCGAACGCGCGACGAAGGTGCGGAGCGCATTCGCAAGGCTGTGCTCGAACTCACCGATGAACTGCGCTCTGACCGCAATCGTCGCCGCGAAAGTACACCGCTGCGATTTGTAGCGACCGCACTCGTGCTCGTTTCGCTGCTCACCGCGACCTTCGCGTTTCTCAATCTTGCCGACCTTCTATCCTTCGCGCGTTGGGGATCCGCGGCTGTGCTCGCGCTCCTGCTTTCCATCGTCGCGCTTCTTGTGGATCGGCGATAGTTCTCACCATCGATGCAACCACTCGACGGACACTCCGCGCACTGCGACCTCTTCGCGCGTGACGCGCAAGCGCTCGAACAACCGCGCACGCAAGCGACCATTCGCGCGACCGCAGAGTCACTCGCCGAGCGCACTGGAACAGCGGTCCCTTCCATTGAGTTTTTCGATGGATTCGCTCGGTTTTCTGGAGCTCCCCAGGATCTCACGTTGCTCGGTCTCGTTGCGGAAGTGCGCGCGATTTCGCAGCGCTGGCATCGCAAGCATCACGGCACGATGCTCTGGCAAGGAGAAGACGAGTGACCGCTGACCGCTTGCTCATCGTGCTTCCGACATGGGTCGGTGACAGCGTGATGGCGACGCCTGTTCTGCGCGCGTTGCGAAGCGCATTCCCGAACGCGCACATCACCGCCGCCGTTCGCCATGGCGTCGACACGCTGCTCGCAGGATGTCCTTGGTGTGATGACATTTTTCGCGTGACGTTCAGAGGAACACTCGGACCGTTCAGCGAAACTGCCGCGATTCGCGCGAGAAGACCCGACACAATCGTGTTGCTCCCGAACAGTTTGCGCAGCGCGCTCGGCATTCGTTTCGCCGGTGCCGCGCGTCGCATCGGCTATGCGCGCGATCGACGCGGATTTCTGCTCACGCACGCAATCGCACCTCCGTCGCAGAAACCGATTTCCGCGGTCGACTACTACGCGCAACTCGTCGAAACAGCGTTTGACATTCGCGTTACCGATCGCCGCGTTGAACTCCTCGTGACTCCCGAAGAAGCGCGCAAAGCTGATGCACTGCTCGCAGAGGTCAGCGCGTTTCCACTCGTTCTCAATCCGGGTGCGAACAATCCCAGTAAGCGTTGGAAGAGCGAAAACTTTGCAGCAGTCGCGCGAAGATTTCTCAAGCAGGGACGAAGCGTCGTTGTCTCCGGTGGTCCCAAAGAACGCGAACTTGTCGCCGAAATTGTGCAGCGCGCACCTGGCGCGATCGATCTCATCGCGCGCGGCATCGACCTTGGCGGATTGAAAGGCGTACTCGCGCGTGCGGCTTGCCTTCTGACGAATGACACGGGGCCGCGGCACATTGCAGCAGCACTCAGAACGCCGGTCGTCACGCTCTTTGGTCCGACGGATCATCGATGGACGACGCTTGTCGATGTGCAGGAACGATTGTTGCTCGCGGAACCCTTCCTCACGCCTGACACCTTCGCGGATCGTCATCCGCAATCGTGCGTGATGGACCGCATTGCCGTGGGCGATGCGATCGAAGCAATCTCCAGCATCGCGCGCGCGAATTAGCCTGCGTCGCTTGCATTAGACTGCGGAGCATGGACGCGAGTGCTGCTTCACTTCCCACGGCGCAATATTGTTGGTTCTGCTGGGTCGTGCTCGGCGCGATGGGATATCTCGCAGGCAGTGTTCCATTCGCATTCATGCTTGCGAAGAGTCGCGGCATCGACCTCTTCACTGTGGGCAGCGGCAACATTGGTGCAACGAATCTTGGTCGCGCGCTCGGAAAACCGTGGGGCTTTCTTTGCTTCTTTCTTGACGCTGCCAAAGGCGCGATCCCTGTACTCATCGCAGGCTGGTGGATGGGATTGCTCGGAAAAACTGCGATTGAAATCGACGCGCCCGCTGCGTGGAGTTGGCTCGGCGTCGCGATCCTCGCAATCCTCGGCCACACACTTTCACCCTGGATCGGATTCAAAGGCGGCAAAGGCGTCGCGACTGGATTCGGCGTGCTCCTCGCGCTCTGGCCCGCGGTGACTGTTCCCGCACTTGGCGCGCTTGTGTTGTGGATTCTGGTGCTCGTGGTTTTTCGTTTCATCTCACTCGCATCGATCGTCGCCGCCCTCTCAATTCCGTGCGCTGTTGCCGCGGGCGCTGCACTCGCGGGCGGCGAGATGACGATCGCACTTCGCGCAGAACGCGCGCTTCCATTTCTCGTGGTCACGGGATTGATTGCATGCTTCGTGGTGTGGAAGCATCGCGCGAATATTCTGCGCATCAAGGCAGGCGCAGAGCCCAAAATCTTCGGTCAACGCGCCGAAACACCGACCGTCGAAACTTCCCCCACGCCTTCCCCCTGACACCGCTACGCTCTCAACTCGCATGGATTCCTCGAACATCGATCGCACTGGCTACCGCTCTCCACTTGAATCGCGTAACGCGAGCAAGGAGATGCGTGCCGTATGGAGCGAACAGCGCAAGTTCTCCACGTGGCGCCGCATCTGGCTCGCACTCGCGCAGAGTCAACACGAACTCGGTCTGCCCGTTTCGCAGGCGCAGGTCAGCGCGATCGCTGCGCATCTTGATGACATCGACTTCGATGTTGCTGCGGAACATGAAGCGCGCCTTCGACATGATGTGATGGCGCACGTGCACACGCTCGGCGATGTCGCGCCTGAAGCACGCGCGATCATTCACTTTGGTGCGACAAGCCAGGATGTCGTCTGCAACGCCGACATGTTGCTGCTGCGCGACGCGCTCGCGTTGACCCAGTGCAAACTCGCACGCATCGTGGATCGCTTCGCCACATTCGCGACGAAGTATCGCGCGCTGCCCACGCTCGGCTTCACGCACTTCCAGCCCGCGCAACCAACCACCGTGGGGAAGCGCGCAACATTGTGGGCGCAAGATTTCGCCATCGCGCTTGAACACTGCACGTTCGTTACAAACTCCCTGCGTTTGCGGGGATTGCGCGGCGCAACCGGAACACAGGCGTCGTACCTCGGCCTCTTCGACGGAGACGCGTCGAAGGTCGATCAACTCGAAGTGCTCTTCGCCGACAAACTCGGTTGGCCGCGCAGTCAAATGCTCTGCGTCTGCGGACAAACGTACTCGCGCCTCGTGGATGCGCAGATTGTTGGCGCGCTTGCGATTGCAGCGAGCGCGGTGCACAAGTGCGCGACCGACATTCGGCTGCTTGCGAATCGCAAGGAGATCGAAGAGCCATTTGAGAAGGAACAGATTGGCTCGAGCGCGATGGCCTACAAGCGCAATCCGATGCGATGCGAACGCGCGTGCGGACTGTCACGTTTTGTGATGGGTCTTGTGAATGATCCACTGCAAACACACGCGACGCAGTGGCTCGAACGCACCCTCGATGACAGTTCCAATCGACGACTCGTGCTGCCGGAAGCATTCCTCGCACTCGACGGCGCGCTCGACATTCTCTCCAACGTCGCCGAAGGTCTCGTCGTCTGGGAGGCGATCATTGCCGCGAATCTCGCAGCAGAACTGCCTTTCATGGCGAGCGAGAGCATCATGCTCGCGGCAACAAGGGCTGGCGCGGATCGACAAGAGGCGCACGAACGCGTGCGCATGCATTCGATGGAAGCCGCGCTTGAAGTAAAGCAACGCGGTCTGCCAAACGATCTCATGCAACGACTCGCAAGCGATCCATTTTTCGCGAAGGTCGATCTCAAGAGCGCACTCGAACCCAAGAGTTTCATCGGTCGCGCCGCGGAACAAGTCGATCGATTTGTCGCCACTGTCGCGAATCCAATTCGCGCAACGCACGGCGCAACCCTCCGTTCCACTGCGCAACTCCGCGTGTGAGCGGTGCATCTAGACCCCTTGCTACCCTCTCGCCATGCCGATTCCACGACTCGATTCATCACGCGCTGTGCTGCTTGTCATTGACCTTCAGGAACGACTGATGCCTTCGATCCATCAGGCGCAGGAGACGATCGAAAACACTGTCGCGATGATCACGATTGCGAGAGCACTTTCAATTCCGACCCTCGTGACGGAGCAATACACGAAGGGCCTCGGCAAGACTGTTGCGCCGATTCTTTGTGCGCTTCCATCGAACACACCTGTGATCGAGAAGATGCAATTCAGCGCACTCGTGCCTTCGGTGGATGCTGCGCTCACGTCCCTTGGTCGAACGGAAATCCTTGTGTGTGGCATCGAGGCGCACGTGTGCATTCTGCAAACTGTGCTCGCACTTCTTGCGACGGGTCGGCAGCCATACCTCGTCTCCGATGCGATTTCTTCGAGTGAACCAACCCAGGCGAACCACGCGTTTCGCCGAATGGAGCGAAGCGGCGCACTCACCACCGGCGTGCTGAGTGCGTCTTATGAAATGATGCAAGACGCTTCTCACCCTGCATTTAGAGACGTTCTGGCCGCGGTGAAAGCTCGCGGCTCGTTTTCCTCCTAAAAGGCGCGATGCCGCGTCCCCACGCGAGATTGTGATACGCTCAACCGCCGCTACAGCTTCTAGAGGGCATTCTGCGATCGTTCCAATTTTACGCCCTCAGCAGAAGCTTGACCGATAGCCCTGTTCAGCGATTTCCGCTCCGCAGCCAACACACACTTAGGAGACCGACTCATGGAACTCTATAGCCGCCTCGTTCAAATGGTTCGTGAAGCGGAAGATGACATGCGCAAAGCTTCGGGCGGAAACAAGGCCGCTGGTACACGCGCTCGAAAAGCGATGCAGGAAATCCGCGAGACCGCACAGGCGATTCGCGTGGAGATCCTCTCCAAGCGCGGCGCAGGTGAAGGCGGCGGCGCCGCTGGCAGCTGACCGCAACGCACTGTTGAAATCCAAGCGGCACCTTCATGCGAGGGTGCCGTTTCCCGTACCTCACTTGCAACACGAGTACTGAACTTTGGCGAGTCCACTTCTTTTCGATCTCACCAACATCGACCCCACGCAAGACATCTGCTCGGGTAGTGCATTTGATCCATACCTCCCACAGGTTGGCGATTTTCGAATGCTCGATCGCGCGATTTGGGCGAGTGAAGATCGGCTCAGCGGATACGGCGTCAAGCATTGCCGACAAGATGAGTTCTGGGTGAAGTGTCATATTCCAGGTCGACCAATTTTCCCTGGCGTGCTGCAGATCGAAGCTGGAGCACAGATGGCGAGTTGGTTGTTTCGCACGCGAAACCCTCATCTGGGTTTCTTAGGATTCATGCGTTGCGACAACGTCGTGTTCCGTGGACAGGTTTTGCCTGGAGATGATTTCTACATCCTCGTGAAAGAAGTCTCTGCGAGTGCGAAGCGCTTCGTCAGCGATGTGCAAGGACTCGTGAACGGCAAACTCGTCTTCGAAGCGCGCGTCACCGGCTTCGCGATATAGCTACGCTTTCTCCACGTGCTTCCCTTTCTGCGATTACTTCCCATTCTGAAAACGCGCGCGTGGGGCGGGCGTCAGCTTGCCGCACTCGGCAAAGCGTTGCCTCCCAACTCGTGCATCGGTGAAAGTTGGGAACTTGCGGACTTGCCCGAGTCCATTCCTGACGGAGTTTCTCGCATCGCTGCGGGTCCATACGTTGGCCGCACGATCAAAGAACTTCGCGCATCGCACAACGACGCTCTGATGGGAATGGCAATCCCGACGAACGAAGGTGCGTTCCCTCTGCTTGTGAAGTTTCTTGATGCTGCGGACGATCTCTCGGTTCAGTTGCATCCCGATGCGGCGTACGCGCGCGCACATCCGCATGCGTATCTCAAGTGCGAAGCATGGATCGTGCTTTCTGCCGCAGTCGGCGCGCGGATCTATCGCGGCATCAAGCGGGATATCACGCGCGAGCAATTCTTCGCCGCTGTGCAGCGAGGTGATGCGCTCGACCTGCTTGCATCTTTCGAAGTGCACGCGGGCGATTGCATCTATCTGCCAAGTGGTATCTGCCACGCACTCGGCAGAGGAATTCTCGCCGCGGAGATTCAAACACCAAGCGACACGACGTTTCGCATCTTCGATTGGAATCGCAACGATCCAAATCGCGCCCTCCATCTCACGGAGGCTGCGGAATGTCTGCGCGTGGGCGATCAACAGGAAGATCGCGGCATTCCAGCCATCGTCACGGATGCGACTGCACTCACAATCGAAGCGGGCGGATTTCGAACACAACGCCTCTGTAGATCTCCGCACTTCACGATTGAACGGATGACTGCACTGCGCGAAACATCGATTCCAATCACACCGAGCGGGATTCCCGAAGTCTGGATCGTGACTGCGGGCGCGCTCGCGATTGCAGGGGACGGCTTCCCAACGGTGGAAGCAAGCCGTGGCGACACCCTGTTGCGACCCGCTTCTGCCGCACCAGGAATCGCGCGATGCTCCGCGGGGACTACGATCCTGCGCACGACTCCTGCCAATGCACTTGACCGCGCACTCGCTTGAGTACTTCACGACCTGACGACAGATTCACTTGGAGTTTCCGATGTTTTCGTTGCGATCGATCTTCTCACTTGCATTCGTCGCTCTCTCGTTTGCGTGCACATCGCGCGCACATGCGGAAGTCTTGGCAGTGAAACCTGGCGACAATCTTGCGCTCATCGCATCGAAGGCGAAGCCAGGTGATTTGATCGAACTCGCAGCCGGTGTCTACAACGCGACGACGCTGGCGGAGATTCGCGGCGAAGCAGGCAAGCCCATCACGCTGCGCGGACCAAAGGGAGAATTCTTCGCTGAGTTTGACGCGAAGGATGGACCGTACGCGCTGCGCTTGAATCAGTGCACATTCGTCACCGTTGAAAATCTCATCCTGTGGGATGCGCGTGATGCAGCGCTTGACGTGCAGACGCTCGGACCAAAGTCTGAACAGATCATGCTGCGCAACATCGGCATTGGATTTCGCAATACATCGCGCGACTCCATTGGAATCCGCGTGTCGGGCGTGCGCGGATTGACGATCGATAAATGTCGCGTGAACGGCGTCGGCGGAAGTGGCGTCTGTCTCGATGAGGTCGAGCAAGCGATTGTCTCCGCACTCGACTGCCACCCGCGTACGAAAATGCCGCAACAGAATGGCATCGTCGTCGGCGGGCCTTCGAAAGATGTCATCATCACGCGCTGCGTCTTCCGCTACGGCATCAAGACAATTTTCTCGCTCGGTGTTCGCTACGAAGTGTCGGAAATCCTCGACGACATCCCCATTGTCGAACGTTGCACCGTGACCGAGATCCGCGCAGATGCCTGCTCCCGGTTTCTCGAACTCGGCTCCGTCATCGGACTCTCCGTTGAACACTGCAGCGTGCTCGATGTGCAAGGTGAACTGTTTAGCCTCATCTCTCCGCCGAAGGGTCGACCAGGCGTTGAGGGAAAAATCGATCACCTACTCTTCACGTGGACACCTGGCTTCCTGCGAGTCTTCGCGACGGTCGAGGGGGGCGCAGACGCGACGAAACTGTCTATGGGTTCGAACATCTACTGGAGCGCCGAGCTTCCCCAAGCGATGAAAGTGCTCGGAACCATCCCTGGGACGCATGTTTCGCCGCAGATCACGAACGTTGACCCAAAGATCGACGAAAGAGGCGTTGCGACGGCTGCCGCGGCGATTGGCTATGGAATCACGGATCCTGGTCCATCGAAACCTGGCTGAGCGTCACCAAACTCCTTCGATCTGGGGAATCGACGAGGATCTCTGCGCGTCTGTCGCGGTCGCTCGAAGCCTCGCTGCTTCGAATCCACAAAGCGCCCATGAGCACTGACCCGTCCATTCCAGTCCCTCCCGCAACGCAGACGATCGGCGCGACTTCCACTTCCGCGCCCCCCGTCACCGAGCACGAGTTGCGCCGTTGGATCGGCGTGCTCTCGCCAGCGCTCCTTCGATTGTCAACGTCGATCGTGCACGATCAACATCTCGCGGAAGAGATCGTGCAAGAAGCGTGGATTCGACTCTGGAAACATCCACCCGAAGGCGGCGAGTTCGCGTTCAAGAGTTGGCTGCGATCGACCGTGACGAATCTCAGCATCAGTGCGACCCGACGCAAGAAGCGACCGCAATCACTGATCGACGAAAGCATGTCCGCGCACGATCCACGCGCGGTGCTTCCACAAGTTGATCTCGCGCGCCGCGAAGAAGTGTCGCGCGTGCAAACTGCACTCGATCGATTGGATCCAGATAAACGACAGATGATCATGCTGCGCGTGAATGAAGGGCTTTCCTACGAAGCCATCGCGCAGCACCTCGGCGTGCCCATCGGCACTGTGATGAGTCGACTCAATCGCGCGCGACTCGCGCTGTTGGGAGAACTTGGTGAACGTGACGGAGACAAGGGCTCGACGATGCCGTCGAGTTTCGATATCAAGAAGTACCGCGAAGCTTGACAGAGCAATGCGTCAATTGGAGATTGCAATGGAACGTATCGACTGCACACAATTCAAAGCCTGCCTCTCTGGTTACATGGATGATGAACTCACGCGCGCAGAGCGACTCAGTGTCGACGCGCACATCGTGAGTTGCAGCGTCTGCCACAGCTTGCTCGCGCGCGCGGAAACTCTCGACCAAGATCTCAAATGCGCTTGGAATGAAGCGGAATCCGCTGTGGATGACTTCCTTCCTGCGGGATTCGAAGAGCGCGTCCTTGCGGCAATTCAGTTGGATGTACACAAGACTTGGCGACCACGCATCGCGCTTGCAGCGGCCGCCGTGCTGCTGCTCTCGGGTGTCACTGCGTGGTGGATCTTGCGACCTGTGGGCACGCCTCATCGCGCGTTCAATCCAGGCGACTTCGGAAGTGGCGGCGTTGTCGCGACAGTTCCTGTTGACACGCGTCCGAATGAAAATGCGATCGCGCTCGCATCACTAAACTCGGATGATTCGCAAGCGATGTACGCCACCGCGATTCTGCTCGATGGCGCACGACACACCGCATTTGCTGAGCAATCGAAGCGCAACCTCCTCCGCGAGACTGCAAGTTACGACCAACTGATCGAACGACTTGGCGACGTTCTTCCGAAGCTGAGTGGTGAAGATCGTTCGACAGTGACTGCCGCGCGTGACCTCGCGCGCGAACTCATGCGCGAAGATCTTGATGAGTCCGCATGGAAGCAAGTGCAGGCACGCGTTGCCGAACACGAGCTTTCTGTGGAGATGGATCGCCTCTCCTCAATGTGATTCTCAAAAAATTCCTCGGCAGAAACTGCGCGACGCATCGCGATTCAACGCCCGCAAGGCGTGACAGCTAGTCCAATCCATACATATGGACGTTTGTATTTTGAGAGAAGAGTCAAACTTCGCGCAGGGCTGAGGTATATTCATCCAAGAGATCTCCATGGACGGACTCACCGGACCAATCCCGTTTCACATTGCCAAGGCGTATGGCGTCAAGGCAGCTGTCGATCCTTCTCGGGTTGGAAAACCAGTTACTACTGCGGGACAAGTTGATGCTGGAGTCGTTCGCCCCGCATTTCCGCAAGATCAGTTCGCGACGCGTCTTGATTCGATGGTGGGTGGAACGGTCGAATCGCCCATCGGTCGCGGTGAAGGATTCGACGCCCCAGCCGCTGCAACCACCCGCGCGCCAGGCTCCGATCGCTTCCAGATGTACACCCGCGCCGCGGATTCCATCGAAGTCTCGACCAAGATCAGCCTTGGTCGCCAAATCGACACGCTCGCCTAAACGCGGCGCCACCATTTTTTACTTCCTCGACTCGGTTTTCGCCCTGTTTGTTTCGTTGCGGCGCACGGCGTGAGTCGGTATAGTTCGACCCCCCTCGGACTCGTGAAACAGCGCACGATCCGCGTTGCATCCCCGCTGAGCTTTACTCGCCGCATGTGGCGATCGAAGCGATAGACCAACCCCGTTCTCCAAGCACACTATGGCCAGCACCGGCACAGTCATTCAGGTCATCGGCTCGACCTTCGACGCGCAGTTCTCCGAAGGCGCAATCCCCGCGATCTACAACGCTCTCACGATCGACTTCGTCGTGCGTGGACAACCCATGCGCCTCTACGGCGAAGTTGCGAAGCATCTCGGCGGCGGTCAAGTGCGATGCGTCGCGCTCGCATCCACCGATGGACTTCGTCGCGGCGATCCTTGCGTTGATACAGGCAAGCCTGTGCAGGTTCCCGTTGGTGAAGCCGTCCTCGGACGCGTCTTCAATCTTCTCGGCGAACCCGTCGATGAGCGCGGTCCTGTCGCAGCGACCAAGTTCCATCCGATTCATCGCGAACCACCAGAGTTCGTTGAACTCAATCCGAAGACTGAAATTCTGCAAACAGGCATCAAGGTCATCGATCTCCTCTGCCCCTTCGTGCGCGGTGGAAAGATCGGTCTCTTCGGTGGTGCAGGAGTTGGCAAGACCGTCGTCATCCAAGAGATGATCGCGCGCGTCGCGAGAAACTTCGGTGGTTACTCGGTGTTTGCAGGTGTTGGCGAACGCACGCGCGAAGGCAACGATCTTTGGAATGAAATGCGCGAGGCGGAATACACCGACAACGAAGGCAAGAAGTGCCACGTGTTGGACAAGGTCGCGATGGTGTTCGGGCAGATGAACGAACCACCAGGCGCGCGCCTTCGCGTGGCGCTCTCGGCGCTCACGATGGCAGAAGAGTTCCGCGATGCGTCCGGCAAGGAAACGCTGCTCTTCGTGGACAACGTGTTCCGCTTCACGCAAGCGGGTTCGGAAGTCTCCGCGCTCTTGGGTCGCATGCCCAGCGCCGTGGGATACCAACCAAACCTCGCCACCGAAATGGGCGCGCTACAAGAACGCATCACTTCGACGAAGCAAGGCGCGATCACTTCCGTGCAGGCGATTTACGTTCCTGCT
Organism: Phycisphaerales bacterium; assembly: GCA_009691805.1. GTDB lineage: Bacteria > Planctomycetota > Phycisphaerae > Phycisphaerales > SM1A02 > F1-140-MAGs142. The sequence continues at coordinate 77,536 of SIAK01000005.1, forward strand.
GACGATCTCACCGATCCTGCGCCCGCGACGACCTTCAGCCATCTTGATGCGTTCATCGTGCTCGAGCGCAAGATCGCAGAGAAGGGCATCTACCCAGCGGTTGATCCGCTCTCGTCGAGCTCGCGCATTCTGGATCCGCAGATTCTTGGCGACCGTCACTACGCCTGCGCGCGCAAAGTGCAACGCATCTTGCAGCGTTACAAGGATCTTCAGGACATCATCGCCATCCTCGGTGTTGATGAACTTTCGGAAGATGACAAGCTCGCGGTCTCTCGCGCACGCAAGATGGAACGCTTCCTTTCGCAACCGTTCTATGTTGCGGAAATCTTCACAGGCTTCCCCGGCGTTGCATGCACGCTCGAGGAGACGATCGACAGCTTCGAGCGACTCTGCAACGGCGAAGGTGACGACCTTCCTGAAGGCGCGTTTATGTACGTCGGAACACTCGATGATGCTCGCAAGAAGGCCGAACGCATGGCTGCGAGCGTCTGATCGACCGAGCACCCAATTCTGCACTCCCCGGCGGGGTTCCGAGCACGGAACCCCGCTTTTTTTTGGAGTTCGATTGCACTTATGCAGGCGGGGTGTATGGTTCACTGACCATGCATGATCCTCAGGCGTGGTATTCCCCATTTCCGGAATTCATACGCATGCAAAAATTCGCACAATCCGCAACCTGCATCCTCGTCCCCGCCATCATCGCGTCGGCAGTACTCGCGGGAGGAGCTAAGCCCACTGCTGAGATCAGCGCACGTGGTCATGCACTCAAAGGCGTGCAATGGGAAATGCCTTCGCATGCATCGTTGAGTCGACAGTTTGGCATTGATGATTTGATCGCGCCCACCGTTGCATTCGGCGCGCTCGATTCGGGCCTGCTCGTGATGGAAGACGACGCGACTCCGCAGCCAGCGCCTGTGCGCTTCGCGATCCCGGTCAACATTCCACTTTCACTCGGCGATGGTAGTTGGGTTGAAGTCGAAGGCGGACGCGTTTGGCGTGTGGCGATCGAAGGCGATGCGTCACTCTGCTCGCGCATTCATCTCTCTGGCCTCGCGCTCGGCGCGGGTGAACGATTGACGATGCACGCACCTGCGCGCGAAGGATCTGCGACGGATACATACGAAGGTCACGGCGAGTTTGGAACGGGCGAAGCGTGGAGCATGTTCACACCCGAAGCGCGCGCGCAGATTGATTGGTTCGTGCCCGCAGGTGCGACCGTGAAGTCGCTTCCGTTCTACAGCGCCGAATATTCTTACGGCTACCGCGATGTGTTCCCTGTTGAACGCGCGGGTGGTGGTGATGGCGGCATCGCAGGAAACTGCCACAATCAACCGATTTGCTACCCCGCGTGGACGGTGGAATCCAACGCGACTACGCGTTTACTTTTCGGTGGCGGCTACCTCTGCTCTGGTCAATTCAATGCGACAACCGCAGCGGATGAGACCCCGTATGTCTCGACAGCGAATCACTGCATCAGTACAACGGCGGATGCAAACAGCTGCCAATTCAACTTGTTCTACCGAGGAAACACTTGTGGCGGCGCCGCAGCGGCTGGCTCCACGATTACGGGTGCGGATCTCACGGTCACGTATCTCGCGAGCGATTGCTCGCTGCTGATGGTCCGCCCCACTCTGCCAACCGGAACCGGTTGGTCGGGATGGACCAACGCAAATCCTGCGACGAATTCGGCTTCGACCGGACTGCATCACCCAGGGGGCGCGCAACAAGCAATCTCCTTCGGTGTGAAGAACTCGTCGAGTTTCAATTGCGGCAGCCCATCGGGAAACTGGAACTCGCTCAGTTGGAACAACGGCATCACCGAAGGCGGTTCATCGGGCTCTGCGATCTATCGCGATTCCGATCACAAGATGTACGGCGTGCTGACTTGCGGTGCGAGTTCGTGCGCCAATCCCGCGGGTGATGATGGGTACGGCCGCTGGGATCTTGCGGTGAACTCGGGCGGTTTCGCTACCCCGCTCGCTGCAGGTTCTGATGACGCGCAAGAACAGAACGACACTTGCGCGACAGCCAAGGCACTCACTGCGGGCACCTACAACTCGCTCGTGGTCAAGCGACTCGATGAAGACTGGTACTCACTTCCTGTTCCGAACGGATCATTGCTCACCGTGAGCATGACCTTCACCCACGCCAACGGCGATGTGGATGTGCAAATTTTCGGCGTGTGTGGCGGATCCGTGTTGCTTGATCGCAACGCGAACACCAACAACGAAAGTTTCAGTTACACGAACACTTCAGGTTCATCTTCATTGCTGATGCGCGTCTACCTTGGCGCTGATGTGCGCAATGATTACTCGTTGACCTTCAGCGTTTCATCACCTGCGCCATCCAATGACAACTGCGTCACCGCGACGAGCGTGATTGGCGGTTCGTATGCCTTCTCCACTGCGGGTGCGACGACGAGCACGCCGGCTGTGAACAACACCTGCGGCGCAAGCGCGATCACGGCGATCTACAACGACGTCTGGTACGCGTTCACTGCGACATGCACGGGCACGGGGACCGCAACAACCTGCGGCGCAAACTTTGACTCGGCACTCGTTGTCTATGCAGGCGGCGCCTGCCCAACGGCGGCAAGCACGATCCTCGCGTGCAACAACAACGGAACGGGCTGCGGCACGGCAAGCACGGTGAGTTGGCCAGTGACGACTGGATCAACGTACTACGTGCGCATCGGTGGAGGCACGACAACGACAGGCTCAGGCAACCTTGTGCTGGCCTGCACCGTGAACTGCCCTGCCGACAAGAACAGCGATGGATATGTCGACGGCGCGGATCTCACGATCCTGCTCAACGGCTGGGGCGGCCCAAGCGGCGACGTGGACGGCAGCGGTTACACCGACGCAGCCGACATCGCAGCGATGCTCAACGTCTGGGGCAACTGCCCGTAATCTGAATTCTGATTTCGAACGAACCCCCAACAACCGCGTGCCCCACACGCGGTTGTTTTTTTAT
>SIAK01000006.1 GCA_009691805.1 Phycisphaerales bacterium
ACCGACGGAGTCGGTGAGGGGATGAAAGACTGAAGTGGACGCACGAATTCAGGCGTCTGCGATTCACTCGCAGCGCCTGAGTCGAAAGCAAGCGACGGAATTTGTCCGCGTTTCGCGGCAAATTTCGCGCTTGCGCTCAAACACGCACACTCAACTACCGACGGAGTCGGTGAGGGGATGAAAGACTGAAGTGGACGCACGAATTCAGGCGTCTGCGATTCACTCGCAGCGCCTGAGTCGAAAGCAAGCGACGGAATTTGTCCGCGTTTCGCGGCAAATTTCGCGCTTGCGCTGAACTACGCCCGGCTTCGATAGGAACCGTCGTCGGTGCTCACGATGATTTTTTCACCGATGACGATGAACGGCGGAACGCGCGTCTTCAAGCCGGTTTCGCAGGTCGCTTCCTTCAACTGATTGGTTGCGGTTGCGCCCTTGATGCCTGGCGATGTGTCGGTGATCGTGAGCGTTACCGTGAGTGGGAACTCGACGGAAATCGGCTTGCCATCGCACCAACAGACGATGATGTGCGTGTTCGGAAGAATGAAGTGAGGGAGATTGCCGACGATTTCCTTCTGCAACTCGACCTGATCGTACGACTCGAGATCCATAAACACGAATGCAGTGCCTTGTTGGTAGAGGTACTCCATCTGTCGACGATCGAGGTCGACCCGATCCACATGCTCGCCCGAGCGGAGGCGTTTCTCATAGAAAGCGCCGCTCTTGAGGTCGCGAATCTTGATTTGGATAAACGCACGCAGGTTGCCTGGGGTGCGGTGCTCAAGTTCGGTGACGACGAAGAGTTTGCCATCCATCTTGATGGCCATACCGTTAGCGAGATCGTTGCTATTCATGTTCGCGAAGCCTTTGGAAAGTGGGGGCGAAGCGTAACAGAATGGCTTCGTCGAACAGTGATGAATCTCGGAGTGGATTTCAGTTGTCTGCTCTTGTTCGCGCCCTCACATCTGAACCTGAAAGCACAGACGTGTTCTCGTGACATAGATGAGAAAAATCCAAACGGGACAAGGTCCACGGCACAAAAAAGTCCTTCCGGGCAAGATCACGGTAAAAGAAAGACCCCCGGCACAAGGCCGGGGGCGGAGGGAGGGAAAAGGGCTTTTTTAAGACTTCGCAGTCTTTCGACGAGCAAAGTCTTCAACAAAGTACTCCAAGAATCTAGCCTCACAAGCCATAAAGGCAGTTTTATCGAAAATATCCACAGAAATGTTCGAAACCGCACAAACTGCGTACGCCGAGCAGGCAAATCGAGTCGCCACTCCTGCGAGTGCACATGAATATCCGAACGCCGCGGCAAGTCCATACGTTGGCTTCGATGGAGCGCAGAGCTCGCGCTCGCGTGCTTCGCTTCACGCATAACACTCGGCAATTACTCCAATCCCGCAGCTCTCACGGTCGATGAACCGAGCCCGCACTCGCATTCGCAACCCGTTCCCGTGCATCGGTACACTTTTCCACTTCGCTCAGCACAGCCACTGTCGGCGCGCCCTTGAGCGAACGAAGTTGAAAGCCTCCTCCATGTTTACCCGCCACCCGCTCAACGTTTTCGCCTCAACACTCCTCGCGACCTCCGCGGTTGCTCTCACGATGTTGAGTGCTTGCGGTGGAAACTCCGCTGCGCCAGCCCCCGCGCCCGTGGTGCCCGCGCCAGTCGCGCCTGCGCCGACCGCCGTGACGCCTCCTGTGACCGATGCGCCAGCAACGGATGTCTCTGCGCCGGTCGTCGACCCTGCGCAAGAGGCAGAAGATTTGCCGCCACCGATCGAACTCGATCCGCCAGTTCTCGACTTCGGCATCATGTCGCCAACCGACATCGCTGAGGGCACCGTGAAGTTGCGCAACACGGGCACCAAGGAACTCGAAGTGCTTTCGGTGCAACCAAGTTGTAAGTGCACGACGATTAATGACATCGCGGGGCAGAAAATTCCTGTCGGCGGATTCGTTGAAATCCAAGCGAAGATGAAGCCCACTTCAGGCGCGGGCGCCAAGAAAGCGGAAATCAAAGTCCTTATCGATGGCTACAGCCGCATCGTTCCGATTCAGTTGAAGAGCGAAGTCTCACTGCCTGTGCGTGTGCAGCCTTACTACCTGAACATCGTCACAGGTCAACCGCAGGTGGGACGCACTGTCGTCGAATCAATCGATGGACGTCCGTTCAAGATTTGCGCGATTGGCGGATTCGCGCCGCATTACATTGGCTTTGATCCAACGAAAGATGAGCCTGCGAATCATTACGTCATCGATTGGAACATCGAACGAGATTTCCCAGGCGGAAAGTTTCCGCGCTACTGGGTCATCGAAACCGACCATCCGGATTGCCCAATCGTTGAGGTCTTCGTGCGGCATGAGACCACGATGCCCAAAATCAACATCGCGCTCTCGGATTACCGTCACACCTTTGGTCAGTTAGAAGCGGGCAAGTCCGTTGAGTTCGCCGTGACATGCACGAAGCTTGATGAAAGCGAAACGATCATCGCGGCAAGCGCGGGATCGACAGATCTCAAGGTTGAACTCGTCTCACAAGTGCGTGATGGAACTGACACGATCGTCACGTTGCGCGCGACATCAACGAGTGCAACGCGCGGACTTACGTATGTGAACGCGACGATTTACTCCGCGAAGCGACAGCAAGATTTCGAACTCTGGGGTCAGGTGATTGATCCCGGATTCACAGGTTGCTTTCCTTGCAAGGAGCGCGCGGAAATCACGCCATCGATCGGACAGCCGAAGCCAATCCGCGGCATTCCATCAGTAACGCAACCAACCGCGCCCATTCCCGCAGGCGCAACGCCGAGCCTCTCACCCAACGCGCCGGTGGGCGGAAACTAAGCGTCCGCAGACGCTAACTCGTCATGCCACTTTCCTGTAACGCTTGTAACAACATGCGCGTTCCTGCGAGTGTGATGAGTGCAGTGAAGACAAGTTTGAGTACACGCAGCGGCAGGCGATAAGAAATCGACGCGCCGATCGCTGCGCCGATGAGCGCAGCGATCGCAAGTGGAAGCGCGAGTGACATCGATCGTTCGAGCGTGAGCGGAATTCCTACACTGTTGTGGAGCGAGCTGATCGTCGCGTTCTTCGCAATTGCGCCGACGGATGTGGATGCGAGCATGACGACCGACGCCGTCGCGATCGCTTGTCGCAGTGGCATGCCGACGAGTCCGCGCATGAGCGGAACCATGAGGACGCCGCCGCCAACGCCGAGGAGTCCTGATGCGATGCCGCCCACGAGAGCGATCGCGCCGCAACTCACGCGAGTTCCGCGAAGTGTTCCGTCGTCCTCTGTCGATGCGCTTCCTTGTTTCGCCAGAACCGAACGCAATTCGAGCAACGCTGTCAAGACGAGGAACCCGCCAAAAACTCCTCGCAGAGGCGCGGAATCGATCTGATTGCTCATGAGCACGCCCGCGATCGCGCCTGCGCCAGCGAGGGGAAGCATGGTCGTCACGAGGTCGGCGCGGATCGTGCCCCGTCCACGGTGTTTCAGCGAAGCACTGATCGCGACGCAGACGTTCGCGACCATCGAACTCGCTTGGTAGAGCTGCTGATTTGGACCATGCACGAGATCAAGGAGCGGGATCGAAATCACCGATCCCCCGATGCCGAGCATTCCTCCGAACACGCCGCCGACAAGACCGATGGGAAAGGCGCAGAGGAACTCCTCAAGACTCATGCGGTGAAGAGTAGCGTCGATTGGCTCGGCACTAATTGCCTTTCCATTGGTGCTCTTGCCCCGAGTTGGAGGTCGGGTTCAACGTTGCAGGCAGCGCGATCGATAGTTCTCGCGCGGATCCGAAATTTCTTTCAACCTGATGGCTACGATGCGCGTACTAAATCTTGGCGGTGATGGCGAACGTCAACGAATTCCTTTGGAAATGAATCGCAGTGGAATGTGGGAGAGCGAACGAGATCCTTGCAGTACTTCGATGCCTTACGTGAAGACTTCTAACTCCGCAGAGACGAACTCCAACGTGCTTCGCGCGTCCCGTGGTCCTTCGGGATGGGTTGGAAGCGCGGTTGCAATCGCGGCGATGCTGACGCTTGCCGCGATCGGTGTGGGCACGAGTCGCGATGCGCAGAGTTCTATTCCGATTGAGCCTGCGTACTCACTCTTGACGAGTGGTGGTACACGCGCGTTGACCGAAGATGCGCCGCGCGCGCCCACGCTTCTCGTTCGCGAAGGTGCGAGTGGTTCCGTGTTGTTTGCGCCGATGACCCCGCTTGCTTCCACCGCAAACATGCGTATGTACGACGGTCGACCGATACGACCTGTGTCGACAATGCGCATGAAAGTGACGGCCTATAGCCCTGATGCGCGAAGTTGCGGCGCGAGCGCGGATGGCATTACCGCGAGTGGATACTCAGTTGAAACGAACGGCGGTGCGCTGGTGGCCGCGGATCCGAAAATTCTTCCACTTGGTTCACTCGTGAGCATTCCTGGATACGACGACGGCGCGCCTGTGCCTGTGCTCGATGTTGGTGGCGCGATCAAAGGTCGCCGCATCGATGTGCTGTTTCGCACGCATGAAGTCGCGCGCGCGTGGGGAGTTCGCAGTGTTGATATTGTGATTTGGGAATACGCGGATGGGAAGCCGAACGGCTTCAAGCGATTGCGTCGCTGACGTTTCGCAGTGAGGCATTTGCGCGCGCGAAAGGCCACACGCGCGTGAAAAATCTGAGCAGAAAAAAGGAAGCGCTTTGGGGAAGCGCGTTTTCGCACGCACATAATCCGCCCCATGTCCCGAATCACGAGCTTCGCGCTTCGGGGGATTGAAGCTGAACCGATCGATGTGGAATCGACAACGACTGAGGGGAAGGGCGGATCGCCCCGCCGCAGTGTCGTTGGACTTCCTGATGCGGCGGTCCGTGAATCGCTTGAGCGCGTGCATGCTGCGCTCCGCGCTTGCGGTTTCGGCGGACTTCCCCACGAGAGCGTCGTCAACCTAGCGCCCGCAGATCTTCGCAAAGAAGGTCCTGTCTATGACCTGCCGATCGCGTTGAGTTTGCTTGGCGCGGCGGGCACGCTCTCGGCCGCAGCGCGCGCTCGATTGGCGCGAACGATCGTCGCAGGCGAACTCGCGCTGGATGGAAGCATTCGATCCGTGCGTGGTGTGACGAGTATGTCAATGTTGGCGCGCGAGCGTGGGGCACTGAACGTACTCATTCCAACGGCGAATGCAGTGGAAGCTGCGATCGTGCGAGGGATTGAAGTGGTGGGGGTGCACTCGTTACGCGAAGCGGTCGAGTGGGCGGAGACTGGCGTCGTGCATCCTCGAGAAGTGGGCAGCGAGGAGGCGGAAAAAGTGGCTCGCGTTTCGGACTCCAGCGTGCTCGATTTCGTCGAGATTCGTGGGCAAGAAGCTGCAAAGCGTGCGCTCTTGATCGCGGCTGCCGGGGCGCACAACGCACTGCTGGTGGGACCTGCTGGAAGCGGCAAGACGATGATGGCGCGCGCGATGGCTGGCATTCTTCCACCATTGACGGAAGAAGAAGCGCTTGAGATTACGCGGGTGTACTCCGTTGCACTCGGTGGAAGCCGACAGAATGGACTTGTGCGCGAGCGACCGTTTCGCAGTCCGCACCACTCAGCATCGATGGCGGCGATCATCGGAGGTGGAAGCATTCCGCGACCGGGCGAGGTGACGCTTGCGCATCTTGGTGTCTTATTCCTCGATGAACTTCCTGAATTTGGGCGACAGGTTCTCGAAGGATTGCGCGAGCCGCTCGAAGATGGATTCATCTCCATTGCGCGCGCGTCAAGCCGCGTGCGATTTCCAGCGCGACCGTTGCTCATCGCCGCGATGAATCCATCGCACGCAGGAGGATTCGGAAACTCTCCGCAGTCGATGCGAGATCAAGAGCGCTACATCGGAAAACTTTCAGGGCCGCTGCTTGATCGCATCGACATTCATGTTGCGGTGCGCGCGGTTGGGTTTGCGGCGCTCACATCGCGACGAGAAGGCATGAACTCCGCGCGGATGCGGGCAATTGTGGAAGAGGCGCGGTTGCGCATGGACGCGAGACAAGGACCAGCGCGACCGAATGCATTTCTTCGAAGTCGCGAACTCGATCAATTCGCCGCGCTTGATGCGCCTTCGAGTGAGCTTCTCTCAGAAGCGATCGCTGCACTCGGCCTCAGCGCGCGCGCGTATGACAAGGTGCGTCGTGTCGCGCGAACCGTTGCAGATATGGAAGGCTCCAAGAATGTGCTCGAAGCGCACGTCGCCGAGGCGGTGCAATATCGATTGCTCGATCGCCACAAATCGGCGGTGACCGCATGAATGGCGTGGATTCGACGGGGCGTGCAATCTGGCAACGATGGCTCGGAGGGCTTGCGCGCGCGCTGTGCTTACTCCAAGCCTGGTGCAAAGCCGCGACGCATCGTGTTCTCGCACACTGCACGTGGTTCGACGAAGTTCAACAGGTAATCGCGACCGCCTGCCTTCGAGCCGAGTCCCGACATGCCGAATCCACCGAAGGGTTGCCTGCCGACAAGTGCGCCGGTGATGCCGCGATTGAGGTAGAGATTGCCAACGCGGAACTCTCGCCGCGCTTTCGTCAAGTGCGCGGGACGGCGGCTGAAGACCCCGCCTGTCAATTTGTACTCGGGTGAGTTCGCCATCTTCAGTGCTTCTTCGAAGTCCTTCGCGGGAAGTACGGCGAGCAGCGGGCCGAAGATTTCTTCACGCGCGATGCGATGCTCTGGTTTGACGCCGCTGAAAATTGTTGGTCCTACGTAGGGCAATCCAACTTTCGCTTCGAGACCTTCTGGAATCGGCAACGTCAGTTCGTGCTTCGCTTCACCCTTGCCGATCTCGATGTACGAACGGATCTTGCGCGCGGAGTCTTGATCGATCACAGGCCCGATGTCCGTCGATGGATTCGAAGGGTCACCGACGACGAGCGCCCGCGTCGCTTCGACGAGCCGATGGAGAAACGGCGTGTACGCACTGCCGACCACAATGACGCGGCTGCACGCAGAGCACTTCTGGCCGCAGAATCCAAACGCACTCTGCCGAACGGCGATCACTGCTTCGTCAAGGTCTGCGGAACTATCCACGATGATCGCGTTTTTTCCGCCCATCTCGCAGACGACCTTCTTCACGAACTCTTGACCTTCGACGACGATGCCTGCGGCCTTCACGATGTCGAGTCCGACCGCTTTCGAACCGGTGAACGCAATCAACGCGACGCGTGGATCACGCACGAGTGCCGCGCCCACCGTTTCGCCATTGCCTGCGAGGAAATGCAGGCAGTCTTTGGGCGCACCTGCGCGCCAGAGAATCTCGCAGAGCATGCGCGCGATGGCGGGGGTCTGCTCGGCAGGCTTCACGATGACGGTGTTGCCAGTGACCAACGCAGCGACCGCCATGCCGCAACAGATCGCGAGCGGAAAGTTCCACGGCGCGATGACGACCGAGACGCCGCGTGGTTGATACCACTGCTCATCAAGTTCGCCGACAAACGCGCCGAGGCGTTCACTCTCAAACAGTCGCGCGCCTTCTCGTGCGTAGTACTCGCAGAAATCGATCGCTTCGCAAACATCAGCGTCCGCTTCGCGCCAGACTTTGCCACTCTCTTTGACGATGACAGCGCTCAACGCATCGCGCCGTTCGCGCAACTCGCGCGCTGCATTCGTGAGGACTGCCGCGCGGGTGATGTATGCGCTGTCGCGCCACGCGGGAAACGCAGCATGCGCCACGCCAACAACGCGCACGACATCGGCGAGCGTTCCCGAGTTTTCGACGACCGGCACCTTGGCCTGTTGCATCGCAGATTTGAACGCATCACGGGTGCTCGACAGCGCGAAGTTTCGCATTGGCTCCGTGTAAAACGGTTTGCCATCGCCGATGGATGCGTGCGCGGCCGACAGCTTGTGCTTCTCCGGCGCGCGCAAAATGCGCTCGATGCCAGGATCGCTGTCAAACTCGCGGTGCGGACTCGCGAGCAAACTCTCGACGCTCGCGTTGTCTTTGAAGCCGGCTTTCAACCACGATTCGTTCGAACTGTTCTCAAGCAATCGACGCACCAAGTACGCCATGCCAGGAATCAGTTCGCCCACTGGTACGTACTCGCGAAGTCGAAGATCGAGTTCGATCGCGGCAAGTTTCAACTGATCACCCATGCCGTGCAGCATCTGCAATTCAATTGCGTTGCGAGGCAATCCGCGCTTCTCGAGAGCTGCGAGTGCTGCGGCAATCGAGCGGGCGTTGTGGCTGCCGAGCGCAAGCTTGACGCCGCCTTCGCTCGTGCTTTTCGGCGTCGATGCGATGAACGCGCTCGCCATCCGTTCAAAGCTTGCGTCGGTATCGCACTTGCGTCCCCACACGGGAATGGGCCAGCCCTGCTGCTCGGAGTTGATCGTTTCGCAATCCCAATACGCGCCTTTCACCAGTCTCACAGTCACACGTCGCCCGGTGCGTTTCGACCAGGCGATGATGCGCTGCGCATCTTCGTCGCCACTGCGCAGATACGCCTGCATCGCAAGTCCCGCTTCGAAGTCGTGCGCTTCACACGCGCGCATGAAGAGCTCGAGCGTCAGATCCTTCAACGCGAACTGCTCCATATCGAAGTTCACAAGAACGCCGCGTTCCTTCGCAGCGCGCAGAATCGGATCAAGGCTTTCGAGCAAACTTCGGACGCTGCCTTCGGTGTCGATGGGATCGACACGCGCGCTCAGCGAACTAATCTTGATCGAAACATTTGTGCGTGGAATGCGTCCAAGGTGATCGTTGTCGAGTCGTGGGTTCGATTTCCACGAGGCGACTTGCGTCGGAAGATTCACGACAAGGTCGAGATACTTCTGTCGGTACGCTGTCGCCTCTTCATCGCTCACACAAGACTCACCGAGCAGATCGACAGAGAAGCACAGACCCGAGTCCCAGATTTTTTGAAGCGCAGGCAGTGCGTCTTGCGCATCCGTGCCAGCGATGAACTTCGAAGCCATCGACGTGATCTGTCCGGACATCGTCTTGGTGACGAGTCCCTTCGCGATGAAGCCAGCTTTCAATGCAGTCGCGACAAATGGCGGGGGCGTGACGCCAGGCTGACTGAGGTAATCGGTGAGATGGTCATAGACTGCGTCGTTGTCTTTCAGCGTTGGGAAGCAATCGACGAATCGAAACAACTGGACCTTGAACGCTTCGTCCTGCATCGCCCAGTCCATCAACCCTTCGCTCCATACCGCGAGCACGCCGACCTTCGCCTTGCGTGCGCGATCAAGGAAGTCGCTACCGATTTCGAAGGCACGCGATTCCACAGCAGGATCAGGCGCGGCAATACCTCGGCCTTCGAGGTTTCGCGTCGCTGTTGCTGTCGCGGCGGATTGTGGCGTTGCGACCTTGGGCTTCTTACTCTTGAAAAACAGTGCCATAGAGGCGCGAAGTATAGAACCTCACAGACTTCTGATTTGAGCGGCGGGCTTGAGTGGGGCGCTCCATTCTGTGCGGTTTCACACCAGCATCCAGATCGTTGTCGATCACCGCGAAGAGAGGCACTCCGTGTCTCATGCTTTGGATTTTTCCCAGACCCCGGAAAGCGCTCGGCGGAGTCGTCACGCCTTGGGCGTGCCGAAACGTTCCGCGATCGCGCGAGTGTAGGTTTGGAGGCACTTCGTCGCGGTGCCGTCCCAGCTAATGCCGCGCACTTCAAACGAGCCGTGCTCTTTGAGCGTGTCCGACAGAATCGGATGGCGAAGCACTGCGATGATCTTGTCCGCCATGTCGTCGATGTCCCAGAAGTCCGCCTTCAAGGCATGGACGAGCACTTCGCTGACGCCCGAAGTCTTCGAGATCAAGACGGGCACGTTGTGACTCATCGCCTCAAGCGGGGCGATGCCGAACGGCTCGCTCACGCTTGGCATGACGTAGAGGTCGGCCATCGAGAAGACGCGCGAAATGTCGCGCCCGCGGAGGAACCCTGTGAACAGCACCTTGTGACCAATGCCGAGGGCCGCAGCCATCTCAATCATGTGCGATGCTTGATCGCCGTTACCAGCGACGACAAACTTCACGTTGTCCATGTACTCAAGCACTCGCTTGGCGGCGCGGATGAAATACTCAGGACCCTTCTGCAGCGTGATGCGGCCGAAGTAGAGGACGATCTTGTCCTTCGAATGAATCGGTTGCGTGCCGACATCTTCAGGTCGAAGTTCAACGCCGTTGTAGACGACATCGATCTTCGACTCGGGCACGTTGTAACGACGGACGCAAACATTTTTCGTGAGCATGCTCACCGAAATGACGCGCGTCGCCGCGTGCATGCCTCGCCGCTCGATCGAATACACCTGCTGATTCGGTGTCTCACCGCTGCGGTCAAACTCCGTCGAGTGGACATGCACGACGAGCGGCTTGCCAGTCAACTTCTGCAGAGCCATGCCTGCGGGATAGGTCAACCAATCGTGCGCGTGGATGACATCGAACTTGATGCCACCGAGAGTGTCGGCGCAGAATCGAGCGTAGCGCGCAGCTGCACCCAGCAGATCGCCCGAGTAATCCGCAGCATCGGCAGTAAGATCCTGCATGCCTGCCTCGCGAGCTGGTGCTTCTGGAAGAGCCGTTTGAATCGCCATTTCCACTGGATCCAGTCCTGGAAACGCGCCCGACTCCATCAGCACCTGCATGCGCTCGCGGCTCCAACCTGTGCGATCCGCCCAGGTGAGCATCTCCTTCAACGTCGGCGAACCTGCAAGGATTTGTTGCTCGTGCGTGGTCGACGAAATTGTGGTTGCATCGATGGATTCGATGCCGGGCTGCTCTGCACTCGCGTACACGGTTGGCGCGCACATGGGCACTTCAAGAAATCGTGTCTTGCGGAACAACTCGAGCCGTTCCGTGAATTCCGCCCTCCATGTATCGCCTGTCAGCCCGAGTTCTTTGGTTGCCACACGGACGAATGCACCCGCCTGACCGTCATTCGACTTTGCTGCTTCGGTTGCTAAGTCTGCGGACAATGCATTCGCGTACGCCGCGGCTGTGGCATCCGCATTCGCGATTGCTGTCGCTGTGCGTTGTGCACTCGCTGTTGCGGAAGCCGCCGCTGCGCTCGCCCTTTCGGCGACGGCGCGGTGATCAATCGGCTCGGTGATCCCTCGCGGTGTCACCAATCGCACATGGGAAGCACTCTCTGGTCCGACGGATTTTGGAAGCACGAACGTCACTTCCGCGCCCGCGGCGACGAGCGATTTCGTCATGCCCGCGCATGCGGTACCCAGTCCACCGGTGATGAACGGCGGAAACTCCCAGCCAAGCATGAGCACGCGCATCGTCAAGCGTCACCCGCTCCGCTATTCATGTCACCGAGTTCGTGAAACGTCTTGGAGTAGGCAATCAAAAACAATGCCGCAGTTTCCTGCATCGGAAGCGGACTGGCGTCAGGGACGCGGTGCTCGAAGACGTAGACCTTTTGTGCGTCGCGAAAATGTTTGAGCGCGCCAACTTTGCCGCGCCATCCGAGTTCGGTGAGTTCCTCTTCGAGGAGCTCATCCAATGGATCGCCTTCGAGAACATCGCCTTCGATGGACTCGCTCAACCAACGGTCGGAGGTCAACATGCGGACCCAATACTCCGTCCCGCGGCGCTCAAGTTCAAAGGCAGCGGGCGCACTCGAATGCTTGGCGGTCGCGCGGACGCAATTCGCATGCGACTCTACGGATCCAAATCCATCGTGCAATCCTGCTGCGAGGTAGGCGGAGGCGAGAATCGGATCAGAAGGGAGGAACGATGTCATGATGGGTTCCCATCTTCTCCAACGCGAACCGGCTGATTACTGCAGCCGAACCGAAGGGTAAACAATGGGCGGACAGTATAGCCCGATGAACCGCATCGAATCCTTCCCGATTTCATCGCGAATAAAGGATGTGTCGAGCGGTTCTCGTGCGTTCGTCGGTTACGCTCAATCGCACTTCACGATGGACGCGCGCGCAGGAATTGCGCGAGCGGACTTCGGTGTACTCGGGCGGACTCGGGTGAATGTGGGCGAACTCGCGCGAACTCGGGCGAACTTGCGCGAACTTGGCCGAGCGCAGGTTTGCGCGGAAGGTTCGTTGCTTGTGCGCAGAAACATGGATGTGAGTTCAGTTTGAACGGATTGCAGGAGGCGACGTGAAGGAGCAGCAACCAGTGGCCGCATCAGAAGCGACAGCAAAGCGTTGGACGACGCGCGAACTTCTCGCGTGGACGACGAACTTCTTGAAAGAACGCAGCGTCGAGAGTCCTCGCACACTTGCTGAAATGCTGCTCGCGAGCGTCTTGCAATGCGAGCGACTTCGCCTCTACATGGAAGTGGATCGGGAAGCGAGCGCGGATGAACTTTCCAGATTGCGTGCGCTCGTCATGCGCGCAGGCCGTCACGAACCGATTCAGTTTCTGCTCGGTCAGTGGACTTTTCACGGGCGTGAGTATGAAGTCGCACCGTGCACACTGATCCCTCGACCAGAGACGGAGATGCTCGTCGATGAAGCATTGCGTTGGATGCGCGATTCGCTCACAAGCGGTGCATTCTCTACAGACATTCGCGTTGCGGATATCGGCACCGGCACAGGTTGCGTGGCGATCTCGTTCGCTGCAGCGGCGCGTGGATTGCTCAAAGGTTCGGGAGGTAGTTCAGGTGCTCGATGCCGACCGCTCGGCGGCGCAAGCACCAGCGCCAGTGCGAGCACTGCGAATCACGAAGTAGCAGCGAACCTCGCGGAAATGCCTGCTCCGCTTCCAGTCATCGATGCTTCCACCGGCGAAGTGGTCGCGCCTTTGACGCTTTCGCGCGAGTGTTCGCTTGAGGATGCGCCCGCGCGTTCTTCGTCTATCGCATTGATTGTCAACGCGAGTGACATCGTCCCCGATGCGATCGCCCTCGCTCAACGCAACGCGACCCGCCACGGCCTCGACGGTGCGATCGACTTTCGCGTGAGCGATCTCTTCAGCGCGTATTCCAAGGACGAGCAATTCGATCTCATCGTGTCGAATCCTCCCTACATCATGGACAGCGAGTGGGATGCGCTCGATGCGAATGTCCGCGAGTACGAACCAGCGAGCGCGCTGCGCGGCGGAAGCGATGGTCTTGTCGTGGTGCGAAGACTTCTCGTCGAGTCCGCGCAACGACTTCGTACTGGCGGACTGCTGCTTGTCGAAATCGGATGGAAACAAGGCGAGGCAGTGCGCGCGCTTGCAAAGTCAAATCCGCAATTGCGTGACGTTTCGATCCTCAAAGACAGCAACGGAATTGATCGGTTCTTACGAGCCACGCGCGCCTGAGTCGACGGCGCGAGTGGCGCGCGGAAGTCGGTTGTGGATGTCGCGCATCGACGATGCGCGTCGATGTTGCGCGTGGGGGCGAGCTCTAGGCTCGATCGAGCATCGCTTTGCGCGACTCATCGATGAGTTGGCTCACCTGAAACGGCTTGAAGAGGAAGCAATGCAATCCCTCTTGGCTTGATCGCACGATGGAGTGGTGCGGGTCATAGCCGAAGCCTGTCATCAAGATCACGGGGGTGTCCTTCGACGCGTCTTTCGCGGCGCGGAAAACTTCGTAGCCATTCGCGTCGGGCATTCGCACATCCGAAATGACGAGGTCGAATCGTTGTCCGCTGCGTGCGCGATCGCGAATTGCGGCGATCGCGCTCACGCCTGTCGTGCAGGCCATCACTTCGCATCCGTGCTGCACCAGAACAAGTTCCACGGTTTTTCGAATCGTCTCTTCGTCGTCAACCACGAGAACTTGCTTTCCAACGAACGCGACATCGACGCAACCTTCTCGAAGCATCTGCTCGAGACCAAGCACAGTCTTGGGACCTGTCGCGGCATTTCGAATGCGATCTTCCGTGCACTCGAGATTTTCGAGGATGCGTTCAATCGAAGTGCGGATGAGCGGATCGAGCCCGGTCGATGCAGCGAGCAGTCGCGCTTCTCGAACGGCAGCTTCGATCGAACCTGATGCTTCACGTTGAATCGTCGCGGCGACATCGCGATTCGTCGACACGCGTTCGGCAACCAGCATGTCGAGGATGTTCAATCCGAGCGCGACGTAGCGGCCGTAAAGTTCTGCCGCGATGCGGTCGCCATCATCAAACGCATCTGGTTCACCACTCTCCGCATTGAACACGCCGACGATGCGATCGTGCAGTCGAAGCGGAACGGTCAGCGCGCTGCGCGCACCGGGGAGCCCACCGACATACCGTGCATCCTGCGTGACATCGGGGCACACGACGCCTTCGCCCGTGCTCGCAACCCAACCTGAAATGCCGTTGCCCTCCGACTTTGCGTAGAGCCGCTCGCCGATGCCAAGCGGAACGAGTCCAGAGCAGAAGACGAGCTCAAGCTGATTCGACCGTCGGTCGGTGAGTCGGTATTCGAAATGGTCGAATCCAAGAATCGCGCGCGTCTGCCCAACCACGCGCTCTTCGAGCAATCGCAAGCGCTCGGCTGAATTGAGCGCGCGCAATTGATCCGCGTCGAAGCTCAAGAGGTCCGTGCCCGCAGCATCGACGGAATCAAGTCGTTCGTGAATCTGCCGCGTCGCGGTTGCGTCTACCAAGAGGGCGACAGCGCCGTCAACTTCATGCCCGCTCTGCGCATTGCGGCGCAAGGGGGTGATGACCACATCAAACCAGCATCCGAGCGATCTAAAATTCGACCGCATCGACGAAACCGACACGCTCTTCGCTCTGCGCCAGACACTGATTGCTTCGACGCACGCGTCAGAAAATCGACGCATCGTCTCGGGTGCCTGCGTCGCGAGCCCGTGATTCATCCAGACGATCTCGCCATTGGCTTCCACGATCCCCGCGCCTTGCCCAAGCAGATCGAGCACGCGTCCGGCAGCTTCATCACCACTCGCACCGCCGACTTCTCTGCGCGCGCGCTCGACGAGCATGAAACCCGCGTCACGAAGTGCTGCGCGCAGGGGTTCGCTCACAGATGTGGCGCCATGCAGTTCAAAAAAAATCTGGTCTTCGTTTGGCATAACTCACAAGCGGCTCAGTGGCTCGAAGGCTGACGACGCGCGGCGGCTCGTCCCACGCGTCGAAAGGTCATTTCGGCGCAACTCCATACGGAAGGTGAGCCAAATGGATGCAAGCAACCAGTAGGCTCGCGTCGAGTGTACAGCCCCGTCGTACTCGAAATGCTGCTCGCAGCGAGTTTCTGCCTTCGCTTGGGCTCGCTTCACTGCATTCAAACATCTAAGCAGAACCACCCGCGCGACCGATTCAACATCGAACTCCGTGATCGTTCTTCCGTACACTCCTCGACTCTCGAACGCCTCTCTCACCCCTCGTATGTCGCACTGCGTTCACGCACGCAACCTCACCAAACGTTTCGCCGGATTCACGGCGGTCGACGCCATCAACTTGACGCTGCCTCCGCGAGGCGTCACGGGCTTCCTTGGTCCTAATGGCGCGGGAAAGAGCACGACGATTCGCCTACTCGCGGGTGTCCTCGCGCCCGATGAAGGCTCACTGAACATCTTTGGACTCGACAGCACACATCACGCTGCCGAGATTCGCGCGCGCGTGGGATACCTCCCCGAGTCCGCGCCCCTCCATCCCGAACTCACCGTGACGGAGTTTCTCTTCTATCGCGGAAGGCTGCGAGGATTGTGTGGTCGTGAGTTGCGCAACGAAGTCGCCACCGCAGTCGGGCGATGCGACCTCGCAGCGGTGACCAGCACGGTGACAGGGAAACTCTCCAAGGGCTTTCAACAACGGGTGGGGCTGGCAGCATCGATGCTCGGCTCGCCAGAGCTGCTCATTCTCGATGAGCCCTCCGTGGGCCTTGATCCTTCGCAACTCGTTTCATTTCGAAATCTTCTGCGCGAGTTTGGCACCACCGCAGCGGTGCTCTTCTCCACACACGTGCTCACGGAAGTCGCGGCAGTCTGCGACGACGTCGTCCTCATCGCGCAGGGAAAAGTACTCGCGCACGAATCGCTCCCAACCTTTCGCGAGCGCGGCTTGCGCGAGGCAGTCTTCGTCGTGGAGAGTGACAAGTCCATCGCGTCTGCTCCTGAGTTTCTCGCACTCGTGTATGTCACGCGAGAGTTCATGCTTGAAGATGGATGGCATCACACAGAGTTCCGTGCGCGCGAGCGAAGCACGGATCCCCGCGAGCGCGTCGCCGCAGCCTTGCGCGCACGTTCGATTGCGGTGCGCGCGCTCGCACGCGTCGACCCCACACTGGATGCGCTCTTTGTGTCTGCTGTCGAAGCGTCGAAACTGCACGTCGCGAAGGAGCAAGACGCTTGAGCGCGCCAGGTACATCATCACGATCGTCCATCGTTGCGCGGTTGACGCGCCACTGCGCGCCACCACTAGCCGTTGCGATGCGCGAGTTTCAAAGCGCGTTCGTGACGAGCACGGGATGGATCGTGCTCGCGATCGCGGGCGTCGTTGCGGCCACAACATTCTGTGCGAGCACCTTTGCGGAGGGTGGGCCGAGCACGCTGCGCATTCCGCTCCTTGCTGCGGGTTGGGCGCTCATCGTGACCGCGCCCGCGCTCTCGATGCGCACGATTGCCGAGGAATATAGGCAGAAAACGTGGGAATCACTTTTCGCGTCACCGATTTCAAGCCGTGACATCGTGAAAGGAAAGGTGTTCGCGTGCGCGGCGCTCGTCTTTACCCTCTTACTTCCAACCGCGCTGCTCGTCCTTCCTCTTGAGCTCTACTCCGATCCAGATTATGGCGAACTTGCTTGTGGTCTCTTTGGCCTATGGCTCTCTGCAACGGCTGCGTGCTCGCTGGGAGTGTTGATCTCCGCCACGACATCAAGCCAAGTTGTCGCGTACCTCTGCACGTTGTTCGCTTGGCTCGCACTTTCGGTTGGCTCGCGCATGCTTGTGGGCATCGTGCCGCTCGATTGGGCGCGCGTTGTTGCCGCGCTTGATCCACTCTCGCGACTTGAGACATTCACGATCGGACTCTTCGATACCGCGGCAGTGATGTATTTCCTCGCGATCATCTTTGTTTCCACGGTGGGCGCGAGTGTTGTGCTTGAGAATATTCGCGCGCGCGCGCAACGCACCGCATGGCTTCGCGCGCTCGACCGAGTGGAATCACTGTGTTACCTAAGCGCGAGCGCAGTGTTGGCGATCACTGCCGTCTTCTTCGCATCGCAGACCGCGTATCGAGTCGAACTCGATCTCACGAAGACGCGTGCGTACAGCCTCGCGCCGCCGACGATTGCGATGCTCGAAGCGTTGCCCGAAGGCGCATGGGAGATCGATCTCTTTGTCGACAGCGCGAATGTGGATCGCGCGGTGCTCCGTCAAGTGGACGAAGTGCTCCGTCGATTGAGCGAAGCGAATCCTCGACTCACAACGCGCAGGATCAGTCCAGTCGATCCAACGCAAGCGGGTGAGTACGACGCAGCGCTCTCGGCTATCGTCGCGAGAAACGCATCTTCCATGGACGCGTATCGCGACGCGATCACGGAGAGCCTCGCGACCTTCGAACAATTCCGACGCAGCGCAGGCAGCCAATCCACCGCGATTCGCGCAGCCATCCGAACCCTTCCGCCCGAAAGTCCCGCGCGCCGCACAGGTGAGCAGATGGCTGCGTTCTTCGCGCAAATCGCGAGTGAAGGCGAGCGATTCACCGCGCGTGTCACAGAGTTCTTGACGACAAGTGCGGAACGACCGCTTCCTGAACTCGACAGCGCACGCAGCGCGCTCTCAGCTGCATTCAAAGCGTGGGGTGATCAACTTGCAGGTGCTGCAGCGATTCTCGCGGAGTGGCGCTCTGTGTCGGCGCTGCCGGAGTCTTCGAAATCTTTCGGGCAAACGAAGGCGCGCGAGTATGAAGTTGTCGCTCTGCAATTGCTGACAGCACGCGAACAACTCGAAGGACTTCCGCCACTCGAAATCGATCATCTCGCGAAAGCATTGCTTTCCGGTGAGGTCGCTGTCGTCATGTCGCCCGATGCGATCGCGGTCATCCCTGCGTGGCAACTTTTTCCGAAGGCGTCCAAGCGAACTTCGGACAATGAAGTCGTGGCATTCAATTGGGGATTCCGTGGCGAAGAGGTGCTCGCGAGCAGTTTGCGCACGCTCTCTGGTACATCGATGCCCGAGGTTGTCTTCGTCCATGCAGAGCAGACGACGCTCCTGAAGAGCAGCGCGGATCGCAGCGATCTCGTCGCGATGGCGGATGCGTTGCGCGCGTCAGGCTCTCGCGTCGTGGAATGGATGCCGCATGTTGGCAAGCGGCCTGTTGCGAAACAAGGCATTCGGCAGGTGTTTGTGGTGCAGCCTCCGTTGCGTCGCCGTTCCCTTGAGCCTTCGTCGGAAGAGAAGTCACTGCTCGCGACCACCGAGTCACTCCTCGCCGATGGCGAATGCGTGTTGATCGCTGAAGGTCGAAGTCTCTTGGCACTGCTCGGGCAACCTGATCCGTGGGCAACGATGCTTGAGGGACTCGGTGTACATGCGGACACGGGCAAGGTGATCTTCGAACTCGTGCCGCGAGAAGATGGAACGCCAGAAGCGCAAGCGTTTCAGTTACTCGAACGATTTCCAAAGTCGTTTCCGTTCGCAGCTCGCATGCAAGGGCGTGCGATGTTGATTCCGCAACCGATGCCACTGCGAGTGGATGCAGCGCAACTTGCTGCGGCGCAGGTTCGAAGTACGACAGCGATCGACCTTGATCCACTCGCGACGCGTTGGATTGAAGATGATTGGCGCAAAGAAGGTGCGGGAGTGCAGGAAGTTCCTGCGAGCAAGCGCATGGACTCCGCGCTCGCAATTGCCGTGCTGCTCGAACGCAGTGTGCAGGCGGCGCATGGACGCGCGGAGCAACGCATCGCGATTGTGGGCAGCGGGGGTTGGATGCTGTCGAGTGTTGCGGATCTCTCGCAGTCGCTTGGCGGCTCGCGCATGTTGCTGACGAATCCAGGCAATCGCGAGTTCTTGCTTGCGAGCGTTGCGTGGCTTGCGCATCGCGATGATCTGCTGGGCGCGGGCATGAGTGGTCGTGAAATCGCGAGAATTGAAGGTCTTTCTGATGAAGCACGGCTCGCGTGGCGCATTGTCTTGCTCGCGTCGCTTCCAACGCTGCCGCTCGTCCTCGGCGCGGGCGTGATGCTGCGACGACGAAAGGGTGCGCGATGACGCGACAGTTCTGCAACGTGCGATGGTTCCGCGTGCTGTTGCTGCTTGCACTCGCGGCGATGCTCTACTTCTTCGCGCGCGGTCAAAGTGCGGACACGACAGAGTTCAAAGTGAAGCCCATGCTTTTGCAGGCTGCCGAGGCAAATGCAGATCTTCTCGATCGCGTGGAACTGGTGCGACGAAACGCAGACGGCAAGGAGAGGCGTTGGGTGTTTGTGAGGACTGGCGACGAGTGGCAGCAGACGGAGCCGTTCGTCCATCCGGTGGACGCATGGGCGATGCGCCGATTCATCACACTCGGCGCGGTGCTTGAAGTTGTGCGCCAGGAGCCTGCGACGGATGCGATGTTGCAGTCGCTCTCGCTTGATCATCCCGCGGGCACGCTCGTCTTGCGTGCGGGCGCGAGCGCGACGACGATCGAGTTCGGCAAGCGCGGCCTTGCAGGCAAGGGGTTTCTACGCAAACGCGGGGATGCTGCATCAGCGTCGGACATTCTCGTCGTGGATGCGGAGTTGCACCATCGTGCGCTCGGCATCGATCCAGCGGAATGGCGCACTCGCACGCTCTTTCCTCAAGCGACAAGTGCGACGAGTGTGCACTTTGAAGGTGGGCAACTGCCACTCACGCTCGAACGCAAGGGCAACGCGTGGCAACTGACGGCGCCAGCACGAACACGCGCGGATCAGCAGCAAGTTGAGGATTATCTTGCAGCAAGCGCACGCGCGACCTCGAGTGGATTCGTCGCGGATATGCCGACGCAACTCGCGATGTATGGACTTGATCCACCATCGGCAACGCTTGAAGTGACGAGCGCGGCGGATTCGCAAACGCTGCTCATCGGAGATCCGATTGCGATCGGATCGCAGGATCGATTCGGGATGATGGAAGGTGTTCCCACGGTGCTTCGACTGAGCGCGCCGACACTCGCGGGATTGCTTCCGCGCTTTGAATTGCTGGTTTCGCCGCTCGCTTCAGGAGTGCGTGCGGTCGACATCACGCAGATTGAAATCTTGCAGACGCGCGAAGGTACTGTGCACGCGTTGCTCCTCCAGCGCACGCTTGATGGATGGAGTGTTCCCGCCGAAGATGGATCGCGCGTTCGCGTGGACGCAGTGCTGCAATTGGTCGCATGCTTGACGGAGTCGCGCGCGAAATCGCTCGCCGCCGACGCAGCTGACCCATCGAATGTTTTTGCCACGGTCCTCTTGCGAGGCATTGGAGGATTGTCGCTCGGAGCTGTGATCGTGTCACGCGATGCAACGACGGGCGAGTGGGGATTGGATGATGGCTCGGGGGTGCGCCGTGTCTTTGCCGCAACTCCCGCATTGCCGCTGACTGCTTCGGAACTACTGCAATCCAAGTGATTGGAGCGAAGTGCATCGATAGTGGAGCAGCGCGTCGTCGCCGCGTCGACGCACCGCGATGAGCCTCGCATGCACTGCGTCCGTCATTGCGTCGGTGCGCAATCCGCGCACGCTTGAGATCGCATTCGCATCGCCAATGACAATCGGTCCAATGAACGTAAAGATTTCGTCGACGAGTTGTTCCGCAAAGAGTTTGCCCACAAGTCCGCCGCCCGCTTCGACGAGCATCGTGGAAACGCCCAGTTCAAACAGCGCGGCGCAGGCTGGCGTGACTTGTCCCTCCGTGCCGAGGTCGACGAGTGTTGCTCCCGCGCGCTCGAGCGCGTGCGCGCGCGCGGCGACTTCATCATCACGCAGCGCTGCGGGGAGCACAAGAATCGCGACGCGCCCATCCTCGGCGCGCGCAAGCATCGCGCATTGCGGCGGCGTGTGCGCGAGAGGGTCGTAGACCACGCGCATCGCAACGCGGCGTATCGAAACATCGCGCGCGTTGAGCCGCGGATCATCGGCAAGCACAGTGCCGATACCTGTCATCACCGCATCGACACGCCCGCGCTCACGGTGCACCATGCGACGCGCGCGCTCGCCTGAGATCCACTTCGACGCCTTCGAGGAGAGCGCAATGCGTCCGTCTATCGATGCCGCCCATTTCACGGTGATCCATGGAAGTCGGGTGAGCACGCGCTTGAGGAAGGGAAGTGCAAGTTCTTCCGCCGCGCTTGAACGCAGTTGATGCACTTCCATGCCAGCTGCACGCAGTCGTTGCGCACCGCCGGCTGCGCGAGGAAATGGATCGGCGACTGCGTAGAACACGCGTCGCACGCCCGCTTGCAACAATGCATCCGTGCAGGGACCAGTGCGTCCTTGATGATTGCACGGCTCGAGTGTGATGACGGCGGTCGCGCCGCGTGCGCGCGAACCTGCGGCGCGCAGCGCTTCGACCTCCGCGTGCGCAGCACCGAGGCGCGTGTGAAATCCTTCGCTGATCATGCGATCGTTTTCGTCAAGCAAGACGCAACCGACCATCGGATTAGGTTCGACCAGTCCATGACCGCGTGAAGCAAGTCGCACCGCGCGTTGCATCGCCTGTCGAACGCGCGGTGATGCTTGTTGCTCGCTCATGCGCTGATGCTCGATGTTTGCAGCGTGATTTCGGAAGTTGCGAGTACTGCTTGAACGCGCGCTGCGCGGAAATGCAGTTCGACGATCAGAATGTCATCTTGCTGTTCTCCTGCGGCGTGCGTGAACGCGAGTCGCGCGAGGATCTGCGCCCAACGACCACCAGGATGCACGCGCGCAAGCGTCGACTGCAATCGTTCGATACCAAACCGATCTCCTTGAAGATTCGCGGCTTCGATCAATCCATCAGTGTAGAGAATGACGCTATCGCCGACGGACATTGTGAGCGACTGCTCCTCTGTTCCGAAAGCCTCGCCATCGACGGCACCGAGCAAAAACGTCGTGGAATCAAGCGTTGTAGTGCTCCGCGAGTTGCGCACGATTGCGGGCGGATGACCAGCATTCGCCCAGCGAAGCTCGCCCGTCACCGCATCAAGGCGCACGGCGATCGCGGTTGCGAACAACCGATGCTTCGCGAGCAACTTACGGAAGTAGTGATTCAATCGATGCAGCAACGCGCCAGGTCCGTCGTCAGGATGTTCGCTTAACAGTCGCTCAAGTTCACCCTGCACACGTGCGACGGTCAGGGCACTCGCGATGCCATGTCCAACGACATCGATGAGCAAGACAGTCGTGCGTCCCGCATCGTCGACTTCATGATGCACGAAGTCTCCGCCGATTTGCGCAGCGGGGCGGTAGACAAAGTCAAAGCGCACATGACCGTCGTCACTCACCTTTGGGAAGAGTGTTTCGTGCAACTTGCGCGCGTGCCCCAATTCCTGTCGCAGCAGTCGGAAACGATCGCCCGCGAATCCAGCTTTGAATTCATTCTCATGCCAACGGAGTCGGTAGTAACAGACGAACAAACCTGGCGCAAAGAGCAGCGGTGCGAACGCGATGTTGAAGAGCACAACAAGCCATCCGCCTTCGACGCCAGCGATCGCGGCGCGCACCGCGATCCATGCGAAGAAGAGTGGCCACACGGGGCGCAGTGATTCGCGCGGACTCCACGGCAAGAACAGGCACGCAGCGAAGTGCCAGAAACAGATCGAAAACAGCGGGAAAACCCATGCATCGCGATCGATGAGCAACGTTCCAGTTTCAAACGCAAGCTTCGTCGCGCCCAAGAGCAGGATCAATTTGCTGGCAGCGCGCAGTGCCCCGCGACGAGTCGTGAGTTTCGGGCGCTTCACAAGCCCGACCCACGCAAGGATGCCGAGCACGATTGGCGCGGTGAGCAGCCCGAGCCACGACGGAAGCGTCGTCGCAATCTCCTGTTTGATCTGCTCTCTATCGCGAACAGTGAGCGGAGCAGTTTGTGGTTTACGAGGTGGTTGCTTGCCGCGCGGCATCGTCCGCTTCAGCGCGCTTGGATCAATTGCAGATGCACCGGTTGAATCCATGGTTTCGCGGCGGGGGGAGCGAACATTCGGTTGCGATGCGAATCCGTTTCTCAATCCATCGACGAAGGAGCCGAGCGCGATGCCGAGTTCACGCCCGGCAGTGCGTTCGGCTGTGCCCCATGGACTTCGTCGCTCATCGCGCCGTGCGCGCGCGCGTTCGGAGGGGGTGAGCTCATCGTTGACGGGCGCGACATTTTCGGCGGGCGCAACATTGGGTGCTAGCAGAACGGGAGGCTCTGCTTCATCAACGGCTTCAAGCAACACCGGCGGCGTGAATTCTTGTGTGGCGTATCTCTCGACCATCGGAGGTACGAATTCGCGCGCGAGCATGCCGCCGAGGGCAAGCAGTTCCCACAGCGCGAACGCAAGGCAGAGCCAACCGAGTCTGCGCCGCAGTAACTTTCCGAGTTCGCGGTCGTACTCGCTTTGAAAACTCGAGCCCGCGAGATCAAACGGATGCGCGGGTTCTTTCGAATCGACGCCGTCTTGCGCGAGTGCTGCCGAGTTGGATTCGTCTACGTTGCCTTCCACGAGTGTGCCTAGTTTACGGGGTTTAGCGATACAAAAGAACGAGGCCGCAGTTGCGGCCTCGTTCGGAATCGATGCAGGTTTGAGGGCTCGAAAGGATTAGCCTTGCTTGAGCACTTCTTCCTTCAGGCGCTCTGGCATGAGGCGGTACGTGAGTGGTTCCATCGTGCTGGTTGCACGTCCCTGCGTCATCGATCGAAGGCTCGTCGTGTAACCGAAGAGTTCCGACAGCGGCACTTCTGCCGTGATGATGCGAACCACGCCGCGCAATTCGGAGTCCGTGATCTGACCGCGTCGCGACGCGATGTCACCGCTGACGTTGCCGAAGAACTCGTCAGGTGTTGTCACGACGAGCTTCATGATTGGCTCGAGCAACGAAACACCTGCGCGTGAGCAAGCTTCACGGAACGCAAGTGATCCAGCTTGTTCGAACGCGATCTGACTCGAGTCAACATCGTGATACGAACCGTAGACGAGTTCGACCTTGACGTTGATGAGTGGGTACCCGCCGATGACGCCCGAAGCGGCAGCGGTGCGGACGCCGTACTCAATCGGCTTGATGAATTCGCCAGGAATCACGCCGCCCGAAATCTTATTGAGGAAGACGACGCCGTCCTTCATGTCGAGCTCTTGCTCCTTCGCCTGCTCTGGAGTGATAGGGCTGACGGTGACGACAGCGTCACCGAACTGACCACGACCACCCGATTGCTTCTTGAAGAGACCGCGCACATCCTTCGCCGTACCCGTGATCGTTTCGCGATACGAAACGCGTGGCTTGCCGACGGTGACGTTCACTTTGAGATCACGCACGAGTTTGTTCTTGATGATTTCAAGATGCAACTCGCCCATGCCCGCGATGATGGTTTCGCCTGTTTCGTCGTTGTAATTCGAACGGAAGGAAGGATCTTCACGACGAATCTGCGTGAGCGCATCGCCGAGCTTCTTCTTGTCTTCTGCCGATTTTGGCTCGATCGACATCGAGATGACGGGCTCCGGGAACACCATGCGCTCAAGCACGATCTGATGATCTTCATCGCAGATCGTGTCACCCGTGAAGGATTCCTTGAGACCCACCACAGCAACGATGTTGCCGACAGTTGCTTCATCAAGTGCAGTGCGAGTGTTCGCGTGCATCTCATAGATACGCGAGACGTTTTCGCGGCGACCGTTCGCAGGATTCACGACGCGCGTGCCCTTGCTGATGTTGCCCGAGTACACGCGAATGTAGGTGAGTGCGCCGTGGGTATCCGCGACGACCTTGAACACGAGTGCAGAGAATGGAGCACTCGCCGAGTGTGGGCGGCTGAGTTTGACATTAGGATCGCGTGGATCCACGCCTTGCACGTCATTGCGCTCGGTGGGATTTGGGAGGTAATCGATGACCGCATCAATGACCTTCTGCACGCCGACATACTTCAACGCCGCGCCGCAGAGCACAGGGAAGCACTGCAGTGCGATCGTGCCCTTGCGAAGACCAGCCTTGATTTCTGGAACCGTGATCGTCGAAGCGTCGGTGAGGAACTTCTCGGTGAGCGAGTCATCAAGTTCCGCAACCTTCTCGACGAGATTGGTGTGCCAGAATTCGACTGCATCCTTGATGTCGTCAGGGATGGCGATCTCCGTGATGACTTCGCCTTCGTCTTCTTCTGCCCACGTAAACGCGCGCTTTTCGACGAGGCAGACAAGTCCGATGAAATCATTGCCCTTGCCGATTGGATACTGAATCGGAATGCCATTGGCACCGAGACGAGCCAGAATCGACTTGAAGCTGAACTCCCAATCCGCGCCCGTCTTGTCCATCTTGTTGATGAAGCACATGCGAGGGACGTTGTATCGCTCCGCTTGTCGCCACACGGTTTCCGATTGCGCTTCCACGCCTTCCTTACCGTCAAACACAGCGACCGCGCCATCGAGCACGCGCAGCGAGCGCTCCACTTCGATGGTGAAGTCAACGTGTCCTGGTGTATCGATGAGATTGAGTTTGTACTCGTGTCCGTCCTTTTCCCACGGGCAGGTCGTCGCAGCCGACTGAATCGTGATGCCGCGCTCTTGCTCCTCTTGGAGGAAGTCCATCGTCGCGGTGCCGTCATGCACTTCGCCGATTTTGTGGATGCGGCCGGTGTAGAAAAGAATGCGCTCGGAAACGGTGGTCTTGCCTGCGTCGATGTGTGCGCAGATTCCGAAGTTTCGGAGTTTCGTAAGGTCCTGACTCATGTGGTGTAGCCTTTGACTCTGTCGAGAAGTGTGAACAAGTTCAATGCGAACGAGTGCGGGGAGCGAATCATCACGGCGACCTGACAACAGGCGTCGCGAGGAGAAACAAAGATGTGCGGTCCGTGCGGAGAGTTGGGACGGGTCAACTTCGCGGTCGCTCGCGACATGACGCCGAACTCCACACCTGTTGCGAGGGATTCCCTCGCGTCAGGTGGGTTCGTCGTCGTCGTTTGGCGGGTCGTCGTCCATGGGCACGGGGGTCTGATCGAGTACCAAAGCTTCCAATCGGTCGATGGAGCGGAAACTGTGGAAAGTCCGTAAGTGTAGCCAAACCCTTCCTCGCGTTGCAAGCGCTTCTTCAACGCTTTCCATCCCTGCCGAATGAGCTCAAAAACTCACACGACGCGCACAAACGCCCGTTCGGGAACCCGCTCTAGGACGAGTGTGGGCTGCACTTGCGCGAGGAAGCGCCTTCCGTCAAGCACATACCCCGCGGTCGGCTCAAGTCCTGGTTGACGAGCCAAAAACCACGCATTCAGCCGTCGCATCGCCAATTCGCGGGTGTACTTCGCGGCCATGGAGGCGAGCGCGGTCGGCAAATGGCGCTCTTCCGAACGGGTCGCGAAGGCAACATCGAGCTTGCCGAGCGCGCCCTCGACGCGATAGGTGCTCAGCTCGTCGTCCTCTTTGAGCGTGAGGACATGATCGCCCGGAAATTTTTGTTCGAGCGCATCGCGATACTCCGCGCGACCACCTTGTCGATCAATCGCAGCAACGACGCGAGTGCCTTGAGCAAGGACGCGCGCGGATTCCAATTGCGCCATCACGAGCGACATATTCAGCGCGCCCTTGTTGCCGAGTCGTTCATACAACTGGTTGAACGGACTCGCGTCGAGAGTTGTCACGCGCAGTGCAGCGATGGAACAGTGCGCCTTCGTCAACGCGCGTCGTAGCAGATTGCTCGCGATACGCGCATCAGCAAGTTCGATGTTGCTTGGAAGGGGGAGCGTGTCGCGATACCACGGAGCGTCATCTTCGTGCGGCAGTGTTGCGCCGACGGCACGAAAGTATGCAGCGTCATCGGTTGGAATCGCGCTCGCGTCAGCCGCGCCGAGTGTCGAGAGCACGCCGCGTTCGAGTAAACGCAAAGGGTTGTCGCCTTGCAGTTTCAGTTTCTTCGAGTCATCCATCGCGACGCGGCGCTTGCGATCGTTGCCTTTGCGACACACACCGCCTCGCAATGTCTCCCAAAGATTGGGAGCAAGTGGCGTGAAGTGTGAAGTGGGAACGCGCACTGCGCACATGCCTACGCAGAGCGGGCCGAGGAGAGGACCGTATCCCGCTTCATCAATGCCGACGTACAGGACATGCTCCGTCGATGCACGCAGCGCATCCGTGGTGGAAGAGAGAAATGCGGCGTCGACTGCGGTCATGCGTCGAGCGCAGATTACTCGCTTTTGCAGGGAGTCCGCGTGGTTGATTGAATCCAACCGCCTGCGACGATTTGCTCTTCGCCGCACGCCCCATGCGTGTAACAGACGACCGCTTGACCAGGCGCAACGCCTGACTCCGCTTCGCCAAACTGGACTTCGAGTTCGCCCTCTGCAGTTGCTCGCATGCGAGCGGGAATCGGTCGGCCGTGCGCGCGCACTTGTGCTTCGACGGTCGTCCACGAAGTCGGAGGCGAGTCGTACCACACGCAATCGGTCGCGTGCACCGCATGGACGTCGAGCGCTTCACGCGGACCGACAACGACTGTATTGCGATGCGCGTCCTTCTCGATCACGTAAAGAGGAATCGAAACTGCAGCGGTCGTTGGCACAGAAATTCCGCGACGTTGTCCGATCGTGAATCGTTGATGTCCCGCATGACGACCGAGCTCCTCACCAGCTTCATTGAGGATCGCGCCTTCTGCGAATGGCGTCGCGCGTCGTCCTTCAAGAAACGATGCGTAGTCTTGCGGCACGAAACAGATCTCTTGTGAGTCTGGTTTGTCGAAGACGCGGAGTCCATGCTCTTGCGCAAGTTCGCGCACGCGTGGCTTCTCCATCCCGCCAATCGGAAGCAGCATGCGTTGCACTGCATCTTTGCCTGTTCCAAAGAGCACGTACGACTGATCCTTCGCGCGATCCACACCGCGCGTGAGTCGCGATTGTCCTGAATGGTTCGTTGTGATCTGCGCGTAGTGACCTGTCGCAACGGCATCGCATCCAAGCTGCGCTGCGTACTCGCGCAGTCGTCCAAACTTCAACCAATCATTGCAACGCACGCATGGATTGGGCGTGCGCCCTGCGTCGTATTCATCCGCGAAGTATGCAATGATGCGACCGAAGTCGCGCTTGAAATTGACGACATAGAAGGGGATGTCGAGTTGCGCGGCAACCAATCGCGCGTCTTCGGAATCGTTGATCGAACAACATCCTTGATGACCGATGCGTGCGGGGCGCGCGGCGCATGCAGCTGCGGCAATCGGCGCGTCGAGCGTTTCGCCAGGCGAACCGAGTCGCATGAAACAGCCAACCACTTCATGTCCGGCTTGCTTCAGGAGCACAGCCGCGACAGAACTGTCGACACCGCCAGACATAGCGAGGAGCACTTTCACGAGGAGAGCCTATGCGCGCTGCCGCCGCGTCGCGCGTCACGCAACGGTGACTTCGCGACAGGCATACACGTCTTGAATCGCATGGAGCAGCGCGATGCCTTCTTGCATCGGCTTCTGGAACGCCTTGCGACCGCTGATCAAACCGATACCGCCTGCGCGCTTGTTGATGACCGCCGTGCGCACTGCGTCGGCGAGATCGTTCGCGCCGCTCACGCCGCCAGAGTTGATGAGTCCACCGCGACCGCAGTAGCAATTGAGCACTTGATAGCGGCAGAGGTCGATCGGATGATCGGTGCAGAGATCGGTGTACATCCGCTTGTCGAGCTTTCCGTAGCTCGAATCGCCCGTGTTGAGCGCGGTGAATCCGCCGTTCAATTCAGGGAGTTTCTGCTTGATGATGTCCGCCTTGATCGTGACGCCAAGATGATTCGCCTGACCTGTGAGATCGGCAGCAACGTGGAAGTCCTTGCCGTCCTTCTTGAATGCGTTGTTGCGCAGATAGCACCAGAGCACCGTTGCCATGCCGAGTTCGTGCGCTTCTTCAAAGGATTGCGAAACTTCGATGATCTGTCGATCGGAGTTCTCGCTGCCGAAGTAGATCGTCGCGCCGACCGCAGCAGCACCGAGATTCCACGCTTCGCGCACGGAGCCAAACATGATCTCGTCGAACTTGTTCGGGTAGGTGAGCAGTTCGTTGTGATTGAGCTTCACCAAGAATGGAATCTTGTGCGCGTAGCGGCGCGAGCAACTCGCAAGCACGCCGAATGTTGTCGCGACGGCGTTGCATCCACCTTCGATCGCAAGCTTGATGATGTTCTCGCCGTCGAAGTAGATCGGATTCTTCGCGAAGCTTGCGCCTGCAGAATGTTCGATACCTTGATCGACCGGAAGGATTGACATGTACCCAGTTCCACCAAGTCGTCCGTGATCGAGCATGGCTTGGATGTTCCGCAGCACCTGCGGATTGCGATCCGTCTGCATGAAGATGCGATCGACGAAATCCGACCCTGGTAGATGCAGAAGATCTTTAGAGACCTTTGCCTGATGCGAGAGGAGCGCGTCTGCATCACTGCCGAGAATCGAGCGGATCGTATCGAGCGTTGCCATAGGGCGCAGAGTTTAGCAAGCGTCATGCGGGAGGGAGTTCGCGCGGCATGCGCCTGATCACGCGTGCGTTCAACCGCGCCGTTTCGGCTTGCCAGCGCGTAGTGCGTCGTGTTCGCGCCGGATTTCTTCGGCGGAAGCGAAATCTTCTCCAAACCGTACAAGTCGGAGGGAATTCGCGATGACGAAGATGTACGCCGCAGCCTGATAGAAAGGCGTGACCCAAATATAGAGTCGACCGGTTGCCGCCAGTGCGAGACCGACGAGCGCGAGCAGAATCGAAACGGTGATGTTCTGCACGATGACGCCACGCGCTTTGCGAGCGAGTTCAAGCAAGAACGGAATGTTCCGAAGATCGTCATTCATCAGCGCAACGCCTGCGCTGTTGGTCGCAATGTCGGAACCAGACAATCCCATCGCGACGCCGACATCCGCAGTGGCGAGAATCGGACCGTCGTTGATGCCGTCACCGACGACGAGCGTGCGGTGACCCTTACGAATGAGGTACTTCAGCTCTTCGTGCTTCTCTTCAGGGAGGCACTCAGCCTCGATCGCATCGACGCCGACTGCTTGGCCAACGCGTTTGGCAACTTGCAATCGGTCGCCCGTGAACATCACGATGCGTCGCACACCGATCGCGCGGAGTTGCGTGACAGTTTCGCTTGCGTTGCGGCGAAGTTTGTCTTCGAGTCCAACAGCACCGAGGTAGCGATCGCCGAGCATCACGTGCACGCTTGACATGCCTTCGATTTTCTCTTCGACCGACTTCACTGCATCTGCAATCGCTGGGTTGATTTCGACAAGCCACGCGCCACGACCTGCATGCAACTCGTCCGCGGCGGTGCGCGCGATGACGCCACGACCGTGGATTTCTCGATACTCGGTGATTGCGGCGGGCAGGATGCGCGCGCGTTCCGCGGTCTCAAGAATGGAACGCGCGAGTGGATGGTTCGACGATTGCTCTGCGTCCGCTGCGCATTGCAAGAGCATCGCGCCATCCACGCCTTCCGCGGGAACGAGGCGGCTCACGGCGAACTTGCCCGTCGTCAGCGTGCCTGTCTTGTCCATGACTACAGTGTCGATCGTCGCTGCAGCCTCAAGCGTCCGCGTCTGCTTGATCATCACGCCTAAACGCGCGGCGGCAGCGAATGCAGCAACCATCGCAGTCGGGTACGCGATGAGCAGCGCGCCAGGAGCAGTCACAACAAGCACAGTGATTGCACGTTCGGCAGCGCTCGCGCGCGTGATCGGATTGCTCGATTTCGCGGTGAAGAACCACACCGCAAGCGCGACCATCAACACGACAGGAACGTAGTAACCAGCCAGTTTCTCGATGAGCTCTTGCTTGCGACCCTTAGCGCTCTCCGCCTCGCGGATGAGCGTCTCGACTTTACCGATCGTGGTATCGCCCTTGATGGCAGTCACTTCGACATCAATCACGCCGGTGAGATTCGTTGTTCCTGCGTAGACCTTAGAACCA
This sequence comes from Phycisphaerales bacterium, assembly GCA_009691805.1. Lineage (GTDB taxonomy): Bacteria > Planctomycetota > Phycisphaerae > Phycisphaerales > SM1A02 > F1-140-MAGs142. Next base: position 30,928 of record SIAK01000006.1, read on the forward strand.
ATCTGCACTTCGATCGGCACCGCTTCACCTGTGAGTGAGGCTTGATTCACGTTGGAATCGCCGCTCTTCACAACGCCATCGACAGGAAGATTCTCGCCAGGTCGAACGCGCACGATCATGCCGAGGCGAACCTGTCCGAGCGAGACCTCTTGCTCGGTGCCAGCGGCATCGATGACTCGTGCGATGTCTGGTGTCAACTCCACAAGATTGCGAATCGCGCGTTGCGCACCCCATGCTGTTCGCGAGAGCACGAGTTCACTAAACCACAGGAAGAATGCGAGGAATCCCGCCGCGAGGTAGAGCTCATTCGCAATCGCCGCAAACACGGCGAGCGTCGCAAGCGAATCACCGCCAGCGCGCCCCTCTCGGAGTTCGCCCCACGCGCCCTTTGCAAGCGGCACCACAAGAATCGCTGCGCCTAAGAGCGCGGGGAGATTGCTGACAGTTTGTTCAATGCCGAAAGTACTCGCAAGCCACGCGGCAAAAAGCAGCATCGCACCGACAAGCGCGAAGAACAGTTTCCGCTCCAATCGCACAGCCGTGGCTTCGTTGTCCGCATTCGAAGTGCGAGGGTCAATGGGGTGCGCGGCGAGCTGGCTCATCGTTCGGTGCAAGATGGGTTTGAGGCGGCTGCATGGATGCGCAGTGCCAAGGATCGAGAAGTGGTTTGCAAGAGTACCAAACCAAGGAACAGAGGGCGTTGTGGCAGTCGCGGTATCCTCACGCACATGAAGCACGCTTCAGGGCAGCCGCAGGAACGCGTCGTCATCGCGGGAGATGGGCAGATGTCGCTTGTACTCGCGGATTTACTCGCGTTTCACGCGCATGCGGTGACGATTTGGTCGCCGTTTCCTGATCACGCGGCGGCACTTCAGAGCACGCGCGAGAGCCCGCGTCTGAAGGGGTTTCGTCTCGCGGCTGGTATCGAAGTGCAAGCGGATGCCAACGTGTTTGCCCACGCGACCCTGATCGTGAATGCGCTTCCAACGCAGTACATCCGTCCCACATTTCGTACGTTCGCATCTTCGATTCCCACAGGCGTGGGCATCGTGTGTGTCGCGAAGGGCATCGAGCTTGGGACCTTCGAGCGTCCGACAGAGATTCTGTCCTCGGTCACCGAAGGTCGTTGTCCTATCGCGGCACTTTCTGGTCCGACGATCGCCGCGGAACTTGCCCGTCGATTGCCCGCAGTCATGCTCGCCGCTTCCACCGACGCCGCATTGCGCGCACGCACGGCGCAGATGTTCACGAGTCCATGGACGCGCATCTACCAGTCGGACGATCCGATCGGCGTGGAACTCGCGGGCGCGTGCAAGAACGTCATCGCGATTGCCGCGGGCTTGATTGATGGACTTGAACTCGGCAGTAACGCGAAGAGCGCGCTGCTTGCGCGAGGATTGTCGGAGATTGCGCGGGTCGGCGTTGCGCTTGGTGGGAAGTTTGAGACGTTCTTTGGCGTTGCGGGCGTTGGTGATCTTGCAACGACGTGCTTTGCACCCGAAGGACGGAATCGAACTTTCGGTGAACGGCTCGCGCGTGAGTGCGCGCATGCGACGCATGCGACGCATGCGACGCATGCTGCGCAAACGGTGGAGCGGGTGCTCGCGGAAACCGTGAGCGTTGTCGAAGGCGTGCCAACGTGCAAGGCACTTGTGGCTTTGACCCGCGCGAAAGGCCTTGATCTTCCGATCATCGAAGCCGTGCATGCAATTCTGTTTGAAGGTCTCACGCCGCGTGATGCGATCACGGTGCTGATGTCGCGCGCTGCAGTTTCGGAGCGCGTCGGCGAAGCGCGCTGAGGATCATTCCTCTTCGCCGAAATGCGCGTCGATCAGGGCGAGCAGCGCGGCGAGCGTGGCTTGCTCATCCGATCCGATCGTCGTGATTTCAATCTCCGAGCCGAGCGTTCCAGCGAGCATCAGCATTTGGAGAATCGACTTGCCGTCGACGGGTTCATCACTGTCGCAACGGCGCACCGCAACATTGGATTCAAATCGCATCGCCTCTTCCACGAACGCCATCGCGGGTCTCGCATGGAGACCGAGTCGATTACGGATTGTCGTGATCGCGCGCTGCAATGGAGGCACTCAGCGAGGTGGAGGGAGAGAGAAGTCGAAAGCAATCATCGCAACGCGAGAGGGCAGGGATCAGTGCCCTGCATCCGCTTCGTCGAGAATGGTGATGACGTCGTGCACGGTCGTTGACTGACGGAGGAAGTTTCGGAACTGATCCTTCGAAAGTTGCGAGTAGATCGATTGGATCGCCGCGAGATGCAACTCAGGGTTCTCCTCGGGTGAGATCAAGAGAAAAATCGATTGCACGGGCTGCTTGTCGATCGAGTTGAAATCCACACCCGACTTCGAAATGCCTATAGCGACAAAGGGACGCTTCACACTCTTGTGCTTCGCGTGCGGTGTCGCGACGCCTTTGCCAAGTCCAGTCGAACCCTTCTTTTCGCGATCGATGATCGATTTCGCGAAGGTCGCTTTCATCTGCGGCGAGACCTTGCCCGACTGCACGAGTGCGTCGAGCAACTCGTGAATCGCGTCATCGCGCTTGTTCGCGACGAGGTACGGCAAGATCGCCGTGTCGACGACCAGTTCGCGAAGTTTCATCGGTGCAGTTTTTGCTATAGCCATGGTTGAATGTTTCAGTCTGTGCAATGCTTCTTGTTGCGGACACGCTCTTTCCAGTCGACGATCACACGCGCTTCCTTGTCGGCAGCAGCGTCGATCGCAGCGTAGAGATCTGGGTCGCGCGCGTTCACGATGAAGTCTTCGTGATGCTCAACATCGACGATGAACTCGACGTGATAGCCGTTCGGTTCCTTCTCAATGATGATGTCGATTCCGAGCACGCGGTCGAAGTATCTCGTCAATCTCTCTGCCTTCTTTTTCGCATAGGCGTCGATGGCTTCCGTGACTTCAATGTGCTTGCCTTTGACTTTAATCTGCATGAGAAGAATTGCCTTACGGGTTGCTAAAAAAACGCGATGTCGACGCAACGAAGTCGTGCACACGCGGAGGAGGAGTGTACGCGCTCATGGGCGTATCGCGGCAGCATTGAATCCCGAAGAATTGCATGGAAACGCTAGAGTCCAACGCGAAGCGCTCCATCTCTTCAACGGAGCACCTTGGGTGTGACTTGCACAACGCCGTCCGTCGTGCCGCGGCGGTATCGGACTGCGATCGCGCTTCCCACGTGCAACTTCGCGCACGCCATCTGTAACTCGATGAGGCTGCGAATCGGTTCTTCTGCTACGGCGATGATCACGTCGTTGGTACGGAGTCCTGCAGCTTCAGCCGCACTGTCTTTGGTGAATCGCACGATACGCGCGCCGTCGCCCGTGTCTTCCGTCTGCACTCCGAGCGCAGCATCTCCGCGCTGCACGGTGTCATCGACCGCGCCGCGCGCGAGTACCCATTTACGCCAGCGCTGCTCGATCTTGTTCAGCGGTTCTTGGAACACGCGTTCGAGTGCCGCGGCTCCGGTCGGATCCGTGTCGTAGGTGAGAATGTATGCGCTGAAGAACGCGTCGACTTTTTTCTCGCGCGCGAGGAATTCGAATATCGAACGCACTTGTGGATAGAGTCGCTCCGCGTCATCCATGAACTCAGACGCGCGCATCGAAAGAAGTCTGCGCCAGGATTGTGCGGTTCCTGACTGCACTTGTTTGCGCGCGAAATTGTGGCGCATGTTCGGGCGAAAGGTGAAGGATCCGTGCGCGTCGCGATCGTAATCTTCGTAGAGGCTTGCGATTCCCTCTTGCATCCAAATCGGATGGCGCTGCCCACTCCGTTCCATGAATGCGTAGTGCATGAGATGGACGAACTCATGCTGGAGACTGCCGCCCGTATCCCGCGTGACGAGTCGGCGCGGTTCGTGCTCGTACATGCCGCGCACTGCTTCCGTCGCGAGATACTGCGACGCATCACTTTCGCGCAGGACCGCGATAAGCACTTCTTGTCGCGGCATTTCGCCGAAGTACGCGCTCGCAAGGTGATCCGCAAGCTGATCGATCATCAACTTCATGCGCGCGTGCGAACTCTCCGACAGCGTCGTCGCGTACCACAGCCCGCGCGCCGCATCGTGCTCATAGCGGTACTGATCCGCGTGCTTGCGCTTGAAAGTTTCGAGCGCAGCAGGGGTTCGCACGGAAGAATCGCGGCGCGCTTTGGGAACAGACTCTGCAGCTTCGAGAATCGCGGTGTAGGTTGGATGCGTGCGCAGCGGCTCAAGATCTGGATCCATTTCAATCTGCGTGAAGTCGCGAAACCCAGCCTTCACGCACGCGACGAGTTGGTCCGCTGCGAGATCGCATTTTCCCAATTGCGCGAGTGCGCAGGCATCGTTGTAGAGCAGCACGGTGTCATTGCGATTGCTGCGCAGTGCTTCCGTAATGCGCGTGTGCGCTTCATCCCATCGACGCGCAAGCAGCAGTCGTTCAATCGTCGGTGGGTCGGTTGCACGCGCGGGAGTTGCTGTTGTGGGAGGCGCCGCGAAAACTTCCACAGGGCAGTGCAGCGTCAACGCGATGAGAATGGCACACAACAATCGCACGAGTTGCATCCTACGCGGATTGGGTTGGAAGTCGATGCGTTAAGTCTTCCGATTTCGTGCGATCCAAAGTGCGACCGCTTCGGGATACGCGCTGCATTCCTCGGCAAAGACGCGGTCCGCGAGCGATTGCGGCGTGTCGAGAGTCTGCACGACCACCCGTCGTTGCAGCAGCGATTCGCCGTGGTCGTACTCGTCGTCCACCAGATGCACGGTGCATCCACTCTCGTTGTGACCGCTCTCAAGCACCTTCGAATGCACGTGCAAACCGAACATGCCTTCGCCTCCGAAATCAGGCAGGAGCGCGGGATGCACGTTGAGGACGCGTCCCTGCCAACGGATGCCGACGCGGAATCTTCGGAGGTAGCCGGCGAGGCAAACGAGTTCAACACGCGCAGATTCCAATGCGCGATCGATGGCATCATCAAGGTCGGGCGCATCGCGAGGGATGATGGTCACGGGCATTCCCGCATTGCGGCAGAGCGCAACTCCCGCGTGCGATTCGCGATGCGCAATCACGATGCAAGTTGTTGCATGGATGCGTTGTTCACGAAACGCGCGATCGAGATTCAACGCAGAACGACCGCCGCCAGAGAGAAGGAGCGCGACGCGAGTTGGCGGGAGATCGAGGGATTCGTTCGACATGTCAACCTTGCGGAGCCGACGTCGTCGCAATCGGCAGCGACGGCGGAGATCGGAAAGGAATCGGTTTTCCCGCGGCGTTCGTTGCGACCATCGTGACTGTCGCATGGGTCACATTGATCGCGTCACCTGTCGTGAATCGCTCCGCTTCTACGCGAACTTGCACAGTGAGGCTCGTCGTGCCGAATCGCGCGACCTTCGTCCAGCAGGTGACCATGTCGCCCATCCAAACGGGTGCTTCAAACTCGATTTTTTCAATCGCGACCGTGAGCCATCGATGCACGCCGTGACGACGCGCTTCCACGTAGCTCGCCTGATCGATCATCGACATGATGACACCGCCAAAGACGGAGCCTTGATGGTTTCCATCACTCGGGTGCGTGATGTGTCGGAGCGCGAGTGACCAGATGGGATCGGAATCAGGGGGCATCGATCCGTATCATCGGACGAAAAATGGCTTCTCGCAACTCGCGAGGGGAGGTTTATGCCTGCCATCCGCGGTTGTTCTCGGAATTGCTCATCCAAACGCACTTCGGCGCCGATCTTCTCTGCACGAAGTCGATGACCTCTTCGAGCCGCCTCATGCCATGCGTCAGCATCATCATCCCGAACTTCAACAACGGTCGTGCGAACGCGCACGATGGCGCGCGTGATTTTCTTGCGGAACTCTTCGCGAGCATCGCATCGACGCTGCAAACGGAGCGCGTGTCGTTTGAGATTCTTGTTGCGGATGACGGGTCGACGGATGACAGCCTCGCGACCGCGCGCGCCTGGTCGAAAAAGTTGCGCGCGGATGGTCTTCCGTTCCTACGACTGATCGAACTCCAGCATTGCGGCGTGCTCTCGTCCGTTCTCAATCGACTCCTTGCTGAGGCGAAGGGTGAGTACATCGCGCGCCTTGATGGTGACATCGTGCTCAAGTCGCCGAACTGGTTGACCGCACTCGTCGATGCGTTCGAACGCGACGCGCATGTGGGCGTTGTGACCGGCGTGCAATTGCTTTCGAACGGTCGCGTGCATGCATTCGGTGATGACCTCTTCGGCCCTCGCGGATATCGCCACATTGCGCGTGGTGCGCCGATCGCATCGTTGCCGTCCGTGCTTGAAGTCGATCACGCGATGGGTTGCTTCTACTGCACGCGGCGCGCGGTGGAATCGACCGCAGGCCTCTACGACGAAGCGTTTCTTCGCGGTCAAACTGAAGAATACGGCGTGCGTGTGCGGAAGGCTGGATGGAAAGTCAACGCGACGAACGCGATCGTCTTTGAACATTGGCATATGGAACGCCATCGACGCGCGAACACCGCCGATGCGTCGAATGCGCTCGACACGATGCTCTCGCTCTTTCATGCCAAGCATGGATTTGATCGATTGGCACCTGATTTAAGGGATGTTCTAGCGAGTGCCGAGGGAACTCCGATGCTTCGGCGCGATCTTGCGCTCGGAAATGTCGATGCATCGACGACTGAAGTCACAGCGCTCTCACAAGATCCGCGCGCGCAGTCGAGGCTCGCCGAAGAAATCGCCGCAGTCGTGCGCGCAAAGAGTGCGCACGCTGATTGTGTTCCGCTGTTGATTGGATGCGGCGCAGGAATCTTGCCGCGCGCGCTTGCGACGCACGGCGTGCGATGCATTGCCGTTGAACGCGAAGGCGAAGCGTGTGCGATGGCGCGTCTCTTGCTTGGTCGGGCGAGTAGCTTCGTGCACGGCGTGCATGATTTCGCCAGTCTTCCCTTCGACGATGCTTCGCAGCAATGCATCATCGTTACAGGTGTGCTCGAGCGATACTGGAATCCGGTCGGGCTGTTGAAGGAATTGCGCCGCGTGCTTGCGCCTCATGGTTCGCTCGTGCTGCGGAGTGCGATTCGTCAAGACGATGCGATGGAGGACGCGACCGACGCGCGACATACATTCACGGTGACGGAATTGCGCGATCTCTTGCAACACTCAGGCGTGTTCACTCTTGCGGGAGAAGCGAGGTACTTCGAGAAATCAGCGACGCTTGAAGTTCCGCTCGTATGCGGAGGGACGTTGCGCGGTCGTGGTTACTTCAGCTCCGTACCCGCGCGAGCTTCCGACTCTTTGCAGCAGGCGCCGTCGACTGCGGTCGTGCTTGCAGCATCGGTTTGAGCCATTTCGCAGTCCATGAAGTCGGATGAAGCGCGACCTCTTCGGGCGTTCCCGCGCACACAATCGAGCCGCCGCGATCGCCGCCTTCAGGTCCGAGGTCGATGATCCAATCGGCGGATTTCACGACATCAAGATTGTGTTCGATGATCACGAGCGTGTTGCCCGCGTCCGCGAGTCGATGCAGCACCGTCAGCAATCGATCGACGTCGGCAAAGTGCAGCCCAGTTGTGGGTTCATCAAGGATGTACAGGGTGCGACCATGCGCCGAGCCCGCGCCGAGTTCCGTGGCAAGTTTGATGCGTTGCGCTTCGCCGCCAGACAGCGTCGTCGATGCTTGACCAAGTTCGAGGTAACCCAATCCAACATCGACGAGGCAGGTCAGCATCTTCGCAATCTTGGTGTGCGCATCAAAGAAGCCGCGCGCATCTTCGATCGTTGTTGCGAGAAGATCAGCGATGCTCTTGCCTTTGAACTTGATCTCAAGAGTCTCGCTCGCGTACCGCTTGCCGTTGCAGGTTTCACATGCGACAAAGACATCGGGAAGGAAGTGCATCTCAATGCGCTTCACACCTTGTCCCTGACACGCTTCGCAGCGACCGCCTTTCACGTTGAAAGAAAATCGCCCAGCTTCGTAGCCACGGATCTTCGATTCGGGCAGGCTCGCCCAGATTTTTCGAATCTCATCGAACATGCCCGTATACGTCGCGGGATTCGATCGCGGCGTGCGACCGATCGGCGCTTGATCGACTTCGACCACACGATCGATCGCGCCAAGCCCCGTGACTTTCGCGTGCGCGCCTGGCTGCTCTTGACCTTGCGAGAGCGACTTCTGTAGCGCTTTCAACAAGATGTCATTCACGAGCGTGGACTTACCACTTCCCGAAACGCCCGTCACGCAGAGCATGCCGCCGAGTGGAAACACTGCATCCACGGACTTGAGATTGTTCGCCTTCGCGCCCTTCACGGTGATCGCGTGATCAAGTGAAAGTGCGCGCCTCTTCGTCGGTACTGCGATCATCCGTCGCCCCGCGAGGTAATCGCCGGTGAGACTCGTTGGATGCGCTGCAACGTCGCTCGGTTTTCCTTGCGCGACGATTTCGCCGCCATGTCGACCAGGACCAGGACCAATGTCGACGAGCCAATCCGCCGATCGAATCACATCTTCGTCGTGCTCGACGACGATGACGGAGTTGCCGATGAGGCAGAGATTGCGCAGCGTTCGCAGGAGTCGATCGTTGTCGCGTTGGTGCAATCCGATCGTGGGCTCATCGAGCACGTAACAAACTCCCACGAGTCCGCTGCCCACTTGTGTTGCCAGACGAATCCGCTGCGCTTCACCGCCGCTGAGCGTCGCGCTCTTGCGATCGAGGGAGAGATATTCCAGTCCAACCGACGCGAGAAAACCAAGACGCGCGTGGATCTCTTTGAGAATCGGCGCCGCGATCGCTTGCTGTTCATTCGTCAGTGTGAGCGTGCTGAAGAAACCAATCGCGCGTGTCACGGTGAGCGCAGAAACGTCTGCGATGGAGAGTGCGAGCGCGCCGCTGTGCATCTGTACGGCGAGTGCTTCTTTGCGAAGTCGCGCGCCGCCGCAAGCGGGGCACTGCGCGCTGCTCATGAAGGTGTGCAATCGCTCTTTGACTCCATCGTTTTCCGTCTCGTCGTACCGCGTGCGAAGACTCGGCAGCACGCCGTCAAACTTGAATCCGAGTTCTTTCTTCCGATCGCCCGTGCCATGCATCAACACAGCGCGCTGCGCGTCGGTGAGTTTGGAGTACGGCGTGTTTGGCTCAATCTGCAACGCCTTCAGAATCACACGCAAATGCCGCGCGTAACGATTGTTCATCCGCGGGCCGTTCTTCAGGAACGGTGCGAATGCCTTCATGACAACGACGCTCGAATCGGGCACGACGAGCGCCTCGTCGAACTCGTTCACCGTGCCGAGCCCTGCGCAACTTCGGCATGCGCCGTGCGGAGAATTGAATGAGAACAGCCTCGGCGCGAGTTCATCGATGGCGCACTGGGGGTGTTCGGAACAGGCGAACTTCTCGCTGAATCGATGCTCGCTCCAACCGTCCTTCGCCTTCGCATCCTCAATCAGCACCGTGAGGTTTCCGCTGGCGAGTCGCAGCGCGGTCTCCACGCTTTCTGAAATGCGCTGACGACCTTCAGGCTCAATCGCGATGCGATCGACGACGGCATCGATGTCGTGCATCTCATAACGACCGAGCTCGAGCGGATTTTCTCCACCCGCCTTCAGCGTCTCGCGAATGTCGATGACCTTACCGTTCACGCGCGCGCGCACGAGTCCCTGCTTCTGCAGACTTTCGAGCACATCTTTGTGAAAGCCTTTCTTGCCTCGAATCACGCACGCACAAAGCATCGCGCGTTGACGTGGAAACTTCGCAAGCAGCGTGGTGACGATCTCACTCGCGCTCGTCGCCGCGATCGGGTTGCCACAACGATGGATTCTCTTTCCGCGCAACTCTTCATGCCAACACGTCGGCGTTCCGCAGCGCGCGTACAGCAGTCGTAGGTAGTCCCAAATCTCCGTTGTTGTTGCGACCGTCGATCGTGGCGAATGTCCGCCGCTGCGTTGTTCGATCGCGATGGTGGGCGGCAGCCCTTCAATCGCATCGACATCAGGCTTTCCCATCTGATCGAGGAACTGCCGCGCGTAGGAGGAGAGCGACTCCATGTACTTGCGTTGACCCTCCGCGAAGATCGTGTCGAACGCGAGCGAACTCTTTCCCGAGCCGCTGACGCCCGTGAAGACGACGAACTGGTCGCGCGGAAGTTCGACGGAGATGCTCTTTAGATTGTGTTCACGCGCGCCGCGGACGCGGATCGCACGGAGGAATGCGGTGGGGGTACCTACGGACATGCGGAGGAGATGGTAGAGCGGGTTTCGGGTCTTCAGACAGCGCTTGTGCTGTGTTCTCAACCGCTGATCGGAGCGGAATTTCTGTGCGAACGGGCAAAATACAGCCAGTTTGTTAGCAGAATGGAATAGTTCGTGCAGAGTTAGGCTCAATTGCGACGAACAAGAGTGTGTCCCTCAGCGTTTTCTCCCTGAGACACTTCTGACCGTTCGCACTCTGTTTGTTTTCTCGTATGAGCATCGCCTCCCGTCAATCCGCCGATCCATTGCATGGATATTCGCAGAGCCATCTTGGCGCGTGCCCTCAAGACGCGTCGGTCGTATGGTCTTTGTGTGCGGTTCGCACGACGATGATGACGAAGCCAACGAGTACAAACATCACAGCACAAGCATCCAAGGGTTCGAACGAAAGTTCGAGCCCTTCTTCTTGCACCCACAGTGAAGGTGCGACAGCACCGCTCGCTGCGCGGTTGCCTGCCAGCGTGCTCTTGAGTGCCGAATGGCGTGCCTTGCAATCGCGTGCATCGCGATTGCACATCGGTTCACGCTAACCGTTCCATTTTTTCTTCCGCGCGCGCGTTCCTGCTTTTCCTGCCGTGGATCGTCCTGTTGTTGCAGGCTTTGTCGTTCCCTTGGCTCGGCGCGTGAGTGTGGGAAGCGACTCCACAAGTTTCACTTCATCGCGAATGCGCGCAGCGGTCTCGAATTCGAGTCGCTCTGCCGCTTCAAGCATAGATTGACGAAGTTCGTCGAGAAGTTGTTCGCGATCGGCGGCGAGCTCTTCCGGTGTGGATGCGCCGATCCACTCCTCGTCCTCGAACTCCTCTTCTTGTTCCTCTTCCTTTGCAAGCATGCGCTTCTTCGCGGCGCGCCCTGCGGCAAGCTCGTCCGCGATACCGGAGCGAATAGCCTTCACAATTGTTTTCGGCGTGAGTTCATGCAACGCGTTGTACGCGAGTTGTTTGCTGCGGCGACGCTCGACTTCGGTGATCGCGCGCTGCATGCTGTCGGTCATCGTGTCTGCGTAGAGAATCGCGGTGGCGTTGGCATTGCGCGCGGCGCGTCCCATCGTCTGAATGAGTGCGGACTGACTGCGAAGGAATCCTTCTTTGTCTGCGTCGAGAATGCAGACGAGCGCAACTTCAGGAAGGTCAAGCCCTTCGCGCAAGAGGTTGACACCCACAAGCACATCGAACGCGCCTTCACGAAGGTCGCGCAAGAGTTCGAGGCGTTCGAGAGTTTCGATTTCACTGTGGAGGTAACGGACGCGAAGTCCTTGCGCGTCGAGGTAGCTCGTGAGTTCTTCGCACAAGCGCTTCGTCAACGCAGTCACAAGCGTTCGCTCGCCGCGAGCAGCGCGCGCGCGGCACTCGATCAGAAGATCAGGCACTTGATTGCGCGCGGGGCGCACCTCGATGGGTGGATCGACAAGACCTGTGGGACGAATCACCTGTTCGACGATGATGCCGTGCGTGAGTTCGAGTTCCCAAGGCGCTGGAGTCGCGCTGACGAAAATCGTCTGCGGAGAAATCTCGCAGAACTCATCGAACTTCAACGGACGATTGTCGAGCGCGCTCGGTAATCGGAATCCGTGATCGATCAGCGTTTGTTTGCGCGCCCGATCTCCGAAATACATCCCTCGAATCTGCGGCATCGTGACGTGTGATTCGTCCACGACGACAAGCCAATCGGACGCGCTGCGGCCTGGCACAGCGCGGAAGTAATCCAACAGCGTCCATGCGCGTTCGCCTGCTGCGCGTCCGTCAAAGTGCCGCGAGTAATTCTCTATGCCGTTGCAGAATCCAACCTCCGCGAGCATTTCCAAATCATGCCGCGTGCGCGCGATGAGTCGTTGCGCTTCGAGCAATTTGCCTTCGCTCCGAAGTTCGAGCACCCGCGCATCGAGTTCAGTTCGAATGGAAGTGAGCGCGGCAAGCTTGCGCTCGGCGGGCATCACGTAATGCACAGCAGGAAAAATGAACGTGCGCGTTTCATCCGCAAGATGCTCGCCGGTGAGAGGCGCGAAGAGTTGAATGGATTCGAGTTCATCACCAAAGAGATCGAGTCGGATCGCATGTTTCTCCGACGCTGGATAGATCTCAATGCAATCGCCGCGCACGCGAAAAGTCCCACGCGTGGGATCGATGTCATTGCGCGTGTATTGCATCGCGGTCAGTTGCAGGAAAAAGTTTCGGCGTTCAAGACGCATGCCGCGCTCGAGCATGACGACTCGACTGCGAAACTCTTCCGGCGAGCCGAGTCCGTAGAGGCAAGAGACACTCGCGACGACGATGCAATCTTCTCGACTGACGAGATTGCTTGTCGCGGCCAGGCGCAGTCGATCAAGATCATCGTTGCGCTGCGTTTCCTTCTCGATGTAGATGTCGCGCGCGGGGATGTACGCCTCAGGCTGGTAGTAGTCGTAAAAACTCACGAAGTAACTCACCGCGTTGTTCGGAAAGAGTTCCTTCATCTCTTCGTACAGTTGCGCCGCGAGCGTCTTGTTGTGACTCACCAACAGCGTCGGTCGCCCAGTGTTCGCGATGACATTCGCAATCGTAAAAGTCTTGCCCGTACCGGTCGCGCCGAGCAGCACCTGATTTCGACGACCCTCTTCGACGCCTCGCGTGAGTTCGGCAATCGCGGTGGGTTGATCGCCCATCGGCTGGAATGGTGAAACGAGATCGAAGGGCATTCGTGCAGGAATGGTAAGCCGAGCAGCGCTACGCGATCATTTCGCGAATCGGTTTTTTCGCAAGTTGAAGTGCTGCGGGAAGTGCGGCCAAGAGCGCGATGCTCACGAGCACAACCCCGCCGAGCGCGAGCGGTCGCCACGGCGAATAGAGCGGAAGATCGAGCCCCGCGAAGTCGTGATAAAACTTGGTCCCCATCCACGCAAGTTCAAGTCCGAGCAGCGTGCCGGCGACAAGTGCGCCGAGCGAGACGATAAATGTTTCCGCGAGAATCAGCCGCAAGAGCAGACTTGGACTCGCGCCGATGGAACGCAGAATGCCGAACTCTTTCGCGCGCGCTTGCACGCCTGCGGCGACGACGCTTCCAACTCCGAGCGACGCGAGCAGGAGCGCAGCGAACGCGACGGCGAGCGAGAGTCCGAGCGCGCCTTTTCCAATGTCGTCGACAAATCCCTTGATCGCGCGACCACTGGTAAAGACCGCGCCTGCAACCGTCTCGCTGACTTCGCGCTCAATCCGCGCTTCGTCGTCGAGGGTGGACCCTTGCCTGAGTCGAAGCTGCATCATGTACGCCTCGCGCGTGTCGTACTTCGCTGCAACGGCGCGCATATCCATGAACACGCAACTCACCGCGTGTTCCATGTAGACGCTGCGCAATCCGTAGACCTGTGTTGCAAGATCGAGCCCAGCGGCGGTGACAACGCCGACGATTTCGAACTCATGTTCGCTCTTGCCACTGCCGAGGCGAATGTGATCGCCAACACCGATGCCGCGCGCGCGCAGAAACTCGGGCGCGACGAGAATCGCATCGCCCGCTTCGAGTCGCGGAATCGCAGTTTCAGGTGTGCCTTGGATCCAGTCCAGTTTGTTCATCTCGAGAAACGCACGCGGTTCGAATCCAACGCAGACGACGCTCTCGGGGCCAATGCCTTCCACGCCGAAGACTTGCTGATCGACGACTTTCAGCGGGAGATATCCAATCGGAAGCGCACTCGTGATGCCATCGATGCTTTGGATGCGCGATTGCTCTTCGAGCGAAAGACCGTTCGTACAAAGCACGAATCCGTCGGCGAACTTCACACGTTCGCGGAGATTGTCGATGATCGCTCCGCCATTGGATTGCGTACTCACGAGTTCTGCGATCGCGACCATCAGCGCGCCCGCTGTGAATCCAAGTCGATACGGCATGCGGCGAACATTGCCACGCAGGAGCCCGCGCGGAATCGACAATGCGCGTTCGATTCCTGCTCCCATCACACGCGCGATGAGCAGAGTTGCGGGCACGGCAAGGAGGAACCAACCACAAAAAAGCAGCGGGAGCCCGAGGAATGCGTAGAGCCAGAATCGCGTGTCGCGTGACTCTGGAATCGTCAACGCCAGCTGCACCGCTAGCAATGCGCAACCAATCGCGCTGACGAGCAGCACTCCGCGCATGCTCGGCACGCGCGCACGAATGGCGAGTGCGGCGAGGGGCGAAATGCGAGCGGCATAGATTGCGGGGAAGAGTGCGCCCGCGACACCTGCGCAAATCGCGCCGATGATCGCCATGCTGACGCCGCTCCAAGCGAAGGTGAGTGGGCTCCGCAATGCTTCGCGGAACCAATACGCAAGTCCCCATGCGAGGGCGAGTCCGAGCGGCGCGCCAAGGACTCCGCCGAACGCACCAAGCAACGAGCCAGAGAGCAGTTGTCCAAGCGCGAGTTGCAATCGACTTGCACCGATGGCGCGCGCAAGGCCCATTTCGCGAAGTTGTTCGAGCAGCGCGGTGGTCATGCCAACCGTGACAATCGCAGCACACGCGAGCATGCCGATGATCGTGCCGATCCAAGTCGCAATCCGCGCGGCGGTGCGCTGTCGATCGATTCCGGTACGCACGCGCTCGGCGGGTTCGAGGAGCAGTGGTTCTCGCAAGATGCCTTGTCGCGCCGCACACCACGCTGCAACATCGGTGCCTTCACGCAATCGAATGGCGAGTGTCGTGATGCGTCCTTCGCGCTTGATTGCCTGTTCAAGCGTCGTGAGCGAGAGGTACGCGAGCGGTCGTTGCAATGCTCCGAGGGAGGGACGCTCGTAGATACCAGCGACCTTCAACTCCATCGGTGCGCCGAAGCGCTGGACACGCAGAAGATCGCCAACGCTCGCGTCGAGTGAGATCGCAGTCGCTGGATCAATGACGATCTCTCCTGCGGATTCGATGCGTTTTCCTGCGCGCATTTCGAGTTCTCGAAAGGAACGATCGCGCGCAGGATCGACGCCGCGCGCTTGCACGGTCGTTCGCAACATCGCGCCGTCGGCATTGCGCGCGGATGCATGCGAAAGAGTGAGCGAACCGATGAGTCCGCCAGTTGCGTCTTCCACCGCATCCCAGGTTCGCACCATGTCCATCGTTGAGCGCTCGAACGGTTCGCCGTATCGATGCACGATGCGCGCGTCTGCTTCGCCAATCGATCGAGCAATCGACGCGTCGAAACTTGTTTGCAATGTCGACAGCGCCGCCGTCGCGGCAGCGACGAGCGCCGCAGCGAGTGTGACCGCGAGGACGAGCAAGATCGTCCTACTTGGTCGTCCGGCTAAGTTCCTGTGCGCGAAGCGCCAACTCGCCCGCATCGAGACCTTTCGTTGCAAATGATCCTGCGAGAACTCCATCGCGAAGGACGAACACGCGCTCGCAATGCATCGCAATCGATGCTTCATGCGTCACCATCAAGATGAGCGTGCGTTGTTCTTCGGCAAGCGTTCGTAAAAGTTGCGCGAGGCGCTGACCGTGCTCGCTGTCGAGACTTCCCGTCGGTTCATCCGCGAACAACACAGGCGGCGAAAAGAGCAACGCGCGCGCGATCGCAACGCGTTGTTGCTCGCCACCGCTGAGCGCGTCTGGTCGGTGCTGCATCCGCTCGGCGAGCCCAAATTGCTCGAGTAATGCAGTCGCGCGCGCGCGCATGGCGTCGCGTGGTGCGTTGTCGAGTTCGCTCGGGAGCAGCACGTTTTCGAGTGCGCTCATCGCACTGAGCAGATTGAACTGTTGAAACACAATGCCGATGCTCCGCCGTCGGTACTGCGTGAGTTGCGATTCGCTCATCGCGTCGACACGTTGTTCTTGCACTTCAATCTCGCCTGCGTCGACGCGATCGAGTCCAGCCAGAAGATGCAGCAGCGTGCTCTTGCCACTGCCGGATGCGCCCATGACTGCAAAGAAACCAGGACCATCGATTTCCAAATCGACGCCGCGCAATGCATGCACGTCATGACGCGCGCTGCTTGATCCAATGGTGAATCGCTTCTGTACACCACGCACGCGCAGTCGAGGTGCGCGGGTGGATGGGTTGAGTTCGATGGGGTCCGTGCTCACGAGCGTTGCGTGTGCGACCGGTGCCGCACGTCAGTGGTGCTTGGCATCGTACGCGGCGGCGTCCATCAATCGGCTGACACTTGAAGTGTCCGACGATGCAATCTTGACGAGCCAACCATTGCCGTACGGATCGCTGTTGAGAAGTGAGGGATCCTTCACAGCAGCTTGGTTCACTTCGACAATCGTGCCCGCGACAATCGCATAGATGTCGCTCGTTGTCTTCACGCTCTCGACCTCGCCAATCGAATCGCCCGCGTTGAGTTTCGTGCCGACAGGCTTCAACCCAACGTAGGTGATGTCGGTGAGCGCGTCCGCGGCGTGCTGGGTGATGCCCATCGTGACGCCAGCAGGATTGCTTCGGACCCATTCATGCGTTTCGGTGCAGCGACAATCGGAGGGGGTAGCCATAGGGCGGGGATGGTATCGACGGACGGCGGGTTTGAGCGGGCTGGAATCTAGAAGGCGCAAGCAATCAGATTTCTTAGAAATATCAGAAACAACACTTGTGGTGCAGCTAGGGGATGCATATTATATGACCTAAGGTCCAAGGACCAACGATTTCTTTCTCCCCTCTGGAACGCGCCGACATGAAATCCTGTCGGCGCTTTCTTCGCAAGATCTTGCGGTTCTTGAGCCGCTGCTGAACGAGTCTTGGACTTGCGCGCAGAAGAGTGGAATCAAGTAGTCATAAGTCATTAGAATGCAATCTGTTCGTCCCAATGCAGTGTGAGTGGAAACCAGAGGAACCTGAGCTGTGCAGAATGAGATCCTCCTGACCCTTTCCGCAGGTTCGCTGCGATCTTTGGTTGGAAAACCAGAGAGTGGTCTCCCCGATATTTTCGCGATTCCTGCGTTCACGGAGCGACAGCTTCGATTGCGCGGGCTCAACATTCCAACAGACATGATGAAGGGATTTGGCATTCAGCAGCTCGACAAGCTGCGCGATTCTGCGGATCGTGCGGGATGCCCGGTGCTGCTGCTCATCGAAGAAAAGCCGATTGACT
The DNA here is from genome assembly GCA_009691805.1 of Phycisphaerales bacterium. GTDB lineage: Bacteria > Planctomycetota > Phycisphaerae > Phycisphaerales > SM1A02 > F1-140-MAGs142. The sequence continues at coordinate 48,184 of SIAK01000006.1, forward strand.
TCACCGATCGCACGGCGACGTGGGCGGAAACGCGTCAGCGATTGAAGGTGCTTGGGAATGCTGCCGCGAAGTTGCAGTGCCCAGCATTGGCAGTGCGATGCGAGGCACCGCAAACGGATCAAGCGTTTGAATTGACGGCGAAGGGCGTCAAGCTTGTCGTGCAGGAGCTCGATCGATTCGAATTGAATCTGCTGATCACACCGCACGAAGGGTTGACGGAAGATCCGGTCAAGTTGACCGAGCTCATCAAGAAGATCGGCGGCTTCCGCATCGGAAGTTACCCATCCTTTGCAGCGGCGACAAAGACTGGTGATGCGGACAAATCCTTGCGCCGACTCGCGCCCTACGCGCAAGCAATCAGCGCCTCGATTCAAGGATTTAGAGCAGGAAAGCACATTGGATTCGGTCTCGAGAAATGCGTGGAGAGCATCATCGCAGTGGGCTACACCAACACGCTCGCGGTGGACCTCGTCAACGTTGGTCCAAAGACAAACGTCGTGAAAGACATCGAAACTGCGCGCGAAATGCTGGGCGCGCTGACCTCGCCGCCAGAAATCGAGGTCGAGGATTTTAAAGCTCTCGAAGCACTGCTTGAAGGTGGCGACGAGGGAGCAGAAGCACACGAATGAGACAGTCGCGAGGAGCACCCGTTGTCGGAGACTTCGTGAGAAGCAGGGTTCTATGCAACTGATGATGACATTGACCGCCGCAGCTTCCATCATCGTGACGATCGACGGACCAGCGGGCACTGGGAAGTCGACCGTCGCATCGTCGCTCGCGCGTCGACTCGGTCTTGAGTTTCTCGACACCGGCGCGATGTATCGCGCGATTGCATGGCGCGCGCTTACATCGAACATTGATCCGCGAGACACCGTCGCGGTGACCGAGCTCGCGCTCGCCTCGACGCTGCGATTTGATTGGAAGGTGGATCCGCCCGAACTCTTCATCGATGGTGTTGCGTGTGGCGATGCGATTCGCACGCCCGCCGTGACGGCAGCCGTCGCGATCGTCGCCTGCAATGCCGACGTCCGCCGCGCGATGGTGCGGCAGCAGCGCGCGATTGCGGCAGCGCATCCGCGCTTGGTGACGGAAGGTCGCGATCAAGGATCTGCTGTGTTTCCCGATGCAACCGTGCGTATCTATCTTGACGCAGCTCCTGAGATTCGCGCGCAACGACGCTCCGAGCAGTTGAGCGCGAAGGGTGTGCATGTGGATGCGGCAGAGATCTTGCAGTCGATTGTTTCGCGAGACGCGAGCGATCGTGCTCGCAGTGAAGGCCCACTCGTGCGACCCGAAGGCGCAGACGTTGTCGACACGGGTGGACTCGATGTTGAGCGCGTGGTGGATGCGCTCGAAGTCATCGTGCGTCGGCACGCGAGGGCAATCCATGAACTTCCCACGCTGGGCACACGATCGACGGACGAGGATGAAACTCCGTGAGATGGTGGAGATTCTCCGAGCGTGTTCCTGGGAAATCGAAACTGCAGGTGTTCTGGTGGGCGCTCGCCGAAGGGATCATGCGGATTCCTTGCATCGTGTTGTACGGATTGAAAGTGCGCGGCAAAGAGCACGTGCCCACGAGTGGCAGCGTGCTCTTCATCTCTAACCATCAGAGTTTTCTTGATCCGATGTGTAACGGCGCGGCGACTGCTGATCGCCAGTACACGATCATCGCCAAGCGCGGTCTCTTTCTCGGTCCCTTCGGTTGGATCATCCGATCCCTCGGAGCCAAGCCGATCTCCGATAGTGGTGGCGATGGAGAGGCGCTGCGTATCTCGATTGCTGAGTTGCAAGCGGGTCGATGCGTGTGCATGTATCCCGAAGGATCACGCAGTCCGGATGGAACCGTGCAACCGTTTCGTCGCGGCTTGCTGTTGCTCATCCGCAAGGCGAAGCCGAAGATCGTGCCGATGGGCATCGCCGGCAGTTACTCGGTGTGGCCACGTTCACGCAAACTGCCTCGTTTTTTCGGCACATTGCGCGTCACCGTCGGAGCAGCACTCGATGGGGAGGCGATCGCCGCGATGCCGCCCGATGAAGCACTCGTGCTGCTCGAGCAGGCAGTTCGTGCGCAATATGCGGAAGCGCTCGCGTGGCGGGGATCACCCGAGGCTGCGCCGTGAGCGCGCCATCCGATCGTTCGCCGATGGATCGCACTCCCAAGTTGCTGCTTGCGGAGGCTGCGAAAGTGCTCGCGTTGCGACTTCGCGATGCGGGGCACGAAACATATTTTGCAGGCGGATGTGTGCGCGATTTGCTCCTGGGCATCGAGCCAGCGGATTTCGACATCGCGACCAGTGCGACGCCCGACGATGTTGCGCGGGTGTATCCCAAAGCGCGCGGAGTCGGTGAGTCGTTCGGTGTGATGCTTGTGCGTGAGAGTGGACACACGATCGAAGTCGCGACCTTTCGCGAAGACCTCGAGTATCACGATGGTCGTCGACCGAGCGAAGTTCGTTTTTCCACTGCGGCGCTTGATGTTTCTCGCCGAGACTTCACGATCAACGGTTTGTTCATGGATCCTGAGACTCGACGCGTCGTCGATTTTCTTGCAGGGCAGGGCGAGCGCGATCTTCGCGACAAACTCATTCGCGCCATCGGGGACCCTGAAGCCCGCATCGACGAGGATCGACTGCGCATGTTGCGCGCGGTGCGATTTGCAGCACGGTTCGGTTTCACGATCGAACCGCGAACAGCGCGCGCGATCGAAATCCACGCAACGGCGTTACGCTCGGTCAGCCCAGAACGCGTTGGCGAAGAACTTCGCACGATGCTCCGGCATCCATCGCGCGCTCAGGGTGCAGCGCTCCTCGAACAGTTTGGTCTTGACACGGCAACCCTCGGCTCGCATCTCCGCTGTGTTGCATCGCGTCGGCTTGCAATGCTGCAACCAACAGAACCGTCGATCTTCACAACCGCGCTCGCTGCATGGCTGCTTGATCGCGGCGACGCAGAAGGCACGGTTGTTGATCGCGTGCAGGTCGCGCAGCTGCGGACACGCCTCGTCCTTTCCAACGCCGAGATCCTCGCGCTTGACGCGGCGCTTGCCGTGCGCGAGCAGTTGTTGACGCAGTGGGACGCGCTTGGTGTGGCGATGCGTTGTCGAACAATCGCGTCCCTCGGATTCGAGGAGGCGCTGCAAATTCTTCGCGCGGAACAGCCCGAACTCGCCGACCGATTGCGTCGAACCGCAGACAAACTCCTGCCCACGCGCGCGCTTCCGAAACCGCTTGTCGATGGAGATCTGCTGATTTCCCGCGGATTACTGCCGGGAAAGGCGTTCAAGGAATTGTTGCACCGCGCGATGGATGCGCAGCTTGAAGGCAGTATCGCGACCGCAGAAGAGGGGCTCAAACTCCTCTTCCCATCCTAGATTTCGAGGGCTTTCTATTGCCACCAAGCGGCGTTCCGCCCGTAGGATGCAAGCGCGGCGGCGCCTCAAGGTTGAGGCGCGCACTTCGACCCTTGCTGAGGCATCCTTTCTATGCAGTCTCCCCGCATCCTTGCAGCTCTCCTCGCGCTCTCCACTGTTGCTTGTGCTTTCGCGCAGACCGCATCGGAAGTGAACCGCAAGGCGTTCCCTTCAACGCTGTCGGCACCCAAGGTGTACGTCATCCCCATGCATGGGCAGATGGGCACGGATATCCATCCGCAACCATACAAGTTGATCATTGCAGATGCGAAGAAGGCGAAGCCCGACCTCATCATCATTGAGTTGAAGAGCGCGGACATCGACAACAACTTCTATCTCAAGAATGATGATCAGAAGGAAGCTGGTCAGGTCCACATGGAGGAGTACCGCGATCTTGTGAAGAGTCTTCGCGAAGAACTTCGTGATGTTCCGCAAGTGATGTGGATTCAAGACTCCGTTGGATTCGGTTCACTGATGGCATTCGCGTGGCCTGACATGTACATGACGAGCGACGCTCGCCTGTGGGGTTTGCAGAATGTCGCGAAGCTCGCAGGTGGATGGTCGGATCCCGATGTTGCTGCGAAAATGCTCGCGGCTTGGACGGGTATCGGCAAAGGATTCTTGCAACAAGGCGGCTATCCACTCGAGCTCGGCGACGCCATGCTCTTGCCAGAAAAGACGCTCAGCGTGAAGTTCGAAGGACGCGATTCTGTTTGGCTTCCGAACACGAGCGGTGTGTGGACTGTCGATAGCAGTAAGGAAGCGACGGTCAACTTCAATGCAACAACAGCAGAAGACACCGGTCTCGCGGACGGCGTTGCGGATTCGCTTGATGACCTTATGTTCTTGCTCGGTTACCGCGAGTTTGAGAACGTTGAATCAGGGCGAGCCATCTTCACCGATTACACCGAGGGTTGGCGCAAGGCGTACGACCGCTGCGTGGAGTGGCTTGAATCCGCGCAAAGCGTGGATGAGGGCATCAAGGGATTCGGACAGCGCAAGTCGTTGTTTGAGAAGGTCATCAGCGCGATGAAGCAATACCCAGCTGTTGAACGTCGCCTCCAGCGCGAGATGGGGGTCACGCGTTTGCAACTCGAAATCGAAGTGGGCAACATCAAGAAGGAAATCGCTCGCTCGAAAAATACAGGCGACAACAACGGCGGCGGCGGCGGCGGTAACAGTCGCGGACTCGGCGGCGGTGGGATGGGTGGAAAGCGCTGACGCGCACAAGTTTTGATCGCAAGTTTTTCTCGACGGAATCGTTAGGACCATTGCTCATGATCACTCGAAACTCACGCCCATCGCGCTCCTTCTTCAGCCAGCTCTTGCTTGGATCTGTCTTGGCAGCGTGCGTCTCTGCATCCGCGCTCTCGGCGCCTCTCAGTTCCATGACTTCTGCGGCTCCGCCTGTTTCCGTGAAGCTGAAATCAGGTGCGCAGTTCAAGGGCGAGGTCGGCGAGCGCGTGCGCGTGAAGTGCATGCAAGGGGCAGCTGAAACAACGCTCGAAGGCACGATCGTGAAGGGCGATGCGAAGGTGCTCGTGCTCGCCGTCGACAAAAACGGCAAGACCAGCAACGTGACGATTCTTGCGTTTGATCTTCGTAGCATCGAATCGCTCGCGGCTGCAACGACAACTCCAACCGGCGGCAAGCCTGCTCCTTCGACCGCGGCTTCAGCTGATGCGAAGGGCTTGGCTCCGACAGCGACCTCAGCAACCGCGCGCGCGATTCCCAATATTTTCGTGCTCCCACTCGAAGGCACTGTCGGCATCGGAATGCGCCACGAAGAGATCGAGCAGATCGGCAAAGAAGCGGACAAGATGGGTCCTGGTCAGCTGATTGTTCTGCTCATTGATAGTCCTGGCGGACTCGTCATCGAAGGCGATCGCATTCACGAAACAATGAAGGAGCTGAAGAAGCGTCATCGCGTTGTTGCGTGGATCAAGCGCGCGATTTCTGCGGCGGCATTCACAAGCCTCCACTGCGATGAAATTTATTTCATGCGCGTTGGCGCGCTCGGTTCGATCACGATGTTTTCAGGACAAACCGCGATCTCCGGTAATGAGTTGGTGGCGTGGCTCGACAAGGTCGGCGAGGCGACGGAGATTGGCGGACGCAGCGCGTACATCGGTCGCGCGATGGTGACGAATCCCGAACTCCTCAGCTACGACATTCCTGAAGGTTACACGCGCCAAGATACAGTTTTCTACAACACGATGCAGGGCAAGTACAAGCTCTCCAATGAGCTAGAAAACCTCACGTTCAACGCCGACAACGCCTGGCATTGCGGTTTCTCGGATGGCACTGCGGACACGGTTGAAGAACTCGCCGTGTGCTTGCAGCTGACCGAGTGGAAAGAGGCGAGCGATGTGGGTCGCAAGATCCACGAGAACTGGCAGAAGCTCTTGAAGGATTGCGTCGAGCAGAAGACGAAGTTGCTCGCAGATCTCGAGAATCCCGCAGGTTCGGATGATGCCGCGATGTTGGGTGCTCGCATCAAGGCGCTCACCGAACTCATCCGTTGGTATGACCGCTGCAAGCCGGGCATGGTCTATGAAGCACCAAACCTTCCCGAAGATGTCGATCTGCTGAAGAAGCAACTCGCCGAGTTCAAGAAGGCGCTCGGTCAGATGAAAAAGCGCGGAGCGTGAGATTGAGATTGATTGCGTGGGCGTCACCGCTCCTGGGCTGATCGAGGCGGTTGGAGCGCGCATGCCGGTTTCCGGCCGCAGCGCGGGTGAATGCCACTGCTCGCTTTCGAATCGCACACGATTGGTGGAATCTCGACACCTTAGTTTGTGCGTACAAAGAAAGTTTCCGTTCCCTTGTCGTCGTTTTGCCGACGGAATCGAGCGGTCGAACACGCTATCAGAGGATCTGAGTTTCCGACTTTGAGGAGTGAGGACAATTCAGTCGGAGAGGCGACGAGTGTGTCCGGATTTCTAGAGCAAAATGCGCAATAGCCAACAGCGATTGAGCGCTCGAGGAGCGCGAATTCCGCGGCAAGGGAATTGAATGTGGCGCAGTCCTGATTGTTTCCAAGCCATTTGATTGCGGTGAACTGCGAAAACAGGTGTCAGACCTGTTGCAGAGCGCGTAGCCATTCGAGTGGCGGCGAGCGAAACGCCACCTTGCAGGACGGCGGCGATCATTGCAAGATGCACGCTATGCATGATCCCTCAGACATCTCGCCGAGTCAGCCATACGTCGTCACCAACGAATCCGGCGACGCGATTCCCGCGAAGTCGACCTGGCCCATGGTGGTTGGCTCAATATGCGTTGCTTACGGAGTCCTTGGCATGTGTTTGCAGGGCGGTTCTGTGCTCTTCACGAATTTCGGCGGGCAGTTGATGCAGGCACAAGGGATCGATTTCCACATGCCGAGCGAGATGGCGCTTGCGATGAATGTGCAAGCCTCGATTCTTCTGCCGCTTGGAATTGTGCTCGCAATCGGCGGCGCGATGCTATTGATGCGTCGAAAACTGGGCGCGAAACTTGTTCTCGTCTGGGCAGCTGCGCGCATCCTCATGGCGATCGTCGGATTGGCATGGGGGATGATGACACTCGATGTGAGCGTCGATTACTCGCGGGAGATCTTGGAGTCGATGGCGAGCTCGTCGAACCCTGCGATCGCGAAAGCGGCGCAAGCCGATCTCGATAACTTCGACGTGGCTTCCGTGCGCAGCGATGGCATTCGCAACCTCGTGCTCGTCACGCTTGGCATGTCGATCATGCCTTGCGTCATCGGCTTTCTGCTGACGACGAAAAAGCGCGCTGCTGAAGTGCAATCTTGGTGAACGCGCATCGCATGTGCGTTACCCAACTTCGCGGCGTTGGAAGAGCGCCGTTGCGAGCGCGAGCAATCCGATCACGAGGAGCGCGGAGTACGGCACTGCGTAGAGGATGTAATCCAACGGGATCGATTTCTTCTGCGTGAGCGCGTCGGTCGTCCAGAAGATCTGGAAATTTGGGACGATCGACGAGAGCGTCTCGCAGGTCCAGTAGAGCATGCGATCTTGCAGTGGCGGCGTGACGTCGCCGAGACGCGCAAACTCATCTGCGAGTCGCGCAGTCGTGCGTCCAAAGAACCAATCTGAAAGTAGCCCGAGTAAGAGCGTGCCCAGCACGACGCTGAGCGTGAGCACGTGTCCTAGCCGCGTACTCGCCGCGATCGCAACCGCGTTCAGCACCATCGTGGCGAGCGCGAGGAGTCCGAGGGACTTCCAGATTTCGCCTTCAAATTGCGTACTTGCGGGGACGGATGCCCACTCAGCGTCAAAGAAAAGCGAGCCGACGTACGCGAGCAGGAGCAGGGGGATCGCGATCGTGATGCAACTTGCAGCGAAATTCTTTCCGTACAGAAAGTTCATCCATGCGCCGACAACAACACTCACCAAGATCGCGCTTCCGCCGAGGATGAGTACGGGCAGGTGAAACGGCGTGCGGACTGTTTGCATCGTGCCATGCACTTCGACGAGCATGAACACCAGCGCAAGCACGGCCAGCGAAACGAGCATCGTGATCGAGACACCGATGTACTTTCCTACGACAAAAACGGGGCGCGGCACGGGCTTGGAAATCACAGTCAACACCGTGCGGTTTTCAATCTCGCGGGAGATCGCATTTGTCGCAATGAACGCTGCGAGCAGGGCTGTCGAGATGAACACCGTCGACAGTCCGAGGTCGACAAACATGCGCTGATCATCTTGCATCGTCCAACCCGCGAACGGATTACTCATGATGGTGAGCATGATCCCCAGCGTGAGGATGACGAGTACGACAGGTTGCCGCACACTCTCAAGGTACGTGTTGCGCGCGATCGCCCAAAGTTGCTCAAAGGTTGCCATAGAAGAAGGTCGCTTGTGAAAGGGAACACCGTGCGGGCGCAACCCATAACGGCGGCTTTACCTTACAGTATCCAACGGCTTCCCTAAAGGTGCACCCGCGCGGTGGGGAGCCGAATGGGTCGCCCCGTTTGCCCATTTCTTCAGGCGACTCCGAAGTTCTGCAGTCATCACTTTCCGTCCGACACGAGAAACGCTTCCTCAGCGATGAGAACTGACCATCACGCGTATCAACAGGCGACGCGCGTCGCGGGCTACGGACTGCTTGGGCAGACCGTCCTTGGATTTGGATTGCTCCTCTGGGGTTGGTTGAGTGAGGTCACCATCCTCACGACGATCGCCACTTGGATGATTCCTGGAATCCTTGCGTGGCTCGCGCTCGTCATTGTCTTTCATCAACACCGACTCGAGCGCCTCGAAGCACTCGAACTCGATGACGCGCCTTCGATCGGCGAAGACGGTCGGCTCTTCAGCGCTGACGACGCGCGCATCGCTGCCAAGCGCTTGAAGTGGATGCACGCGTGGCTCATGCCGATTGCGAGCGTGCTCTACGCCTTACTGCTCGTCGGATTTGGTTTGTACACGCTGCGCTGGTTTGGCAAACTCGACGACGCGAACGCGGATGTTGGGAAGTTCAACACTGGCGACGCGCTGGGTTGGCAACTCGCAGCAACGATGGGCCTCGCGGTGCTCGCGTTTATCTTCTCGCGATGGGTCGCTGGCATGGCGGTGCATTCCGCGTGGGCGAACTTGCGTGGCGGCGCGGGCATCATGGTCGGCAACGCGCTCACCCTGCTTGCCGCAGCAGTGGGTGCCGTGTTGGCGATGCTCGAAAAGCCAACGTTTCTCGAAGGAATCTGCCAGGGCATCGCGATCTTCATGATCGCGGTTGCGGTTGAGACTGTGTTTGGATTGATACTGAATCTCTATCGGCCACGCCGTGCGAACGAAGTTCCACGGGCGGCGTTTGATTCGCGCGTGCTCTCGTTGTTTGCCGCACCTGATTCGATTGTGCGATCGATTAACGAAGCGGTGAACTACCAATTCGGTTTCGAGATTTCGAGTTCGTGGGGCTACCAGCTCCTCCTTCGCAATGCAGTGCGGCTCGGCGTGTTTGGCGTCGTCGTCATCCTCGCGCTGACAACGCTCGTCATCGTTGGACCTGGTGAGCAAGCGATGCGGCTGCGCTTCGGTGCGATTGTTGGCAATGTGCTCCAAGGTGAGCCGATGTTCAAACTTCCGTGGCCGATTGACACTGCGATCATCGACGATGTGTCCCGCGTGCGCGAGTTGCCGCTTGGCATCCCGACGCGTCGCTCGGGTGGAACGGAACTGTGGTCAGCCAAGGGTGGTGACGACTCTTTCACCAACGTGTTCCTTGTTGCTGCGGGCACGCAGTCCGCAGTTGTTGAAGACAATGTTCGTTCGGGTGGCGTTGTGGATTTGTTCGGCGGCGGTCGCAACGTCAACGCGATTGCAGATGAGTTCGCGGTCGTGGAGGTGGAGATTGTTCTGCAGTATCGCGTCCGTGACCGTGAACTCGACAAGTGGCTGAACTTCACGAGCGATACACGCAGTCGTCGAAGTTCGCTCGATATGCGAAGCCGCACATTGCGCGCGATTGCGATGCGCGAAGCGACGCAGTTCCTCTCAACGAAACCACTCGAGGAAGTCTTTTCGCCGCAAGGTCAATCTTTGCTCGCGGGACTCTCCGAGCGCGTGCAACGAGCCTTCGATGACCACCAAACAGGCGTAGAGCTTGTCGGCGTTGCGATTCCGCAGTTACGCCCGCCGTTGTCGACGGGTGATTACGCAGGACGATTCGAGGAGCTCTCGGTTTCTGCGCAGAACGCACGTCGCATGGTCGAGTCCGCGCGCAGTACTGTGAACACGACGATGTCGTTGCTCATCGGTGACGCTGCACGCGCGGCGGAGATTGTGAAAGCGATCGAAGAACTCCGGGAATCCGAGCGCGCGTCCGCGGATCCCCAAGCCACGGCGCTCATGCGCGCGAAGGTTGAAACGATGTTGCTGGACGCACGCGCGCAGACCGCGAGTGTCATTAGCTCGGCGCGCGCGAAACGCTGGGAGTTGCTGATGGATGCGAAGCGGCAGGCCGCGGAGGTCCTTGGTCAAAGTGCATCGTGGGCTGTTTCGCCTGAGCTGTATGAGCAACGTCGCACGATGGAAGCGCTTGCGGAAGCGCTCGCGATGGTGCGTGTGAAGTACATCATCGGCATCGACCCCGACCGCGTGCGCGTCGATGCGGAGATGAAGGAAGCGGCATCGGGCCTCAACCTTGCGGATTACATGGAGAAAAAGACGCTCGAGTAATCCTCGGGCAATGCTGAGACGCGGTGGCTGCAGCGCCGCACACTTCGCTGGATGACTGCCATGAAGAATAAGGCCACACTTCTCGTCGGATTCGCCGCACTCCTCGTTGGTGTGTTGCTGCTCTACAGCGCGACCTACACGGTGCGTTTCAATGAGTTTGCTATTCGCACCCGCATCGACGGCGACTCCCAAGTCGTGCGCGAAGCGGGGTTGCACTTCAAGCTGCCCTTCGTGTTTGCTTCGGTGACGAAGTTTGACAAGCGATTGCAGTTGGTGGAAAGCCCGCTCAAGACAGTGCAAACCAAAGATGGTCAACAACTTCTCGTGCAGGCATACCTGCTGTGGAAGGTCGGCGACGGCGACGATAAGGCGCTCGCGTTTTTCACGAGCTACGGTGGAAGCCTCGAGCAGGCGTCCGCGCAACTTGCGAGCGCGCTCGATGGCGCAATCAGTGAAGTGGGCGGGTTCCGTTTCGATCAGCTCGTCGGTCCGCAGAGTCAACTCGTCGATGCAGAAGCTCGCATTCTCGCGGGCGTGCAAGGATCAGGCAAAGTTGGCGTCGATCCAGTGCGCGTGGGTATTTCGCAAGTCGTGCTTCCTCCGAAGACGACCATCTCCGTGCTGAGTCGCATGGCAGAGGTGCAGAACACACTCGCGAAACTTGAAGAAGCGCGCGGCAGTAGCGAAGCGTCCGCGATCACCAGTCAGGCAACGAGCCAAGCGGATCTCATTCGACACTTCGCAGAGCAATGGGCTGCGCGCATCGAAGCGCGCGGCAATGAAGAGGCTGCTGCAAGTTACGAAGAGATGAAGAAGCACGCGGATCTCGCGGTGTTTCTCGCATGGCTTGATGCGATGAAGGCTGGTCTCCGTGGATCGACGACCTTCGTCACCGATACGACGAAGGCGCCGTTCCATCTGTTGGATCTTGATTCCGCGACAGATGCGAAGGGGATTCCCACGCCGATATCAGAGACCGCGCACGCAGAAGCAACCGCTGCAGGAAAGGGCATGCCCTAAATGGCAGTCACAAATGCAGATGGTTCGCAGGAACCGCGGCCTCTCGAGGTTGAAGAAGCTCCCCGTCGCGCCGCGAGTGCCGTGCTTGGGAGTGGCACGAACGCGAGTGCGGATGGCGACATGCGCGACGCGCTTGACCCTGCGAATCAATCGCTCGGCGAAGCGCTCAAACTTTCCTATCGCATCCTGCAGCTTGGTGTACTCGCGCTCGTCGTGACGTTTCTCTTCTCAGGCTTTCAACAAGTGGAAGAGGGATTCACCGGCGTCAAGACGCTGTTTGGAAGGATCGAAGGCGAAGGCATGGATCGGCAACTCGAGCCTGGTCTCCACGCGACATGGCCGTACCCCGTGGGCGATGTCGTTTCGGTGGAAGCGCGCAGGACGGTCCGCCTTGATCATGAGTTCTGGCCTGTTGTAAAGCCGAATCTGAGGACGATCGAAGAGCAGATCGAAAGCGCGACGCTGACAGACCCACTGCGACCGGGGGCGGATGGTTCGCTCTTGACGCGCGATGGAGACCTTGCGCACGCGAAGATTGAAGCGAGTTACGTTGTCGATGATGTGGTGGAATTGCTCGAGGTCGCCGACCGCGCGCGCATGGACGACATCGTCAAGCACGTGCTCATGCAAGCGACGGTGGAAGCAGCGGGCGCACTCACGCTCGCAGAACTCGTCGATGCCCAACGCGATTTTCTCGCAGAGCCCGTGCGCACGCATGCGAATGCTTTGCTTCAAGGCATGCACTTGGGCGTGAGTATCGTCGAGGCGAAAGCGTCTGAGCGCAGTTACCCATTTGCGGTGCGCAATCGATTCTTGGAAGCGCAAACGATGCGCGAAAATGTGAAGGCAGGGGTGGAACGCGCGCGCCAACAAGCAGCGACACAGTTGACTTCCATTGCAGGCGAGAAGGCGTACGCCGATCTCGTGCGACTCGTTGCCGAGTATGACTCCGCACTGACCGCGCAAGATGGTGCGAAGGCAGACGCGACGCTGCTGGCGATCGGTGCTCGCTTTGAAGCGACTGATATCGGTGGCGAAGCGGCGATGATCATCAATCGCGCGAAGGCATCGCAAGGCGCGCTCGAAGGCAAACTCACGCGCGAATTGCGACGATTGCAGGGACTTGCACCCGCGTTTGCAGAGAACCCCAGACAAGTCGTTCGCCAACTTTGGCTTGCTGCGGTACGCGATGTGTTGAGTCAACCATACGCGGAAGTTTTCTCCGTTCCGCCGTCGCTGGCGGATTTCAGTTTGCACATCACCAGTAGTGAGAAGCTCATGCAGCAACGCCGTGATGCGCAACTCGAATCGGACAAGCAGGCCGCCGAGATGCAGGGGTTTGGCAACGGGCAGTTCAATCCGAGCGGTCGCCAAATCATGATCGATCAAGCAGGTCGTCGACTTGAACGCGACGCCTCGAAGGGTTTCTCGCGTTGATGTGTCGTCGAAGTGTGCCCTCGCATGCAAGCCGGAGTTTCTGCTGTGCAAGAATCTGATCTCATCGTCGAAGCCGTTGGCCTCGAAAAAACATTCACCGACTTCTGGATGCGAGCGCGCGCGCGCGCTGTCGATGGCATCAACTTCGAGATCCATCGCCATGAGATCTTTGGGCTGCTCGGTCCCAACGGCAGCGGGAAGAGCACGACGATTAAGATGATCCTCGGACTGCTGCGCAAGTCGCGCGGTCGATTGCTTGTCTTTGGACGCGATCCTTCGGACACCGCTGTGAAGGCGAAGATTGGATACCTCCCTGAGGAGACGTATCTCTATCGCTTCCTCAATCCAGTCGAAACGCTTGATTACTACGGAAAATTGTTCGGACTCGATCGACGCACACGTCGTCGTCGCACGGATGAATTGCTCGACATGGTGGGACTCACGCAGGTCGCGCATCGACCGATGGGCGAGTTCTCCAAAGGCATGGCGCGTCGACTTGGTCTCGCGCAAGCACTCGTCAACGATCCTGAGCTTTTGATTCTGGATGAACCAACCAGCGGGCTCGATCCGCTCGGCACCAAGCAAGTGAAGGATCTCTTGCTTGAGCTCGGTCGACGCGGCAAGACGATCTTGCTCTCGTCGCACCTGCTTGCGGATGTCGAGGATGTCTGCCATCGCATGGTGATTCTCTATGGTGGTCGGGTGCGCGCGGAAGGCACGGGTGAAGCGCTGCTCGCCGATACATCGCACACCGTCTTGCGCACGCAACGCTTGAAGCCCGAAACGATTCAGGCGATTGATACGTTGTTGCACGAGCGTGAGGGTCTCTCGCTCGAGAGCGTGCAGGCACCGCGACAAACACTCGAAGCACTCTTCCTTGAAATCGTCGAGAAGGCTCGGCTCGAGCAGACCGACACTTCGGGCGCGCGTTCGGGTGGAAACATTGCATCGTTCCTTCGAGATGAAACTGCCGATGGTTCCGCTGTCGTCGATGCGCTCGTGCGTACTCCTTCGGTTTCATCGACTGTACGAGACGTCGTGACGAAGTCGTCTGTCGCCGCGGCGACCGCTGCAGCACAAGATGATGTTCTTCGCGCGCTCGTCGAGCCGCAGACGACTGCGCCTGCGAAGACTTCCGCGAGTTCGAGTAGTGCCGCGCCGACCTCTGCGGCGTCCAACCCATCGAGCGCGAACGTCGACCGTTCTTTGATTGATGGATTGCTTGGCGGATCGACGAATGCGCCAGCATCAGGAGAGAAGGACGCGTGAGTTCCGCCCTCTCCCGTTTGTATCGACGCGTGGATGCGCTGCAACAAGGTCGGATGCTCCGCGCGGTGCTTTCGATCCTTCTCACCGTCGCAGTGATGACGATGGGGCTTGTCGCTTCAAGTACGGCGGCGACGTTGCACACGGATGGAGAGTTGCTCGTTGAAGCACTCAAGACCGCGAACAACATCGAGAAGAACGCCGTCACGAACGAGTTGCTCAAGCAGGGCACGGTCACGATTGGATCGCGTGTGTACGGCGATGCCGAACTCGCGACGCAGTGGTCTGCAGCGTTCGCAGACAGCGGTCGCATCGAGCGAACGACAGAAGTTGCGGCGATGCTGCTCACGACTCGGATTCCTGCGTGGCTTCCTGGAATCTTCATCGACGATCCACAGACTTCCGTCTGGACAGCAATCGCGGTCATCGTTTTTCTGAATCTGTTGGTGTGGAGCGGGCTGTTCTTGCAAGGGCTCGTAACGATGCTTTGCGCAGCGACCGTGAGCGGAGTTGCGCTGGCCGGAGGCGAACGTGATTGGGCCGTGGCATTGCTTGGGGTTCCCCTCTCGATGCTCGCGTTCTTCCTGACGATTCGCATCGTCCTCAGCGTGCTCGATCGACGGGTTGGCATGTTTGCAGTGGCGACGACGGTCATTCGCGAAGCGATGTCGCAAGGCGTTGCCGTTGCGTTCGCGCTCGTTGCGATCGGTGTCATTCCACTGTTGCCTCTCACGCTCGATGGCAGCGCGCCGCTGCGCTACCAGGTGCAGACATTCCTCTCGACGAGTTTGGGAGTTTCCTACGCCGTCACTGCGGTGATGACGCTGCTCCTCGGTTGCGCGACTGTCGCATTTGAAATCCGCGATCGGCAAGCGTGGTTGACGATGGTGAAGCCGATTTCCCGCGGTCGATGGCTGCTCGGAAAATGCCTCGGCATTCTCGCGCTCGACGTCGCGCTCTTGCTTGTCGCGACACTCACCACCTACGCGTGCTTGCTCGAGGTTCGAACGCGCCCAGCGACCGACATTTACGACGCGATCGCCGTCAGTGAAGAAGTGCTCGTCGCGCGCATCGGAACATTCCCGAACTACGAACTTCTTCCGAGCGATCGATTGCGCGAGATGGTCGAAAAGACGATCGCGACGGATCCTGCCATTCGCGAAGATCTCGAATCCAATCTTCGCCGCGAGGTGGATGTGAAGCGCGAACTTGCGCGCCAGTATCAAGGCGATTGGCTCAAGCAGCAACGATCGGTCGCGCCCGGCGGCGAATTGGAATTCCACTTCTCTGGTCTTGGCGATGCGAAGCGCGCAAATGTTCCGCTCGCACTGCGCTACAAGTTCTACTCAGGTTCGAGTGATTCGCACGAAACCTATCCCGTCGTGTTTGTGTTCGACGGTGAAGTCGGTTGGACCGACAGCAAGTTTGTCGCTGCGCAGACCAACGTGCTGGCTGTACCAGCGGCGGCGATTGCGGCCGACGGTAGCTTGAAGTTACGCATCCAAAATGCAGGGTTCAATCCCAAGGCGGGAGCGGGCGGCGAATTTTTCGCAGGCGGTTCGACGATCATGTTTGATGCCGATGGACTTGAACTCATGCATCAAGTCGGGGGATTCGAATCGAATCTGATGCGCGCTCAGTTGGTGAACCTCTGTAAGTTGGCGTTTCTTGCGATGCTCGCCGTGTGCGCCGCGAGCATTCTGTCCTTCCCCGTTGCAGCGCTCGTGTGTTTCAGCATCTTTGCATCCGGCAGCATCGCGCCATTTCTTGCGCTCAGTATTGCGGAGTACAACATTCGCACCGAAGAATGGGCGCCCAACGCCTTCGAGTTTGTGATCCGTTCGATCTCAAGCGTCGTGGAATTCATGCTGCGACCGTTTGGTCAGGCAGTCTCCACGGGATCGCTTGTGCAAGGCCGATTGATTTCGTGGGGCGAGCTTGGTCGCGCGTTCGCACTCATCGGCGTCGGTTGGTCGGTCCTCGTCTTCGTCATTGGCCTTGCGGCATTCCGCCGCAAGGAACTTGCGATCTACAGCGGACAGGGAGGTTGACGCGTGCATCGTGAACGCCTCATCCAGTTGTTCTGCTTCGTGATTGCTGCATGCAGTTTTTGGCTCAGCGGTCAAATGCTGCCGCCGATGAATGATGTCGCGGGCGAGCCATATTTGCGACTCACCGTGGATGCGCCGACCGATTCTGCAGGACTCGCAGTCGTCAAACGCCGCGTGCCCATCTCCAAGATTTATTCGATGGAGACGACGCATGCTTCCGAGCAGGGCGAAGTTCTGCAGGTCGGCTATGACGGCGGACTGCGCATCTGGGATGGACGCATCGGTGACTCGATCAAGTTGCAGTGGCGCACGAGCGAAGGCGAAGAGTCGGGCACGGCGCGCGTTGATGGACGCGGCGGCTATGGACTTCGCTACACGGATGAGGCGGTTGCTGGTTCACCTCCGATTGTGGCGCTCGGAACAGCTCTCGGCGCGTTGCGCGGATTGATCGTTGACTATCTGTGGCTCAAAGTCACGTGGATGAAAGAGAAGGGGCTCTTCTATGAGGTCATGGCCGATGCTGATCTCATCACGAGATTGCAGCCGCGTTTTCCTGAAGTGTGGGCATTCCATGGTCACAACATGGCGTACAACATTTCGGTGGTGACGAATACGCCAGAAGAGCGATGGGCGTGGGTCAATGCAGGGATCGACCTCGTTCGCAATCGCGGCATTCGATACAACCCTAATGACCTCGTGCTGCACAAAGAACTTGCGTTCTGGTTTGCGCACAAACTCGATGGCGTCGCGGATGACGCGCATCTTCATTACAAGCGTGAGTTCGCACGCGAATGGCAATTCGTGTTGGGCACGCCTCCGTACGACTACGAACAGCGCAAAGAGTGGATCAAGCGCATCGCCGACGCGCCTGTAACGATCACGGAATTGGAAAAAGTAGATCCAGAGATGCGTGCGTTTCTCGATCGACTCGAGGCGCAGACGAAAATTCTCGCAGAACGCTATCGATTCGATCCAACGGGCGATTTCAAGCGGTTTCTGATGCTCCACGGAGAGTGGGATGCGCGGCGCAGCAGTGCGTATGCGAAATTGTTAGGCATGCGACCCAATGAGGAAGCTGCACCCAGCATTGCCGCATTGGACGCGACATTTGGAGACCCGGCGTTTGCAAAGCAAGCGGCAGAGTTGCTCGACTTCATGCGACGCAGAGTGTTGTTGGATGATTACAACATGGATCCGCGCTTGATGTTTGAGTACACACGCGACACGGGTCCGCTTGATTGGCGCCATCCACAAGCGCACGCGTTGTACTGGGCGCGTCGCGGTGAGCAGTTCGGTCAAGATCGCGTTGAAAAGGGCAACGACATCTATAAGACCATCAACAACAGTCGCGTGGAGATTCAGGCGATGCAGGCGCTCGCGCGCTCTGGTTTGGTTGGATACGACCCGTTCAGCGGCGACAACGTCACGCGCCTCAACGATCCGCGCTGGATCAAAGTCATCGATCGCAAGTTCCGTCGTCTTTACGATCAGTACTACACGACGCGCGGAAGTGGATCTGATTCGTTCACCGATTTCCATGAGAACTTCATGAAGGGCGCGATTCGCGAGCTGTACCGATCGGGCGATGTCGAAGGCGCGCAGGCGATTCTCGATGAGCTGGATGGTTTGTATGGTCGCGGTGGCGTCGTGCCGAATGAGGCGTACGCGATTCAGCTCGACACGTTTGTACGCAACGTGACGTACGGGGAGTATGAGCAAGTTCCCGAGACTGCGCGCAGTGATGTGTACGCAGCGCTTGAGCGCGGATTCCGCGAAGGTCTCTTGCTCGATCGCAAGGAAGTGCTCGACGACGCGCTTCGTTTTGCCAATGAACTCACGACGTATTTCCGTGAAGCGCGCTGGAATGACTTCGTCAACAAGTTTGGTGAAGGTCGTATGCGTGAACTTCTCGGCGGACTTGATGAGAGCGTGTCGGCGGTGCTCGTGAAGGTGTTGACGGATTCCAACACGCCGTTGCTCGACCGTTTCGTCATCTATGGAAAGTCGCCCGAAGATCTGCGCGCTGCCGTCTACGACCGAGTGAAGCCGCAGATTGAAATGGAATTCGCAGGTAGCCGTCTTGCGAGCAGTGGCCTCACGGTGGATCGCGTCTTGCCGGAACCGCCCGGGCTGGATGAGTACCGACGACTTGCCGCCGCGCGAGCTGCCGCACGCGAAGCAGAGCGTAACGATGCGGATCGATCCGCAGCGCAACGAAAGTAAGCGTCTCGTCTCGCAGGGCGCCAGAGATCCCATCATGCAACGACCACCAGCCATCCTCGCCATCGGACGAAACTACAGCGACCACGCAGCAGAAATGGGCGGTGTCACCGACGAGCGCCCGATGCTCTTCATGAAGAATCCCGCGTGCGTCGCGGGCAACGGTGATGTCATTCGCATCCCTGACATTTGCAACGATCACGGACCACAAGTGGATTACGAAGGTGAGTTGTGCATTGAGATCGATCGAGACTGCCGCGATGCGACCGTCGAGAACGCGCGCAGTTTCATTCGCGGCTATCGCGTGGCGAATGATGTCTCTGCGCGTTGGTGGCAGAAAGAAGGCTCGGGCGGACAGTTCTGTCGCGGGAAGAGCTTCGATACATTTTGCCCTGTGAGCGATCTCGTACTCGCAGCGGATGTCGGCGAAGCGCAATCGCTCAAGATTGAAACCCGACTCAACGGCGTCGTCATGCAATCGTCCTCGACCGCGTGCATGGTGTTTTCAATCACCACGCTCATCGTCGAACTCTCGCGCGGCATGACCTTGCTTGCGGGCACGTTTATTCTCACAGGTACTCCGTCAGGAGTTGGAGCGGCGCGCAAGCCACCGGTGTTCTTGAAAGATGGCGATGTGGTCGAGATCGAAATCGAACGCGTTGGCACTCTTCGAAATCGCGTCGAGCAGGCCTAAATCCGCAATCCGCGCGAGCGTTCGATTCGTGCGTGCATCACGGAATGGGATCGTGGCCGTGTCCGCCCCACGGATGGCAACGAAGAAGTCGCTTGAAGGTGAGTCGAGATCCGCGCCACGCACCATGCGCGCGTAAGGCGTCGAGCGCGTAGAACGAACAACTTGGACTGAATCGACAAGAGCCGCCCAAGATCGGTCCGAGGACGATTTGATACGCGCGTACTGCCTTGATCAGCGCGCGCGCCGCAAGCGAAGGTTGCTCGCTCATGGTTCCTCTTGTCCCTTGCGCAGCGTGCGAGCATTGCGCTTCAACCACAGCGTGTGCAATGCGTCGATCGCTTCTTCAAGTGACTTGTGATATTCGCTGAGCGCAACAGGTTCGTGTCGCTTGATGACAAGCACAACATCGTAGGGGGCGCTCCATGCTGGCGACGAGAGTCGAAACGCTTCGCGCACGAATCGTTTGATGGCGTTGCGTACGTTTGCTTTGCCGACCTTCCGCGAAACGCTGATGCCAAGTCGCGAGTACTTCTGCGAATTCGGAACTGCATGCGCGGCAAAGAGCGGCGTCGAAAACTTCGCGCGCGCCGCCATGACTTCACCAAATGTTCCATCGCCTGTGAGTCGTCGCGAACGCGGGAATGCAAACGCTCGCGCGATTGGCTTGACGCCGCGTGCGGTTCCTTCGTTGTCTTGCGTGTGGTTGCCACTCATGCGTCGCGCTCAAGCGCTTTGCGCCAACATCGCATCACACTCTTGCGTGTGACGAGTCCGAGGAAGATACCCGCGTGATCGATGACGGGCAGCGAGTCGACGTCTGCGTGTGTAAATGCATCGACGGCGTGTTCAAGCGACTCGTCGCGCCGCAAGGGCTTGACGCGCTGCGCGAATAAATCGCTGACATTCAAGGCAGGAAGTGAGGCAATGTGGACGAGAGCGTGCTTGAGATCTTCGGAACTCACGATGCCTCCGAACCCGCCCTCGGGCGTGAGTGCGACGAAGTGCTCGCTGCGCGTGGATTGCGAAAGTTCAACGAGTCGTGTGGCAGGATCTGCTGCGCGCACCGTGATGGCATCGACAAGCCCTGCGTCATGGACACGAAGTTGTCGGAGCGCACTCGCGTCGGTCGGGGATCCGAGTCGAACGCCGAGCGATGCGAGCTCCGCGGTGTAGAGACTGTGTCGTTCGAACAAGCGACACGTGACTGTCGCACATGCTGCGACGAGTACAACGGGCAGCAAGATCTTCGGCTCTTGCGTGAGTTCATAGACGAGCATCGCGCCCGCAATCGGCGCGTGCGTCGTCGCTGCAACAACACCCGCCATGCCAGCGAGTGCGCAGGTCGCGGGAGCAATCGCGCCGAGCACAGGAATGCCTGTCATGCAAGAACCGAAACTTCCGCCGAGTAACGCGCCGATGAGTAAACTCGGCGCGAAGAGTCCGCCGATCGAACCAGAGCCGAGCGTCAAGCACGTCGCGATGACCTTCATCATGGCGAGCACGCACAGAAGTGCTGCGAGTGGAAGCAGATTCGCGGGAAGGTAGAGTGATGGGTTCATCACGCTGCGTGCGACGGAGTAACCGCTTCCATAGAACGGAGGTGTGAGCGATGCGTCCGTGACTTCGCCCGCAGAAAGCGAGGGGACGGCGTTCGGTGTCAGCGTGACATAGGCGATGCCAAGCGCGACGAGCATGCACGCGCCGAGTGCTGGTTTCATCGCGGAAGACGTGCGTAATCGCGCGAACGCATGTTCGCTCGATTGCAGCGCTCGCACGAACGCCACGGAAACGCCGCCGCAAACAATGCCGAGCAACGCGAGTGCGGGCAGCGACGCAATACTGAGCAGATTCGACTGCACCGATGCACTTTCCGCGGCGTCGCCGAACAAAGGAGCCGATGTTCCCCGCACGCTCTGCACGGTCGCTGCGGCAAAGACGGCAGCGATGACGATCGGCATGAACGTGCGCAGTGAGAGTTCGCGCAGGATCACTTCAAGTGTGAAAAAGATTCCCGTGAGAGGTGCGTTGAAGACTGCCGCAAGACCTGCAGCAGAACCGCATCCGACGAGCGTGGTCGTGCGCGCGGGATCGAGTCGAAGCAATCTTCCCATCGCACTTGCGAAGGTCGCGCCGATGGTAACGATGGGTCCCTCAGGTCCTGCGGAGCCACCAGAGATAATCGTTGCGCTCGCACCAAGCCATGTGCGGAGCGCGAGCTTCAATGGAAGTTGCGCACGCTTGCGATGAATGGCGTAGAGCACGCTTGAAATGCCGTGCGCTTTGATCTGCACTTTCATCGATGCGATCACCGCGCCACAGAGGAGCGCGCCGAGAATTGGTCCAACACCGATGATCAACAATCCCGTCGTGTGATTCGTTGCGCCCATCGATACGAGTTGGCGTTCCACCCAATAGATCGGGAGGATGAAGCCGAGCGCGACGAGCGCGACGATGATGCCGGTCAACGCAGCGATGACGAGCAGACGTCGTTCACGGTCAAGGCCAACGCGCGCTGCGAGACGTCGAAAATGGAGCTGCCAGGGGATCGCTCCCGGCCTTGCATCCGCGCGCGCGTCGGTGTGCGCAATTCCCGTCGGAGTGTCAGAAGAAGAGGGGATCGGGGATGGCATGGTCGGCGGCAGAGTCCAACGGAGGCTGAAATCGTGGGGTTTGGCGATGCAGATTATCGCCAATGCTGCGCCGAGCGCTTCCTCGAACTCAACTGCGCTTCCGGCGCCGAGTTGGGCTATGATGTTCGCCCTCCCCAAGAGTGACCTGTCGGGTGTTCCGTCGCAAGACGTGCCGCTGCTGTGGGCTTCTTGTTCCTGCCTCTCCTTGCACACGAAAGCTAGAACCGACCCATGATCGAAGCACTGAAGAGCGATGCAATCGTTGAAAAACTTGGCGGTCGTTTCAAGCTGACGGCACTTATTCAACGCCGTCTCGTCGAGATCATCGACGGAGCGCGTCCACTCGTGGACCGTGAAGGTCGTTCCGATCTCGAACTCGTGATCGAAGAGATCATGCAGGACAAGATCACGCTTGAGATTGATCCTGCTGCAATCAAGAAGATGCAGGGCACTCCATCGAAACGCCGCGCCTAGTGCCTAAGACTAAGCCTAAGACTCAGCGCCGCGCTTGAGTCTCTCGCCGCGCCCCACCGCGAATCGCAACGCATGTATCAGCGTGATCCCGCAAACCTTGCCGAACTCCGCGGCGTGGATGTTTGCGTGTGCGTGACAGGTGGTATCGCTGCGTACAAGATGTGCGCCGTCGTATCGACACTCGCGCAAGCACGCGCGAACGTGCACGTGGCGATGACCACAGAGGCGACAAGATTCGTCACTGCACTTTCCTTCGAGGCACTCTCTGGTCGACCTGTGCATCTGAGTGCGTGGGAGAGTGTCGATCGCAGCGACCCTCAGCACATTCGACTCGCTCGTGCGTGCCGCGTTGTGCTTGTCGCGCCATGCAGCATGGACATGCTCGCGCGACTTGCAACAGGTCGCGCTGACGACATCGTTTCGTTGCTCATTGCTGCGACGGATCGAACACAAACTCCTGTGCTCCTCGCGCCGTCCATGAATGCGACGATGTGGTCGCAGCCTGCGACGCAACGCAATGTCGCGCAGCTCACCCAAGATGGATTCAAGATGCTTGAGCCCGCGCAAGGTTGGCAAGCGTGCAGGACGGAAGGTGCGGGTCGACTTCCGGAGCCAGACGACCTTGTGGACGCGATCGCCGCCGCGATCCGTCTGTAAGCAACATTTGTGAAGATAAGTGTGGCGCGGACGCAGAATTGCGGCAGAGAAGCATGAAAATTGTCCAGTATGCGCTTGATTCGAAGTCGATATCAAGCACTCTACAGAGGTAGGCGCGAGCTCCGAATGCTTCGTGAGTTGTCGGCGCTGTTGACTTGTCCTTTCCGACTGCATTCCCGAGGATTTCCATGCGCGAACGGTTTTCACTGCGTCGTTCATTCGCAACACAGATTGCCAGCGTGCTCTTGCTCGCGCCCGCGCTGTGCGGCGCCGCGAGTTTCGCGCAATCGGGCGAAGCTCCAACAGACAGTCGGTTCACTCCGATCAACGCGAAGATCAAAAAGATTCCGAAGCTCAATGTGAAGGTGACCCCCAAGGGCGGCGCGGAACTTCCCGAGGGTGGCGTCGCAGGAAACTGCAACCCGATCATCTCGTCGTTGACGAACGCGAGCTTTGAAGGTGGACAGTTCGTGATTCAAGCGGGGTTCGGTGAACAAGAGATGGCAGGCGCAACCTACACCGCGCTCGCTTCAGATTTCCCGATCAAAGTTGATCTCGCGGAGATGATCTTCGCGACAAGTGCCGCGACGGTGACGACCACGACCGAGTGGTCACTTCTTTTTTACCAAGGCCTGCCCACCACCGGCACACTCGTCTACACATTTAGTTCCAACAACATCGACATTCCACACTTGGTGATTCCGCCAGGAACGAATGGCGTGAACGTGCAGGTGAGCATCGATCCGGGTGATCCTGAACAGATCATCATCCAAGACAATGGATCGCATCAGTTCACCATGGCGTATCGCATCGACAATCACAACAATCAAACGCAGAACCCGTGTTTAGTTGGACCACCAACGAATTCGAATGCGTTCCCAACGACCGATGTCGGCGGCTTGCATAACCCAACGAAGAACTGGTTGTGGGCGCTCAACTGCGGTGCGTTCGGATGCGCGAATGGTTGGACGACCTTCGCGTCGATTCCATCGATCTGTCGACCAACAGGCGATTGGGTGATGCGCTGCACATGGACTCCATTCACCTGCTCCGATCCAGGCGCGTGCTGTTTGCCGAATGGTTCATGCGCGATGTTGAGCGCGGTCAATTGCGCGGCGCAAGGCGGCATTTTTCACGGTGAAAACATCATTTGCGCGGGTTCGACCTGCTTGCAGGGGCAAGGTCCATGCTGCTTCTCTTCGACAGGCGGATGTCTCACGCTGCCCGCGGCGTCGTGCATCGGCGCGGGCGGAGTTCCGGGACCGGATGGTCAAACTTGCGCTGGGTACGTGTGCTTCCCACAAGGTGCATGCTGCCTCGCAAACGGCGCGTGCATCGGACCTGTGAGCCCTGCGAACTGCGCTGCAGTTGGTGGAAACTTCCAAGGGAACAACACAAATTGCGCGACGACGAATTGCCCACAACCAACCGGAGCATCGTGTTTCTCGACAGGGTTCTGCTTGGTCTTGTCTGAATCACAAGCGCTCGCAGCAGGCGCGTCTTGGCAGGGTCCGGGCACAACATGCGTTGACGCAAATGGCAACGGCATGGCTGATGCGTGCGAAGGCAACCCTGCGGATCTCAACAACGATGGCGCGGTGAACGCAGCAGATCTTTCGATTCTGCTCAATGCATGGCAGACCTCGAATGCACAAGCAGATCTCAATGATGACGGCATCGTTGGCGCTACTGATCTCGCGATTCTTCTGAACGCGTGGAGCTTCTAAGTTCGCTGACATTCTCGATTGAAACGCACAACGCGCAGCGCACACATGGTGCGCTGCGCGTTGTTGCTTACAAGCGGAGAGGGGGAGATTCGAACTCCCGATGAGCCAATGACCCATACTGGTTTTCGAAACCAGCGCGTTCAACCACTCTGCCACCTCTCCTGTGGGGCGCGGATTGTGGCATCGGTTGCCTCGCAGGTCAACTTGCCTTCATCTATGCAGAAAGCGTGAGGATTCACCACAATCGTTCGAGCGCGTTGGACGGAACCCAACCTCGCACATCAGGCGCGAGTGAAATCTCCGTCCAATCAGGACGGGTCGCAAGAATCACGCACTCGGTTCCTGCATGCAGCGATGCTTCAATCGCCGGCGCGAAACTCTCGCCATTTCCCTTGCGCGGAAGGATTTCTTGCGCAATCACGACTGCGCGTTGATCACCACTCCGCGCGAGTCGGTCGCCCAACACCGTCGCGCCTGCAACGCATCCGAAGAGCGCTCCAGTTGCAGCGGCGACTTTCCAAAGTCCGCGTGCGCGTTCCTTCGCAGCGTCGAGGAGCAGCAGCGCGCAGACTCCACTCCACAAGATCGTCCAACCTGTAAGTGCGAGGAGCGCTCGCGTCGAGGCATCGATGAATCGCCAGTGCGGAGCAACACGCGCGAGACCCGTGGGTTCGATCGCAGCGGTGAGCGATTCACGGCTTCGACGCGCTTCGTCGAGATTTGCGGCAATTGATGTGTCTGCAGGTGCAAGTGCTTGCGCGCGCAGGAACGCAGCGATCGCGCGTCCGGTCTCGCCCGCTTGCAATCGTGCGTTGCCTGCGTTGAACCAGAGTCCCGCGCTCTCGTCAACTCGAGCGCCCGCTTCGAACGCATCGGCGCTCTTCGCGAAGAGCACCTGCGCATCGCTGCGCGAACCCTTCACTGCAACGCCCATCGCCTCATCAAAGAGTGACTGCGCATCCGTGTCTTGTGCATGAACGAACGCTGCGCCGCTTGAAAGGACAAGGCAAGTTGTGAGCAGCGTAATGGTCCAACGAGATCGCGCGCTGCTCATGATTGCAACTCCTGCGCAGCGCGCGCCCAATTGAGTTTCGCATCGGCGACAGACTCGAGAGCACGCAATGCGAGTTTGCCATCCGCATCTGTATCCATGCTCGCGCCTCCGTACGTTGCGCGTTCTGCGGCTTGCACCGCTCGGTCAAATCCTGCGACCAGTGCTTCGCCTGCGCCTGCGGCACTAAGCACTTTGCAAACATCGTTGCGTGTGAGCGCATGCGCCGGAAGTCCTGCGCGATCGGTGACGAATTCAAGTAGCGCGCTTTGACGCTCCGCGGCTGACGATGCGCAGGCGAGCCGCGAAGTTGCGCGTTTCGTTGCGTCCCTGCGTCGATTGCGCATCGGATCACGCGCGGCAGAAGCGGAGCGTCGGCGCGCGAGAAACAGCACGCCCGCTGCAAGTGGGGGAAGTGCGAAAGCGGCGATGCTCCACGGCGCAAACTTGAACGTCGAACCCAGGCGCGCAGCATCCAGCGGCGCAGCGTTTGCGAGCAACCCTCCAACGCGAGTCTTCGGCTGATGCATATCGCCGATCGTTGCCATTGCGTCGTCGGAGAGTCGAACTTGTTCGCTTGCGTGCACGGTGATTGGAATCGCGTCGCTTGAGGTCGTTTCGAATCGTTCGGTTGTCGGGTCAAACGCACTGAATGTAATCGCGGGAACTTCATGTACGCGATCGTTCAACGGGCGCAATGTTTGGGTGAACACTTTGCGATTGCCATCGATCCGTCCCGCGGCGCGCTCCGCAGGGATCTTGAAATTTCCACTGAACGCAGGGTCGATGCTGAGGTCTGGCGCTTGCAGTGCGCCAAGATCAGCACCTCCATCACGGTCAACAATTTCGATTGAGAGCGTCATCGGATCACCGACCGCTGCCGTCGAAGGCGCAACGCTCGCACGCATCGTGAAAGATCCGACCGCGCCTGCGTAGCCTTGTGGCTGATCCGTCATCGGCACGGCAAGCACCGTCATATCCGCAGACGCCGCAGTCGCGCTGACGAATCGACTCGATGCAATCTGCAGCGATGAGCCCATGCCGAACACATCACGACGCTTACTCAGCGATGCTGGATAGTGCAGGTCGATGCGAATCGGACCGAAGTCCGGCGTGCCTGGTTGCACAGGGTCGTACTCGCGTTCAATGCGGAAACGCCAGTACTCCTCACCCGCGACATGCACGCGTTGTCCACTCGGTCGCTGTCCTTCGCGCCGTTGCCTGAGCAATTCTTGTTTGAAGGGGCCGAGTTCGGATTGCTCGAGATCACCTTGAATGATGTTCCACGAGTCCTCCTCCGTCATCACATAGTTGAACTCGCGTGCGCGAAACGGCTTGATCAAGATCTCCAAGCGGATCGCGCACTTCTGCCCGAGATACACCGTGGAGGGAACGCCTTCGATGCGAACTTCAAGCACAGGTGCATCGTTGGCTGCCTTGACGGAGAACTCCATCGGTTGCGATGTGTACGCGTTGCCGCCGATCATCGCCGTGAATGGCGGAATCTTGAATGTCCCTGCGCGCGTGGCGACCAGTTCAAAGGTCGCGCTCGAAGTGACGCGTTGCGTGCGTTTGTTGTTGATGATGGCGACGCTCGTTTGCGTCTGTTGTCCTGGTAGTCGACGAAAAACGAGCCCTTCGACCTTCGGTTCCGTGATCGATTCGAATCCGCTTGCGCCTTCAACGTCCACAACAAGCCGCACAAACTCACCGACCTCCGCTTGCTGCGTATCCATGCGAACAGAAACGCCATCCGCACGAATCGTCGCCACGCAGCACAACAACACGCACTGCGCGAAGAGGAACACGCGCGTGGTTGCGGTAGAGAAGTGGAAGAAGTGCCTCAGCATGCGTGGTTCTTGATTACCAATCTTTGCGAGCAGGAGTTGTACGCGTGCGCTCGCTGGCGAGTTTTTGTGCGCGCCGGATTTGCTCGCGATCGCGAATCTTCTGCAGGAGTTGTTCGATCTCTTGTTTCGTCATGCCTTCGCGCTCCGTTTCTTTCGCGGCGGCAGCTTGCTGCTCCTTCTGATCCTTTGCCTCAGGTGCCTTCGCGGGCTTCTCCTGCTGCTTTGGTTCAGGCTTGCCCTCTGGCTGCTTCTCTTGATCGCCTACCTCTGGCTTCGATGGCTCTTGTGGCTTCTCTTGCTTGCCCTGATCACTCGGCTTGTCGCTCTTGCCTTCTTGATCTTTGGACGATTTCTCAGAAGGTTCTTTGGGTTGTGCATCGGGCGGTTTTCCATCTTTGTTCTCAGAGTCGGATTGTTGATCCTTTGATTCTTTCTGCTCGTCCTTCTGCTCATCCTTCTGCTCTTGATCTTGTTGCTGCTGTTGCTGTTCCTGCTTCTGCTGCTCCTTCAACTTCTTCAAGAGTCGGTGCGCAAGTTCTGCGTTGGCGCGCGCGTCGATGTTCTCCGTGCTCGATGGATTCGCGCGAATGGAATCCTTCAATTGCTGCAAGGACTCTTCGAGCGTTTGGATCGCCTGCGCTTGCGGATCCGTCGCTGCCGCAGCAGGTTCGAGGTTTGGCGTTGCGCCAGATTCTTGTGCTTTCTGCAGTGTTTCAAGCGCTTCGCGATATCGCGTCGTGCCTCGGTTGTAGGTCGAGCGCGCAGAAAGCGTGTTGGTGAGTCGCTCCGCAGCTGCGCGAAAACTCTCGCCCGCAGTTTCGAGTTCACCCGCGCGATACTGCAGCACACCGAGGTTGTAGAGATGCTCTGCGCGTTCGGGCTCCTTCGCGACAAGGGCCTGCGCTTCGCTGATGCGCGCGACGAGTGTTGGATCTACTGCAGGAGTTGCGGGCTGCTGCGCGTTTGCAAGTGATGCAACGCCGAGGGTCGACGTCAACAGCGCGCAGTGGAGTTTGCGAAGTTTCATCGGGGCGCTCCTTGCAAACTTTGTCGTGGATCACCAACGAAACACTCTGCGAGCAGCAAGACAAGTGCAAGCCCCGCGAGCCATTGGAATTGCGGATCGCGCACGGCGATGTCTGCGCCGTCGCGCGTGGTGCGTTCAAGATCTGCCGATGCCTTGCGATGAAACTCCGACATATCGAGTTGCGCGGTGCCAGCGGCGACGAAGAATCCGCGCCCCGCAGTTGCGACGTTGCTCAGCGTTTCAGGATCCATCTTCGACCAAACTTCCTGCCCTTCGAAGAGTTGAAACGCGGTACCTGTCGGAGTTTCAATCGGAATGCGCGCGCCTTCTTGAGCATCGCCGATGCCGATGACATAGGTGCGAGCTCCGTGCTTTTCGAAGGCCTCCGCTGCCGCTTCGACAGGAAAACTCTCCATGTCCTCGCCGTCCGTGAACACAACGATCGCGCGGCCGCCATCGGTCTCGCCAAATCCAGTTGCTGCCATGCGAATCGCGTCGCCGAGCATTGAGCCGCCGCGATTGGTGGATTGCGGTGTGAGCGCGCGGAGTTGATCGAGAAATGTGCGGTGATTGAAAGTCAATGGACACTGCACGCTCGGCACGCCCGCAAACGCGACGAGCCCAATGCGATCGCCGCCGAGCTGTTCGGTGAGATCGCTGCCGAACTGTTTCGCGCGCTCGAGTCGTGACGGCGTTGCATCAGTGGCGAGCATCGACCGACTTACATCGACAACAACCACGCAATCGAAGCCACTCTGCGCAATGCGTTCCATGCGTCCGCCCCAACGAGGATCGAGCAACGCAAGCACGAGCAGCACAATCGCCGAGCATGCAAGCGTCGCACGCAGGAGGGGACGGAGCGATGTTGCACTTGGCGCGAGTGCAAGCAGTAGATGCGGCTCCGCGAATCGACTGAGCGTGCGTCGGCGCGCGAGTGTGCTCCACACGATGAGGACGAGCATGGGCAGCACGATCCACAACCAGCTGAGTGCAGCGGGATGCGTGAAGGTGAAGCCGAGGTCCGTCTGTTGCATGAGCGTCGTCGACATTAGGGAAGCACTCGCAGTCGAGTGGAAGAGAGCAGGAGCTCAGCGCACAACACGAGCAGCGCGAGCGCGAGAACAGGAGGGACGGAGAAACCCGCGAAGGCAAACGGTTCGACGGCGTAGTCTCGATAGCGCACGAGCTTCTGCTCTTCGACCTTGCTCTTCTCGAGTTGATCGATCGTTTCGTAAATCTTCAACAAGCTGTCGGTGTCGGTGGCGCGGAAGTACTGACCGCCTGTTTTCTCGCTGAGTTTCGTCAGGAGCGCTTCATCGATGTTGACTGGCTGCTGGACGAATTGCGTGCCAAATGGTGTTTCCATCGGGAAGGGCGCGAGACCTTTCGTGCCCATGCCGATTGCATAGATCTTCACACCGCAGGCGGCCGCAAGTTCCGCTGCATCGGTCGGTTCAAGTTCGCCTGCGTTGTTTTCGCCATCCGTGAGGAGCAGCAAAACTTTCGATCGAATGCGCATTTCGCCGTCCGCATTCGCGCGGTCCGCTGCATCC
The DNA here is from genome assembly GCA_009691805.1 of Phycisphaerales bacterium. Taxonomy (GTDB): domain Bacteria; phylum Planctomycetota; class Phycisphaerae; order Phycisphaerales; family SM1A02; genus F1-140-MAGs142. The sequence goes on from SIAK01000006.1 coordinate 78,431, forward strand.
TTGAGTTTCTCAACGCCAAGCGCGAGCGCATCGCCGATGGCGGTTCCGTCTTCATCCTGTTGCGCGGTGCGCAATTGCTTGAGTGCATCGAGCACAACGTCATGATCAAGCGTGAGTGGAACGAGCGCGTCGGCAAATCCAGCGAAGGTCACCACGCCCACGAGATCGTTGATCCGCCCTGGCATGCCTTTGCCACCCGCGACGAAGTCGCGCGCGACTGCCTTCAATGCGGTCAATCGCTCCACATCCTTGCCGCCAATGGTGAAGTCATGCGCGCGCATCGAGCCTGATCGATCCAGCACCATCTCAATGGCAACACCTTCCACGAAAGTCTTCGTGGACTCATTCGACTTCACAGGTCGCGCGATGGCGAGGACGACGAGTGCGAGCGCGATGGTGCGCAGACTCGGAACCAACGGTCGCAGTCGACTCCAAACACTCTGCGGAACTCCGTCAAACCGCGTCGTGCACGAGAAGAAGAGCGCGCTGCGACGAGCGGGGCGAATCCAATTCCACCACGCGAGCAGCGCGAGTGGCAGCAAGAGCAGAAACCATGCGCTTGACGGATGAAACGTCATCGCGTTGTTCCCTTCTCCTGCAGTGGTGCAGCGACGGGAATCGTGTCGGTGACAAATGCTCGCGCCGATGCAACATCTGCGCGCGCGTGCACACTGTCTGTTTGCGCGCCCGCGAACTTCACGAAGTCAGCGAGTTGAAGCAGCGCGGTGATTCGATCGACCTGCGCATCGGAAAAATCACCCGACTCGCGCGCGTGCATCGCAAACTCACGCGTCGTCCATCGGGTTGCGCCGATTCGGAATCGATCGGTCACATACCCGCGCACGGTGTCGGTCAACGAGACATAGAAAGCGTGGCATCCGCCGGGCGCAGCGATGCCCATGCGGTCAAGCGTTGCGAGTTCACGCAGCGCTCGTTCGTGCGGCAATTCCACGCGCAGTGATTTCTTGCGTCGCAAGAAGTATGCGGCGAGGAACGCAGCCACGATTGCGACAGCCACCGCAAGGATGAGCAGCACCCAAGGGAAACCCGCGTCACGTATCTCCATCGCGCCAGCAATATCTCGATACGACGCGGGGTCCGCTTCTTCGCCGACGAGTGATTGCACTGTGATGGAGGGAAGTTTCGCCTCGCCGGTCTGCGCGCTTGACGAATCCCCCGATGAATCCCACGACAGCGGGATCGTCTCAAGCGCTGCAGTGGCATCGAGCGTAGAGAGCGTTAGTTGCAATCCCGTGCGCACGCCCTTCGCATCGTAGATTGGCTTTGTTCCAAGGAGATCCCACTCACCAAGCATGACGCTTGTGGCTGCCGGTGCGTCGCCTTGCAACGCGATTCGCGCACTGGAGGCGCCTTCGCCGGAGAACGCGAGTTGCACTCGGAGCACTTCGCCAACTTCAATGCTCTCACGGTCAAACGACGCGACGACATCGAGCCCTGTGAGTTGCGTGAAGACGGAGGGCGGTGCGGATGCGGGCGATTGTGCGAAGACTGCATTCGCGCTGAAGAGCGCGAGCAGCATCGACAAGAGCATCGA
>SIAK01000034.1 GCA_009691805.1 Phycisphaerales bacterium
GTCTGCAGGAGGTCCTCGCGGCTGAACTCGCGGGGCTTTCACCCGACGCTGCGGACGCGCTCCTGAAAAACTGGGGACTCTGGATCGACAACACACTGCAGACGACGGGCCTCTTGCTCGGCGGTCTGACATGGGGGGTGCTCGCGGATCGGAAGGGCCGTCTCGCGGTGCTGTTTGGTTCGATCCTCGTCTACTCCGTTGCGAATCTCCTGAACGCGAACATCGCGGACATCGATCCCTCGGGCAACTTTGGATGGATGCACTCGATCGGTTTGGGCCGCGCGATTCAACAATATGAAGTGCTGCGCTTTGTCGCTGGCTTCGGACTCGCTGGTGAACTTGGCGCGGGCATCACGCTCGTGTCGGAACTTGTGTCAGAAAAACGGCGCGGCTACGCGACGACCATCGTTGCAACAGTCGGCATTCTCGGCGCAGTCGCGGCGTACTTCGTCACCATGAACTTCGACTGGCGGACTTCATTCGCGATCGGTGGATGCCTAGGGCTTTGCCTGCTCTTCCTTCGCATCGGCGTGGTCGAGAGCGGACTCTACGCAGAGATGGCCGGAACTGCGAGGTCCGGCGCAGGCGCGTTCTGGCGACTCTTCTGGCCACCGCGTCGACTATTGCGTTACTCCTGCACCATCCTGATTGCCGTTCCGATTTGGTTCTCGGTTGGCGTGCTTGTGAAGTACGCCGATGTGATCGGCGCTTCGCTTGGATTGCAAGGCGCTGAGAAGCCTTCGCCGAAGAGCGCGATTTTCTGGTGCTACATCGGACTCGCGGTAGGCGACGTTTCCAGCGGACTGCTGAGTCAATGGATGCGATCACGCAAGAAGGCGATCTTGATCTTTCAACTGTTGACAGCGATCGCGATCGCGCTTTACTTCACCCTCGGCGCCGCCTCGCTGCCGATGTTCTACACAACCGTCACGCTGCTCGGATTCGCAACCGGATACTGGGCAGTGTTCGCCACAACCACAGCGGAGCAGTTTGGCACGGATCTTCGCGGCACTGTCGCAACGACGGCGCCGAATCTCGTGCGATGGTCTGCAGCAGGTTGGGGAATCTTGTGGGTCGCGCTCGAAGGCGCGTTTGTCGATCGCGGGTTCGGCAGTAGCGCCGCTGCTCTTGCCGCTGCACTCTCAGGCGCGGTTGCGCTGTGCATCGCGATTCCTGCGGTGTTTGGTCTGCGTGAAAGTTACGGCACTTCATTGAACTTCAGGGAAGATTGATGCGCGCGAGCTCGCTACGCTTGCTCCCTATGAACGCGCTCCGCATCGCTCTTGGTTTCTCGCTCGCCATTGCTCTCGCACTTCCCGCGTGCAGTTCGCATGTGAAGAGCGGCAGTTACCTCATCACTGTGCGCGATGCAGCAACGGGCAAGACCGTCGAAGGCATCACGGTCAGCGCCGCGCCCGCGACAGGGATGAGCAGACGCAACTCGTCCGCGTTTGAGACGTCCACTGATGCGCGCGGCGAAGCGGTCGTCGCTGTTGGCGCATGGGGTCGCGTGGATGTGAAACTCAGTGACGGGGTGGCGCAAGACACATATTTCGTCGCGCAAGATCGTGTCGCAGTCAATGGCGGAACGGAAAGCGTCAGCCCGATCACCCTCATCGTGGGCGGCAAGAATGGTTCCACTGCGGTGTGGAACTTCACGATCACGCGCATCGCACGTGGTCCTGCTGTCAACAAGTAATCAACCGCGTGCGCGTAGCCACTGCAGCAGTTGCGGCATCGCGCGTGCAAGCCGCGCCGACGCGAACGCGAGATTTTTCACGAACGCTTCGTGCGCGGGCTCGTGCTGATCGACGAGATCGGTGATCGATTTCAGTGCGAGCAGCGGCACGCCTCGTTCACGCGCGACGACCGCCACTGCGGCGAGTTCCATTTCCTTCGCGAGCGTTTTCTCTCGAGTAAAGAAGGCGATTTCGTTGCTCGTCGCACCCAGGCTTGAGCCCGTGGACACGCCACCGACACTCGCGTGAAGCAGCGTGGCGATGGCGTCGAGTTCTGCATCGCTAAGGGAAAGCCGCGTGTGCGCACGCGCGAGCGCGTCAAAGTTTGGTAACTCGACTCGGCAGTCATGGAACTGCACATCACGCGCGATCACGAGTGCTCCAATCGCACCGCCTCGCGATTGGAAGCCGCCGGCGGTTCCTGCGTTGATGATCACATCAGCCGGGCAGGTATCCAGCGCGCGCGCGACCGCGAGCGCGCCGAACACGGGACCAATGTGATCCACGCCAAGCAACGCATCGCGACCCGCAGTCACGAGTTGGATGCGAAGACCATTGTGTTCGCCGTCGCGGAGCATCGCAGTCGATGACGCGCGTAATGATCGCGGCGCACTCAACGCGAGCGCCGTCGCGATGCCCGATGCTTCCGCTTCCATCGCAACATAGAGCAACACGCTTCGAACCGGCTGCGCCAGCGGTGTGAGTGTGAAAGTTGGCGAGGAGGTCTCACGCATCCGTTATGCAGTAATCAAGTCGCCCATGTTCGGCATAGAAACCGGGCAGCCAAGTTCAGTTCGCACGCGCGTCGCAAGCGCCGTGCGTCCCTCATCCGTGCCGTGATTGATGACCACGCGTCCTGGCGCATCGGCAAATCCTTCAAGCCATCGCATGAGATCATCTTGATCCGCGTGACCAGAAAGCCCTTCCACTCTCGCGATTTTCGCACGCACAGGCACGATGCGTCCGTTGAACTGCATGCGATCGGCGCCGTTGGAAAGCTTCCACGCCATGCCGCCCTCGGGTTGATATCCACCGATGAGTACGCGCACATCTTCGCGATCGACGGACATTTCAAGATGCCGAAGAATCGGACCCGCGTCCATAAATCCACTGCCCGCAATCACGATGCCGCCGTGCACGAGTCCATCGAGTGCCATCGACTCGCGCTTGGACAGGAGGTAGTGCAACTCAGGAAACCACAGCGGCGCTTCGCCCGCTTCGACCGCGCTGCGGAGCGCGGGCGCGAGATACTCCGGATGCTTGTAGAGCGCTTCCATCCCGTGGACCGCCATCGGTGAATCGAGATAGACGTTGAAGTTTCGCAGTTCGCCACGCGCGCGCAGCACGCTGAGTCGATGCACGATCTGTTGCGCGCGACCAAGCGCAAAGCAAGGCACGATGATTTTCGCGCGATCGCCCGATGCTTCCGCAAGCACAGCAGCAATGTCGCGCTCTGGATTCGCGCCAGGCTCGCGCCGGCGACCACCATTGGTTGACTCAATCACCACGATGTCCGCATGACGCGGCGATTCCGGAGGCGCGAGAAGGGGAGAACCGTAACTGCCGAGATCGCCTGAAAACACGACAGATTTTCGCGCGGCTCCACTGCCTGCAATGATCTCGACGCTCGCCGCGCCGACCACGTGACCCGCATTCCAGAATCGGATCCAAACATCGTCTGCAATCTGACACTCTTTCCCAAGTGGCACAGGGACGATCCGGCTCGCGCAGTCTTTCGAGTCCGCCATCTCAAACATGCGTTCGATCACGGGCAATTTCGGCGCAGATCCTGGCTCTTCGCCCGGCATGAGCGCGCGCGCCCACGGCGCAGTTCCATCCGTGCGTTCGAAAAATCGCATGCGCTGCAGCCGCGCCGAACTGCGCAGCACGCGCGGCAAGAGATCCGCAGTGCCTGTCGTCGCGTAGATTTTTCCTGTGAAGCCGTACTTCGGAAGCATGCCCAATCGACCGCAGTGATCGATATGCGCGTGCGTCACCACCACCGCAGTCAGCGTTGAAAGATCGACAGGCGGTGGCACGAGACTGCGGATCTCCGCGTCTTCCGAGCCTTGAAACAAGCCGAAATCGACAAGGACGCGTCGTCCATTGACATGCACAAGCGTGCACGAACCAGTCACTTCGCCCACGGCGCCGAAAAACTCAAGAACGATTTCACTCATAAAGTTGCTGCTGACTACGCGCGTTGTGGAAAGGAGGCAAGGTCAAAAATTTCTTCGAGTGGGGTCCACCACTCGCCCGGTTGTGCAAACGGAGTCGGTGTTTGAAACTGACGCATGAGCGTATCCCATGCATCGGTGCGTGGGAGTTGTGCATATTCCTGATAGCGGCGCGGATCGAAGTCGTCGTCCGCTTCGATCATCATATAGAGCCGCGTGCCGCCTCGAAAAATTCTCATGCCGCGAATGCCGATGTGTCGCAGCGCGTCGGTCACTTCAGGCCAGACGGCTTGGTGGAGTGCGATGTACTCCGCAATCAACGCGGGATCGTCTTTGAGGTCGAGAGCCTGAGCAAAGACGCGCATCTTCACACGGTATCCGATTCATCCATTGCCGAGATGCGCGCTCTGCTATCTTTTGGAGATGCATGCAGAGACCAGCACTCCAATCGTTGACTGGATCGTGCTGACCGCAGCGAATCGTCGGCAAGCGGCGGCGTATGAAGCTGCGCTCGCCGCGCGTCAACAAGAAGGACGGCTTCCGCACGGCGCGCAGTGTTTGGTGATTGCGGACGCGCGCGATGAGCGCATCGGATCAGGCGCGGCGACGATTCTTGCACTCGCGGCGCTTGCGGAAAAAATGCTGCAGCAGCCGCGCTCGACGAAAGTCAAACGGCTGCGTGATCTTTTCGCGAATCGGCGCGTGCTCATCATGCACTCCGGCGGCGACTCGCGACGTCTTCCGATGTACGCGGTGCAGGGGAAACTGTTTGCCACGCTTCCGCTGGATGCAGGAGCGGGGCGCGCGGGCGCGGTTTTTGATCTTCTGTTGGATGATCTGCTCACGCTCCCTCGTCGTGAAGGCGGTGAAGTGTTGCTTGCTGCGGGCGATTGCGTGCTCGGTATCAAGCACGCATCCGTGCAGTTTCGTGGAACGGGCATTGTGGGAGTCGCCGCGCGCGCGCCTGCCGAACGCGCGACGCGGCATGGCGTTTATGTGCTTAAGGGGCGCGCGAAGGAAGTGGTTTCGTTTCTGCAGAAGCCGTCCATCGATGCGATGCGTGCCGCGAACGCGCTTGCGAAAGACAACAGCGCGCTTGTCGACACAGGTTTGATGTCGCTCGATAGCGCCGCCGTCGAAGCACTCTTGCTCGCGAGCGGTGTTTCGTTTCTCACCGCAGATCGCATCGCGCTGCGGAAGGGTTCACTCGCCGAACGCGCTGCGCGCGCGGATCTCTCGCCACTCGATTTGTATCGTGAGATGCTCTGCGCGTTGCCGCGCGCGCACACGCTTAAGGCGTATCTCAAGCAGTGTGATCGTGGCAACGCGCCGCTGCTTCGCGCGTTGTACAAAGGACTTCGTCGCACGCGGTTTGCGTGTGAAGTGTCGAGCGCGGGCGAGTTCTTGCACATCGGCACGACGCGTGAACTTCTTGGCGCAGTCGTCGGCAACGCCGCAGTGGCGAAACGATTTGCATTCGACGCGCGCTCCATCGCGAGCGCGAGCGATGGCACTTGCGAAGGCGCGGCGCTGTTCGAGTCTGCGGTGGGAACACTCAATGTCGCGCGCGATCGCGTCGTGCTCGATCTGGTGCACGCGAAGCGATTGGATTTGGGCGGCGAAAACGTCCTCGTTGGCGTTGACACAGACACGCTGCTGTTGCCGCACGGCGTCTCCGTCTGCGTCATGCCTGTGATCGGCGGTCGAGCGGCGATTTGCTGCGGAATCGAGGACGATTTCAAGACACCACTCGATCGCGGCGGAACTTTTCTCGGCAAGCCCTTCGCGGAGTTCGCTGCGCAGTGTGGATTGCGCACGCGTGACCTTGTCGCTGCTCATGGCGCGCTGTGGGACGCGAAGCTCTGGCGCGTTGGTGGCGAGACGAATCCGCTCGACGCGATTGCGTGGATGTGGGAGGGCAAGCGACCGCCGAAGGGATGGAGCACTGCGCGACGGGTGAACATGCGCGAGTTGCTGCTCATCGCCGATGCGGCCGGTCTTGAAGAGAAGCGCGCATCGCGTGCATTGCGTTGGCTTGCGCAAGACGAGAAGCGTTCTCGCGATGCAGTTGCGCAGACTGCCGATCCTGTCCTGCGTGCATCGTTGGCGGCGCGACTCTCGCAAGAGTTCCGCGTCGCAGGAAATGCAACACGCGCGATGACCCTTCGCGACGCAGCATTTCGTGCGGTGAGCGACACGGTGTTGAGTCGGTTCGATCTTCCAGAAGCGCCGCAACGCGCGGCAATTCTCGTCGATCAAGCGGTGTGGACATCCACGCCTGTGCGCATTGATCTTGCGGGTGGTTGGACGGACACGCCGCCGATCTGCAATGAGGTCGGCGGAAGCGTCGTCAATGTCGCCGTCACACTGCGCGGTCAATTGCCCACACAGGTGGTCGCGAAGCTTGAAGAAGAACTCGTGGTGCGCATCACGAGCACCGACCTCGGTGAGACGCGCGTCATTCGTTCGATGGCGGATCTTGACGCGCGCACAGATCCAACGCGTTGGTCGTCACTAGCGGAAAATGCTCTTGTTCTCTGCGGCGCAGTGCCCAGTGATCCTCGCGCGTCACTCACTGATTGGCTGGCAGAAGTGGGCGGCGGAGTTTCACTCACGATGTTCTCCGCAGTCCCCAAAGGAAGCGGACTCGGCACGAGTTCGATTCTCGGCGCCGCGACAATTTATTCGCTCGAGCGAGTCTTCGGTCGCGATTGCTCGCACGCGAAACTCTTCACATCCACAAGCGCGCTCGAACAGATGCTTTCCACGCGCGGCGGTTGGCAGGATCAAGTGGGAGGCGTGCTCGGTGGATTCAAAATCGCGCGCACGTCCGCAGGCACGCAGCAGATTCCCGTGGCGGAAGCCATCGTTCCACCCCGTCGATTGCTCGACGCACTGCAGTCACGCGCGATTCTGTATTTCACAGGCGAGCGTCGCATGGCGAAAAATATTCTCGAAACGGTGGTGTGGAATTGGCTCATTCGCAAGCCATCCGCGCGTCGCGCGGTCGAGGAATTGCAGCACAACGCCAGACGCATGCGCAGCGCATTGCGGGCGGGCAGCGTCGACGATGTCGTCGAGGAACTCGCGCTCTACATGCGATTGAAGCGAACTCTCGATGAAGGTTGCTGTCCACCAATGTTCGACGCACTGTCCGCGCGCTGGAAATCAAAGCTCGCGGCAGCGTCGTTCGCAGGCGCGGGCGGCGGCGGATTCATGCTGCTGATCGCGAAAGATGCAAAGTGCGCAGACGCATTGCGCGCCGACATCGCAAGAACCCCACAGCATCCACGCGCCCGCGCCTTCCCCTTCGAAGTCGACCCTGTCGGCATCCGCTGCGCAGTGCTGTAGCGCGTGCGCGGAATCCGACGCGACGTTACTTCTTCGTCAAGAACGGCAAGCGGACTCCGAGCGAGGCGAGCGCAGAGACGAACGCGAGTGTGAAGAATGCTTCGTCGATGTTGCCGAGCAATGGAATGTTGTCAGGCAGGATCTCAAAGACGCCGAAACCAGGATTGATCAGATAGAGCCCTGAGACAATCAGCACAAAGATTGCGAAGGGAGTCGTCCACCACCTGCGCGGCGACTCCTTCGTTGTCCCTATCGGTGGCGGCGGCAGTGGTGTTGGTGGCTGCATGGGAAGATTCGGTGTCTCCATATCGCATTGCATCGGCAGCGGATCGTCTGATTGCTCAAATATGCTTGCTCGCGCTCAAGTAGAGTGCCGTCCTGCGATGAGTGCCACCAAAGTGCCGTTTTTACAGTCGATTCTTGGGCGAAGCGTTGCCTTTGGCGTGCTCCCGACCGCGCTTGTGCTTGCGATCGTGCTCAGCACCAACGGTATCCGCGCGTTCAACGATTCAACAACCGCGCTCGAAAACGACCTTCGCGATCGCGCACGCATCGCTGTCGATCGCATCCAGCAGCAAAATGCGGAAGCGGCGCTTCTCGCGCGCACTCTTAGCGAGGTGCAAGAGAGCGCACTGTTTGGCAAGCGGCTCGAAACGATTGAGTTGCTTCGACGGGTCAAGCGCTCGAATCCGACGACTCGCGGCGTGTACGTTGTGTGGGAGCCGCAGACGGATGGCAGCGATGCTGTGGCACTCGCGTCTGCGCTCGTGCCGAAGGAGTCGATGGACTCGACGGGTCGTTTCGTTCCGTACATGCGACGCGATGCAACGGTGCCCGGTGGCATGGTGCTCGAACCAACGGAAGACACCGACAACGACGGCGGTCTCTGGTACGCGCATCCGAAGGAACTTTACGAACGCGCGCGCGAAGTCGGAACGGTGATCACGAAGCCTTATGAGTATCACGGCGATGACATCATCGAGTGCGTCTCTCCAATCATCATCGGAGGGAAATTTGCGGGCATCGCAGGAGTCGATATTCCACTCGCGGCCATGCAGCGCGATCTCAGCTTGATGGCGGACGAATTCGGTGCGGACATTTTTCTCGAGACGCGCGGCTTCTACTTGCTCGCGACCACCGATCCCGAAGGCACGGATGAAGCATCGCGGGCGGCTCGCCTGCGTGCGACGGAAATCAAGGGCACTGCGTACGCGCATTTATTCGATGACATCACGCGTCCCGGCGAGATTATGTTGACAGAGCGCATCGATCCCGTCCTTGGTGAGGCGTGCTACTACGCGTCCGCAACAATTTCTCCCGGCGATTGGCATTTCGTCTTACGCAAGCCGCAGCGCGAAGTGTTCGCGGGCACGCTCGCGGTGATCACCACCAACATCGTTTCTGCCGCGATCGGACTCGCGCTCGTTTTCTTGTTGCTGTGGAAGGTTGCTGCGCGAACTGCTTCTCGTGTGCGCTTGGCGCAAGATGCTGCACAAGGCATCGCGCAAGGTGATCTCGCGGCCGAAAGTTCGTCGATTGTTGGTGAAGATGAAACCGCGGAGCTTCTGCGTGGCATCGAGTCGATGCGCCGAGAGCTCGCATTGATTGTGGGCAGCGTCCGAGGCAACGCGCAACAACTGGCGGCGAGTGCTGCGGAGTTGAGCGCTACTTCGCGTCAGCAATCGCGCACGGTGGAATCCTTCAGTGGATCGACGGCGCAAATCGCGGCAGCGGTTCGTGAGATTGGCGGCGCGGGCGCGGAACTCTTGCGCAGCATTGACGCTGTCGATGTTGGTGCGCATCGCAGCGCTGCTTCCGCGGCGACGGGCCGGATAGGTCTCGACGCGATGACGAGTTCGATGCGACGTCTTGACCGCTCCACGGCGGAAGTTGCAGAACGGTTAGAAGCAATCAGCGAGAAGGCAGAAGCGATCACGACAGTGGTGACGACGATCGCGAAGGTTGCTGATCAAACGAATCTGCTTTCCGTCAATGCCGCGATTGAAGCGGAAAAAGCGGGCGAAGCAGGACGCGGTTTCCTCGTCGTCGCGCGCGAAGTTCGCCATCTCGCGGATCAAACGGCATCCGCCACGCTCGACATTGAACGCATGGTGCGACAGATGCAGGAGGCGGTTGCAAGCGGCAATCGCGAGATGGGCAAACTCGCAGGAGAGATGCGCGCAGGAATCGAAGAAGTTGGGCACATCGGTCATGGACTCACGCAGATCATCGAAGAGTCCAATCGATCGAGCGAGCGATTTAGCGCCGTGAAAGAAGGCATGCAGACTCAAGCTGTTGGAGTCAGTCAGATTCACGAAGCCATGCAAACGCTCGTCGCGGGCGCGCGTGAGACTGGCTCAAGCGTCGCGGAGTGCTCGCGCGTTGCAGACGAACTCTCACACGCTGTCGCGTTCTTGCAAGAGTCGGTGGCGCGATTCAGCCTTCCGAGAGCGAGAGATTGAATGCAAGCGTTGTTCATTGAAATTGAAGGGCGACGATTCGCGATCAGTGCGAGTGAGATTCTCGAAGTCTTGCCGATGGTCGAGTATCGATCGGCGCAGGCTGGTCCTCCGTGGCTACTTGGTCTCTTCAATCGACGCGGAGCGCTCGTGCCACTCGTGGATCTCGCGCACCTGATCGCGGGAACTGCGGCATCGCTGCGGATGGGTTCACGCATCGTCGTCGTGCAATTGCCTGAAGGCGATGTGCTTGGATTGCTGGTCGCTGAAGTGACAGGACTTGGTGACCGCGACTTTGAAGGCGCGGGCGCGCATCCTGGGTTTGCATTTGGCGGTGCGGCACATTTGGGTCCGACGATTCCCGATGCAGGCGGCACACTGCAATTGATTCGATGCGACCGTTTGCTGGCGGATCAGCGGCGATTGCCGCTCGATTTGGTTCTCGAAGGAGATCCACTCTCATGAGCGCGGAGCGCGTCGCAGCATGGCTGTCGCAGACGGGAGCGTTGCGCTCGGATGCAATCAGTGTTAAAGCACTCGCGCCGTTTCTGATGGAACGCATGCGCGCCTTGCCCTGTGCATCTGGCGACGCGTATCTCGCATTGTTGACGCAATGTGCGCAAGAACGTTCGCGCGTCGTCGCTGCGTGCGCCCCCAGTGAAACGTGGCTGTTCCGATACGCAGCGTCGTATGAATATTTGCGTCGACATCTGCGCGGGACGACTCGCGCGATTCGCGTGTTGAGCGCGGGTAGTGGCGGGCTCGCGGAGCCCGCGAGCATCGTCGCGTCCTTAGCAAGCGCCGGTGTTGCAGTGGACCGCATCTCTGTTGACGCGATTGATCAGAGTGTGGACGCGGCACGCGCACCGAATGTGTTCGCAGAGATGCTGGCGCGCGAGCCGTTGCCTTCGTGGGCGGTTACGAGTTTTGAATCATGCGACTCGACGGCAAAATCTGTGCGGTTGCGAGCGGCGCTTGCTGCGCGCATCTCGCTTGTGCAAGGCGATCTTCGCACGTGCGTGCTGCAGGGTCCCTACGACGCGATCTTCTTTCGCAATGTGGCGATCTATCTCCCGGATGATGTGCGCGCGAAGATTCTTGCCCAGTTGAAAACCGCGCTCGCCGTGGATGGCGTGTTGTTCGTCGGTCATGCGGAGATGCGTGTCGCCGAGCAGGCTGGATTCGCGCCGATTGCGGAAGTGGGAGCGTTCGCATTGCGTGCTCGCGTGGCGAAGCATCTTGCTCCCGACGCGCCGCCGCCGCTGGTGGGTGCGTTCGTGTGTGCGCCGCCGCGGTTTGATCTCGCAGAACCAGTGGAGCGCGCGACGATTGAATGCATCGAGACACTGACAGCACTCGCGCACGCGCGCTCCGCTGTTGCTGAGGATCCGTCGTGCGCCGCGCTGCATGAAGCTCTCGCTGTGGAGGAAGTCGCGCAAGGAGACACTGAGAGCGCGGAAGGGTCACTGCGACGCGCGCTTTATCTTGAACAGACTCGAGAGTCCGCACTCCTCGCACTTGCTGTACTGCTCGATGCGCAGGGACGCACGATAGAAGCGGAACGATTTCGCGCGCGCGCGTTGCGAGCACATCTCGTGCATGAAGGAGGCGCGTCATGAGTGCAGGTGAACTCGCGTTGCCATTGGATGCCGATGGATTCGGTCGGATGCGTGAATTGCTTGCGCGTCCGATGGATCCAACGGTGGTCGCGGCGAACACGCGCCTCGTTGCGCAACCTGAAGCCGCGAGTGAAGGCGCGACGCGCAGCCTGTTGATCTTTCAAATCGGTGGCGAGCGTCTCGCACTCGAAGCGGGCGAATCGCACCGCGTCGTTGCGATCACCACTATTCGTCGCATCCCGCATCGCACGAATGCGGTCTTCGCGGGTCTTGCGAATGTCGCGGGCGAACTCACACCCGTTGGTCGATTGGATCGAGCGCTGGGTCTTACGGAGTGCACTGCTCGTGCAACTGCGCGATTCATCGTGATGGGAAGTGCCGCGACGCGCTGGGCGTTTCCTGTCGATCTTGTAGAAGGCGTGCAGCGTGTCGGTGAAGCGCGTTTTCAACCGCCACCAGCGACCGTTGCGCGCGCTGCGGATGGATGCACGATCGCACTCGTGCGGGTCGATGCCAGTGCGGACGCTCCTTTAGTTTCACTCCTCGATGCCACGCGCGTCTGCGCGACGCTTGGAAGGAGTCTTCGATGAGCGATCTCGGCGGCTTCTCTTTGTTTGAATTGTTTCGCGGTGAAGCGGAGCAGCACGCCGCGACGTTGTCCGCGGATCTCGTGAAACTCGAACAGAGCGCATCGCCCGCGGACATCGAGCCACTCATGCGTGCGGCGCATTCGATCAAGGGCGCGGCGAAAGTGATTGGACTTGATCGCGCGGTGGACCTCGCGCACGCGATGGAAGACGCGCTCGTTGCGATGCAACAAGGGCGGGAGATTCCCACAGCCGAGCGTATCGACCAGTTGTTGCGCGCGACGGATCTACTCGCGTCACTTGCTGCGATTTCGGAGTCAGAACTCGCAGCATGGACAGCGGCGAACACGCCTGTTGTTGCAGCGCTTGCCGCGTCGCTCCTGCAGCCGATCGCGCGCGGCGCGGTTGCCGCTCCGACCACACAGAGATCACTTTCGGCACCACTCGCGGTGCCGAAGCCCGAACCGCGTGAACGCACGTCCGCGGTTCGTGTGACAGCGGAGAAACTCGACCGACTGTTGCAACTCGCAGGCGAGACGATGCTCGAGTCGCGTCGGCTTGAAGTTGTGCGCCGACAATCGCAATCGATGAAGTCGCGCGTGATCGAACTTGAAGATGAACTTGATCGCTTGCGCACATGGATGCGACAGAACGGCATCGACGCGAATGTGCTGGCGCCACTGCGCAAGATCACATCTCGCACGCGCAACGAAGTTGTCGGGCACATCGCGAGCGTGGATGAATCGATTCGTCGGGGCGAAGAAACCGCCACGTCGCTTTATCACGAAGTGCTTTCGAGTCGGATGCGTCCGTTCGCAGATGTCACGGGCGCATTGCCGCGCACAGTGCGCGACATCGCCCGACAACTCGGCAAAGAAGTGCGACTTGAAGTCATCGGCGAGAGTGTGCAAGTCGACCGCGACATCCTCGCGCGACTCGAAGCGCCGCTGAATCATCTCCTTCGCAATGCGCTGGATCACGGGCTTGAAATGCCTGATGAGCGTCGCGCGGCAGGAAAGTCGGAGTCGAGTTTGCTGCGCGTCGAAGCGCTCCATCATGCGGGCATGTTGCGGATTCGCGTCAGCGATGATGGTCGCGGCATTCACAGCGAAATGATTCGCGAGAGTGTTGTGCGCAAAGCGCTCGCGTCCTCTGAGATGGTGGCGGAGATGTCGAACCAAGAAGTATTGGAGTTCCTCTTCTTGCCTGGATTCTCGACAGCAGCACAGGTGACCGATCTTTCAGGTCGTGGCGTTGGTCTTGATGTTGTGCAGAGCACGATGCGTGAGGTCGGCGGCCGCGTTCGCGTCGAGAGCGCGCCAGGAACCGGAACTGTGTTCGAGCTGGAATTGCCCATCACGGTCAGTGTGATTCGCGCATTGCTCGCGGAAGTCTCTGGCGAAACATTCGCGTTTCCGCTCGCGCGCATTGAGCGTGTTGTGCAACTTCACTCCGATGCGCTCACGACTGTTGAAGGACGATTGCAGTTTTCACTCGATGATCGATCCGTCGGACTCGTTGACGCGGCGACGCTGTTCGAGCTCGGCGCGATTGAAGTGCGAGACTCCGTGAGTGTTGTCGTGCTCGGTGGAGACGATTGGTATGGATTCCTCGTCGACAAATTCGTCGGCGAAGAAGATCTCGTCGTGCGCACGCTCGACAGCAGGCTTGGCAAGGTCGCGCATGTTTCCGCTGCGGCGATTCGTGAAGATGGCGACCCCGCCTTGATTGTCGATTGCGAGGACATCTTGTCGTCGATGCGCCAGCAACTCACCGAGGGTCGTCCCTCCGCATCCAAGCGCCGAGCGATTGCAGCTTCGTCAAGTGTGCGGCGCAAACGCGTGCTTGTTGTCGACGACAGCGCGACGGTGCGTGAAGTGGAGCGACAACTGCTCGTGCGCCTAGGTTATGAAGTTGATACCGCCAACGACGGCGCGGATGGATTTCACGCGCTGCGCGATGGTGGTTATGACCTGCTCGTCAGTGATGTCGACATGCCGCGCATGACAGGCATTGAGTTGACGCGCGCGGTGCGTCTCGAGCCAACCTTGACAAGACTTCCCATCATCATCGTCTCCTACAAAGATCGCGAAGAAGATCGACTTGCCGGCATGAACGCGGGCGCGAATGCGTATCTCACGAAGGGCGCGTTTCAAGATCAAACCTTCGCAGCGACGGTGCGCGATCTGATCGGTGAGGCGGAGCAATGATGCCGCTTGAGAAACCCGTGAAACCACTCCGTATCGGGATCGTGAATGACCTCGCGCTCGCCTGCGAAGCGTTGCGACGCGTCGTGTGTTCCGACCCAGCGCTCGAGCCCGCGTGGATTGCGCGCGATGGCGCCGAAGCAGTCGCGATGTGTGCGGTGGATCGACCCGACGCGATCTTGATGGATCTCATCATGCCCATCATGGACGGTGTTGAATCGACGCGTCGCATCATGCGCGCAACGCCGTGTCCGATTCTTGTTGTGACAGCGACCGTGAGTGGCAACGCCGGACTTGTGTACGACGCACTCGGTGCAGGTGCGCGTGATGCAGTGAACACACCGACGCTCGCGCTTGATGGTTCTGTCCGCGGCGGCGCGGAGCTCATTCGTCGATTGAAGATGATTGTGCGAGTCGCGAGCGCTACGCCTGTGGTGGGCGTTGCGCGATCAGCGCCAAGCTCCATTGTTCGAACCACCGCACTCGCGCCGACGATTCTCATCGGATGTTCAACCGGCGGCCCGCGCGCACTCGGCGAGATTCTCGCCGCGCTTCCTAAACCGATTCCTGCCGCAGTGATCATCGTGCAGCATATCTCGCGCGATTTTGCGGAAGGATTGACGAGTTGGCTTTCAACGAAGAGCAATGTTGTGGTGCGACTTGCAAAGTCGACCGAGCAACTTCGCGTGGGTGAAGTGATCGTTGCAGGTGACGATCGTCATCTCGTGTTGCAGAGCAACGGCACGCTCGCGCAAGTCGACGCCAGTGCCGACGCGCTGCACGCGCCCAGTGTTGACACGCTCTTCATGTCCTTCGCGCAACACGGCACCCCAGGCGTTGCAGTCTTGCTGACAGGCATGGGCAAAGATGGCGCACAAGGGTTGCTTGCACTACGCAAAGCAGGCTGGCACACGATCGCGCAAGACCAAGCAACAAGCGTCGTGTGGGGAATGCCCGGCGCGGCGGTCGCGATCGATGCCGCCGTGCAAGTGCTTCCGCTCGAATCCATCGCCGCCGCAACACTCACAGCACGCACGCGCCTCTCTCGATAACCCTCGCGATACAGAACTCACCTATGGATCTCAACCACTTCACCGATCGTGTTCTGCTCGTCGACGATCAACGCATCATCGGCGAGGCAGTGCGTCGCATGCTCGCACCGATTGCGGGTCTCGAATATCGCGCGGTGGATGATCCGCACAAGGCATTGGAAGTCGCGCGCGAGTTTCAGCCGACGCTCATTCTGCAAGATCTCGTGATGCCAGGCGTGGATGGTCTCGATCTCGTGCGTGCGTATCGCGCGGATCCATGTACCGCCACGGTGCCGATCGTTGTGCTTTCTTCGAAGGAAGAAGCGGCGACGAAGGCGGAAGCATTCGCGCGCGGTGCGAACGATTACATCGTGAAATTGCCTGATCCTGTCGAGCTTGTCGCGCGCGTCGTTCATCATTCGCGCGGCTACAAAGCGCAACTCGAACGCAACGCAGCCTACGCAGCGCTGCAAGAGAGTGAAGCGCGGCTTTCGGGCGAGATTCAGAAGGCGAGCGAGTATGTGCGCTCGCTGCTTGACGCGCCCATGCAAGGTGATGTCAGTGCTGATTGGCGTTTTGTTCCGTCTGAAAGTCTGGGCGGCGATGTCTTTGGTTACCACACGATCGACGCGGATCATCTCGCGATGTATGTGCTTGATGTCAGTGGTCACGGTGTTGGTCCCGCGCTGATGGGCGTCAGTGCGATGAACCTCATTCGCGCGAATGCGAGTGACGTCGCGACGGCGCTTGATCCATCGCGCGTCCTGCTCGCGCTCAACGCTGCATTCCCGATGGCGCGTCATCACGGGATGTATTTCACGGTGTGGTACGGCGTGTACTCGCGCAGCACGCGCGAACTCGCGTGGTCGGGCGGCGGTCATCCACCCGCGCTCTTGGTGCGAGATGGCAATGCGCAACAGTTGGAGTCGACGAGTTACATGGTGGGCGTGACGGATGATTACGACGCGCCGACGATGCGCATGCAACTTGCGGCGGGTGATCGTTTGTATCTCTACTCGGACGGCGTTTTTGAGATTCATCTTCCCGCGGGCGGTATGTGGAACTTTGAGGAGTTTGTGGGATTCATCCTCGAAACCGCGCCGAAGGATCGACTGGACGCAATGATGGCGCACACTCAGAAACTGCAGGGAAAAGACCGCTGGGACGATGATTATTCGATGATTGACTTTGGGTTCCGATGATCGTGCGTACCCGTACTTTCCTGCATACACTTCGCCCCGTTTCGTCCGCCGCAACAATTCTACGCACTGCACTTTATGAAGACCGTCACGATCATCGGAGCTGGCAAGATTGGCAAGATGACTGCGCACTTTCTCGCGCACACGAACGAATACGCCGTGCGCGTCGTCGATGCGCATGAGCCTTCATGGCGCGCGGCGATTGAAGGACTTCCCAACGCGACGGGCGCGACGATTGATGTGCAGAACGCGACGCAACTCGACACTGTGCTCAAGGGCGCATGGGCGGTCATTTCCTGCGCGCCCTTTTTCTGCAACACGCTGATCGCATCGCGCGCGAAAGCGGGGAGTGTGCACTACCTCGATCTCACCGAAGACGTTGCCGTCACGAAGAGCGTGATGGCGCTCGCGAAGGACGCGTCGACGGCGTTCATTCCGCAGTGCGGACTCGCGCCTGGATACATCACGATCGCTGCGAATCATCTCGCGGCGCCGATGTCGGAGATTCACGAGCTGCGCTGCCGCGTCGGCGCGCTTCCGCAGTTTCCTTCGAATCAACTCAAGTACAACATGACGTGGTCGACTAACGGTCTGATCAACGAGTACTGCAATCCATGCGAAGCGCTCGTGGATGGCAAGATCACCTTGCTGCCACCGCTCGAGAATCTCGAAGCGTTCTCGATTCATGGCACGGAGTATGAGGCGTTCAATACGTCGGGCGGTCTCGGTTCACTCGCGGAGTCGCTCGCAGGCAAGGCGCGCAACGTCAACTACAAGACGGTTCGTTACCCAGGCCATTGCAAGTTGATGAAGTTCCTGCTGCACGATCTCGGCTTCCTCGATCGCCGCGAAGAACTCTGCGCGATTTTCGATCGCGCGATTCCTGGCACGTACGACGATGTCATCGTGACAGTGTGCGTGGCGATCGGCATCGAGAACGGCAAACTCGTCGAGAAAACCGACGCACGCCGTATTCCTGCGCGGCAGATTGACGGCAAGCATTGGACGGGCATTCAGATCACAACCGCAGCGGGTGTGTGCGCTGCCCTCGATCTTCTGCGCGATGGCAAAGTGGCACCGAAAGGCTTCGTGCGCATGGAAGACATTCGCTACGAAGATTTCATCGCGAACCGATTTGGTCGCATGTACGCGGTGTAAACGAGCGCGCGACGAAACATTGCAAAGGTTGCGCCTCGCGCACTCGGCGCGGACCTCCGCGTTCCGAAGACTACTTGCGGCGCGTCGTGGGCTTCTTACTTCGCCGCTGTATGGAGTTCTCGCACCTTGATGTTGCGGAATGCGACGGAGTCGCCGTGGCCGCAGAATCCGATGTGACCGGTTGTGCGCTTGAGGCCTGCGTGTTCGTGTCCGTCGATGGTCTTGCCGTCTTTCGCGACGACTGCGAGATCGACGTCGACGATGACGACGCCGTTGAGTGTGACGGTGGCTTTCGTTCCGTCGAATCGAATCGTCTCGGTGTTCCATTCGCCGATCGGCTTCATCGCTTCGCGCTTTGCTGCGGCGATGCCGTAGAGCGAGCCGTGATATTGGTATTCCTTGAGATTCGCGTATTGCGGTGCGGAGTTGTCGAGCACCTGTACTTCGAAACCAGCGTACGCAGGGTCGCCTTGCAGTGGACTTCGGATCGCGATGCCGTTGTTCGCGCCTGATGTCAATCGAAATTCGAAACTGAATTCGAAATCCGCGTACTCCTTCTGTGTGAAGAGATTGCCGCCCTTGTCTGTGCACACGATTGCGCCATCTTCCACGCGGTATCCACCCGTATCACCGACCCAGCCCGCGAGGTCTTTGCCGTTGAAAAGCGCAACGCTCGACTCGGGAGGCGCGGTCATCGCGCAGAAGGCGCTTGCGCAAACCGGCAACACGAACGCGCGCATGAACGATCCAATCTTGGTGCTGTGCATGCGCGAAGTCTACGCGACCGTGTGCGAGTTGAGCGACTGCATTGAATTGCACTACGATCGTCGCATGCATCGCTCGTTCTTTGTTCTCGCAATCATGCTCGCAAGTTCCACGCTGCTCGCGCATGATCTGGCCGCGCCTCCAGCCGCGCCTCCAGCCGCGCCTCCAACTCCTGTTGCGCCCGTGAAGACAGCGCCTCTCGCTGTTGAGCATTACGCACCTGCCGCAAACATCCCGAAGGTTTCTCTCGAGCGGGTGCTGGGGAAGCTGAAACTCATCCGACCCGTTCAGATGTTGCAATCACCTGGAGAAACAGGCGGCGCGGTGTTCATCGTTGAACAGCCAGGCCGCATTCTCCTTGCGGATCTCGCGCAGGACGGTGCGACGGAAGCGGCCGTCGCACTCGACATCCGCGAGCGCGTCAATGATTCTGGCAATGAAGAGGGATTGCTCTCCATCGCGTTTCATCCAAAGTTCCCCGAGCGCCGCGAACTTTATGCCTACTACACCGCGATGGATCCGCGTCGCAGCGTCCTCTCACGGTTCACCGTCAACGCCGATGGCCGCACGATCGATCCTGCGAGTGAGGAGATCTTGCTCACGCAATCGCAGCCGTACTCCAATCACAATGGTGGCACGTGCCTCTTCGGTCCTGATGGATATCTGTATCTCTCGCTTGGTGATGGCGGCGCGGCGAATGATCCGCATGAGAATGGTCAGAATCCATTGACGTTTTTGTCAAAGGTCTTGCGCATCGATGTGAATGCGAAGTCGGACGGCAAGGCGTATGCGATTCCTTCCGACAATCCATTCGTCAGTAACGCCGAGTATCTGCCTGAAATTTGGGCGACCGGAACGCGCAACATCTGGCGCATGCAGTTCGATCGCAAGACGGGCGATCTGTGGGGCGGTGATGTTGGGCAGAACAAGTACGAAGAGATCGATCTCATCAAGAAGGGCGGCAATTACGGATGGAACACCCGCGAGGGTTTCCATGCGTTTGGTGGTGGGAAGAAAGCGACCGAGGGCGAGGTCGTGTTCGCCGAGCCGGTCATCGAACATCCGCGTCGCGAGGGCGTCTCGATCACAGGCGGGTTTGTCTGCCGCGATCCCAAGATTCCCGCGCTTGATGGCGTTTATCTCTACGCGGACTTTGGCTACGGAACGATTTGGGGGGCGAAACTCGTCGGCGACAAATGCACGAAGCCCGAGCTTCTCGCGAAAAAGGCGACGAATCTCGTCTCAAGCTTTGCAGAAATGAACGACGCGAGCCTCTATGTCATTGGGTTTGATGGTGGACAGGAGCAGCGAAATCCTGGTTCTATCTGGAAGATCCAAGTGCGACCGTGATGAAGCTTGAGCGGATGCGTCGGCAATGCCGACAATGATCCCATGCCAATGCCGCTTCGATATCAAACTGCAGGAGAGTCGCACGGGAACTCGCTCGTCGCGATCATCGATGGTGTACCTGAAGGGCTTCGCATTGACCTCGACTTCATCAATCACGAATTGCATCGACGTCAAGGTGGCTACGGTCGCGGCGCACGGCAGCGCATCGAGAGTGACACTGCGGAAATTCTCGCGGGCACTCGCGCGGGCGTGACGATTGGTTCGCCGCTCTGCCTTCGCATTATCAATCGTGATCATCGGCTCGATGATGCAGCGAAAACGCCGCCACTCTCGCGACCGCGTCCTGGTCACGCTGACCTCGCGGGAAGTCTGAAGTACGGAACGCAGGATTGTCGCGGCACGCTTGAACGAGCCTCCGCGCGAGAGACCGCTGCGCGTGTTGCTGCGGGCGCCGTTGCGCGATTGCTCTTGCGCGCGTTTGGCATGGAATCGTTTGGATTCGTGCGCGGCGCGATGGATGTGCAATCAAGCGTTGCGCCAACGACTTCGAATTGGACTGCGCTTCAAGTTGCGCGCGATGCAAGTGAAGTCGCGTGCCCTGACGCCGACGCTTCGCAGCGCATCATCGATGTCATTCATCGTGCGAAGACGGAAAAGGACACGGTGGGCGGTTGGTGCGAGACGCACATCTTCGGATGCGTCCCCGGCCTTGGCACCTGCATGAATTGGGATGAACGCCTCGATGCGCGGCTGGCGTATGCGGTGATGGGTATTCAAGCGTTCAAGGCGGTGGAGATTGGACTTGGTCGCGAATGCGCGGCGCGCTTTGGAAGCAAAGTGCACGATCCGATTGTCTATGACGAACGCGCGCGCGATTCTTCGAGCTTTGGTTACGAGCGCGCTTCGAATAATGCCGGCGGTCTTGAAGGCGGCATGACCAACGGTATGCCGATTGTTGTGAAGGGCACGATGAAACCAATTTCGACGCTGCTGCAGGGCATGCCGTCTGTCGATCTTGTGACGCACGAGGCGGTGCAAAGTCAGTACGAACGCAGTGATGTCAGCGCGATCGCCGCCGCAAGCGTGGTGATGGAGCATGTCGTCGCGTTCGAAGTCGCGCGCGCGTTCCTGCTGAAGTTTGGCGGCGACACGATGCGCGAAGTCGAAACGGCCTGCGCGCATTACCGATCAAGCGCGCACTAGCGCACAAGAAACTGTTTCAACTTGCCTTCCACTTCGGCAGGCGATAGCGTCGAACGCTATGCAGACCGAAATTGCGCAGGCCAGCCGAACTCCTTCGCTCACCAACGCTCCGCATTGGCAACGACCGTCCGCAACCGAGAAGATTGCGACGATCGTGCTCGAACGCGCGCATGAAGTGAGCGTGCGGGTTGCGCAAGAAATCGCCACACTCATTCGCGAACGACAAGCGGCTGGTGCGCGTTGCGTCCTTGGGCTTGCAACCGGCTCCACGCCGACCGCGGTCTATGACGAACTCGTGCGCTTGCATCGAGAAGAGGGACTTTCCTTTCGCAATGTTGTGACGTTCAATCTCGATGAGTATTGGCCGATGCAACCGCATGAGTTGCAGAGTTACCACCGATTCATGCGCGAGCATCTGTTTGATCACATCGATATCGATCTCGCGAATGTGCATATTCCTGATGGAACCGTGCCGTCGAAAGATGTGCGCGCGTTCTGTGATCGATACGAACAGATGATCCGAGACGCAGGCGGCGTGGATTTGCAATTGCTTGGCGTTGGTCGCACGGGACACATCGGGTTCAACGAGCCTGGTTCTTCGAAGTCGAGTCGCACGCGACTCATTGCGCTTGATGGCGTGACGAAGAAAGACGCCGCGAGCGATTTCTTCGGCGAAGAACATGTTCCACTGCGCGCGATCACGATGGGAGTGGGAAGTATTCTTGATGCGCGTCGGCTCGTGCTCATTGCATTTGGTGAAGGCAAAGCCGCAGTCGTCGCGCGTTCGATCGAAGGACCGATCACGAATTCTGTCGCGGCGAGTTTTCTACAAGAGCACCCGCACGCGCAGATTTATCTTGATCTTGCGGCGGCGGCGGAATTGCATCGTTGCAAATGCCCGTGGGAATCTGGCAGCGTGCATTGGGACGAGCGGATGATTCGCAAAGCTGTCGTGTGGCTCGCAGGAAAATGCGAGAAGCCGATTCTCAAACTGACCGCTGAGGACTACAACGAGAATCATCTTCAAGATTTGCTCGCGAGTGCAGGCAAGGCGTATGACCTCAATATTCAGGTCTTCCGCATGATGCAGCGCTCGATCACAGGTTGGCCAGGCGGCAAGCCCGAATCGCGCAAGCAGTCGGGCGACATCGATCGACCCGGCGACGACATTTTTCCGAAGCGCGTGTTGATTTTTTCTCCGCATCCTGATGATGATGTGATTTCGATGGGCGGCACGCTGCTTCGCCTTGTTGATCAAGGTCATGAAGTGCATGTGGCGTATCAGACTTCCGGCAATATTGCCGTCTTCGATGCCGAAGCGCTGCGCTTCCTCGACTTCGCGTCGGACTTTGCTGCGACCTTTGGATTTGATGGCGCGCGGGTCGAAAAGATGGAACACGAGATCGCTCGCGCCCTGCGTGCAAAGCGACCAGGGGAAGTGGATGCGGTGGAGGTGCAGAAACTCAAGGGGCTCATTCGCAGAGGCGAAGCGAAAGCTGCGGGCATTTACTCCGGCGTGCTCGAGGAGCGATTGCACTTTCTTGATCTTCCGTTTTATGAAACGGGTCGCGTTCGAAAGAAGCCGCTCGGCGCGGAGGACATTCAGATCACGACGAAGTTGTTGCGTGAGATTCGTCCGCACCAGGTGTATGCGGCGGGAGATCTGAGTGATCCGCATGGCACGCATCGCGTCTGTTTGTGCGCTATTTTCAAGGCGCTCGGCGAGTGCGCGCAAGATTCATGGATCGCGGATTGCACCACTTGGCTGTATCGCGGCGCGTGGCAAGAGTGGGACATTGAGCAGATTGAAATGGCGGTTCCACTTTCACCTGAAGAGGTCGCACGCAAACGCACGGCGATTTTCAAACATCAATCGCAGAAAGATCGCGCACTCTTTCCAGGCGTAGACGCACGCGAGTTCTGGGAACGCGCGGAGCAGCGCAACGCCGGAACCGCAGCGTCGTATGACCGCCTTGGTCTTCCTGAGTACGAAGCGATTGAAGCATTCGTGCGCTGGGATGGAAAGCCGCTGGACTGAGGGGAAACAATGCCGCACTCACACGGAAACTCTTCGATCAATGACGCGATGGGCGCGTTGCTCGCTGCATTCAACTGCGAGAGCGGCACACTGCACGTCATTGCGTCGGATGGCGCGCTGCACTTGCGCGCTGCTTCTGGAATACCCGCAAGCGTGCTCGACATCGTGCGCGTTGTTCCTGTGGGGAAGGGCATGGCGGGACTTGCCGCGCAGCGCAAGCAAGCGGTGTCAACCTGCAATCTGCAAACGGACTGCATTGGCGATATTCGATTAGGAGCGAAAGCAACAGGGCTTGGCGGAAGCGTGTGTGTTCCGCTGCTGTCGGACACTGGCGAAGTGGTCGGCATACTCGGTGTTGGTTGCAGAGCAGAGCGCGTCTTCACGAAGGACGAGGAAGCGCGACTTATGGTTGCGGGCGCGGCGCTTCTGCAGGTTTCGTCGTGACATGCAACAGCGTGTGCGCGACAGGATCGCCGTCGGAGTAATTGAATCCGTGCTGCTTTCCGACTTCGCGCAACGAACACTCGACGGACGCGGCGATGTCTTCAATCGCGCTGCGTGACGCAATCGGCACGAAGAGATAGTTGCCGCTGTTCGCCTTCATCCACGCGCCAAGTTCTTCCATGTGCAATCGATCGAGACGATTGCGCGTGGTGAAAATCAAACTGTCCTCAACATATTCAATCGCGCCAAGACGGGGAAAGTCTGAGTCCCTCGGATCCTTCTGCGAATCTCGCACCATCATGCCAACCACGCGCGGCGTGTTCCAAATCCATTGAGTCTGCGGCAGCCACACTCCAAGCAGCGCCATCTCCGCGATGATCGTCGCGGGAATTGCAAACTGGATGGCGCGCAAGAACGCACCTTGCAACGAAACACGCCACGCAAAAACCATGAGCGAACCTGCGAGTGCTGTGCTGATCGCGGCGATGGCGAAGAGTCCTGGTGATGCGACGGGAAGTTGTGGCCACGACACGCTGTTGAATGCGGTGTGACCGAGCGCTTGCAGCACGAGGAATAGTGCGGGACCAAGCAAAAGCAAGCAGAGTCCAACGACGAGCCAAACGCCGAATCCGAATCGATCCGCGCCGTTGAGTTTGGTCGGCAGCGCGCGCACGCCACCGATGATCGCGCGCGCAGTGAAGAGCGCAATGGCTGGGTAGATCGGCAGAATGTAGTGCGGAAATTTCGTGACGATGAGTTCAAATGCGAGCCATGTCGGCACGCACCAGAAGAACAACAGCAGTTCCGCGTCGCGCCCACGCACACTGCAGAAGCGGCGGCGCAGTCGCGTGAAGAACTTCGCGCTCGCATCGTGAGGCAACGCAAACGCACGCGTGCAGAGTCGACCAAATGCAAGCGCGACGAGCAGAGATCCGGGGAAGAAAAACGCGACGAGTGTGACAAGGTAGTAACCAGGCGGTGCTGCGTGACCTTCCGCGCCTTCCTTCGCGCGTTGCAAGACTTCGCGATCAAACGCCGCGCGCAGTGTTTCCCATCCGACTTCACGCACGGCAAGCCAGAGCCACGGCGTACCGAGCGCGATCAGCACAAACACGCCTGTAA
>SIAK01000035.1 GCA_009691805.1 Phycisphaerales bacterium
ACGCCCATGCGTCCACCAAACGGCGCGAAAATGATGCGGAACGGATGGAGGACTTCGGTGTGGATGAACGGAACGATGAGGAGCGCACTCATGCGCATGGCAGTCGAGAGTGTGAAGATCGTCGCATATCCATCGGCAGAATGATCCGCCGCGAGAAAATGCGCGCCGATCAGGCCTCCGCCAACCATCGCAATCGCGTTGAGCAGATAGAAACCACTCATCGCGGCGGTGCGACGTTCTGCGGGAATTGTTTCAAGCAACAAGAGGAACGTGCACAATTCAAACGCACCCCACATCGCACCTGCGAAGATCTGCGCCGCGAGCAACAGCCACGGATCTCGCAAGAAAAGCCACGGTAACGCGAGGAGTGCAACGCCCACGGCGCTCGCGACAAGGACGCGCCGCGCGCCCAGTTTTCCTGCAAGCCAGCCCCAGAATGGAAACGTCGCGCTCTTGGCTGCGAAGCTCATCGCAACAAGCGCCAGGTACCAACTTGGTCCGAGTGCAAGCTCTGAGAGCATGTAGGGGTTGAAGTAGGGCTGTCCGACTTGCACGCCGAGTTGCATGACGACGAGAAACGCGATGAGTGTCGCATCAGGTCGCCTTCCAAACTTCGTCGCGACGTGATGCAATTTGATCGGCTGCGTGGCCGTTGGAAAATTGGGCGGATCTGCTTGGCGGCGCAGATAGAAAATGCTTGACGCGCGCGCGAGTCCCGCGATGGTGAAGATGAGCGCGAACGCCCAAAGCGCGTGTCCGTGTTTCTCCATCGGCGCGAGGATCGCGCCCGCGCTCATGAGTCCGAGGAGAATCGCAAGTTGGCACCAACGATTGCGCCAGCCGAAATAGCGGGCGCGAATGCGTTCAGGAAAAATGAGTCCAACCCACGTGTTCCACGGCGCGGCCGCTCCGAGATTCACCGTCCAATAGAGCGCAGCCACAACAAAGAGCAGTGCAACAGGCAACGCGCCAACGATTGCGCCGATGATGAGCGGCACGAACGACAGCGCTTGCACGGTTGCGCACAGCATGATCCAACGCTGTGGGCTCTGAAGTTTTCGCACTGCCCAGGGTGAACCAAGTTGCAAGATCGCGCCTGCGAGCGGGGGGAGTGCGACGATGAGTCCACTGACAACATCAGAAAATCCGAGCGCGAGTGCGAACGCTGCGAAAAATGTTTCGCCCATGCCGAACATGAGCGAGTAGGTGAGACCATCGCCTGTACACGCATGCAGATCCTGTCGCAGTCGCGAGCTCTTGCGCGTGGAGTTCAATGGTGAGCCAGCGGGGAGCGTCGTCATGCGAGAAGAGCGAAGGGTAGTTGTGCGGCGGTCGAGATGCGTGCAGTGACGGTAAAGAAAAACTCGCCCTGAACATCAGGGCGAGTTTGAAACATCAAGTGTGCGTTCAAGGATTTACGGATTCGGCGCATTGTTGCCGCTGCCGCCCGCTGCGCCTTGCACCGGCACATCACGGAACTTCAGATTTTCCGCGAAGGAAATCTTCGGCGTAAACGTGACGTAGCGACTTTCCGCAGTGCTCACGGACGCAGCAGCCGCAGGGCCGCCGCTAGGGCCAAATGGGTAGCCGTCAATCTGGCGATGCACGAAATCAGGCGCGCGAATGATCAGCACGCCTTCATACAACTGCATCGTCGACCAACTACCACCGTTGTCGATCCAGCCTTCGGGTTCAACGAGTTCTTTGATCATGGTCATGATCTGCGTGGCGAGTTCTTCCTTGGTTTTCTGTTCGGGAGCTTCGCCAGGATCTCCGATGAGACCACCGCCGCCACCGCCGCCGCCACTTCCGCCGCCACCACTTCCGCCGCCGCCGCCGCCGCCGAATCCACCACCACCGCCGCCGCTTCCGCCACTACCGCCGCCACTACCACCGCCGCTACCGCCACTACCTTGGCTCATCGCGGCGCTGAGATTGAAGTCGGGTGCGTTCGTGAAGTTTGGTGCTTCAAACAGCAGGTCCTGAATCGGATACATCTTGATGTAGCGCGCGGATGGCGCAGCGAGTCGTTCCTTTGGTCCGATCTCGATGAAGCCGTCGCGCAATTGCCACGTGCAAGATTCTTCAGCGCCGAGGATTTCGCAGAGTCGTTCGATCGCGCCGAGTGCGTCGATCTTCGTAATCTCAAGATCGATTTCTTGATCAGCGTCGATGCCGATGTCGCCACCTTCACCTGCGTAGCGCACCAACAAATTCACGCCCATCGCAGTTTGGAGATATTCGAATGCTTTGCGCGCGGGAGTGTTCTCGAAGTTCACTTCGATTTGTGTTCGAAGCAGTGCTCCGAGCATCGCGCTCTTAGTTGTGTTGTGCGCTTCAGCTTGTTGACGCTGCGCAGCAACGGCCTTGATGCGATCGGAGAGATTCTGCGCCGCTGCGTCATTGGTCACGCCCAAGAGCGCGATGGATGTACCGAGAGCGGCGAGCGAAGAAGCCAGAGCAGATCGATGCATTCGTGAATCTCCAAGAGTGCGGAACGCGTGACAATGTCCAATATACGGAAGAGTCGGCCGATCGACGACCGAAACATCGGAGAATGTGCCATTCAGATGGGCGAAATTCGCTACTTCGGGGTGTTTTTCGACTGCTCAGAGTTGAGCATCGCGCTTCGCGCATCAAGCGCGCGCAAACTCTCGGTCACTGCGAGCACCGCCATCGCCTGTGCCGCCAGTGGGGCGCGATAGGTGCCGAGTGAGCCGCGAATCCGGTCTGATGCATCTGCCCCATCACGCATGAGATCGGTGAGCGGCGCATCAAGCGCGAGTTGACGGAGGAATCGCAGGGCGAGTGCTTGTGTGCGGGCGCGTTCGCCAAGATGAACTTCCTCGACGAAGCGTGGATCGGCAAGCAGCAGCGCGAGTGCGAATGTCACGCGCGTGGATTGACTATCGACGCTACTGAGACGACCGCCAGCTTGCGCGCCGCTGCGCGAGACGAGATCGAATCCACCGAGAAGATCTTCGGGTGCACCGTTGCTTGTGTCGACAAGTTGTCGCGACGTGAGCATCGAAGCGAGCGCTTGCAGTTCGTTCGTGTGTGTGGTTGTTGGAAGCAATGACTCCGCCATCGCGAGCCACGCAAGATTGCGAGCTTGCGTATTTTCATCGAGCGTCCATGCTTGCGTGAGGATCGCGTTGCCTTCTGCACAACCTGCGCGCAACAGGGCAGCGGCAACGAGTGCAAGCGAATCTGGTTCCTTCGAACCTCTCGCAGGATCGATGAGTCGCGCGATGATCGTGGCGCGCGCTGCGACGAGCGTTGGATCTTGCAATGGTTCGAGCGCATGCAGCGCGAGCAACGCGAACGCTTCGATCGTTGGCGTTGTCGGCTCGGGTGCATGCAACACTGCGTGCAACGCTAGTGTTGCCCGCGCACGCGTGGAGTCGCGCAAGGCATCGGGTAACTGGGTCGAAGCAGCCGCGTTCGCAAGCGCAAACGCGACGAGCGCCTGTTCGCGCGCTTTCGCAAGTGCGGGCTCATGCGTGGCCGCGATCGCGTCGTAATCTCCAGTGACGATCGCGATGTCTCCTTGTGGAAGTGAAACCACATCATGCGCAAGTCGCGTCACGAGTGCGTGAAGAAACAATCCTTGCTCGCTTCGCGTGCACTCATGCAGCGAGATCAATCGCCCCGCGCGCGTGACTGCAACAGGCAGTGCAGTCGGATTCGGTTGCGCAACGCGAGTCGAGCGAAACGAATTGAGCGAGACTGAATCGCGCGCATGCAATTGCGGCAGATCTTCGCTCGGCAGTCCTGCGTCAGAGAGCAGCAATCGAATCGCGCCTTCAGGTCTTTCGGCGCTATCGATGGCGAGCAGACGGGCGGGAGAGAGTCGATAGGTCGTGGCACCGCGCCGAAGTGCAATGCCGTCGATGCCAGGACAAACGCGCATCGCGCAATCTTGCATCGTGCGACCGAGCAGCGGCGTCGAAGCGCCACAGAGTTCAATCTCAATCGAGAGCGCCTTTCCAACATCGTCGCCAAGACTTGCACGCACGCTTGCGATCGATGCATGACCGAGTGCCTTCGTGAACGCGCGACCAACTGCGCGGCGCAGCATCAATGGATCTGATTGCGCGTCTTCGCCGATGCCGACAAGTCGGCCCTGTGATGTGCGAAGAAGGACGACCACCATCGTCGTGCCTTCAAGCGTGATCGCGGAAGACGGATCGTCGAGTTTCGGGACGTTTGCCGCATCAAGCCAGCGTCGCGTCGCGAGAAAAGCGCCAATCGCACTTTCAAGCGAAGGCGCATCAGACGCGCTCCACGCGGTTTCCGGCTTGTCATGCACGGCACAAACTGCGCAGACGGAGCTCGATGTGATGGGGAGAATGCAGAATGCGATGCACAAGATTGGCGCGGTCAGAATTCCGTGGCACAGTTCGACTGAACGCAGACATCGCTCAATCCGAACGATGTTTGCGAAACCCGCTCGACCAAGTCGAGCGCACAACTGAATACACGAGGCTGCCATGATTCTGTCCACCATACTCACTCCAAGTGACAACCGCCGCAAGATCCTGCTTCTTGCACTCTTCGCGTTCATCGCATTGTGCTAACGAGCTACAAAAATCAATTGCGGCGCTACACCACACCACCCCACGGCTTGCCGCGGGGTGGTTTCTTTTTCGGTGCGCAGTGCGTCGCGATTTACTCGCCCCAACCACTGAGAAGGATGGACAGGTCAATCGCGTTCACGATGCCATCGAGGTTGATGTCTGCGTTCGCGTTGGCAGTTCCCCACATGCCGAGCAGCATGCTGAGATCCGCAGCGTCGATGCGTCCGTCATGATTGAGATCGGCGCGAGATTCGCCGCCGCCATGAAAGAAGAACTCGGGCGCGATCACTTGGCTCGAGGATCCCGGGGCACTCCATGACACGATGAATCCAGCACCGCCGCCGTTTTCGAAGAACTCCAAACGAATTGGATACATGCCCGCACCGAGCGCAAGCTGCGCGGACACGGTCTGCATCCCGTGGAGTCCATCGTTGTTGATCGCGAGCTCCGATCCGACGTACATGCGTGATCCATCATCCGAAGTGATCGCGAGAGTCCACAGTCCGGCCGTCGGTACGCGCAGCCACCCTTGATACACCGCGCCAACTTGATCGGCGCGTCCGCTGTTCGCGAAGTTGTTGCCCGAGCTCGCAATATTCACTTGTGGAACAATTTCTTGCATGTACGGCGTCAACAGCGACCAATCAGGAAGCGCGTTCAACGCGCCGAGCGCGTAGTACTCGCATGCAAGTCCTGGCAGTTCTCCAACAGGATTCGATCCACTGTGCAGCGGCGCGAGATTGACGGTGATCACAGCGTCGGATCTCGCGCCCGAAATGGGCTCGCGCAATCGATAGGGGATCGTGCGATTGCCCGGTTGCGCGTTGACATTGCCAACCACGCGAACTTGATCGCGCAGCGACGTCCCGTTCGCAGGGAGCAACGTCACGACATCACCCTGTGAACTGGCGCTCGCAACCCAATCGATGACGAGTGCATCCATGTTCGCGTCGTAGTCATTCATGAGCGCGTCGATGTCGACGGTCGAAGCGACGAACGATTGTTTGAAATCGTTGCGCGCGATCGGCGCCTGCGGCGACATCGCGGCGATCGCTTGATCTGCTGCGAGGTGAAAATTGATTCTGCCAAATCCCCACTCTTCAGAGTTGCTCACGCCACCCCAAATCTGGCACGCGTGTAAAAGGATGTACTCCGCATGGCGCGCGGAAAGTGCTGGATTCACCGAGCGAATCACGCCGAGCACACCGTTGGCAACAGGAGTCGCCATGCTCGTCCCGCTCCACGCTTGATACGAACCTTCAGGGGTCGTGCTGAGGATGCCCACGCCGGGGCTGAACAAATCGACGCCAAGGCCATAGCTTGAAAACCACGCGCGCTGATCATTCGGATCACTCGCGCCGATCACGAGCACATTTTCAAAGTCCCACGAACTGTGATTGGCCCCGGAGTTTCCCGCGGCCCACATCAGCGAACCATCGAGCGAGTGAATGTACGCGCCCGTTGTTTCAATCGCGTCGTAGCCAATGCCCGAGTAACTCGCACTCGTTACTTTCGCGCCATGCTCAATCGCCCAACGCGACCCTTCGAGTAGCGATTCATAGGACGCGCCGCCATTGGTGGCTTCGCTCACTCGAATCGGCATGACGGAAAGATTCCATCCTGTTCCCGCGACGCCGACCTCGTTGTCGCCCGTCGCTGCAGCACATCCAGCAACATGCGTGCCGTGACCGTGAATGTCTGTGACATCGCCGCCATCTGCTTCAGCCACCTGCGACACGGCGTTGTAACCAGGGACGCGATGCGTCAAATCTTCATGCGTCACGATGCCTGTGTCTGTCACGGCGACAATCACCGAAGGCGACCCGCTTGAAATGTCCCACGCAGAAAGCGACTTCATCATCAAGTGATGCCACTGGTCGGCGAGCAGTAGATCATTTGGAATCAGGCACGGATAGACCGTCCAATTC
Organism: Phycisphaerales bacterium; assembly: GCA_009691805.1. Classification (GTDB taxonomy): domain Bacteria; phylum Planctomycetota; class Phycisphaerae; order Phycisphaerales; family SM1A02; genus F1-140-MAGs142. Next base: position 6,509 of record SIAK01000035.1, read on the forward strand.
GGATGCGAGTACTGAAAGAGTCCCGATGCAAGCAGTGATTGGCTGCGTCGATTTTCATACGAGCCGAGTGGCTCCACAAACGAGGAGTTCGAGAGAATGAACTCATCCGTCGCCGCGTGATACCGCAGCACTTCGCGGCCGAGCAGTGCGATCGCTTGTGTACGTTGCGCGCGAGTGAGTGACTGCTTCGGTCGCACGATGAGTTCGTTTGAAAACTCGAGCGAGCCTTCGATAGCGGAGTAGGGCGGAAGTATGCCCTGTGAACTTGATGGCGAACTTGACGGCGAACTCGTCACGTTGGTTGCAGGCATAACCGATCCACCGAATCCAAGGAGCGAAGAGAGCATCAGCGCGAGTTCAATTTGCATAGTGTGAACATAATGCCCATTTGCACAAGATCCACATAGAATTCGCGGTCTAATCATAAACGCTTCAGCGCGCGCAAAATGAAAACCGCCCCGCGACAAGTCGCGGGGCGGGGTGCATGCAATGTTTCAAAACTGGCGGGCGCTTGACTTAGAACTCGAAGCGGTCGGAGCCCATTGCGCCGTGGTCGTCGAGACCGCCGCGTGCTGGTCCGCCTTCGCGTGGCTGACGAGTCTTCTTCTCGCCTGGCTCGCCTTGGGCTTGTTGCTGCGCCTTGTTCTCTTCAACCGCGGCGCCCCATTGAGCACGCTTGAGGCTGAGACCGATCTTGCGATCGTCGGTGTCGACACGGAGAATCTTGACGTCGACTTCTTGTCCAACCTTGACGACATCTTGCGGATTCTCGACCTTTTGATCGGAGAGCTCGCTGATGTGCAGAAGACCTTCGAGACCGTCTTCGAGTTCGACAAACACGCCGAAGTTCGTGATCTTCGTGATCGTGCCCTTCACGATCATGCCTGGGCGATACGCGGAAGGAATTGCTTCGCTCCACGGATCTTCCTGCAATTGCTTGACGCCAAGACCAACGCGCTGACGCTCTTGGTCGACATCAATCACAACGCACTTCACGACATCACCCTTCTTGTACAGCTCGTTCGGGTGACCGACCTTCTTCGTCCAGCTGATGTCGCCCACGTGGAGCAGACCATCGATGCCTGGTTCGATCTCGATGAACGCGCCGTAGTTCGCGAGGTTGCGAACCTTGCCTTCGATGACGGTGCCTGGACCGTACTTCTCGGCAACGAGATCCCAAGGATTGATCTCGGTCTGCTTCATGCCGAGCGAGATCTCCAACTTCTCCTTGTTGATGTCGAGGACGACAACATCGACCGTCTGTGCGACAGCGACAACTTCACTCGGGTGATTGACGCGGCGTGTCCAGGACATCTCGGAGATGTGCACGAGACCTTCGATGCCCTCTTCGAGTCGCACGAATGCGCCGTAAGACATGAGGCTGACGACCGCACCGTTGGCGCGGCAGCCGACTGGGTACTTCTTCTCGATTTGTTCCCAAGGCGAAGTTTCCTTCTGCTTGAGTCCGAGCGCAATCTTCTCACGCTCACGATCGATGTTGAGAATCTTCACTTCGATCTCGTCGCCAATGCGCACGATTTCAGAAGGATGATTCACGCGACCCCACGACATATCGGTGATGTGGAGCAAGCCATCGAGACCGCCGAGATCGACAAACGCGCCGAATTCCGCGATGTTCGTGACGAAACCGCGAATGAGATCGCCTTCCTTCACGCCGTCGAGGAAACGCTTCTTCGCGTTCTCGCGCTCTTCTTCGATGAGCTTGCGACGCGAGATGACGATGTTGCGGCGCTCTTCATCGATCTTGAGAATGACGGCGCGCAAGGTGCGACCGACAAACTCGCCGATGTCTTGTGGACGACGCACATCGACTTGCGATGCGGGAAGGAAGACGGGCACGCCGATGTCGACGAGCAGACCGCCCTTGATCTTGCGGAGGCACTTGCCTTCGACAACATCGCCTTCCTTCTTGTGGAGAAGAATTGCTTCCCAACCACGAATGCGATCGGCCTTGCGCTTCGAAACGCGAATGCCGCCGGTTTCATCTTCGAGTGTTTCGAGGAGGACTTCGACTTCGTCGCCCACGGCGATGTCGGCGTCATCAAACTCGTTGCGGTCAATGAGACCTTCGCTCTTCAGTCCAACTTCAACGACAACGTTGTTGCCCGAGAAGCCCACGACGCGTCCCTTGCGGAGACTGCCCGCGGCAAGACCCGCGAGATCGTCGGTGAGAAAGTGCTCCATGTCGCCGTCGGCGGCTTCATCGCCGAGGGATTCACGCAAGAGCGTGTCCATATCGCCGAAGTCGAGCTTGAGATCTTCAATCAGGTTGTAATCGACCATAGAAAAACTGTTCCAGTACACGCCGCCATCGCGGCCTCCGAGAGTGATGACACGGGCCGTTGCAAAACTGCAACGACAGAAACCGCCGCTCCATGCCTCGGGAAGCATTGGGGCGAATCGGCGAGTCTATCAGACTTCCCGTGTTGAACTCAAAGAATTGCGAGCGCGCTCTTGCGAAGCTTGCGGCGCATGTGGATGAATCCAATCATCCCCGCCACGTTCACCAAAGTGCAGATAAGCATGACGATGCCGCTGAATCCAAGCGGTGCAAGCCACGCATACAGCCCCCACGCGACGATGGGCGCGATGAGCCCTCGCACACCGTTGAGCGTGACATGGACCGCCATGTAGTCACTGTCCCGATCAGCAGGCGCGAAATCATGGTGGCCAAGGTTCCACGCGAGTGTGCCTCCCGCGTAGCCGATGCCCATCGCAACACCCGCGAGATAGAAGAGCCAGATGGAATGCATGACCGTTGCGGCGGTGCAAAGCGCGGAAGCCACAATGAAAGTCCAACCATGCACGGCGCGAAACTCGATCACATGACATCGATCCAGCATGCGCGCCCACAACGGAATCGCGAGCGGCATCACGGCAAGTGGAATGACACTGCTGACGAGAATGCCTTCGAGATAGGTGGTGTGCAATTCTTGCGTCAGGACATACGCGATCGGAGGACCGAGCATGAGATTGCCGAATCCATACACCATCATCCATCCCATGAACTCTGCGTAGAGTTTGTCATCTCGCAGAAGATGCACCATGCCCGCGGGATTGAGACCAACACCACCCGCGCGACCAGTGCGTTCCGCGTGCATGAGTTTCTTGCCGCCGCGAAGTCGAACCGTCGCGTAGATTTGATTGCCGAGCAAACCTACGAGCGCAAGCAATGGGAAGAGCAACTGGTAGTTGCGCGGCGAGAGGTCCATCACTTGACCAACGAGTAATCCCGCTGCCGCAAGCACGAGCGCTTGTACGGTCGCCATCTTTCCTGCGATCGTTGCCCGATCCGCCTTCGGATAATTGTTGCGCCACACTGCGGTGCGCACGGTGATGACGCCCGTCCATGTTGCGCGCGCGAGACCTGCGAGTATGCAGATGCCGAGCAGTCCGTTGCCGTCGCGTGGAAGCAATGCAACGAGCGCGATGAGAATCGCCGTTGCGATTTGCAGTGCGCTGATGAACTTCACCTTGTCGCGTCCACGCGAGAGCGCCGCCCAAACAAAGCTCGTCGTGTTCGCGAGATTCGGCGCCGCAGTCACCCAAGCGATCGCGAGATTGAGGCTGCCTTCGGTGACGCCAGGTTGCCCTGCGAATGCTTTGCCGACGATGATCGAGAGCGTGCCGCCTTCAATCACGGCGAGCATCGTGGGCAAGAACGCCCACGACAACAATTCGCGCGCGTAGTTGCGTTGCAACTGCTGCGGAAGTGCGCTCGGATGAAAACTCGACGCGAATCGCGCGGCGAGTTTGAGCGGCAGGAAGATGGAAGGAAGTCGCGACATCAGCGCACGCGAGCGATGGAAGCATTATGGAAAGAGAACCACCCCTCGCGGGGTGGCTCGATATCGTCTGTTTCTGCTGCTAGCGTGTGGTTCGGGCGAACCACGGAACTCAGGGCTGGCCGCCTGTATCAATGATTGGGTAGTTCGAGAGGCTGCTTGGTCGGTCGGTCATCCAAACATAGCCCATGTCATCCCAGAACATGCGAAGGTTCTGATTGAAGTTCATCGCGACGTTTCGATCAACATCGTACGGCGACTCCGAGACATTGAAGAGTTCAGGAGTGAGGTCGCCCTTCACGCTGTTGAAGCTCACATCGTTTGGATTCGATTGGCAACCCGTCATCGTGGTGACGACGAGGGCAGCAGCAGCGAGGGAGAGTGTCGTGAGGCAGTGAGTTCGGGTACGCATGAAAATTACTCAACAGGTGCGATGATCAGGACGACGCGCAGAGGTCGCGCGCAAGGGTGGCATCATGCCGCCCGATGCGAGGGATGTCAAACAATCCACGCGGACGCGAATTTGCGCGAATGCACGTCGCCGCCGACTTCCGCGCCAATTCGAGTTACAGTGCGCGCGTTCGCGATTGAGGTCCTTCTGGTGGGCGGTCAGGCACCATGCCTCGAACCTTTCTGAACCCCAAGGGTTCGGCTCACCTTCAAGTTCCGTGACGACGACCATGCCTCCAGCGCAAAGCCCTCGGGAGCCGCCTGCGTGGAAGGTCAACGCTCATCGGACGCCGATCCCACGTTGCACTGGGGTTCGAGCCTCGTCCCTGCCCGGTTTGCGATTCCTCACAGACTCAACAACACCGCGCAACCGGATCTCGCCAGAAGGACCCCAATCGTGAACGTGAAAAACAAACGGACTCAGAGGTTCGACGGCGAAGTTAAGAATTCGGGTGCGAAGCGACGCGGGGGTGCGGGCGTTGTGTAGTCGGTGATCGTGAGCGGGAGTTCGACAACTCCTGAGAAGTACGGGATTGGAAGGGTGGGAGGCAAGGTTGCGTCGCGCATGGTTTCAGCGAGCAGAAAAGAAGCGATTTCTGCGTCGCCTTCGAGAGTGAGTGTCCATCCTTGTGGTTGCCCCTCGATTGCTCGCGCGAGTTCGGCGGCGTGTTCGAGCGACATGCTCCATCCGACCGTGCTGCCTTCGTGCGCGCTCCACCACAATCTTGAAACACGCACGATGTGTGCGTTGTGACGAATCGTCGCGCGCACACCGATGAGGATGTCGCGGAAGTCTGTGCTTGCCGTTGCTCCAACATCAAATCGCAATCCTGCACGCGAAGGAACGCCTGTCCATCGCACGAGTCCATCGCGAAACGCGCTGCTGACCGCTTCGCGCAAACTCGCGTTGTCGTACGGCGTGAGCAGTGTTTCGCGCGCGACTGCTTGATGCAACGGAATCGACATCGACTGTTCTGCGAGTGGAATCCATGCGCCTGCAGGCTTGCTGTCGGTCGATTTCGTTCGCCACGAACTGCGCACGATGAACTGCACATCGGCGAGTGGCTCGCCTTCATGCGCATCCCATCCGAGTGGCGCGAATTCAAACGCAGTGCGTGCGCCGCGATAGCCCGCAGGGTCGAAGAGCACCGACTGTGTTTCACCGAGCGGTGAGAGGAGTTCAAGGCGACCCTCGATCGACTCTGGCCAGAACTCATCGACCCTGAAAACGAGTTGCATCGGCGCGCGCGCGAGGAGTCGTAACGGAGCATCGACAGCAACTTCGATCGGAACTTGCAGCAGCGCGTCGCGCGTTGCATCGCTCGCATCGACCGTTGCAAGCCACGCGCGCAGCGGTCGTTCCCATTGCAGCTTCCACACGCGAGCTTCTTCTGCGTCAAGTCCTTCGTGGCGCGCGAGCATGCTCTGCATGAGCGATTGTTGTGACGCGTCCGACCAGCCGCTGTGCATGATTCGTCGCACGAGTTCGTCGCGCGCGGGATGTGATTGCGTGGACGGCGTGGAGAAATCGATCGACCATAGCAACACGCGCGTTGGTGCGAGCGTCCAGAAATTCGTGCCGGCGAAATGCGTATACATCGCAAGCGCGAGTGCGGCAGCGCAGACGATCCACATTCCGCAGAGCAGCCAATGCCGTCGCGGTCGCGCGAGTTCCACCTCCGATTGCGCAAGAAACCCGCATTCCACGCAGCGAAGTTCGACGACTGTTTCTGCGAGTTTCGGAACAAACGTATGCCAGCACTTCGGACATCGTCGTCGACCCTTCGCGCGATCACCACCGAGCGCGCGCACCGCGAGTGCAACGATCACACTCAGCCCAAGGATGGCTGCAATCGGAAGCAACCACGCGCTGAGTTCAATCATGTTCGATGCGCTCCCGTGTGTGCAATCAGCGAACGAAGGCCCACTTCAGCAATTCCTTAGGCGTGGGCGGCTTACCTTGCATCAGCACGCCGACGCGGAAGATGCGTGCGCCGAGCCAGAGCATCCCAAACATCGCGCCGTAACCCCAAATGAGAGACGCGATGATCTGCCAGAGCGGCACGGGTTCATTCGCCGCAGTCACGCGAAGAATCATGATGAACGGCATGCCCGGCGGCACGAAAGATGCGATGGTCGCGAGCATTCCGTTCGGACTCTCGCTGATGGGCAGCCATAACATGATGGGAATGATCAGCAAGATCATCACGGGTCCGACGAGCGATTGCGCTTCTCGCAAGTCACTCACCGCGCTGCCGATAGCGACCATCAATGTCGCGATCATGAAGTACGCCATGATGAAGTAGAGCGTGAAGAGCACGAGATCGGTGGGCGTGATGAGATCGTTCATCGACGCCGCCGTGAGCCCCGCAATCGCGGCGCCGCCATACATAACCAACATAATGACGGACACGAGTGCTTGTCCGAAGATTTTTCCAGCGAGCAATTGCATCGGGCTTGCCGCAGCGAGCAGCACTTCCATCACCTTGTTGGACTTCTCCTCAATCGTGCTTGTCAGCAATTGATTCGCGCTGGTGAAGACGCTGATCCACATAAGGAACATGAATCCCGCGGGAATCAGCATGCGCGCTTCTCCGATCTCCGACGCCTCGTCGCCTGCCGGCGAGATGCGAAAGGTCTCAGCAGCAGGGTGGTTGCGCACGCGCTCGAAGTCCGCGTCATCAATCCCCAGCGATTGCACTCGTGCATCTTGCAAGGCATTTTCGAATGCGCGACCGATGAGCCGTTGATGCTTTGGGCTCGCAGAAGTGGGCACGAACATCATGAGACCCGACGCGCCCGCGTCCGTCGCGCGCGCGTTCGCGCCGAGCGCGGTCACGACGACGAGCGCGATGAGATCGCCTGATTGCACCTCGTTTTTCAGTGCATCAAGCGTCGGTGCGCCGTCTTTGCCATCTTCGGCGAAGACGCGCCATGTGAGATCGATTTCGCTGCGCGCGTCTATCGCGTCGAGCATGCCCGCAGCACCCGGTGTTTGTGGCATCGCGCTGTTCATGCCGTCGAGCTGCGCCTTCGCCTCAGGCGGAAGATCACCGAAGGGCCCTGTGTCGCCTTCAGTTTCAATCGTGTGTTGCGCCATTGCCGCGACGCGCCCGGTGGGATCGATGACTGCGACGGTGCCGACAATGGGCGGCGCTTCGCGATCGATCATCAATGGAATCAAGAAGAGCACGCCCATCATGAGCATGGGCACGACGATCGCGCCGAAGAAGAACGCCTTGGTCAGCGCGGTGTGTTTGAATTCGCGCCAACTGATCGTGCGGGTGCGGCTCCACCAGGATCGTTTGCGCGCGCCCGTTTTCATGGAATCAGACATCTGCACTTCCTCCTTCACCGCGAAGCTCCGCGACCGAGCCACCGACGAGTTGCACGAACACATCCTCAAGACTTAGCCGACGCAGCGACACCGTGCGACACGCGCCAGCGGCGAGCGCTGCTTGCAATGCGTCATTGCCACCGATGCCTTCGCGCAATTCAATCTCTACGAGTCCCTTCTCTGTGGACTCCGCATGCGCGGCGAATCCTGCTGCGAGTGCCGCGTGCATATACGCCGTTGGATCGCCCGCAGGTTCAACAATGATGCCGCGGCCATCATGCTGCGCGCGAAGTTCGCTGAGATTCGCGTCGAGCACCTTCTTGCCCTTGTTGATGAGAAGCACTCGGTCGCACAACGCTTCCGCGGTGTGCATTTGATGCGTCGAGAAAATGATGGTCGCGCCGCGGCGTTGCTCCTCACGAATGAGTTCGGTGATGAGTCGCGAGTTGAGCGGATCAAGTCCTGAGTATGGTTCATCGAGAATCAAGAGGTCCGGTCGATGCATCAGCGCAGAGAGCAACTGCACCTTCTGTTGCATGCCCTTACTCAGTTCTTCGCAGCGCTTTTTCGCAACGGCGGGCAGTTGCACTCGCTCGAGCCAATCATTGATGCGATGTTGCAGTCCTGTCGGATGCACGCCTTTCAGTTTCGCGATGTACGCAAGAAATTCGCCGACACGCATCTTGCGATAGAGCCCGCGCTCTTCGGGGAGGTAGCCGATGCGATCTTTGTTGTCGAGCGCAGATCCGCCGAGCACGCGCAGCACTCCGCTGTCTGGCGAAATGATCGACATGATCATGCGGATGGTTGTGCTCTTGCCTGCGCCATTGGGCCCGAGGAATCCGCACAACGAACCTTCGGCAAGTTCGAGCGAAACTTCGTCGACTGCTTGCACGCTTCCGAAGCGTTTGGAAACCTGTTCAAGTTGAATCGCGAGCGACATAGGACGCGATGGTACCTACGCGCGCCGCTCTGGTTGATGCGCTCGGGCGTGAGGAGGTGGATGACTATCGCTGAGGCGTAGGCGGAGTTGCTCGCAACGAAGCAGGCGCGCGAATCGCGTCATCCTTGACGGCGTTGAATGCGATCTCGTCGAAGGTGATGTCCTGCTTCGCGCCTGACTGCGTGACGGTGAGCACTCGGAAGCACTGCACGGGTCCAACCTGCTCCCAACGATCAAAGACCGTGCGTGAGGTCATCTCGCCTTGTGGCGTTTTTTGCGTGTTTTCAAGCGCGCGCAGCAGACCTGTCGCCTTCGCGAACGCTCCTGTCGACGCGATGTCATCGCTGTCGACCATCTTGACTTTCCATGTGTCGATGCCGTCGATCGTCTCGGCACCGATGGTGGTGAAGGTCACGAAGCGCGTGTCGAGCGAACGCGCGAGCTCTTGCGCGTCGGCACCTTTGGAAAACTGCGCGCACATCTCAGGCGTCAGGACGCGCGGCGCTGCGTTCGGTGTGCTCATCCAACCGGTTGTTCCATCGAATCCGATTTCCACACTCGACGCCGCGGAACCTTCGACCGATTGCGTCATCAGCACTCTGTTCGGTTCGAGAAGTGTGAGGGAAACTTTGCTCGTTCCCATCAACGACTTGATCGTGAGTTTCATCGCCGTCGACTTGATGGAGTCGCGCGCTTCCTTACTTCCGATCACGCTGAGGGATCGCTCCACCACGCCGCGACCATCGGGCAATCCCGTGTTTGCGGCGGGAGAACTAGGAGGACTTTGCGATGGAGTGCTCGACGCGGCGAGCAGGGATCCCGTGCAGACGAGTGCGAGAGAGACAAGTGCGAATGAAGCGCGCGTAGACATGTGCATGGTGCTCCCGAAAAGGTTCGCTTCATCGACGCGCCGTACATCGAACTCATTCCGCGATTACTTAGGAGTTGCGGGAGTTGTGGGAGTTGTGGGAGTTGCGGGAGTTGTGGGAGTTGCGGGAGTTGTCGGCGCTGATGCAGGCGCAGAACTATCGCTCTCGGTCTCGTCATCCGCATCGGCGGATGCATCCGCGAGGATGAGTGCGTCGATCACCTTCGGCAGCGCGAATTGCGTCTCTGGCACAGTGTCAAACGTCGCGGACTCAATGGTGAGCACAACCGTCTGACCTGCTTGTGTGATCTGGCTCACGGAAGGAAGTTGTACGCCGTTGAATTCCTTGTACTCCTTGATGAATGCGCTGACAGGAATCTTGCCCATCGGTGAATCCATCTCCATCTCTCCGCCACGAAGCAAATGAGTTGCGGTCTCAAAGTACAGCGTCGACTTCTCTGTGCCGCGCTTGGCTGCAACGACCCAACACGCGAGACCGTTGAACTCTTTCGAGCCGGTCGTGGTGAGTTCATCCCACTGCGAGCCAGGATCGACATCCTTAAAGAAATCCGCCTCGCGCGACAGTTGCGCGAGTTCAGTGCCTGCGAGAACGCGTGGTCCGTTCATCGGATCAACCACCCAACCCGTCTTGCCGTCATAGCCCGACTGAAACTCGCCAATGCCTGAAATGACCGTGATTTGCGAAGAGCGGTTCGGGCTCGCCAAGAACGACTTCACCGTCCCCTTGATGCCCATGCCCTGAATCTCAAGTCCACTCACCGTCGTGAGCGAAGTATGCGTGCGCATCGCAGCGGCACCCGTGGCAAGCGCGGATTTCGCGACGATTTCAGATGCACTCGGAAGATCGACGACAGCCGCAGGCGCTGCGGGAGGCGCGACAACAGGAGCAACCGTTGATTGCGAATGACCGAATGCGGTCAAGCAAGTTGCAGCAAGAGCAGAAAGGGCGCGAAACGATTTCGTGGAGTTGAAGCGCATAGTGATGAGTGATGAATGGAGAGCGGAGAGCAGAGAGCGGAGGGCGGGGGGAGTCGTGCAGGCAGTCGTGGCCAGTTCGAGATTCGAGATTCTAGATTCGAGGTTCGAGATTCTAGTCAACCCGTTGGAACGGAAGCGGTCGTCGTCGAGTCCGCGGCTGCTGCACACCTGGGAAGGCCTTCGTCACCCGCAAGATCACCCGCGCGGAGGAACCGTCGATGCGAATGCCGCGTCGAGCAAACTTCCGAACCGTAACAGAATATTCCTGCCGACGCGGCACCAAGATGTGCGTGATGGAAAGGCCTTCGCCAAGCGCCGCTTTCGTTCCATCGGACAGCAGTCGCAGTTCGATATTTTCATAACTCACCAACCGATTCCACGACCCGCCGGCGCGAAGGAACGCGTCCATGCGCGGCATGACCCACACCAGCACACCACATGCGCCCATTGATTCGTGACCATGAACCACGCTGTTTCTGGCGAGATCAAACTCGCCGATTCATCGTGTCCACCAAATCTGGGGAGGTCCACTCCGCCCAAGCGTCCAACTCGTAACCGGATGTCTGCTCGTAGAAATGGGCGACGCTTGGATGGACGTTGGATGGCTCGAAGGACGAGCCGTGGAGCGTGGTGAAGTCGGCAATGATGCCCGCAGAAGTGTCGGATTGGTGAAGGCGTAAGCCCTCGGCGCTGGCAAATGCCGCAAAGTAATCTGGGCCGATACCAGTGGTGGGGGCAATCGGCCCCGCGAGCCACGGGTCTGACGCGAGGCTGACGCGCCGCCCGGTGAAATGAACCCACTGCTGAGTAACCCAATCGGAAAGGTGGCCGCGTTTGGAGCCAAGCCAGATCATTCGGTTACTTTAGCATCGGATTGAGGAGACGCGTGCAATGCCGCCTCACGAGAGTTAGAAGAACGTTTGTCTTTAAAGGCGAACTCCCCAATGCCATCACGCGACGCGCATCGTGTCACTGATCAACGACGCGCAGATCATCGAGCGCATCTTGCGTTATGTTGGCATGTGGTTGGATGTGATTTGCAATCACGGCGTTCGCATCGCGTCAAGCACGGTGCCGCGGGCAACGGAAACAATCGAGCGCGGTCAACTCGTCATCGAACCGTGGATTGACGATCCGATGCCGGGCTATGACTACGGGTTTTGATCGCTGATTTGCGTGCGATCGCGCACGCTGCAGCAACTGTGACACACGCGATTTGAAAGATTTCAAAGTCGCCGTGGATGTAGCATGGAAGTTTCCTTCTATCTCCAGCGACGCAAACACCGTCGAGACAAGAGGGGAACGAACGAAATCTGCTCCGCAGCAACGGGCAAGGTCGCCAGAGCGCAACATTATGGCCAGACATTCGTAACTCAGCACTGGCCAGCTACATTTTTCGCGTGGAACCGCCGCTTTGCAGTGGAGTTGTCGAGCGCGCCCGCGACGCTGGAACAGCGAATTCCTATCAATGGTAGCGCGAGCAGTCAACCCTTCCGCGCTCGAAACAGTCGCATCGAGATTTGATCGCGCTGTTCTACGGATCGGTTAATAGTGGCGCAGCGAGCCCAATGAACCTGATTTTGTCCGCCGTTATCACACAGTCAAATCGAATGCGTCACGGGTTGCGCGCGATGCGAAATCCGAAAAACGGGGTTCCAACATTCGGAGCACGCTCGAAGCGATCGGATGCGCGTTCGCCGTTGCTCGATCCAACGAAGAGCGCACCGAACGGCCCTCCTCGCACTATCCGATTCTCACCGTTTGGAGGCCCCATAGGATCTTTACATGGAACTGCACTGAATACTCGGGCAGGGTCCGCGCACCATTCCGCAACATTGCCAATCATGTCGAAGAAACCCCAGGCGTTCGGTTCTTTCGAAGCCACAGAATAAGTTCGCCACTGCTCGGTTCTTCGATACCATCCCACACACTCCAGTGGGGCTGATCTTGGTTCGCTCTGGCCTCCGCGGCAAGCGTATTCCCACTCGGCTTCCGTGGGTAGGCGACATCCAGAACGAGTGCAGAATGTTTGAATCATGTCCCACGAAATGTTCTCGACAGGTAGTGAGTGGCTCTCTGCGAAGGAGTTGAATTCGCTCGGGTTTCCTGCCATTTCCGCCGACCACTGTGCCTGTGTAACTTCCGTTCGGCCGAGGTAGAACGACAAACCCAGTGCAACTTCATGCACCGGTCGCTCATTGACCGGCGCTTGCCCGTCATCTGGGCTCGCTCCCATCATGAACTTTCCAGCGGGCACAAGCAACAGCTCGATGTTCGAGCGTTTATCTCGCACATGCCAAGGTAATCCACTTTCCAGAATTCGCTTGGCGCAATTCTCATCTGTGACCACCTTCGGATCTGGATCCCACGCGATGACTTCCGCCCATTCGGGCACTTTTCCATGCGCCGATTGCCTCTTCGTCGGTGCTTCAATAGCGACGATCAATTCCTCGTCCTGCGGCGAGAGCGGCGTCGCGTGCGCATAGGACAGTTCATCCAATTCTAGCCGCCGATTTGCCCAACAAACAATCGACTGGCGCTCACGGAGGTTGAACTCAGCTTCCTTTGTGCTCGGTTCGAGTGGGTAGTCCTGTCGGGCAAAGCGGATCAACAACTGATCCAATTGTTGAGGGATCTCTGCTCGGTCTCGCCCAGTTTCTGCGGTACAGAGTTTGGCCGCTTCTACGCAGAGTGCCTGATTGAATTCGCTCTTCGTACTTGATCGCCCTAACGCCCAAAACAAGGTGTAGCTCGTGACGAGAAGCATGGCGCCGCCCAGCACAACTGCTCCCGTCTGCCATCGGCTAAACACACGCATCAGTGATCCGTACTTCGAGGCGCTTTCAGCACCCGTCGCGTGTGCTTCCGATCCAATAGCCTCTGAGGAAGTTGCGAGTTTGGGCGACAGCTGACTCAGTTGACGCTTCAGTGCTGGAATGAATCTTAGAAGCGCGGCGCCTACGACAACCCCAGCGCCCAATGCTGACCAAGCCATCCATCGGAAAAAATGTTTACTTGCCTGCAGTTGCTCGGACGCGACGTCGACGTCGGTCTGCGCGCGAACGGCTTCAGACGCTGCACGCCTTGCATCCTCCTCACGTCGCCAAAGCAGTTGCATGGGTACCTTCGCCTTCTCGAAGTCCTGCAGGAGCTCATCTACAACCGCCTTCGATTCGTCATACTTCTGCTGAAAGATTGGTATGTTCTGCAGCGCGTTAGCCGATTCAAAGTATCTGTCCATAGCGAGTTTCTCTGTCGCTGACGCTTGATCCAATCGCAACTTCATGGCTTGCGCTATTCCTTTCATTCGTTGCGCTCGGTCGATGAGCTCGGCTGTTGCTCGCTCGTATGCCGCGGCTGACAGTTCTCCGGTTAGGCGTTCCATTCCCCATTTTTCGATTAGATAACTCACAACGTTTGGGTCCGGGCATTCCTTCTCAGCGGCGAGCCACGCGTACACAGCCGCCGTTTGCACCTCTCCAGCCGCCAAAGATGCTTGCGACCTCGGGAGAAGTTGTCGACCGACCCATCTGTTGTCGACAAACGCCTGCTGAGCTGCAGCGCTGAGCCGTTCCTTGTCTCGAAACCGCGCAGCAATGCGGCTAAATGTCGCAGCTTGCTCGGCGCTCGCGCGCGCCTCTTGCGCCAGCACCGCCTGAGTTGTCGATGCCCATTCCACCGAACGGTCAAGGCGTCGCAGTTCCAACCCGTACCCACGCTCCGCGAGCTGTTGCGAGCGCCAAGCCGAATTCGCTATTGCGAACCAACTAATCACGAGCACAGCGAGGACCGCAATCAGCTGTCCGGCGATTGAACCCCACGTTTGAGGCGTTCGGCTCGGTTTGGGGACCGCGACTGCGCGGGCGGTCGGTTCTCTCGCATCAGTCGAAGCCAATCCCTTGGGTGTGTAGCCAGGAAACCAGGGTTGATCCCGCGCGTAGCCACGAGGAACGACTAGCCCCCCAGCGGACTCCGTGATTTCATCGAACGCAGTGATCTTTCCTGAATTCGCGAGGTGGACAAGATCCTTCAATGGTCGGAATGAAGAGCGAATGCCATTTCGCGTGACGCTGAACTTCACCTCCACTTCGAACGCGCCGATCTCGAGCTCCTCAGGTTCATCTCTGTTGGCTACCGCCGTGTCGACAACAGCTCCATTCGCATGAAACAACCATGTGTGTGATCCCGCGGTCGTCCAGTTTGAACCATCGCTGCTAATCGGATGCGCGGGCACGAGCTTCCCACGGCGCGCGTAGTCGCGAATCTTTTCGGCGCTGTAGGGACCCTTCGTTTCGCCGCTGCCAGCCCGTACAAACCAGGCATCAATTGGAGTATTCAATGCACACCTCTATCGAGTTAATCACTTGACAACGATCCCGCGATGCTCGCACCTCGCGTGCGGAGCTGCTCGCGCAAAAAAAAACGGACAGGGTGGGATTCGAACCCGCGAGAAGAGTAACAACTCCTATACCGGTTCAGCAAACCGACGCCTTCACCCGCTCGGCCACCTATCCAACGGTCGTTTTCGACCACTACTGAAGCGCAGGAGGAGAGCAGATTCTTTGTCGCAATGGAGCGCATGACTTTCCGCGTGTTCGCTCCAAGTTGCAACTCGTGCGCCGAACGCACGGCGCACTCCGTCGCGCTCGTGACGCGAGCTGATCTTGCTTGATCATGAAGGTCTGCGAAGTCGATCCGCTGCTGTGCCCCCAATGTCACCACGAGATGCGCGTCGTGTCACTGATCAATGACGCGCAGATCATCGCGCGCATCTTGCGGCATGTTGGCGTTCACATCGCGCCAAGCACGGGGCCACGGGTAGGGCATTGGTGGGGGTGGCGGCGGCGGCGGGGATCATCGAGTGCGGTCAGCTCGTCATCGAGCCGTGGCTTGACGATCTGCCTCCGGACTATGACTGTGATCCACCGCTCTGGCAGGTGTGACGAGCGCGAACTGAAAAACTTCTTTGATGATTTCAATGATGATTTCAAAGTCGCCGTGGACGCCGCATGAGATTTTCCCGCCATGAGAACACCGCCGAGGCGGTGGTGTTGGAGGAAACTGCTCCGCAGCGAGGGCAATGTCCGCCAATGCGCAATATTGCCGCCAGACATTTGCATTTAAGCACTGCTCAGTTACGATGATGGCACGAAACCAACACTTCACAGTGGACTTGTCGGGCGCGCGCCCGCGACGCTGTGAAAGCGGATTCCTATCATTAAAGGAGTCTGGCATGTCAGTCGCACGCGCCTTGTGGTCCGTTGTCGCCGCCGCCGCCATGACGGCCGGATTTTTGACTTCCCATGCGCACGGGCAGTGCGTCGCCGACATTAACAGCGATCACCAAGTAAATGGCATCGACCTCGCGGAACTGCTCAGCCAGTGGGAAACGGATGGCACTGCCGATATTGATAATAGCGGTGTCGTGAACGGGGCAGACCTCGCGCAACTGCTTGACCAGTGGGGCATGTGCTCGAACGGGAGCCTGACCAACACCACGCTCTCGATCAACCAGACCTGGGCGCAGCAGCGGGCCGGTTTCGTCCGGACAGCGGCCGTCCTCGTCCCTTCTGGATCGGGACCCTTTCCAGTCGTAGTCATGCTGCATGGCAACGGAGGGAACTCCAGTTTCATCAACTCGATGGGGACCAACCTGAACAGCGCGATCCGCGTGGCTCCCAACGGATACCTGACGAGTTGGAACGTCGACAACGAAGCCTCGAAGGCGCCCGATGTCGCGTTCATTCGTGACCTCATTGCCCTGCTCAAGACCTACGACAACGTGGACGCGGGGCGGATCTCGATCTACGGAAGCTCGAACGGCGCAGGCATGACCAATCGGCTTCTGATCGAGCTCGATGTCAATTCCTTCCAGCGGGCAGCCTGTCGCGTGTCCCAGATGATCACGAAGATGCACCACAATGGATCGTTCTGGTTCAACGCATCGGGAAGCAACACCTACGACCAGCAGATCACCCCGGCGAACGGGCGTAGGATCATCTCGATCAGCGGCACGGCCGATACGATCGTTCCCTATGCGGGAGGCTCCGGCGCCGGCACCTTCTTCATGCACTGTCAGGAGAGCATCTACCGCTTTGCCCAGGCGATGGGTGAAACTAGCGCGCAATTGACCGATGCCGCAGGCGTCCCGGGAAACGGCGCGAACGGCTACTCGGCGCCCTTCGTGAAGTATTCCTACCGCAACGGGCAGGTCGTCCACTACAAGCTCGTCGGTGGCACTCACGGGCTGGTGGTCAACGGCAGTAACGCGTACTCGAACGAGGCTAACCAGCTGATCGCTTCATTCCTGCTGCAGTAGCAAGCGAGTTTGCGTCACATTCTCCTCGCTGATCAACGACGCGCAGATCATCGCGCGCATCTTGCGTCATGTTGGCATGTGGGCGAATGAGTTTTGCAATCACGGCGTTCGCATCGCGTCAAGCACGGTGCCGCCGGCGGCGGGAATCATCGAGCGCGGTCAACTCGTTACCGAGCCGCGGCTTGACGATCCGATGTCGGACTATGACTGCGGTTACTGATTGCGGATTCGGAGTGCGATCCACAGCGCTGAAGCGGCTGTGACATACGCGATTTGAAGGACTTCAAAGTCGCCGTGGATGTCGCGCGAGATTTTTCCGCGATGCGAACTCCGCCAGGCGGTGGAGTTGGAGGAAACTGCTCGTCAGCGAGGGCAATGTCCGCCAATGCGCCCCGTTGTTGCCACGCATGTGCAATCTAGCGCAGCGCGGTTACACTCATCGAATGAACCTGCCGCTTTGCAGCGGATTTGTCGAGCGCTCGCCCGCGACGCTGGGAAAGCGAATACCTAATCATTTGAGGCCGGGGTTCTTTCTCCGCCACAACAATGACACCGTTCGGGTCGCGATGTTTGAGTGCCGAATGCCTATGCATCGGTTCTATGCGAAGGACCTCAAGTTCGGTGCCTCGCTCATCGGTCTGG